>DDGG01000009.1:0-41744 GCA_002337525.1 Alphaproteobacteria bacterium UBA1908 | reverse complement strand
TATAGAAGAACTTACATTAAAAGTAGCTGTTTTTATTGCTTCCAAGGATCACATGATAACTGCCTTTTTACAACAAACGGGTACGACAATAGATACCTTAAAGGAAACTCTTGCTACGCCTGATACGCAAGCGTCTCTGCTTGATTTTATACTGGAGCAGGATTCTGTCCTGCTTTCTTTTTGCGACTCATCTCCCTATGAACCCGATGATGTTTGGCATTGTCGCAAACAATTACCCGGATTTAACATATGGGATTCTATCTAGATTATTTTATTGACGCTCCAAGACAAGACTTGTGATATTAAGGCTGCTATGTCATAGTGCACCTGAAGGGTTGCTTGGGTAAAGACTTCGTTAACTCGGTCAGATTCGGAAGAAAGCAGCCGTCGCGGTTTTTCTTTAGGTCAGGTCTAACCCTTCGCTCATTCTTATGTTTTGTTAGTTGTATATGGAAGTATATAAGAATCATGGACTGGCCTCTTTATTCATTGTTTTTCTAAGAGTATGCAGAGAAGTTACGCGGGCATTGCAGCTCATGTTTTAGTTTTACCAAGAGTTCTAATGGCATATATGTTAATGTTTACACTCTTTTTTCTTTCTGTAACCATTTCTATAAAGCCTTTGGAAGCTAGTCCCCCTCATTTCAAAAAGGGAAAGACGTTTTTAAAAATACCCTCTGAAATAAAAATTTCTGGTCTGACAGATTTTACGAAATCCACACCTCTTGCATCTGACAGTCGGAAATCTCTAAATTCTAAAATTCTTTCTGAAAAAGAACGAGTCATCACCCCGTTAAATTCCGATAACGGTGGGGAGTCCCATAAGACATCCATTTCTAATAAAAAAAATTTGGGGAGCCATAACAGTCTAACTCCAAAAGAAAAGGACTTATCTGCTGCAGATTCTTTAGCAATAGGTAAAAATATTGCTTCTGATCCTTTTTCTCATGGTCCCATTATGGGAGAAGAAATAAAAAATGACAGAATGCGAGAAGAAAAGAAATCACAGATAAGTATCTTTAAAAAAACTTTAAAAGTTGAATAGCGTTTCTATTAACTATTTTTATTTCTTTATCATTTACTACTTTAAAGTAGTAATAATTGGTATTAGATATTGATTTTCATTTTTAGAAAAATTAATCGTACTTACTTTTTTGTTGACTAATCCGTAAATTATATTATATCTAAGACAGTGAGAGTAGTTCCAATTAACGTTGGTGACTGATTCCCTTTGGGAATATCTCATTTTCTTCTCCACAAACTCGTCGCCCTTTTTGGGCGACCTCTTTCTTTTTAATTTCTCCCTGTGCTCTGGATGTTTCTTAAACCTTTACTAGTAAACGATGTTATTAAAGGGGGAGGGGGACGTGTTTTACGCCCTAAAACTTTTATTCTATGTCGTTTAAAAAAATTTTAGTGAAGGTGATGACTTGTATAATGGTTAAAAATAGGTAAAATCGGAGAATAATTTCTTTAAAGATGATTTAATCTCTTTTACAAAATTTGTGTTCAATAAGAAAGGGTTATTCGGAAAGTGTTAGTCAAAAAGTACCTGATTCGCTTTTTTCTTTTGAGTCTTTTAAGTTTTCAGCCTTTTAAGGTTTATTCTCACCCTATACTGGATCAGGTTCCTGTAATGAAAGGACTTGTTTTTCAGGGATATGATGCCCCTGTTAATAGTGATGCCCACGTAAAAGCGTTTGAACTTTCAGGAAATATCATTGATGAAGATGTTTATGAATATTATGAACGAGTTCTGGAAGAACTGGGTTGGGAAGAACTTGAAAAGGGGCATTTTGAAAAAGATGGATACCTTTTAAATCTGTCTTTTAATATGAAAGGGCAACCTCCACAATTATTAATGGTTCTTTCAGAAGAAATTTATGAGGGTGTTCCTGACGTCTCACCCTATATTGATGAATAAAAAAGCCCCTCTTTTATTATAAAGGGGGCTTTCAGAAAAACTTGTAAAGTTTTAGGATAACAGTTCCTCTTCTAAATCACTACCAGATGCCGTGACAGGTGCGATAGAGTCAGTTCTGTTTCTCCTTTCACGAGATTGCCGGAATGCTTCCCGGGCATATATTTTCCTTTCAATGCCATCTTCTTTTCGGTGAGGTGTCATGATTTGAAGAGGACGCGGGCTCTTTTCTCTCTCTCTGATCCCCTGAATTGAACGAAGACTTAAATCATCCACTGAAAGCTCCAGAGGGCTCTTTTTATGACTTCCTTTTCTTTTCTTGTGCTGGCGACTTAATATAGGAGAAGTATCGTCTTCAACAAAATCTCTATGAGTAGCAACATCTGAGAGGTCATCATCATCGTCATCTATACTCTCCTCTGTTGTCACATCGTCTTCATGAGACTTTATGTAGATTTTGGGTAAAGAAAAACTGCTTCTTGTTTCCTTAATCTCAATACGTTGGATCTCTTTTAAAAGACTAATAAGCGAATTGATTTCTCCATCGCGTTTTTCAATCTCGTCTTCTGCGGCAAGGGTTAGAGAGCGTATATGACTTTTGCTAACATCATCCATGCTTTTATCTTCTTGGGGGATTGTCGGTTGAAATCTGAAATAGCGTTTCTTATAGGCTCCATGACCAACATATTCATCAGGAAAAAATTGTTGCATCTGGTAATCAACAGATGAAGCGACACCCTGCATCATGATTGATGTTAACGGCTTTACCCACTTGATTCCCCCGGCACCATGCATCGAGTTATAGCTTATTCTTTTAATAGATTGTCCGGTTCCCAGAGAAACAACCAGGAAATCTTCTGCGTCCGGGTAGATTTCTCGAGCAGATGCAAGAGCAGAAAGAGCTGGATTATTTAAAACGACACCTCCATCAATAACTGTATATTCCTTTCCTGACATACTTTTTAGCTTTTTGGGACTAAAGTAAGTCGGGGCTGCTGACGTTCCCACAGCAATATCGCGCGTATAAAAGTCCTGACTTGATTTATGCTTGGCGCGATGGCTATTAAAGAAAAAAGGCTTGTAACGTTCGGTTTCAAAGGAAGTGACCAAAACATTGGTGATAGAGTCACTTAACTTACTATCTCCCAACAATCCTTTAGACAATTTTGTAATGCCCTTGGAGGAATACCTGGGTCGTGTAAGTCCTCCAAAGTTAAACCATTTTTTATGTTTTTTTCCAAAAATTTGCTCTCCATGTTCGGAATAAACTTCAATCATGTCCGAAGGACGGTATTTAGGTGTTGGGCTATCTGCAGTCGGATCAGCAGGGGTTGTAAGCCCCAGGGCAATAATGCCGCCCGTTGAGGTTCCTGCAATCATGTCAAAGATTTCAGCAATAGGCTGTCCCATTTCTTTTTCAATTCTTTCCAGAAAATAGAGAGGAATTAATCCTCGTATCCCGCCGCCATCAATAGATAGAATTTTTATAACAGAGGGATTATTCATTGCTTCATGAAAAGAATCATCAGAAACTTCTGACGAACTGGATGCAAAAACTGATGTTGACATAAATGAAATTGACACCAGAAGTAATATAATCAGGGAAGTCTTCTTATGACCTTTTTTTGAACGAAACCAGTTTAAGGATTTCAACTGTTCTATTTTTTTGACCATCATGACAAAGTGCCTCCTTTTAGTTTTTTGCTCATAAGATAAGCAAGATACTCTATGATTTTGACAATTAGTATAAAATAAAGTTAAGAAAATATTTTTTGTTTATTAATTTGCAATAAAAAAACAATTAATACTGAAAATTAAAAATAAAAAATTAGTATTTTTTACGGATTGATTGTTCAATTATTCTTTTTTTACTCAAGAGCCTTGAAAAGATTGGTTATGTTATTCTCTCCAAAACCTGAAAGGTTATGACGATGAATAATTTCGAAAAAAAGAGGTCCAAAAAGATTTTTGGTGAAAGTTTGTTTTAGAAAACCTTCGTGATTAAGAGAGGGTTCATAAAGGAGGTGTGCTTTTTTCAGGCTGTTAATTTCCTGTGAGGTCAGCTCTTTCTTGTAAAGTGTATTGTAATAGTCTTCAGGTATATCAATAAAGGGAATACTGTTTTGTTTTAAATAAGGAATTGAAGCCTCAAGATTTTCCGAATGAAAGGCAATATGCTGAACGCCTGGACCATTATGCCGGTTCAGAAAATCATTAATTTGGGAACCAGGATCACAAGACGTATTAAGGACAAGGAAAAATGAGGCTCCGGGAAGTTGAAAGGCCGAGCAAGTAAAAGAAGTTGTATGACCAGAAATCTTTTGGGGAGCAAGAGGAACAAAACCCAGTTTTTTTCTTAAACTTTCCGAGGTAACAGAAAAATGTTCTTCCTTAATATTCAGTGCCACATGATCAATATGCGAGAGAATCGGCTGGAAATTGTGATGGCTCTGATCTGTTCGATCTTGGTTTATATAGAAACGACTTTCAAAATACTCAGATATTTTGTTCGGGGGAAGGCATTGAATTGTCGTTCCAAGTTTGTCAAATACCAAGCTTTTTTCCTGGGGTGTCGAGATCCAGAATTCAGCGATGGTTGTCCCCTGTTTTTTGTTAAGAGATTCTTTTTCATGAGAGCTTGAGGGAAGGCGTCCCTCAATCGAAATATGATTTTGTTGAAACAGCAGGGACCCCTCTCTTTTTTTGGCAGAGTATGACCTAAATCCCAAAATCCCCAATAGTGATGAAAGAGACTCTAAATTTTGTGTAAGAAAAATAAGATGGACAAACACCATGGTTTAAAATCCGTCTGGAAATTCTTCAAGATATTTTTTCTCTTCCGGAGTTGTCACTCGACCAAGGGCTTTGTTACGACTGGGGTAACGCCCAAACTTTTTAATGACTTCATAGTGACGTCGTGCATAATTGTGATAAGTTTCATTCAATTGGCTGAAAAGCTGAATAGATTTTTCCTGGTCTTGAAGATTTTCACTATGTTCAAAAGGCAGAAAAAGAAATGCTTTTTCATTCTCGTGCGTCAGCCTTTTATCATACCCTTTTTCAAGAGCATATTCAGCAAGTTTAAGGGCCTTATAATCTTGTTCAAAGGCCCTGGCTTGTCCACGAAAGAGATTACGGGAGAATTGATCGAGTAAAATAATAAGGGCAAGAGTAGATTTGTAAGAGGCTTTCCAACTATCAAGGCTGCCCACAATAGCCTGGTGATAAAGATCTCCAAAAAGGTCATTTATTTTTGTATCAAAAGCAGAATTCTGTGAAAACCACTCTGCACGATAGCAAGCATAATCAGGATCCATAGGGTTTCCAAACCAAAAGGATAAAACATCCTCAGCACTTTTCTTTGTCATAGATCTTTCAAAATAAGAAATATATTTTTGCAAGGTCTCACTGAAACAGTCTTTTGTAAAGTGAGTACTTTAAAACCAGCTAAAACACTCGTGCAATGATTCTTAGGCAACATTTTTAAATTTTTGTAATCGAAGGCCTGCCAGGTGCTTTTTTAGGGTTCTCTTGGCCTTTTGTTCATTCTCTTCAAAAAGGGTCATTAAAATAATGTCTGGGCTTAATCCAAAATCTATTTCTAATTCGTCATGCAATGTTTGAATTTTCTGTCTTAATAGAGTGCAAAAGTTTTTTTCTGATAGGAAAGCTGGCAAAACCATACCGTGTTCATAACTTCCTGCAAAATAATGCAAGATAAACTCATCAATCGCGTCTGGTATATTTTTGGTTTGAATAAAAGACCTTTCAGGAGTAAAAGGATTATCATTTTCTTTCTTTGTACCAAGGATAAGATTTGCCATGTATTCTGATAAGTATGGAGATAAATGGAGACCATCGCGGTAAGTACCGGCCAATAGGAAAAGTCCCTCAATTGATACTTCTCCTAGAAGGGGAAATGTGTCAATGGTAACGGGACGGTTACCAACTATAAAATCCTTTATTTCAGCACTGTAGAAATCTTGATTAATTTGTTCAATGGCACACTTAATCAAAAATTGTGTTAGTCCGGCACTTAGTTTTGTTTTAGGATTTAGATAAACGTTATTGGTTGCCCCCACATACAGATCTCCTTCTCTTGGGACTACATGAAGACCACATGCCCCGGCTCTATTCGGAGTTCTTATAATATGCTGTATTGAATGCTGTTTTGGTTTGATAGTTAGAGCAAAGCCGGCCCCCGATAAACTCATTGGGATTTGGTCTTTGATCTCGGGGATTTTATTAATTAACTTTTGTGTAAAAGCCCCTGTTGCAAGAATTACCTTTCCAGATGAGAGTTGTTTTCCAGAAGCCAGGGTAACTCCTCGAACAATGCCATCTGAATAATTTATTTTTTCAACAGAATCATACACAATTTTAACATTACAGGAAGAGCATAAAATCTGTTGAAGAGTGGCCAGTAAGAATGAAGGGTTAATGTACCCTTCATTAGGAAGATATAATGATTGCAATGGTCTGCAAGAATCAAGGGGATTAATTCCAGGAATTTCTTTAGGTGACACTTCTTGATAAGGCTCATTATAGGTTTTTAAAGCCTTTATAATCGCATAAAAATTGCTTGTGTCCAGAGAACCTGATTTCGAATTAAGTAAAATATAGGTCCCCCTTGGACTTAAAACTTTTTTAGGGGAGTACTCATTTATTTTGTCAAGCCATGCTGGCCATTTTTTTAAAGCCTCAAAAGCCATTTGAAATTTAGATTGTGCTGTATTTGTTAGAAAACTTGTTTCTGTTAATTCAGAGAAGCAGTTTAACATAGCCCCTGATGCAAGAGTAGCTGCATTCTTATGTTGTGAGGCAACAATGGCAATTTTCAACATTGGATCCTTCTGTAAGAGAGCGAAAGCTGTTGAATATCCTAAAATACCATCGCCGGCGATAATAATATCATATTTATTTGACATTTAGTGACCTGTTGTGATTTTATTCAAAATAATAAAGTGAACGATTACTATGACAATCTGACATTTAGTAGTGGAAATAACAACCTAATTGTTTGATGTTTTTGTTTGTTAATGTTACATTCACCGAAAAACAGGGTAAGTTTATGTATAATATAAAAAAATTAATTCAAGAAAAAACAGCTGAAGCTCCTATAAAACTATTCGGACTTTTTGGAATTCTTAATTATCCGGTCTTTTATATATTTTGGAAAATAATTCCTGATTCAAGGTATGATGATCTTGTTCTTAGAGTTATAGCAACTTTTTTATGTCTTGGGCTTTTCTTAAAAGATAAATGGCCCGTATCCATTAAAAAAATATTACCGTACTACTGGTACGCTTCTATCACGTTCTGTTTGCCTTTTATGGGTACGTATATCCTTTTAGAAAATCAATTTTCGGGCAGCTGGATTTTAAACTCTATTCTTGGCGTTTTTTTATTATTGTTTGTTTTAGACTGGAAAAGTTTTTCTATTGTATTTCCTGCGGGTGTCATTCTGGGGGGAGGTTTCTACTTTTTGAAAGGCAATCATATTCATATCATGAATGAAAATGTCTTGTCTGTAATTTTAAATACTTCATGGGTTGTGATTGTAGCGATGCTTTTCTCTCGCAATAAAACAATTCTTGAAAGCGAAAAGCAAAAAACACTTACAGCCCAAGCAGGCATTATTGCACACGAAATGCGGACACCCTTAATGAATGTCACTTTGTGTGGAAACCTTGTGGGACGTAGTGTCCGGAATCTGAAAAAAATGACGCCACCTAAAGAAGAAGCAGAACGTGAAGTTCTAAAGCAAGATATTGAAATGTTAACGGAAATTTCAGGGGATCTGGTTGAGGTCGCCCGAAATGCCAACAATGTTATTAATCTTTTATTATCAAATCTGAAACAAGATTTTTCAGGTATGAAAGTAGAGCCTTTGTCCATGAAAGCCATACTGGATGAAACCATGAGAACATATGTATTCAACGAAGATGGACATAAAGTCAACATTGATATTCAGCAAGATTTCACGCTTGTCGGAAATCAGGAATTATTGATCCATGTGTTTTTTAACCTTTTGAAAAATAGTCTTTATTTCATCCATGCGGCAGGAAAAGGAGAAGTTTTTATCTCGGTTGAAACGGATGACACACACAATATTGTCATTTTTAAAGATACAGGTCCGGGTATTGAAAAAAAATATCTCCAGAAACTTTTCACACCCTTTTTTAGCAACTCTCCCAAAGGAACGGGGATTGGTCTCTCTTTTTGTAAAAAAGTTATTGAAAGTCTGAAAGGATCGATTAAAGCTGAATCAACTTATGGCGAGCACACAACTTTTACCATGAGATTTCCCAAAGAATAATGACATTGCAAACCCTGGATTTGTCCCAGACCCGCTCCAGGATCTTTATCCAGCTTTTAGAGCAACGACAACTCTTTGTTTCATGGCGAAATAGTAGTGCCTCTGCTAGATAAAAACTCAAAAAAGAGATGTTTAGGGATATACAATGGTGGGCGGTACTGGGATTGAACCAGTGACCCCTACGATGTCAACGTAGTGCTCTCCCGCTGAGCTAACCGCCCCAAGACGAATCAATGTATACAAATATTAAGAAGAAAGATCAAGGGGGGAAAAGGAGAAGATCTTATATATTTTAAGGTGGATCTTTTCGTGATCTCTCTTTGAGGATATCTGATGTGTGAGCCCTATTCATACTATAGGTCAACCAGCATAAACTCTCCTTAATGACCCTTTTAGAGAGTAAGGTATTAATAAGTGAAACTAAGGATCTGGAAGATGTTTTTTTGGCACAGATTGAAATCCTGCATGGAAAAAAATAAATTAATATTTGACATTGACCTGTAAAACATGAAAAAAGCATTATTCATATTGTATGAAACGCACTATTTGTTTGGAATTTTTGCGTTCACAAAAATTGAGCATCAATGATATTTAGCGACTTTTCTCTTTCTGACAAAACGCTTAAGGCACTTGCCGAAGCTGGTTATCAATCTCCGACTCCTATTCAGGAAAAAGTTATCCCTTTTATTTTAGATAAAAAGGATGTGTTTGGATGTGCGCAAACAGGAACGGGTAAAACGGCCTCCTATGTTGTCCCTTTGATCGAGAATTTAGCCAAAGGGCGTTTTAGAGCAAGAATGCCTCGTGTTCTTATTTTGACCCCTACGCGTGAATTGGCTCTCCAGGTAGAAGCTTCTTTTAAGCAATATGCCCTTTATTATAATTTGGGTATAACAAGCTTGATTGGTGGTGAATCAATGACTCTTCAGGAAAGAGCTCTTGAGAAAAACATTGATGTTTTAATTGCTACACCTGGCCGTCTTCTTGATATTATTAAGAGAGGCCGTCTTCTTTTGGGAGCCCTGGAAACTCTTGTAATTGATGAAGCTGATCGTTTGCTGGATATGGGGTTTGTCCCCGATGTTGAAGCCATTATGGGATATTTGCCAAAAAAACGGCAAACATTGCTTTTTTCTGCAACCGTTACAAAAGAGATTCGAAAATTATCTCAGCAATATCTTCTATCACCTGAAGAAGTCACGATAACACCTCAAAAAGTTTCCGCCTCAACAATTGAACAAAGTGCTATTGAAACAAAAGTCCGTAATAAACGTGATGTTTTAAGAGCATACCTGACTGAAAAAAAAGTGAATAAAGCTATTATTTTCTGTAATCGAAAATCAGAAGTTTCTATTTTGTGTCGTTCTCTTAAAAAGTATCATTATAATGCAGGCGAAATCCACGGCGACTTAACACAGGCAGAGCGCAAGAGAGTGCTTGATAATTTTCATGCGTCAAAAATTGATTTTCTTGTTGCCAGTGATATTGCTGCACGTGGCATTGATGTTGATGAGTTACCTCACGTCATTAATTTTGATCTCCCCAATAATCCAGAAGAATATGTTCACCGCATTGGACGAACAGGTCGTGCTGGAAAACAGGGAACGGCTGTAAGTCTTGTATCACCGACCCAGAAAAAAAATCTTCATACTATTGAAAAATATATTGCACAAAAGATTCCTTATACCCATATCACTCTTGAAGAAAAGCCAAAAGAATCAAAAGTGATGAAAGATATGCCCAAATCAAAAACAGTACAAGCACCCGTAAGCACAAAAAGTAAGAAAGCAAAGGATCAGTGCGTCCTGGGATTCGGGGATGAAATTCCTGCTTTTTTTCAAATCAAATATGATCAGCTTCTATCAAAAAGCTCTCCGAGGGCTTCTAAAGAAGAAGATTGATCCATCAGAAAAAAACATTTTTCCTAATACCTTCTTTATTAAGTCTTTTTTACGGTTTAATTTTCGCATTTTAGTGAAATTTTAAGGCTTATAACTTTATAAAGCATATATTGGAAATATTTTGAGAGCTTTATCGTTGAACCCATTTTTCAAAAAACTCATCTTTTTTTCAAGAAACTCAATCCTGCTGTTCTTTTTTTTCTGTATACTAACACTTATTCACAGTAGCTGGGCTCATAGTGAGAAAATGTCAACTCAGGTTATTGGCCATAGGGGGGCCGCTGGACTGGCCCCTGAAAATACACTGGCTTCTTTTCAGAAAGCGCTGGATTTGGGAGTTGACGCCCTTGAACTGGATGTACACCTGACAAAAGACTCTCAAGTTGTTGTTCACCACGATGCTCGTTTGAATCCAGCATTAACACGAGATAAAAAGGGAAATTGGCTATCAGGGAAAACTCCGGCGATAAAAGACCTGACGTATGAAGAGCTTTCCCAATTTAATGTAGGTGCGCTTGATCCCAGGGCACTTTACGCTCAAAACTATCCAAGACAGGTTTCTATTGACGGTCAAAGAATTCCTTTACTTTCCGAAGTTCTCGATCTGACAAAACCTTCCGGGACTCCGCTTTATATTGAGCTTAAAACAGATCCTTCTGAATTTTCTGATGCCTCGGACCCCTATCACTTGTCGAAAGCTGTCCTTAAAGTCATTCAAGAACATAAGGCACAAGATCGTGTACATTTGATGTCATTCGACTGGAGAGGCCCCCTCTCTGCGGCGCAAACTGACCCTAATGTCAAACCTTGCTTCATAACTGAAGAAAGTGGAGGATGTCATGATAATGTTATGCGTTACTCTCGTAACGGTTCCCCCTGGTTGAGTGGCTATAATATTAATGACTTTTCAGGGTCTATACCTGCAATGATTAAGGCTGCCGGTGGGCATGGCTGGAACGTTCACTATCATAATTTGACTGAAAAAGATCTTGTAGTAGCAAAGGCGCTTGGTTTGAAAGTTGTTGTTTGGACACCAAATACAAAGCATGCTCTTAAAAAAATGATTGATATGGGCGTTGATGGCATTACGACCAACCACCCTGATATTTTACTGAAATTATTAAATCGTCTTTGATTTTTTTCTTGTTTTATTCATGCAGACAATATTTACGGTGTTGTCAATCTAACTTAAAAGGTTATTTCCAAACCATCATAAGCAGGCACAACATAGGATGGTAAGCTTTTTTTTAAGGTATCATAATCCAGGGTCTCTCCCATATGGGTCAGGTAAGCTTTTTCAGGAGCAACCTTTTTAATCCACTCAAGGGCAAGTGGTAAATGACAATGTGTTGGTTTTTCTTCAAGAGAAACACAATCTACGACCCACATTTTAATACCTTTTAGAACTTCCAGTGATTCTTGAGGTAGTGCTTTAAAGTCTGTGGAGTATGCAAAATCACCAAAACGAAATCCAAGTGAGGTTATCGGTCCATGTTCTTGAGGAAAAGCAATAACATCTGTGTTTTCAATCTTATTAGGTCCAGGGAGGAGGGGAAAGGGCTCTAAAACTTTGGGATATATACTCAAACTTCCCGCACGGAACAAATAGGTAAATCTGTCCTGTAATCCTTTTAATAACGCGGGATCAGCATAACAGGGGATAGAGCGTTGCCCCCGAGCAAAATAAAGAGGCCGTAATTCATCAATACCGTGGATATGATCAGCATGATCATGAGTATATAAAACGGCATCGATGTCTGTAATTTTCTCTCTTAAAAACTGAGTCCTTAAATCTGTCGAAGTATCAATCAAAAAACGCTTGCCATGGTAGGTTACAAGAAGCGATGCTCGTGTTCGCTCATTTTTTGGATTTGAGGAATCACACTTTCCCCAATAACCGCCCTTTTGAGTGATAAGAGGGACCCCTGCAGATCCACCACAGCCAAGAAAAAGGGCTTTATGAGAATTCATGGGAGAAATTTCCCATTTTGGAGAAGAGTTTTTTACAGTTCTCGGTTGTTAATTGTGAAATTTTTTCATAAGAAACCCCTTTTAACTCTGCCAGAGCTCTTGCAATTTCCACTACGTAGGAGGGTTCATTGACTTTACCTCGATAAGGGATAGGAGCCAAATAAGGGGCATCTGTCTCAACAAGGAGTCTATCCAAAGGGACTTTTGAGACCACATGGCGCAAATCTTCTGCCTTCTTAAAAGTTAATATGCCAGAAACAGAAATATAAAGTCCAAGATCCAGGCTTTCTTTCATAAGCCATTCTGAACCCGAGAAGCAATGAATGACCCCTTTAACGCGTCCCTGGCCCACGTCACGTAAAAGCTCAATAGTTTCTTTTTCCGCGTCACGTGTGTGAACTATAAGAGGAATATCAAGTTCAAGAGAAAGCTCTATATGTGATTGAAATAAATCTCTTTGCTCATTTTTGGGGCTGTGTTCGTAATAATAATCGAGGCCCGTTTCCCCAATAGCAACCGCTTTTGGATGATCTAGATAGTCCTTTAATTCCTGGATCAGAGAGTCCTTTGGAAAAGACTTAAGGGTTTTTTCTGCTTCATGGGGGTGAATGCCAACTGAAAAAAAAATAGAGTTGTGGGACTCTGCATCTTCTCTAACAGCTTTAAAATCCTCTCGGGAACATCCGACAGTTAAAAAGGCCCCAACACCTTTTTCATAAGCTCTTTTGATGAGGGCATCAAGGCCACCCCATTCAGGTTTATCGTAGGTTAAGTGGCAGTGACTATCAATCAGCATGAGTACCTGGACTCACCGGTTTCTTCAGATATCCCAAAATACCTGCTGTGATCAGAGCTTTTGCAATTCCTGGAAGAATAAAGGGAACGACCCCTACAGCAAAAGCTGTTTCAAGGGGCATGCTTATTGAAAGCCAGCTGATACCCATACTATAAAGGCATATTTGTGCAACTAAACATAAGAGAAAAAGAGAGAAGGGACGCTTTAAGTCCCATGTTTGACGTACCCACGCCATTGCTGCTCCAATCACCAGAAAACCTGCAAGGTATCCGGCAGTAGGTCCCATCAAAACAGCAGGCCCTGAAGAAAAATGAGTAAAAACCGGAGCACCCAGCGCACCTGAAAACAAGTAAGCTCCAAAGCTTAAAAAAGCCTGACGCGGCGTGTAAGTTAAACCAATAATTAAAAAACCAACCGTTTGAAAAGTAATAGGAACAGGTTTAAGCGGAATTGATATTTGACTCATTAACGCCATTAGGCCGACGCCCAGTACAACAAACAAACTCTCACGAGCAAGAACTAGAAGCGATATCCTGGAATTGTACATATTTTTCATTACTAAAAGAGCCCATAAATTCAACTTACTATATTTTGTGTCAAATTTCGTCTTAAAAATCAAATGTCATTTTCAGAAAATTATCTTGACGAGAACTTTTAAACTCTTTAGATAAGAGCTCCTATACAAATTTTCTTATGATAGATGTTTTATTTTGCAAGGCTTTTAAGCTGCTCACTCTTATACCTGCTACCTTCAACTGTATTTTCGTCTTGCCAGGAAAATATTACAGATCAAATTTCTTCTTATAAATTCAAAGATTATGATGAGCTTGAGACAATCAAGTATAGTCCGCCTCCTTCTTGCATTTTTGAAATTTCTCGTAATAGTGAAGCCGCGGATCCACTTCATTTTTATTTTTCAAAACCCCCACAAAACTCTTATTCAATCGCTATTCTTTGTGGTGGTTCTCAAACGCGCGAGTCTGTTTACAGTAGTATCCATTTACATCGATACTTTCAGGACGAATTTTTTGACTGTGGTTGTGCTGTTGTTACCGTAGAATCTCTGGGGGTTTCTTCAGAAAAAATAGACCGAGATGCTTTTATGAACCATTACACGCGCTCTGCCCGAATACAAGATCATCAAAGAGTGATAGATTTTTTCAGTCAAAAGCCCCCAAAAGGCTGGGATGGTCGTTTTGTTTTTGCAGGTTTTTCTGAAGGAGGGATTCTTGTCGATCACCTTTCTGTTAAGTATTCAGATTGTTGTGCTGCCTCAATTAACTGGTGTGGTGGCGGTTCCTGGTCGTGGCGTAAGGAGCTCTGGTCCTTTATTAAAGCTCTGCGTCAAAAAGAACCAGAAGCATTTTCATCTGATTTCTCCAGATCAGACTATGATGAGATTATGAAGGAAGCTTATGAACGTGGCTCTACAACAAAAGAGTTCATGGGAATGAGTTATGCCTACCATAAAGATGCAATGGATCTTGCTCGACTGAACCCAGAAGACCTTAAAGCTCCCTATCTTCTTGTTGCAGGAACCGATGATTCCATTATAGGATCAGCAGACGAGTTTGCTGAATTGGCGGGAAGGGTAGGGGCGCCTGTAACGTATTGTCGTGTTGAGGGAATGGGACACCTTGTTCGTTTAAGGTCTGACATTATGGCAAAAAACTTTCAATGGCTTTACAAAGTATTATGGGTTAAAAGTGACGTGTAAACTCTTTTGATGCAAAGAATTTTTGAACGTAAATAACTTACTATGCTACTTTAGTCAGCAAGGCATTTTTTCTATTGTTCAATGATCACTAACGAGATAAAATGCCACTCGGGGAATGACGTTGTCCGATTGGCCTGTCATGGACATCAATTGTAATAACAAAAATTCTTTTGAATTTTTCCAATCGATTTATAATCAAGGCGTTGCTGAATTAGAGCAATATACAACACTAACGGGAGCAAGGAAGTTTAGCTATTTTCGTCTTTATCAGGGGGGAAAGTACTATGCTTTTTCAAATGATTTTGACTGTATCAAAGGAATGTTTTTTACCCTTGAGGAGAATTCTCCTGTCTATATGAATGTTATTCAGTCTTTTGTCAGGGATATACCGCATTTTACAGGGCCCCCTCTTGTAGTGACGACACAGCTCTAAAAATGTTTTTTGAGCTTGGGTGGAGTTACCATTTTATGATCTTTCATCGTCATAAAGATTACGTTGACAGTTTAACTCTTTGCTGGGATCAAGAAAATGAATCCTACAGTGAATTTTGTTTCAATAACACTTCCCTTCTTAAAAATCTTTATTGGCTTGTCAGAGAAAAATTAGATACGCTTATTCCATATGATCAATCTGGTGTATTGAGTCAATTTTGCAAGGGAGCAGATATTTCCTTGAAGCCTTTGAAAAAGTCTTTTGATTTGTCTGATTCCAAGCAAAAAATTCAACCTCTTTTGAATGATCTATCGCGTAAGAAGCTTTTTTTGACCTCTAGAGAGTGGGAAGTTTGCAAGGGGCTTGCCAGAGGAGAAACAGCCAAGGAGACGGCAAGAGTTCTTGGTATCCATCACCGTACAGTCGAAACCTATCTTGAACAAATCTATAAAAAATTTCAAACAAAGCCGGGTCTAAAACCAACTCGCTCTCAAGTTCTTCACCAGCTTTATCAAACTCTTGATCAAGAACTTATGACACGAACCGTATGGGATGACTTTCAGAAAAAACAAGAGAGTTAATAATGACCATTAATACTAAGATTGATAACAGATCCGCTTTTCACTATCACCGTGATATTCTACCCTTTTTCAGTTCTATCTATGAACCTATTCTGGAAACAGGACTGTTTTCATTTACGGGTTATTTCCGAATTTATACCAACAATGAATATTTTTTGCCCGCTGTGGATTCCAGGAACTTTTCATCAAACAGGTATTCTACAGCCATGATGGAATATTATCTGGAAAATATGACAGATATTGGTACTTATTATGCCGATAAAATGAGACGAACCAAAGATACTTTTATTGTTCCGTGGAACGAAAAAGTTGGCAAGGAAGATCCTCTTATGGCTTTTTTTGCACATTTTAAAATTACAGGGGGCATTGACCTATACAGGCGGCGTCCCGAATACTTTGAAGGTATTTATATTGCTCCGAAAGATCCGAATCAAAATTTAAATGAGTTTGCTCTTGAAAATCAGGAATTTCTGAAAAAGATCCTTGAATGGGTCTCAAAGAAAGCCTCATATGTTTTGAAATCACATAAACCAACTTTTGCTTGTTTCCCAAACCCGGTTGATATTTCTCTTTACCCCGAAGCAGATCTTATTCAAGGAAAAATGCAGGCTCTTATGGCACAAATCGAAGACAGCAATGCTTCTGCCTCTCGAAAAACTCAAGCAAATATTCCTCTTACAAAGCGCCAGATGCAGACTATTTTTGCCTCTCTTCATGGCCAAACAAGTAAAGAAGCTGCCAGAATTCTTTCAATTCATCCTCGTACAGTTGATGATCATTGGAGAGCGATCCAGATTAAATTCCAGCAAAAAGCAGGGGCTTATTATTCTCGGTCTCAAATTATCGAAACTTTTTTGGAAGAAGTCGAAAAGTACCTTAATGACCCAGCTTCCAAAAATATTATAAACGACATACAAAATTATAGAAGAAGCCTGAAATCCATGTGGAATCAAAGCTAGATATTCCTTAGATGCAAAAAGTACTTGAAGGTGTAAAAAAGGAATTGACCTTGATTTGTGGGAACAGTATTGTTTCTAGGTGCGTGATAATAAAGAGATAATGCGGTGCAGAATCCACTTCAACAATTCCTGATTAAAGAAATTATCCCCCTTGAAATTGCAGGGTATAATATATCCTTTACGAACTCAGCACTTTTTATGGTCCTGGCAACGGCCTTCATTATCGGATTCCAGGTCTGGAGCCTTAAGGGAGAAACGCTTGTCCCGGGGCGCCTTCAAAGTTTTTATGAAATGAGTTATGAGTTTATTTCCCGGATGACCTTTGAAAATGCCGGGAAAGAGGCCAAAAAATATTTCCCTTTTATTTTCTCTCTTTTTATGTTCGTTCTCTTTGGGAATATGTTGGGAATGGTTCCTTATGGTTTTACCTTCACAAGTCATATTTTTGTTACTTTTGCCCTGGCAGCCCTTGTTTTTATAACAGTCACCATTATTGGTTTTGCTCGCCATGGCTTAAAATATTTCAGTCTTCTTTGCCCTGAAGGCGTTCCTCTTGCCGTAGCGCCGCTTGTCATCTTGATTGAGCTTATCTCCTATCTTATGAGGCCTATTACGCTTGCTCTCAGGCTTTTTGTGAACATGATGGCTGGACATATGATTTTAAAGCTTTTTGCAGCTTTTACAGTTATGATGGGCTTTTGGGGGATTATGCCTTTTGCTGTTGTTATTGGCGTTACAGCCTTTGAATTTTTTATTGCGGGCTTACAAGCCTATGTTTTTACAATTTTAACCTGTGTTTATCTTAATGATGCCCTTAACTTACATTAGGGATTGCAAAAACTCTTTATGATAAATGTTATTTTTTTACGAAAAATTTAAAAAGTCGTTAAAAATGGATTCACACAGGTAAGATTTTAGAGTATGTGTTATAGAGTCTTTTTTCTGTCAACAGGAGGTTTTTAAAAAGATGGAAGTTGCTGCTGCTAAATTAATTGGCGCTGGTCTTGCCGTGGTCTCACTTTTCGGTGTTGGTATTGGTCTCGGGACAATTTTTTCAAGTTTCTTAAGCTCGGTTGCTCGTAACCCTTCTGCCAAGTCCGATTTAACAGGCCCGATGTTTATCGGCGCTGCCTTAACTGAGGGAGTTGCCCTTATTGCTTTTGCGGTTGCATTAATTATTTTGTTTGTTTTCTAGGGTAAAGCAAAGAGGGGAAACTTGTGCCACAGTTTGATGTGACGACTTTTTCGTCTCAGTTTTTTTGGCTATTTATTTGTTTTGTTGTTCTTTTTCTTTTTTCGGCAAAATCCACTCTTCCTCGCCTCCACAAGGTTTTTGAAGAGAGGTGGAAAAAAATTGATGGCAGAATGAAAGAAGCTGAGCTTCTTAATAAAGAAGCAGAAGAGCTCGCTGCAAAATATGAATCAGATCATGAGCAAGCCAAAAAGCAGGCTCATGAAATCGTTCTAATGAGCGCACGACAAGCTTCAACTAACTTAAACCGTACGAAAGCAGATTTAGCAAAAGAGCATAAAAAGCGTTTTCGTGATGCTGAGCTTGTTATTGCCAATAAAAAAGCGGATGCAATGGGGAATGTTCAGGTTATTGCCAAAGATCTGGTATCGACAATTATTCAAACACTTTCTGATACTTCCCCTGAACAGGATGCTTTAAACACGGCTGTTTCAAGCAGCATGTTGAAGAGAGTTGCCAATGAATTTTAATGATGCTTCTTTCTGGGTTTTTGCCGGGTTTTTCATTCTTTTCGTTTTGATAGGCAAAAATCTTTGGCATATAATCACAAGTGCATTAGATAAACGCTCCAGTCAAATCACCTCGAAAATTGAAGAGGCGGCTAGAATGCGTGAAGAAGCTTTGACGCTTTTAAACGCCTGTAAACGTCAACAAATTGAAGCATCAGAAAAGGCAAAAAGTATTTTATCCCATGCGGAAAAAGAAGCAGAACGGCTTCGTGAAGAGTCCCTTCGTGAGACACAAGAATTTATTGAGATAGAGGAACGCTTGTTTCAGGAACGCCTGCGCCAGGCAGAAGACCGTGCTTTGGAAGAAATACGTGAAAAAGCAATCCTGGTAGCGGGCGACGCAGTACGAGAGATACTGTCCCATAAAAACTCAATCGGTCGTCAAAATGATAACGTAAGCCTTTTTATAGAAAAACTGGAGAACCTTAAAATTCCATCGTAGCATTATTTTAAATCTTGATTTCTTATAGTGCGCATACTTTATAATTTTTCATTATCTCGAGAGGTTTTCCCTATCTTTAAAAATGAAAATATAAAAGGTCTTCAAATTTTTGTAATTTGAGACCTCGAAATTGCAACTGTTGCAAAAATATCCTTCCTGTGTTTGAAGAATCTGATTACTTTAAAATTTATTAGACAATATATATTCATTTTGAAAGAATGGTCATATTCGTACCTTGACGTACAATTTTTATTTAAAGGAAAAAAAATGAAAAAGACATATCTTTCATGGCTTCTCGCAGGTGCTGCTGTCTTTGCTGCTGCTGATGCCTCTGCTGCTTTTAAAGTAGTAAAGCCTAATCCACAAAGATCATATATTGATACAAATGGTGTTTACGTCTACTCAGAAGGTGTTGCTTCTGATAACCACAGCACAGTTGTTACTGAACGTGTTTCTACTCAACGTACAGTTAATGCACAAATCGATTTGATTCATGCACGTCTTGCTGATCGTGGCATGTCAGGTGCAGCTGCGGGTTCTAAAGAAGGTAACCTTTTCTCTGTTTCCGGTTCAAATGCCGGTGGTATGGATGGTGCAAATGGTCTTTGGGCTAATGGTCGTTGGGATCACATTAAAGACGATACAAACGGTGGAAAATGGGATGCAAATCTATGGTCTTTTGCCCTTGGGTATGACCATCGTTTTAACCAGCGTTTCCTAGCAGGACTTGCTGTGCACTATCACTACATGCGTGGAGATACATCTTTTAACCAGGGTAATATTCGCGACCATGGTTATGGTGTTACACCTTATGCAACGTTCAAAGTAAATGATTGGCTTGATCTTGATGCAATCTTTGGGTACTCACGTTTTACAAAGAATCGTACTCGTACACAAATGGGCTCAAAGCCTGGTTCAGTGAGCGGTGTTGGCCAAAAAGTTTCTGGGGATCCAAAATCTGACCGTTACTTCGCTTCTCTCTTTGCAAACTTGACACACCGGGTTCAGAAGTGGGACTTCCTGGGACGCTTGGGCTATATCCATGCACAAGACAACCAAAAAAGTTTCACAGAGTCAAATGGTGATCAATATGACAAGCTTAAGACAAAACTAAACCGTTTGAGTTTGCGTCTCCAAGCTGGTTACAAACTTAATGAAATGGTCAGCCCGTATTTGTTCGGTCTTTATGTAAGAGACTTTACTGAAAATAAGCACGGTCTTTTGAGTTCAGCTACAGACGTTGCTCCAGGCGGAACAACAACTGTAGCTATTGTAAATCCTGAAGAAAACCGTAGTAAGAACACTTGGGGTGCGGGTCTTGGTCTTCGCTTTAACTCTGGTAAACGCCTAAGTGGTGGACTTGAGTATCAATATACTGCTAATAAGAAAGTTAAAACAAATACTGTTAACGTTAACGTTAAGTATAAGTTCTAATTTTGACTATAATATACCTAGTAAAAAGGGCACAAATAGGTGCCCTTTTTTTATTTATGGCTTTTTTTCTTAATGCCTGTTCATCTTATCATTATGGCTCACGCAGTTTTCCTGAAGTAGTTCGCTTGTCGAGAGAAAATAACTTTCTACTTTCAAAATATAATTCATCTTATGCACCGATACTGACTTCTTTCCGTCCAGGAGATTCCAACACACTCCACATTTATATAGAAGGTGATGGCCTTGCCTGGCGTACAAAGTATGAGCCTTCCTTCGACCCAACACCTGCAGATCCAATTGCATTAAAACTGGCAATTTTAGATGCTTCTTCGGCAACCACTATTTATTTAGGTCGACCAGGACAATATTTTAAGGCCCCTCAACGTTCAATTTGGGATTGGACCCATCGACGTTTCTCAAAAGAAACAATTGATCTTTATTCTCATTTTCTTGATGATTTACGCCTAGAATATCCGCAGTCCAAGATAGTTCTTTTAGGGTACTCCGGTGGCGCCACCCTTGCCCTGTTGCTTGCCGCTTCACGTTCAGATATTTCAAAAGTGATTACATTTGCTGGCTTGCTGGACCCTGAGAAGTGGATTGAAATTAATGGATATTCACCACTAGAAGGTTCCTTAAACCCGACTAAATTTCATCAAGAACTAGACTCCACCTCTCAAATTCACTTTGTCGGTGAAAATGATACCGTTGTGACGTCACCCGTTATTAAAAGTTATCAGTCTTCTTTCCACACAACTGCTCCTGTTGTGATACAAAAAGTTTCTGGAGTAACTCATTGGCATGGTTGGGAAAGTTTTTGGGAAGGAATTAATTCATCTATATGGAACGGTAAAATGCACTCAAAGACTATAGAGGATATGAAAGAAGGCGCCATCACTGAATGATAGCGCCTTTTAAAAGTATGGTATTTATTTAATACCATTCATCTTTTCTTTTCCTTTCCCTTTTTCTACCTTCTTTGGCGTTGACATCATTGGTATATCACCAACAGGTGGAAATTTTTTCTCGTCAAATCGATGCGCTAAATCTTTTGTTTTTACAGGTTTTCCATGAATAACTTCATTGACACTGTCCTGACTTTGTAATTTCATTGCCTGTGCCTGGAATGAAAAGATTGTAACCGCAAACATCGTTAGTATAGAAAAACCAAAATACTTCATAAGTGCCTCCTTTTATTGTTTATATTTCAATTTAACACCTATATATTAAAAATATAATAATAAAAATTATTTATTTTTTATTTATGTATATTGCTGATAAGTGTCCTCCAAAGTTTAAAACACCTTGATGAAAAGAGCGTCGACAACTGAAAAAAAGCTTGTCATTTCTATAAGTATTAAAAGGCAGCTGTTCAATCTTTTCCAGCCCTGCTTGTTGAAGCTGAAAAATGACATATCCTGGAAGATTAAATAAAAATGTTTTCTTATAAGAGTTATATTCCGTAAAAAATTGATCTGCTTGCAAAGAAACATCACGACACTTATCCAGAACTTCCTGTCCTACCTCATAATTTTCTTTATGAATACAAGGGCCTAGGGCTGCTATAATTTCATTGAAGGGAATTCTGGCTTGTTTAAATATTTCAAGAGTATTGTCAATAATTCCAGAAAAAGCACCTTTCCATCCCGCATGAATAGCTGCAACAAGAGGGTGATTTTGAGCCGCTAAAAGAATAGGAACACAATCTGCTGATGTTATTCCAATGGCCAGTTGAGGAGTTGACGTGACCAGGGCATCAACTTTTGGCCGAGTCTCAACTTTTGGCATTTTAAAAGGCATCTTAACACAAAGAGCATTCCCTCCATGAATTAAATGGGGTGCAATAAGATTTTCTGTTGCAAGACCAAGGTAGTGTGCGGCACGATGCCAATTTTCTTGAACGCTATCCGGGTTATCAGTTCGAGAACTAATCATATTAAGTGACTTATAAATTCCCTGACTGGCACCACCTTCACGTGTAAAAAAGGCATGTCCAACATAAGGGACCTGATTTAATAATTTTGAAAACAGAGGGCGAGGGGACATAGGTTTTCTCTCACAATTTTCAGGAATCTTCTATAAATGAATTACAAATATTTTTTTTGGGAAGGAGAGTAAGAACTTTAAATAAAGAACCCATCTGATCCAAATTAATAAGACGTTCATATCCTCTTTGCAGATGCCTTGCCTGTTCGGGAGTTGCATTCTTTAAAATATTTTCAAGATGGAGATCTCCGTAATGGCGCTTTAAAAAAGAGCGCTGAGTTTCGAAAATACTCTTTATTCCAGATAAATTGTGAAGACTTTTTTGTAAAGCTGAAAAATCAACATGAGATGTTAAATCTGCTTCACCAGGATTTTCAAGAATAGGACAGTAGGAATGGTTTTTAACGGCCTGAAGGGTATTGCCGTCAAGATTTTGGTCTCCATAATCAATAAAAATGGCACATCCACCATAAGTGTTAATGTACTTGGCAATTTTAAAAACAACTTGTGAACGTTCTGGTGCAATTTCCAGAAAAGATGCCTTATGGCTTTGAAATACAGAGTTATTGACGCCTGATGTTTTCGTAAAGTCCCAAGCAAACTGTCCGTTCTTGGCCAAGGATATAGCGCGTTCCTTCCAACCTGAAAGTGTTTTTTCATATTGGTGTACAGGTAATGCGTCCAAAAATTCATTTGCAACAAGGAAAAGGGGCCTTGGTTCGGCTTGACTTAAAAGATTTTCTAAAGAATTAAACCATCTTACTGTCTCATTAGGCAGAGAGGATCTCTGCTTTTCACGTAATACAGGGCTGTTTTCCAGAAGGCTGATTGAAAATGCATCTCTGAATTTCTTAACCTGTTTTGCTATTCTTAAAAAATCAGTCATCAACGTGCCACGTCCAGGACCAAGTTCTGCTAATTTTATCCGAGAGGGAGATCGTAACTCCTGCCACTGTGAAAGAATAGCAATCGCAATGATTTCTCCAAAAAGCTGGCTAATTTCAGGAGAGGTCGTGAAATCACCCTTTTTCCCCAGGGGGTCACGTGTTGCATAATAATATGTATTTGCAATCATCATAAAATCATGGACAGAGAGTGGGCCTTGATTGTGAATTTTTAACCTAAGCACGTCCTGGGCTGTTGTTCTGGAAAAATCATTTGGATGAATTGAGGATTTTGTCATGATTTTTGAGGGTTTTGCAAAGTTCTCCATAAAAGAAGAATTCCTGTAAGTATTAGAGGGAGTGAGTAAACTTGCCCAAGAGTAATCTCAAGACCAGCAAAGGCTAGAACACCATCTGGAACTCTAAAAAACTCGGAAAAAGATCTTGTAAGGCCATAACCTGTTAAGAAGAGTCCGATAAGAAAACCTGGATGTTGAGTCGCTATTTTCTTTTGAGCGACCACAAATAGAATGAAAAACAGAACAACCCCCTCAAGAGCCGCTTCATATAACTGACTTGGATGACGAGGGCAGGCCCCCCCCATAGGAAATATCATGGCCCAGGAGACATCTGTATGCCGTCCGTAAAGCTCTCCATTAATGAAATTTGCAAGACGTCCAAAGAAAATTCCAATGGGTGTTCCAACAGAAATCACATCGCCTAATGAAAGAATCCGAATACGACGTTTATGACAAAATAAAATAAGAGTTAGAACAACTCCAAGGAAACCACCGTGAAAGGACATTCCTGGCTGCCATATATAAAAAATTTCCCAGGGCTTTTGAAAATAATAAGCAGGATGATAAAAAATGGCATTTCCCAAACGACCACCTAAAACAATACCCAGGGTAGCCCAGGGAATAAAGTCATCTATATCTTTGCGTTTAATTCCAAAGTCAGTTTTTTTGGCAAGCCAGACGCAAACTTGCCATCCCAAGAGGATTCCCGCAACATATGCAACACCGTACCAGCGAATGTTAAGAGGCCCCAGAGAGAAAGCTATCGGATCAATTTCAGGATACGTCATCATTCTGTTTTATACTTTTTCCGGTTAAGTGATTATCCTTTAAAAATTTTGAATAACAATGCCTAATTTTAAAATGTGGAAAAAATATTCAATATAAATGTTTTTCAAAAATAAATTAGACAAGGCATGATAGACTTGCTGAATAAAGCCTGATGGTTTAAAACTCAGGGGTATTGATCATTTTGGACGTTCTTTATGTGTGGATTTACAGGGTTCTGGCAACCTTCTGCGGAATTATCACAAGAAACTCTCCTTTCTTTAGGAGGGAAAATGGCCCAGGAGATTTCCTTTCGAGGCCCTGATGATGGTGGTGTTTGGGCAGACGAGCAACAAGGACTGGCGCTTGCTCATCGGCGCCTCTCTATTGTTGATCTGTCAAAGCAGGGTCATCAGCCAATGCTATCCCAATCGGGGAAAAGTCTTATTTCCTATAATGGAGAAATCTATAATACAGATGAGATCCGGCAGGAGCTGATTGCCCTTGGCAAAACGTTTAGAAGTCAAACAGATACAGAAGTCCTTCTGGAAGGCTGCGAAGTTTGGGGAGTTTCCAAAATGGTTTCCAAATGCATTGGCATGTTTGCTTTTGCTTTTTGGGATATATCCTCAAAGACATTAACTCTTGTCAGGGATCGTTTGGGGATTAAACCTCTCTATTATGGACGGCAGGGAGATGTTTTTTTCTTTGGTTCGCAGCTTCGTTCTTTTTTAAAACATCCTCGTTGGAGTGGTGAGATTGACCGTCAAGCCCTTGTTTCATACTTTCATTTTAACTATATTCCCGCTCCGGAGTCTATTTACAAAGGCATCAAAAAGCTTCGCCCTGGGTACTATATTGAGATACAAAAAGGACAAATCATTAGGGAGGAAGCCTATTGGGATCTTCACAATGTTGTTCAAAAATCTGTTGAGAATCGCTGTTCTCTTAATGAAAGTGATCAGATCGATAAATTGGAGACGTTGCTCCAGGATTCTGTTAAACGGCGTATGGTGGCTGATGTGCCTCTTGGGGCATTTTTATCAGGAGGCATTGACAGTTCTCTAGTTGTCGCCCTGATGCAATCCCAAAGTACACGGGCTGTAAAAACCTATTCCATTGGATTTAATGAAAGAGGATTTGATGAGGCGCAATACGCTCAAAAGGTAGCTCGTCACCTTAACACAGATCACCATGAGCTTTATGTGACCTCTCAACAAGCTCAGGATGTTATTCCGGATCTTGCCACTTTTTATGATGAACCATTTGCAGATTCATCCCAAATACCAATGTTTCTTGTCTCGAAACTGGCGCGAGAACAGGTGACGGTAGCCCTGTCCGGTGATGGTGGCGACGAGCTTTTTGGCGGATATGCACGATATTTTCTGGGGAATAAGCTATGGAAAATAATACAAAGATCACCAAGCCTATTATTAAAGTTGATAGAAGGTGGTATTACTAGTTTTTCAGCTCAAACATTGACAAAATTTGGTAATATATTACCAAAGACTTATTTTACGCATCTGATGGGTGATAAGCTTTATAAGTTGAGACCGGTTTTAGGAGCTTGTAATGAAAAAGATTTTTATGCTCGTCTTATAAAACAATTTCCAAACCCATACGAGATTGTCAAAAATCATCACAAAAAATCTTTTGAATCTTTTCCAAATCTTCCTCTGTCCTTTGTTGAAAAGATGCAGTTTGCAGATAGCCAACAATACCTTCCTGACGATATTTTAACGAAAGTAGACCGCGCCAGTATGGCAATCAGCCTTGAAGCACGTGTTCCTCTTATTGATCATCGTGTTTTTGAATATGCGTGGCAATTACCGGAAACTGTTAAAATCCGCGACGGAAAAGGAAAGTGGATTCTACGTCAAATTTTAAAGCGTTACGTACCGGAACATCTATTTGAACGCTCTAAAATGGGATTTGGTGTGCCTATTGGAGACTGGATCCGTCATGACTTAAGAGAATGGTGCGAAAGTCTTTTAAGTGTTGAAGCGCTTGAAGCAGGGGGGCTTTTAAATGCAAAGCCAATCAGAGATATATGGGAACAGCATCTTTCTGGTCACCATAATTGGCAATACCCTTTGTGGGGGGTTTTAATGTTTCAAATGTGGCGTTCTCGCACTCTGACACAATAATATTTAAAAACTGAAAACAAGTGGTTCATTTTTGAACACCTTAGTGGTATATTTTTGATCATTTCTAAATTTTAAAAGGATTTTATTTATGTCTCAATCTGGCTTTATGACAGGAAAGCGTGGTCTTATTATGGGGCTTGCTAACAATCATTCCCTGGCATGGGGTATTGCACAGGCTCTTGCCGACCAGGGAGCAGAGATGGCTTTTACATACCAGGGAGATGCCCTTAAAAAGCGTGTTGTCCCTTTGGGAGAAAGTCTGGGGGCTAATCAATTTCTGGAATGCGATGTGACGAGCGAAGACCAAATTAAAAGTGTTTTTGATCATTTAGAAAAAGAATGGGGAGGCCTTGATTTTGTCCTGCATGCCATTGGATTTTCCGACAAGAATGAATTAAAAGGTCACTATGTTGATACGACGCGCGAAAACTTTTTAAATACCATGGATATTTCCTGCTTTTCCTTTACCAGTGTTTGCAAGCATGCAGCTCCCCTTATGAATGAAGGGGGAAGTCTCCTTACCCTGACATATCTTGGGTCAGAGAGGTGGATGCCACATTATAACGTAATGGGTGTTGCCAAGGCTGCTCTGGAAGCGAGCGTCAGATATATAGCTGCGGATCTTGGTGCCAGGAATATTCGCGTTAATGCTCTTTCTGCAGGTCCTGTTAAAACTCTTGCTGCTTCCGGGATTGGTGACTTTAGATATATTTTAAAGTGGAATCAATATAATGCACCTCTTCGTCGTAACGTTACCCTGGAAGACATTGGACGAAGCGGTCTTTATTTCTTAAGTGAGTTATCCTCCGGAGTTACCGGAGAAACCCACCATGTTGATTGTGGATACCACCTTGTTGGCATGAAAGCACCTGATGCGCCAGACATTACACTGACGAAATAGCTTTATAAAAGAAATCCGTCACTATTTTTAGCCTCTTTTAACTGAATCTCTTTTATTAGAGGGCTAACTTGGGTATAGTAATTTTCAAGAAATTTAAATAGGGCGGTTTTCAAAAATGAAAAAATTTATCGTTGGCTTTTTTGCAACGATCGGAGGGATAGTCTTTTTTTCTATACTCGCGATGGCTTTTGGTCTTCGTTACAGTGTGAATCGTTTTCCTGTTGTCGCAGAAAATTCAGTTTTAACGCTTAATCTGAAAGGTCCTTTAGCAGAAACAGCTTCTGAGTCAGGTGTTTCCAATTTTTTTTCGGGGAATCCTTTTTCTTTAAGAGACCTTGTTGAAACCCTTGATGAAGCTTCAAATGACCCGCGTGTTAAAGGAATTTTGTTTCGACTTGATCATGCGGCTCTTGGCATTGCCCAGATTCAGGAAATTCATGCAGCCTTAAAGCGTTTTAGGTCAAAAGGAAAATTTGCGTATGCCCATACAGATACATTTGGGGAGGTTTTGCCAGGAACTTTATCTTATTATTTAGCAAGCGGATTTGATGAAATTTGCCTTCAGCCCTATGGTAGCCTAAATTTTGTTGGCTTGGGGACTGATCTTCCTTTTGCACGTGGTTTTCTGGATGAAATTCGTGTAACACCTCGTTTCGCTCGTCGAGAGGAATATAAAAGCATTCTGGAAACCTACACAGAAGAAGAAATTTCTGCTCCAAATCAAGAAGCGACACAAGCCCTTATTGAATCACTTATGAAACAAATTCGTCAGGACGTTGCACAGGAACGTGACCTTAATGAGTCTGATGTTATACAGCTTATTAATGAAGCGCCTCTTTTTGATGCAAAACAGGCAAAAGAACTTGGTTTTATTGACCAGGTTGCCTACCTTGATGAGTTCGAGAATTACACTCTTCAGAAATGTGGGGATGATGCGACTTTTATAAGATTTCCAAAATATATGCTCGCCATGACCCGCGCAAGTAAAAAGAAGAAAAAAGATCTTTTAAAAGCTCCCAGAATTGCCACTATATACGGAGTAGGGGATGTTAGTCGCACTCACAGTAAAAGATCTTCGCCTTTAATGGGGGACAGGCTTTTTGGAACTGAAGAAACTCTCTATGCTTTTCAGCAAGCTTTTCGTGACAGGAGTGTCAAAGCCATTGTTCTTCGTGTTAATACACCTGGTGGTTCACCCATTGCTTCAGAAACAATCTGGCGTCTTATTCGCCAGGCAAGGGATAGAGGTCTTCCCGTTGTTGTTTCAATGAGTGATATGGCCGCATCTGGAGGATATTGGTTTGCAACGGCAGCCAACAAAATTGTGGCACAACCCGGGACTGTAACAGGCTCGATAGGTGTTGCGGGTGGTAAAATGGTCCTAACAGGTTTTTGGGAAAAATTAGGGATTCGATGGTCATCCATACAATCTGGTCCAAATGCCCAGGCAATGAGTCCCCATCGTGATTTTACAGATACTCAGTGGCGGCAACTTCATAATTGGCTCGACTATACATATGAATATTTTTTGCACAAAGTTATTGAAGGGCGACAGCTACGTCCAGAGCATGTAAGAGAGATTGCAAAAGGACGAGTTTGGTCAGGAGCTGATGCCTTGAAATTTGGACTTGTTGATGCTCTTGGCGATATGCATAAAGCTATTGAAATAGCCAAAGAGTTAGCCCAAATCCCCGAAACTGAAAAAATTAATGTCGTCGAGTACCCTCAAAATAAAACAATAGCAGAGCGTCTTATGGATATTTTACAATTTCAAAGTGCCTTCGATGATGTTGAAGTATCAGCCCCAAGAGGCTTTTTAGTAGGTGTTTTCCAGGATTTTAAAGCCTTAATTAATGAATTTAGTAGAGAGCCCCTAGCCATAAAGCATCCTTATAAAAGATTTATCCAGCCTTAGTTATAGATTTGGGGCAGGCTGTTCTTTGAAAAAGAAATAAAAATAAATAATAGCCTCACCAGCCAGGATAATAAAAAATAGAATGATTTCAAGCATATGTAAAAGAGCAACGTGACGCGTTGGTGTTGCTGCACTTAATTTTTGATTTTGGTACCCAATTTCTTTACGAGCAAAATAGACAAGTGCAACCAACAAAAAAAGAGCGATCAAAAAAGCCCAAAACGGTAGGTTAAGCCAGGTAATCCCAGTGAAAAACCAGCCAACCAAACCACAAAAAACAAGAAGTCCACCGTATCGTATAGTCCAAAAATGAAGCGAATATCCTGGCACATCCTTATCTCTTGCAATAAGGCGTACGCTATAAGGAGCAATCCAGCGAGCAAGAGCGGCATTATAGGCAAAAATCGATAAAAGAGCCGTGCAATATATCAGGAATTTTCCAGATCCAAAATTCACAAGCCATTCAAGGTGGAGACCATAATTTTGGTAAGCTTTTAACGTCACAACCAAGGAGCTAATAAAAAAGAAGGATCCCAGTAAAGGGGACCATAATCCAGTATGAAGGCGCTCAAAAAGAGCTCTAAGTTGATCGTTTTGATGACCTTTTTCATTGGGCAACAGAATAAAGGGAGCCAGGACAAGAAGAAGTCTCTGTCCCCAGGTTGAAGCGAAAAAGTGCTCATTTTGATGAGTCAACTTTTGTAAAAATGACGGTCGTTCCTCAACAGATTCCTCTTTTCTTAAATCAGATTTTTTTTCAGCTTTATTGTTATCATTCATCATATATATCTCACTGTTTTTAACAAACATCTTAAGAAATAATTTTTAATAAGATAACCCGTTTACAAACAATAAGTCACGAAAGAAAAACATATCGTAGATTTGGCAATTTTTAGTTCAAAATAAGCCTTCCCAGGTTAGAGAAGGCTTATGTCAAAATTTTTTATAAAGGCGCTGATTTAAAAGCATTTGCAAAAGAAGAAATCATATTGTTCCATGCGTAAAGAGAAGGTAAAGAAGGAGAGACTTTTTTGATTTCCAAATATTCCTGAGCAAGGTTGATTTTCGCTTCTAAATCAGAATTTGTTTTTACAAGATCTTTATAAAGTTCATGAGGGGCTTTATTCATATAAGGTATGGCAAGCTCTTGCGTTTTTTTAGCATCTATTAAAAGGATCTTTTGTGTGCCCGTATCCTGTGAAAGGCAAGCAGACCAATAAAGAGATTGAGCGGAAGAAAGGTATATATCAGGAAATACTGACGGGGCATCAAGAGACAGGGCAAAGTTCTTACCTTCATATCCAGCCATAGAAAAAGCATCACTTGCAAGTTGGTGCATCTGTTCAGAAGGTACCCCCAGAATAGAACTATCTTTTAATTTAAATCCTAAACGACCTAATTTTTGACTTTTATCAAGGGGCGTGTCATCGGGTTTCAGCCCGACATACTCATTAATAAGCCTTGGTAGACTTATCATAGCTCTTTTCAAGTCTCCTGTTGACGATGACTTTAATAAAAAGATTTTCCTTGAAAGGTATGGAAGAAGAGATTTTGGCAAGAAATCCTCGATGCCCTCAGGTAATTTTTCCATTTTTTCATTGAATCTATCAATATGTGAAGATGCTCTTTCAGGAACGAGCTGAACAGCCTCACGAATAAGACGTTCTTCAAAAGCCCTATACATTTCCTGAAAAGCCATTCTTTGTCTTTCTTTCATAATTTCTTCTGATGTTTTTGTCCTGTCAAATCCTGTTTTAATAATGGCTGGAAACTGACTCCTGGGTTGGGTGCCATCCGATTCTGGTGTATGAGAGCCAACGATCTCTTCGTATGACTTTGTTAAAGGGGACCCTTTTAAGGCGGCAGAGAGGGGGGTATCAGAACTTATAGTGATTACCGGAGAGTGAGGGGAAGAAAATTCATTATCACATGATTCGCGAAGGTGTGAAGCTTCCAGAGATGAGCTGATAAACGAGCTAAAGGAAAAAAAACCTAGCCCAATTAAAGAATGTATCATTTTCATAGAATAGTCTCCCTTTTTATTGAGTGAATTATATTTATTACATTGAGTTAGATTCCTTTTTTGAAATATTTTATGCGTTTATTCGATCTACCCGGATTAAGAATAAGTAGAAAAAGTTAATTAAGATTAATAAAAATGTAAAAAATGAATGAAGATTGATGAATTAATATATCAAAAATATTAAGGTTCTTTTGATGGAAGAGGACTTTTAAAAGATTCTCAATCTAGAGCGAGAAAAAGAAATTGTTCAAGGGATGATAGAAAAGGGTATTCCCGTTGAAACCATCATAAAATTAATAGGTCTGACGATGGAGGAGATTGATTCTCTTCGGGGGAGCGACTAAGTCAAGAGGTCTTGAATTTTTGCATATCGTCATACAAGTATAGACCAGATAAAATTTTAGATTTTAGATCTCATTTCTTGCTGTTTTGACAAAAAAAGATGTGGTAAGTGAATCGTGATTTTTACTTGTTAACAATGACGACCTTTACCACAAATTCACGTATATTTACCTTACCGGCTTGCTAGCACTTGCCTGGTTTTGTCGTTACCGGGAAGGGTCTTCTCCTGCGATTTTCTCCCCTATAATCATCACACTTTACTACAGTTTCAGAACACGACTTAATATGTAAAATTCTATCAAATTTTTGACATTTTTGCCAATTAAGCTTGCCAAGTAGTAAGAATTTAGTAAAATTGCATTAATAATAAATCATTCAATAAAAGCAGGAGCATTCAATAAGCATGAAAATACTGTTGACAGGGGGGGCTGGTCTTATTGGAACGACTCTAGGTCGTTTCTTGAATAGGGAGAAGATAGAGATTGTGGAGCTTGATCCCCGATCTAGCCTGGAAAAATTTCAAGGTGATATTCTTGACCCAAAGAGCCTTTCTGACAAAATAAAGGGCTGTACAGGCATTATTCATTTAGCCGCCGTGTCGCGCGTGGTGACAGCCCAAAAGGATCCACAGTTATGTTGGAAAACAAATGTGGAGGGCACAAGGAATGTTTTACTTGAAGCATTGCGGTCTTCTCAAAAGCCCTGGGTGATTTATGCAAGCAGCCGGGAAGTTTATGGACAACACCTCGCTTTTCCCGTGAAAGAAGAGGCTGGACTGAATCCTCTCAATACCTACGGCAGATCAAAGGTCTGCGCTGAAATGGAAGTGCTTCACGCCAGATCTCTGGGGCTTCGAACCTCTATTGTGCGGTTTTCTAATGTGTATGGCGGGGACAATGATCATGAAGATCGCGTTATTCCGGCTTTTATTGCGGGGGCATTACGCCATATTCCTCTAAGACTGGAGGGACCTGAAAATGTCTTTGACTTCACCCATGTGGAGGATGTTGCAAGGGGCCTTGTCAAGCTCGTCCATCTATTTGAGTCAGAAAAAGTTTCCTCTATTCAGCCTTTACACTTTGTGAGTGGACGAGGGACAAAGCTTCAGGAGTTGGCAGATTTGGTCCAGGTTATCTGCAAAAGTTCCTCGGCAACGATAGAAATCCCTTCACGGACTTTTGACGTATACAGCTTTATCGGAGATCCTGATCACGCCAGGAGTCTTCTTGACTGGTCTGCTGATATTTCTTTAGAAGAAGGATTGTCTCGTATGGTACACACCCTCCAAAAGGTGGCTTAAAATGAAAATAGTGAAAGTCATCCATGGATATCCCCCGCACTATAATGCGGGATCAGAGGTATACTCCCAGCTTCTTTGTCATGCCCTTGCAGACAAAGGGCATGAGGTCCAGGTTTTCACCCGGGAGGAGAACCCTTTCAAGCAAGACTATTGCCTTACTCAAGAGCTATCTTCCCTAGATCCTCGTCTTCTTCTGAACAAAATCAATATTCCGAAAGAACGCAACAGATACAGGTACAGTATTCCCGAGGTCGATGAGCAGTTTAAAAAGCTTCTTGATCGCTTCCAACCGGATGTTGTTCACATTGGCCATCTTAACCACTTGTCTTTAACCCTTCTTGAGGAAACCTCAAATGTTGGTGTTCCTGTTGTGTATACGTTGCATGATTATTGGCTGATGTGCCCACGAGGCCAGTTTCTTCAAAGGAATTCCAAAAAAGAAGTTTGGGCCTTGTGTGATGGGCAAGAGGATAGAAAATGCGCTGAAACCTGTTACCGGGGGTACTTTTCAGGTCTTAATGCCCCTCAGGAACAAGAGAGCAACTTCTGGACAGACTGGATTCATACGCGCATGTCTTTGGTGCGTTCTCTTATGCCCAAGGTTGATGTGTTTATCGCGCCTTCCCGGTTCTTAAGAGATCGCTATATGTCAGAGTTCACTCTTTCCAAAGATCAGATTCGTTACCTGGATTATGGATTTGATCATTCTTATCTGCAGGGGAGACAGCGTCAACGAACGTCTGACTCGGCTTTTACTTTTGGATATATAGGAACCCATATTCCGGCTAAAGGAATCCAGCACTTGATAGAGGCTTTTGGTGGCTTATCAGAAAATTCCCGCCTTATGATCTGGGGAAGAGAGCGGTTGGAAAATACAAATCCCTTAAAAGAGAGTGTCGCCCGGTTGCCTGAAAAAACACAACAAAGAATTTTCTGGCGACCTGAATATCGTAACGACAAAATAGTCAAGGATGTTTTCAATCATGTAGATGCCATTGTAGTGCCCTCGATCTGGTACGAGAACTCACCTCTTGTGATCCATGAGGCCCAACAAGTCGGGATACCCATTATCACAGCAGATTCTGGAGGCATGGCTGAATATGTCCATCATGAGAAAAATGGACTTCTTTTCCGCCATCGAGATCCGGCAAGCCTGAGTGAGCAGATGCAGCGTTTTGTGGATAATCCCGGATGGGCCTCATCCCTTGCTAAAAATCGGTATTTATTCTCTGAAACAGGAGATGTGCCCTCTATAGAAGATCAAGCAAAGCAGTTAACCCGGCTTTATGAAGGGCTTGTCTCTCGACGGGTTCATAATCATACTCAAAGCAAAATAACCTCGAAGCCAGGTCCCTGGCGCATCACCTTTGATACGAATCCTGAAGACTGCAACATGCGGTGTATTATGTGTGAAGGATTTTCTCCTTACAGCAACGCCAAAGACGAGCGCCTTCAGGAAAAACGTCCTCGCCGACGCATGGATATTGCGCTGATTCGTAAGGTGCTAGAGGACGCTCGCGGTACCCCTTTAAGAGAAATCATTCCCTCTACGATGGGAGAACCTCTAGTTTACCGTCACTTTGATGACATTATCACCATGTGCCACGAGTTTAATCTTAAACTCAACTTAACAACAAATGGGACCTTTCCTATCAAGGGGGCGGCAGGGTGGGCCAGGCTCATCGCTCCCGTAGCATCAGATGTCAAAATTTCCTGGAACGGGGCCACAAAGGAAACCCAGGAAAAGATTATGCTTGGCTCTAACTGGGAAAAGGTTTTAGGAAACCTGAAGGAGTTTATCGCTGTACGAGATGAGATCACTGCTCAGGGAGGGAATCGATGCAGAGTAACCCTTCAGCTTACCTTTCTACAAACAAACGTTCATGAATTGGCTGATGTTGTACGGCTGGGAATATCCCTTGGTGTTGATCGTATCAAGGGGCACCATCTATGGACCCATTTCAACGAAATTAAAGATCTTTCTATGCGTCGTGACCAGACGGCTATCCAAGAGTGGAATGAGAAAGCCCGGGAAGCTATGGATGTTGCAAATAAAAATCTTCTCCCCAATGGAAAGAAAATTGTGCTTGAGAACATCTTTCCTCTTAGCCAGAGTGCGGAAAAAGACCTCGTCCCCGGAGGTGAGTGTCCCTTTCTGGGAAAAGAGGCGTGGATAAATACAGAGGGGAAATTTTCGCCATGCTGTGCGCCTGATAAACAGCGTGCAACTTTAGGGGATTTTGGTGCTGTCACGACTCAGAGTCTCGAAACCATCTGGAAAAGCGAGACTTATCAGGAGTTACGAAAAACTTACCCTCAAAAAAACCTGTGTCTTGGGTGTAATATGCGTCGTCCGTTGTTAACGGAGTCTTAAGATGGCAGAACTTTATGAAAAGTTGAGCGAAATCGAGGTAGCCCCAACAGGCCGGTATCATGTTGTCGCCGAAACGCCTCTTTATAACAGAACCTTTGATCATGTTCTCAAATTTCATTCTCCTGGTGTGGCGCCTGTCAGAGATGCCACGGGCGCTTTTCATATTAACACGCAGGGAGAAGACCTTTATCCTCACCGCTTTGAAAAAACCTTTGGCTACTATGGCAAGCTTGCAGCGGTTCAATCCAAGGAAGGGTGGCATCATATCACCCTATCGGGTCATCCTCTCTATCAAGAAAGATATCAGTGGTGTGGAAATTTCCAGGAAGGATTTTGCCCTGTCCAGGATAAGACAGGAGCCTATTTTCATATCAGCTTTTTGGGTCAAAGAGCTTATGAGGCAGACTACATCTATGTAGGAGATTTTAAGGATGGAGTCGCCGTTGTTCATACAAACAAAGGAGCAACTCATATCGATCGGCGAGGTACTTTTCTTCATGGTCAGTGGTTTTTTGATCTGGATATTTTTCACAAAGGCTTTGCACGAGCACAGGACGCAGAAGGGTGGTTTCACGTTACGAAAGAAGGGCAGGCTCTTTATAAGGCACGCTACCAGGATCTGGAACCTTTCTATAATGGAATCGCCCGGGTGACGGATTTCGAGGGGCATTCCTTGCTTCTTAATGAGCAAGGTCAGATCGTGAGGTATTTGAACAGCGTTAACGAGCTACCATCTCATCAGAACTCTTTTGAAGACGCTTCACGTCAGAAGGCTCTTCAAGAACTCTCAGGGAATTTGGTTGGGTTTTGGGCTTTGGAGGTTCTCAAGCAGGCTCTTCATCTAGGCCTTCTCGACCTTTTACCGGCTTGCTCTTCGACGCTGAGTCGCCTTGTGGAAGTTCCTGAGGAAACGCTTCAACGCTTTTTAAGGGCCCTTGAGGAAATTAAGATCGTTGAGAAAACAAACCTCAGGAAAGAACCCCCTTTTTATCAACTTACAAAGAAAGGAGCGCTTCTTTGTCCAACTTATAAAGCCCCGATGGCGGCGGCTACTTTAATGTGGGAAGAAGCCCAAAAAGAATGGAAAAAGGAAGACTTTTTAAGAGCTCCTATACGACATCATCCCACTTTCAAAGAGCGTTGTTTAGATGAAAGGAGAATTACACTTTATCAAAGATCGATTGATGGATACGCTCAAACTGATTTTCAGCACGTTGATCAGATGATTGATTGGAAAAACCATCATCGAGTCCTTGGTCTTGGTCGGGTTTCCTTTACCTGCTTAAAAAGAATTCTAAAGACGCACCTCCACCTAAAGGCATCCTATTACTATGAAGATGTTTTAATGAATCGAGTGGATAGTCCGACTTCTTTGGAGGAGCGTTTGTCCAAAGCAGGGCTGAACCTTCTGAACAAAGACTGGCCGCTTTGTCAGTTTGATGCTATTTTGCTGCCTCGTTTCCTACACTATTTCCCCGATTTAGAAGCCAAAAAAGTCTTGTTCAAAGCAACACAAAGCCTCACGAGTCAGGGAAAGCTTTATATCTTTGAAATGCTCCTCTCTGATGATACCCCTGCAGGTGGGCTTCTCGATATGAATATGCTGGTCGAATCAGGCGGGAAGTTAAGGACTCTTCCCCAATGGAAAACAGTCTTAAATTCTGTTGGTCTAAAGCTTGGCTCTGTTCAGGAGATTCACCCCCACTTACACTTGCTGGTAGGAGAACGTGATGCTTAATCCCTCCCAACGTTTTTTCCCGGTGAACAAAAAGCGTGAGTTTGAAAGATTTGGGTATACTGTTCTTGAAGGCTGTCTTCCCTGGCTTTCTCTGGAAAAAATAAAACAGTCTCTGATCCAGACTATTAGAGATTGTGCTCATGAACTCGACGTAGAACCTGCAAAATATTTAGGAGCGGTCAGTCGCTGGGTTGACCCTTCTCCTGTTACGAAAGACCTTCGTCCGATTTTAGAGAGCCCTTTAACTGGCCTTCTTTCCTCTTTTTTTGAGGAAGATGTCACCCCTGTAAAGTGGAATGTCATCTGTAAAAACAAGCACAATAATCGGCCTGTTCCTCTTCATCAGGACATTTGCTACTCTCCTGATCTGCCCTACCAGGTTTCGGCCTGGCTTGCGTTGGACGATGTTGGCGAGCAATCAGGCCCTTTGGTTGTTCGGAAAAGATCTCACAAAGAAGTGCTTCAGCCTGCCGTTGATTTTTGGTCTCCGGAACATCGGTCTTCCAAGCTATCAAGCGTCAAGGTGCCGGTTCAAAAAGGAGACATTATTGTTTTTGATTCGCGTCTTTGGCACGGCAGTGCGGTGGCGATCAAAGAGTCAGATCGTTATGCTTGTGTTTCACGGTGGTCGTGTCAAAGCTATAAGCCTCCTGAAGCGATTCCTCCCTTTCAAAAAGCACCTTTCGGGATGTGGACCTGCCAAAAGGAGACCCAAAGAATTTTAAGGCAAGGGAGCAAAATTCTTTACCAACAAGAACCTGACAACTTTATTGCCCTTCTTGATTTATGGATCATGCAAATGAAAAAGAAAAACGCCCCTTTCAAGCTTTCCTTCAAAAAAGCGACGATGAGCCTGATAAATGTCAAGATTCTGCATCTGGCCAACGCATATCATAATGGGGGAGATGCCTCAGGCTCTCTCTATAAAGATCTTTGGCGTTATTTACTCCAATCCCTGCAAGTGTATATTAGGAGCAAAAAATGAACCCCCTAAAGGAAGAACTTGAACAAAATGGTTTTTGCCATATTCCTAATGCTTTTTCTCAATTAGAAATCAGGAGACTTGTCGAGGCAACACAAAAGACTTTAGACAATCCTGATTTTGAGTATGATTTTTTGAAAATTAATAAGGATCAGCATATTCATAAAATTAGGTATATGTTTGAAAAAGATCCCATTTTTACGGAAACCTTGGTTCATGAGTCAATTCTTTCTATCCTGACCCGGTTAATCTCTCCAAAATCATCGATTGTACCGACTTGGGAAGATATGCTTATCAAAGTACCCTTTAAGGGTATTCCTGTCACTGTGCACCAGGATTTGGCTCTGCAATCCATCGGGAGTGATGTTTTTAGTGTTGGTATTTATCTTCATGACTCCCTTTTAAATCCTGTCTATTATCTTCCGGAAAGCCATAAGAAAGGGGCTTTAACAAGGACGGAAATTTATCAGATCTATAAGGATGATAAAGACAAATTTGTTTCTGTAAAGGCCCGCGCCGGGGATATAGTTGTTCATAACGTCAAAACAGTTCATTTTTCCGGAGAAAATACGAGCCCTGATCCTCGTTACACCTGGTACCTGGAATTTAGAACGATAGAGCAACTTTTAAAAGATAGCCCCTGGGATAGAACATGGATCACTCAACGACGGGCCATTTGGGCGTTTGCTCTGAAAAAGTACAGAGTTACCCAAAAAAAGAAGAATGCGTCTTATGATGATATTGACGAACTTGTTCCTGATTATGAAGCCTTAAAACCATATATGAATCCTTTGGCTCTGCGTATTTCGCATACAAACGAGACAATTCAGTACGATATGAAAAGCCCTTATAACCATTTCTCGGATGAATAAAGTGATTAACCTGCGCAGTGACACGGTGACACAGACCTCTTTGCAGATGCGTTCTTTTTTGTCGCAAGCGGAGGTTGGTGACGATGCCTATGGTGAGGATAAAAGTGTCAATTTTTTACAGGATTATTGCAAGGAGCTTTTTGGCGTTGAAGATGCCCTTTTTTCCACCAGCGGTATGCTCAGCAACAGGCTTGCCCTCCTTTGCCAGACAACCCCGGGAGATGAAGTGGTACTTGACTATCACTATCATATTAACTTTTTTGATAGTGCGGCCACAGCTTCCATTTGCCACGTTGTTTTGAATACACGTTCAACGCAGACAGGAATCCTGACTGTTGAAGAGGTAGACAAAGCCCTTCAGTCAAAGCCCCGATATTATTATTTCTCACAGGTTAAAGCCGTTGTGGTTGAAAACACTATAAATGGGTGGGTTGGGAAAATTTTTCCTTTTGATGAGTTAAAGCGCCTCAGGCTTTACACTCAGGAGAAGAGCATGGCGCTTCACCTTGATGGTGCTCGTCTCTTTAATGCGCATGTTGAAACAGGCATTTCCCTATCAGACTATGCTTCACAAGTTGACACTCTCAGTGTCTGCTTTTCCAAAGGGCTTGGTGCTCCTTTTGGATCTATTCTGCTGGGCAAAAAAGAGATTCTTCATGAGGCTAGAAAGCATAGGCTTTGGCTTGGTAGTGGCGTGCACCAATCCGGTTTTCAGGCGGCTGCAGCCTACTATGCCCTCAAACATAATATTCCATTTCTCAAGACTGATCACGAAAAAACAAAGACTTTCAAACTCTCTCTCGAAAAGATAGAGGATCTAGAGCTTCATCCGGATTCAGGAAGTACGAATATGATTCAGATGTCTGTTCAAAATTCAAATCTATCTTCTCAGGAATTCATTGATGCTTGTGAAGAACAGGGCCTTCTACTGTTTCCCTGGCTACCCGGCATTATTCGGGCCGTTGTGCATCGAGATATCTCTGAAAAGGATCTGCATCGCGCCGTAAAAATTATTAAAGACGTTCTTGGGAAGAAAAACGAATGACCAGAAAATTTAAAATTGATCTTTTCAGTGACACCAATTGTGGTATCAGCCAGGGCATGCGCCAAGCGATAATGAATGCAGATGTTGGGAATGAAGTCGCAGGAGAAGACCCAACCGTTAATCGCCTTCTGGAAGAATGTCGAGAACTTCTGGGGAAAGAAGCCGCCATCTTTATGCCTTCGGGCACGATGTGTAACGGTATCGGGTTTCGCGTCTTATGTGAACTTCCAGGCGATGCCATTCTTCTGGATAAGACAGCCCATCCTTTGCATAAAGCGTCGGGTCTGGTGGCGGGGCTTTCTCATGCGGTTCCCTATCTCCTCGAGGGAGAGCGGGGCATATTTACTCTGGACCAGGTTCGTGAGATTTTAGAAAGACCCTCAGGCTATAATATCTCTGTGCCCCGAGTCCTTTCTATTGAGCAGCCAACAAATTTTGGGGGAGGTGCTATTTGGCCCCTTAAAACATTGCAGGAAATATGCGCGCTTGCTTCCCAGTATGGTGTCAAAACTCACATGGATGGCGCCCGTTTGCTTAATGTAGTTGCTGTAACGGGGATTTCTGCCCGAGATTACGTTGCCCCTTTTGATTGTGTCTGGATTGATTTTTGCAAAACTCTGGGAGCTCCTATGGGCGCCGTTCTGGCGGGATCTCAAGAACTTATTGAGAAAGCCTGGTATTATAAGTTTCAGCAAGGAGGAGGGATGCATAAAGCAGGCATCCTTGCCGCAGGCTGCCTTTATGGCCTTCATCACCATTTTTCCAAACTCAAAAATGTTCATAAAATCGCTCAAAGTCTGGGAGTATTACTGAGTAAGGTTCCTTACATCGACCTGAATCTCCAGTTCGTCGAAACAAATATTATTTTGTTTACGGTAAATCATCCAACTCTCTCTGCCCCTCAAATAGAAGCTGCTCTTGCTAAAAAAGGGATTCGTATTTTTGCGGTTGATCACAATACAATACGTCTTATGATCCATTTGGATATCAAGGAGGAGGACAGTGCAACGATTGCTGACGCGTTTTTAAATCTCGTAGAAATGCCCTAGGAAGCCTGCTTCCTTTAGGATTCTAATGGTATGGGCCATCACCTAACTGTTTTATAGTTTAGATTGTTCTCTTTGCTTAAGAAAAGAGCCTACCTTGATAGAGAGTAATAGGTATTGAGGATAGTTGAGATCAGGTTGTCTCTATAAATCCGTTCCAATATATGGAATAACAGGACCCCTTTTATTCACATTGATTACGACTTATATAGTTCTACAAAAGACACCTTCGTGATTAAAAGGAGCTATAAAACCTAGCTTCATGAGTTCTTGAATAATTCTCTAGAAAGTCGTTAATCCCACGTGGAAGAAAATTATCGTTTTGTAAGTGAGTAATTAATCCCCAATGAAAAGTGATATGCGGTTCTTTCGAAATTACAGGAATATCTGAGGATAGTAAGGAAGAAAAAATCTCAAAGATAAAACATTGCTCATGAAAAGGGCTTCCTTTATTATCCCAAACATTTTCTACGACACCAAAAAAACCTCCTATCTTGACATCCTCTAAATCAAGCTCTTCCTTGATCTCTCTCTTCAATGCAGTGAGAAGGGGTTCATTATATTTAACGTGCCCACCTGGTAGAAAAAAGTTATTCCCGTTATGTGCCAGTAAAAGGGAATCTTTGTCGCGGATATAAGCTCTTGCAATCGTATGGATTTTATCCATGTGAACTTTAATCTATTATTGTTCTATGGTCCCATTATCACGTAAATAAAAATTAATTTTCAATATCGAAGTTGATAATTTCGTCCTGTAGAAGCTGAGGTGAAGCGTTAGGACCAAAATCAATCTGGTAAAATTTTAGGGGCTGTAACAGATGTAATAGGACCACTCATTGTGTACATGTCATAGGTAGGTTTACCGAAAAAAGAAGAAATAACTAATCCAT
>DDGG01000023.1 GCA_002337525.1 Alphaproteobacteria bacterium UBA1908 | reverse complement strand
GCACAACGATAATCAGGGGAAAGGAAATTGCCTTTGATCAAAGCCTCACAAAACTCCTGATCCAGGATAATATTAGCGGCACCTACCAACGCATAATCAACAAGATTATTTCTTAAGTCATGATAGGCTTTTGTCAAAGCAACAAGAGATCCTGAACAGGCTGTGTCAATCGTAACAGATGGACCAGACCAATTAAAAAAGTGAGAAATGCGATTTGATAAAACGGCTCCTGACAAACCAGAAAGGGTATAGGGTGTTTCATGTAAGTTCGAAACCTGAAGAGAATGGTAATCATGACCAGTCACAGCTACATAAACTCCGACACGTTTATGATTCAAAGACTCTGGATTAATTCCCGCGTCTTCAATTGTTTTCCAGGATTCCTGAAGAAGAAGCCTTTGCTGGGGGTCCATTGAGCCAGCTTCCAAAGGTGAAATATGGAAAAAGTCGGGATCAAATTCTCCGGGATTTTCAATAAATCCTGATTTAAAGTTTGATTTTAGTGATGAACGCCCAGAGTATGAAATCGAGTCCACGCCATTGGAAATACCTTCCCAAAACTCTGAAATATTACGATAGTTCGCAAAGATACCAGATCCCCCCACGACAGAAACAGCATCTTTTTCAGGAGAATCAGACCGTATATCAGTTAAAGATTCTGACGTAACTTTCTTTCCTTCCAAATAATTTAAAAGCTTTTTGAAAGAGTTATGTTTATAAAACTCGTAAGGATTTATTTCAATATCTAATCTTTGATCTATAATTTTTGAGAGCTTATTAAAACTAATCGAATTAAGACCCAAATACCCAAATGGTTTATCAAAATCTTTTGGTTCAATAGAGACGCCAGTGGCCTCAGAAAAAAGCTTCTGAAGAGTAACCTCTTCATGATAATCTAATTTTAACATTCGAGGTGTTTGATAATCAGAAAAACCATAAGTCTTGATAATTTCATTAACAGGAAGAGATTGAAGTTTTTTAAAATCAACTTTTCTATTAAGTGTTTGAGGTATTTTCTTTAACCGAATCACTCTTTGCGGAAGCATATATTCAGGAAGATATAAAGATAATTGATCAAGGATATTTTCCTGATCCAGGTTTTCTTCTGTTTGAATAAAAGCCATAAGGTGTGGTTCAGGTTTTGGTCTGACGACAACAAAAAAGCTGGAAAAGCCAGAAACTTCCCTAAGTTTGGCCTTTATTTCTTCCAGTTCAATACGGTGACCGCGAACTTTTAGCTGAGTGTCAGAGCGTCTAATGTATTTTATATATCCTTGACCATAATGACGAACGATATCACCTGTCTTATAGGCTTTTCCTACATTTGGAAGAGTGGAAAAACTTTTGTTATGATCGACACTTAAATAACCTTCTGCCAGCCCTTCCCCAGCAATCCACAAGTGACCTTCACCCCCCAATGGGCAGGGGTTATTATCCTCGTCCAAAATAAGAAAATCAGTATTAACAATCGGTAAACCAATAGAAATTTTATGACTGTCAATGATAGGAGCACTGGAAGACCAAATTGTCGCTTCAGTTGGACCATACATATTATATAAGGTGTGCCCCTGTTCCAAAAGAAAATCAGCAAGATCTGAAGATATATTTTCCCCTCCGGAAAGAAGGATCAGTTTTTTACCTGGCCTCCAGTCCAGTTGCCTTAACATTTCCCATGTCGCAGGCGTCGCCTGTATACATGTTACAGGATGGTTCTCAATGTATTGGATTAGCTTTGAAGCATTATCGACTATATTTGATGCTGCAATATCGACGGTTCCACCTACTGCAAGTGGGAGCAATAGCTCTAAAAGAGAGATATCAAAATTTTGAGATGTTAACGCAAGAAGATAATCACCTGCACCACATATCTCTAAATCCATCATCCCTATTATAAAATTGTATAAATTCCTTTGAGTCAAAATGACTCCTTTTGGTGATCCTGTGGATCCAGAAGTAAAAAGAATATACTGCCTAATATCTTTTGACGGCTTTACCGTCGCAAAAAATTCTTTTGTGTGTTCTATATGTTTCGCGTTATCAAGATTGACAACCCTCGTTCCAATCTCTTCTAAAATATTCTTTTGGGATAAGGCCTCTGTATCTGACAAAATAAGATCCAGATTGGCTGAATCAATCATGTATTTCAGGCGTTTTCGAGGATAAGAAGGATCAAGCGGAACAAAACAGTACCCTCCAAAAATGGACCCAAGAATACTAAATAGAAGATTCTCATTTCTTGTTAGATAAAGTCCAATAGTAGGCCTTTCAACACCTTGAAGAAAACCTTGAATGGCTCCTATAACCTTATTAACTTTCAGCCTTAAATCAGCATAGGTATATTTTTGATCCTGAAAAATTAAAGCCTCTTTTGTTTCATTTTTTCTGAAGCTTTTTTGAAGAAGGTCAACAATAGTTCCCTTTAATACCTTTCGAGGACCTTTAATTATTTTATACTTTGCTTCTAGATTTATATCTGAAACTGGTTTGTGCAGATTCTTTAACGTTTCTTGACACAGATTTAGAAAGTTATAGCTAATTTCTTCAAGTTGCGGAGAAGTTACACCCCGTACATTAAGCTGAATTTTGATTTTGTTGTTGGAAACACTATAAATCACACCAAATTTGTAAGCGCCTTCTGTAGTCGGCCCTAATAAAATAGACGATTCTCCCCCTTTAACAGGCAAAGAGTCAAAATTAACAAGCCCGGGAGAATGGTTAATAAAAATGTTAAAAAAACCAAAATCACGCATTTTGGCTCTTATAAGAGGTAGAATATCAATATAAGGCACTTGCTGATGAAGCTTTGCAGACGTTCTTAATTCTTTAACAGTCTGAAAAATTTCGAGAGGAGTCTGCGTTTGGGAATAAGGAATAAAAAGAGGATTAAGATTAGTATAACACCCTGGTCTGTCTTTATGAGGTGAAGCGTTAAGAGTATGCCCTATAAGCGTCACAGTATCTTGTCCAGCCTGATTATATTTATTAATCAAAATATGCGTGATTGACGTGATATATTGAAAAAGTGTTAAGGAGTAATCCTTCAAAAACTTATTAAGTTTCCTAAATTCTCTTCCTGATATTTCTATAGTGTGATCTGTAAATTTTGTCACTGAGGGGTCAATGAAATTGAGATCTTGTGTTGCCTCACTCCTTTCAAGAGTACTTTTCCAATAAGAAAAATCTGCTTCAGATGATTTTATTGTTTGGTTAAAAGCTTTTAAAGGAGTTGTCGTGCTGCCCTCAATACGACTCTTCATAAAGTCACATAAATCTTTATAACTGCATCCATCAAAGATAATATGTGAAAATTTCAAAGCCAAAATATGATGATTTTTATTGAGACGAAAGAGCTTAAAATGATAGAGTGGCCCCTCAGAGAGGTCTAGCGGAATTGAGAAAAAAGTTTTTACCAAATTCTCCAAATCATCTTGAGTTGCTTCAACGTTCTCAAGGATAGCAGATTTATCCTTTCTCACATCACGCATTAAGGATTCATTGCATTCAACGAATCTGAGACCCATCACAGGATTATGTTTTGTAACATATTCTGCTAAGGTTTCCTGAACCCATTTATCATCAACTTCTCCTTCTAAATTAAAAGCATAATTCAAAACAAGAGAAGGATCATTCCGATTATATGACCAGGATCTCCAAATTGCTTTTTCATAAGGGGTCGCTTTTATCATAGGTCTTATCAATCGTTGACTATGATGGAGTTTTTAACAAGAGAGCGGAAAGATTCCTATCCGTAAATAATACGTATTCAAAAAAAATAGTAATCTATGCTATACTCTCCAAGGAACACAGATCAGAAATAGTTTCTATCCTTTTCCATGCTGACGAAATGGAAACTATTTTTAAGCGCTAATTGAAAAAGGCAAGTAAAGTTTTTCAGGAGGTTTTTATGTTAAAAGAAAAATCACTTTCTTTCGTAAATAAAATTATTATCTTTTCACTTTTTCTAGTGCTTTTTATAGATGGGTTGGGCATATCCCTGACGCTTCCCTTATTCGCAGATCTATTCCTTATTCCTGAAAAAAGTATTTTACCTTTTACATCAACAGATGACGTCAGAAACTTTATGTATGGATTAAGCCTGATGAGCTTTGCTCTTGGAATGTTTTTGGCCAGTCCTGTTCTGGGTCAACTTTCTGATAGATTTGGACGGAAAAAGATCCTTGTCTTATCCTTATTGGGAACTTGCGCAGGGTATATTATGTCTGGAATAGGAGTTTATGTTTTAGACCCCCAACTCTTTATTCTGGGTCGAGTCATTGACGGTTTATCAGCAGGCAGTATCCCCATTGCACAAGCTGCTATATCAGATGTCAGTTCAAAAGAAAATAAAGCTGGAAATATGGGACTTATCCTGTTTGCAGTCACATCCGGGTATATCCTGGGGCCTCTTTGTTCAGAACTTCTAGTAAATGTACTTGGGTATGCTCTTACAGCCCCTTTTTACGCAACAGCCCTTTTAAGCTTATTCAGTCTATTGTTTCTTTTGCCAATGCAGGAAACAACCAGAATCTCTGACACTCACAAAATCAAATGGCTCTCAGCCTTTAATATTTTCACAAACCTCAATAATATTAAAGGTGCCTTATTGGTTCTTGGAGGATTTTTATTTTTTCAATTATCCTGGACAATGTATTTTCAATTTCTTCCACACGTATTAACACATTTGGGAGTTCCTGAAATAACAACCCGTATCTTAGCAAGCATTGGACTTGGTATGGCACTTTCCTTTTGTCTTCTGACACGATTCTTCCAGTCAAGAATCACTGCCGAAGCTGGCAGTCAGATCTCAATACTCTTGATTCTACTCTGCTTTTTAACTCTGTGCCTTATACCTTTTTCAGCTCTTTTATATTTTTGTACTTGCTTTTTATCAGCATTATCATACGGACTGGGTTATTCCTTTCTTCTTGTCATGCTGTCTCAAAAAGTACCCCCGGAAAACCAGGGACTGGTCATGGGACTAGCCGCTTCCATAAGTGCTTTTAGCTCTGTTGTTACGTCTTTGTCAGGCATGGCTCTTGTTAATTATCATTCCACTTTAATTCTATACTTCTCAGTCAACTGTATGTTGTGCGCCTTGAGCATTTTATTTTTATCTTCATACGTTGGCACAAATCGTGTTCTTAAGAGAGGGTAATATGTTACTAGAAAATGACAAGCTGTTTGTAGGGTTTCCCTCCTGGACGCCTCTTTCTCTACAACTCAATCCAGGAGTTTCCCCTGCAATAAAATCGTCATTCCTCTTTATTACAAACCGTTCTGATTTTATTCAGAAACTTTCTAATGATGGGTTTCCCAACTTCTCTTCTCTGGTTAACTTATGTCAAGATCCTTCAGTCATCCATGATGATATTCATTGCATTGTTGATCTTAGTCCATGGGATACAGAGAGCAAAAATATGACTCTCGATCACCATCAAAGACTTCATTTTAATTTCTTCCAGGAGCTTTCCCAATCAAATAAAAAAATCCAATATTTTCTTGTGAAACCGGAACTTGATACAAGGTCGGCAATTGCAGAAGGTATTGCTCTTACGCTTCAAAAAGAATTACCTTCTTTTCAAAGCGTCTCTATTCAATGTGATAACCCGATAGATCTGGATTTCCTGAAAATTAAAGAAGCCTGTCAGAATCAGAAAAAACTCTACCTAAGATATATGGATGGTCAATGGGATACTCTTGAGCTTTCCTCTCGAGAACAGGATACAAATGATTTAATACAAAGCAAAATTCGCAAAAAGGGTGTTTATGTTATTACAGGCAATGGAGGTATTGCACAAAAGCTTACAAAATATCTAGTCGATAAGTATGAAGCAAACGTTATTATCATCGGCAGAAGGTCCCTCTCATCTAAAGAAAGCGCTCTTTTACAATCATTAGGTGCTAATCTATATCTAGAATTGGACTTAGGAATCTCTTCCTCTTTAGAAAAAGCCTGGAAATTTATACAGAATGACTTTGGACCAGTTAATGGTATTTTCCATCTTGCAGGTTGCCTTAAGGATGGATTGCTGTGGCAAAAATCATATCAAGATTTTAAGGAAGTCCTGTATCCCAAGGCTGCTTGCCTGGAACAACTTGATGAAGTATCTGCCACAACACCTCTTGATTTTTTTGTTACTTTTTCTTCTCTGACAGGCCTTGTCGGAAATATTGGCCAGGCAGATTATGCCGCTGCAAATTCCTATCTTCGACACTGGAGCCATAAAAGAAATAATCGTGTTAGCAAAGGTGACAGAGCCGGACTTACACTCTCAATTGACTGGGGTTTGTGGGCCGATGGCGGTATGGATATCCCTTTCGAACAAAATGATTTGCTCCCCATGACTTCAGAAGAGGCTTTCGCGGCAATGGAACAACTTTTATCAAAAAGTTGTAAGTCCGCCGCTATCTTTAAAGGTAAGACCCGCATCTTGCACCCCCTCACCATTATCGGTGAAAAACAGACTGTGAATAAAAGTATAGGCACGTCACTCAAGGAATCTTTTAAAACACAGACTGAAAACTGGCTTGGTTCTATTGTGAAAAAATACACCAAACTTACATTAGGCTCGGATGAATCAATCCTGGTCCGCGGCGTCGATTCTATTGCAACAATTAACATTGCAACTCAAATTGAGAGAGATTTAAAAAAAATTGACAAAAATTTTTCCATTCCCAAAACAATTATTTTTGATTATTCAACAATTGAAAAATTATCAGAATATTTATCCGATTTATATCCAGAAATATTGACTCGAAAATTTGAGATGAGCCCCTCTTTGTTGACTCACCCTAAAGAGCAAGCAGTGTCACAAAAAAACTCAATTAAGAGTCTTCAAAGGAAACAATACAGAGAACATGATATAGCCATCATTGGTATTGCAGGCCAATTTCCCAAAGCCACTAGCTATAGTGAGTTTTGGTCAAACCTTGCCTCAGGTCGCGACTGTATCGATATCATCCCCTCCGATCGCTGGGACTGGAAAAAAGATTACGACCCAACTCCTCAATCAGAAGGCTCAAAAAGCTATGGACGACATGGAGGTTTTTTAGAGACAATCAAGAACTTTGACCCTACCTTTTTTGGCATTCTCCCTTCAGATGCAGAACGCATGGACCCTCAGGAAAGACTTCTTCTACAAAATATTGTCCATGCATTCGAAGATGCCTGTATAGACTATGCCTCCGTTAAAAATGTTGGGGTTTTTGTCGCAATGATGTTTGGTCACTACACGGTCTATAACGCAAATGAATACGTTCTTGACTCTTCCCTGGCATCCCTTGCGAATAGAATTTCCTACTTTTTCAACCTGCGAGGTCCTTCCATTGGTCTGGATACAATGTGTTCAGGTTCTTTGACTGCCCTGCACCAGGCTTGTAACAGTATTCGCCTTGGTGAATGTAAAATAGCACTGGCATCCGGTGTAAATCTGATGCCTCATCCTGCAAAGTACAAATTACTTTCGCAAGGTAAATTCTTAAGTCCTACAGGACGTTGCCATACTTTTTCAAATGCCGCAGATGGATATGTTCCAGGAGAAGGAATTGCCACTGTTATTTTAAAAAATGCTAATGAAGCTCTAGATAATGGTGATCATCTGTATGGCATTATTAAAGGCAGCTCTATCAATTCATCAGGCAGAACAATGGCCTATTATGTACCCACGGTTGATGGACAAAAAGACGTTATTACTGCTGCTTTAAATTCTTCTGACGTTGACGCCGACTCAGTATCCTATATTGAAACCCATGGGACGGGCACCTTGCTGGGAGATCCTGTTGAATTTCAGGCTTTAAGCCAAATCTATAATCGTCAACAAAATTGTGTCCTGGGATCTGTAAAGTCAAATATTGGCCACCTTGAATCTGCCGCCGGGATGGCAGGTCTCTTCAAGGTTTTACTCCAGTTTAAACATAAAAAAATTGTGCCGAGCCTCAATTGCAACCCCCGAAACCCAATGCTCAACATAGACGAAACTTTTCTTTCCATTTCCAAAGAACTGACAAACTGGGTCCCCAAAAGTGACTCTCCCCTTAGGGCAGCCCTAAGTTCATTTGGAGCAGGAGGAGCTAATGCTCATATAATCCTGGAAAATGCGCCTGACTCATTCTCAGAAGCCACTCCTGAACTTGAGGAGCATATCCTTCCTGTTTCCGCTCCTACTGAAACTGCCTTGATACGACAAATTTCATCTCTGTCCAAATTCCTCGAGAAACAAGTAGCCATCAACTGCTACGATCTCTGTTACGCATATGCTTGCGGAAAATCTCATTATAAACACAGAAAAATTTTTGTATTTAAAGATATGCCTTCGCTAAAGTCTTTATTAGAAAAATTCATGCAAACCTCTTCTGAAGCCTCATCTGAAAACACCAGGATTATGACAAGTCATACACCGCAACAAAAAACACAAGAGATCTATACTAAATATCTTGATAAAAAAGATATAAACTGGCAAGAAATTTATAGTGTACGACGTGTTGTACAGGTTCCAGAATATAGGTTCGAAGAAATTGAGTGTTGGTCCGAAGCCTTTGAGAACTCTCTTGAAAAAATAGTTCCAGAACCAAAACCCTTACCAGGAACCTCTTCCGCTATAGGAAAGGATCTGCACTTCTTGGAAAACAAGTGGGTTGCAAGCCCTCTTAATACTCTTTCAACATCTCCACACGAAAACCACATTATATGGGTCACTCAAAACCCTGAAGAGACTTCTTCCCAAAGTGACACCATTTCTTTGTCTGATATCCTGGAAGGAACCTGGCAGCTTCCTGTTAACGAATCAAACACGCTAAAAATTGTCCTGGATCTTAATCAGAAAGAACAAATTGATCTAAAAAGTTTTTCCGAATCAATATATAATTTTGCCAAATATCTTTGTAAAACACAAAGATCCATCAATCTTATTATTCTGGGTTCTGGTCTTCATAACGCTATGACCCCCCTTTTTCAGGCAGTTTCATCGCTCTTTAAATCATTATCAATTGAATTCCCACGACTTCTGACAAAATCATTATACTTTCAAAATAGTTTGACTGAGACAGAATCCATCCTTCAAAGTGAGTTCTCAAGCTTTAAAAAGCGTTACGAAGAGATACAATACAAAGAGAAATCGAGAGAAGTCAGAATTTTATCTCACTCTCAAGATACCCCCGATGTTACTTCTCTTACAAGAAAAGGAGGGCGTTATCTTATTTCTGGCGGAATGGGGAAAGTAGGTTTGGCCATTGCCCAAATTCTCCTCAAAAATCATCAGGCAATAATTCATTTGGTTGGCTCTTCTACCTTAAATCAGGAAAAGCATGCTCTTTTAAATCAACTCAACAAAAAATATGACAATCATCTTCACTACCACCAATGCGATATCACTGACTCAAATCAAGTTAGTGATCTTGTTAATGATATTATTTCCATGCATGGGCCACTTAATGGTGTGATCCATTCTGCAGGGCGTTTAAAGGATGCTCTTTTTTCCTCTAAAAATTTTAAAGACTACTGGGATGTTGCTTCTGTCAAAATCCTGGGGGCTTTAACTCTTGATGCTGAGACAGCAAAGCTTCCATTAGATTTCTTCGTATCTTTTTCATCTATTGCCAGTGTTTATGGAAATGCAGGACAAGCAGATTATTGTTATGCAAACGGGTTTCTTGATGAATTTTCTTGTTTCAGAAATCATTTGGTTAATCAAAAAAAACGTCATGGTTTTTCTTTTTCCATTAACTGGCCCCTATGGTCCGAAGGGGGCATGCAAATCACCGAGGAACAAACTCAATTTATGAAACAGGAACAAGGAATGGCTCCCCTTTCAAATTCTGAAGGGGCTGTCCTTTTTCATCGTCTTCTTGAGGGCAAGAATCTGAGGACACAGGTTATCCCTCTAAAAGGTGATCTTGAGAAAATTTTAAGATTCTCTCATGACTCTTTTTTTCACAATAATCAGGAAAAAAATGAAAATTCAGTTCCCAAAAATCATGTTATAACTCCCAATATATCCGAAAAAGTATGCGTCTTAGTCTCAGAGGTTACCAAACTTGATGGGGGGCAAATAGACCTTGATGACTCTTTTGGAGACATGGGATTTGATTCTGTGTCCCTACAAAACCTGACAACACAACTTAATAAAGAATTTGATCTCGAAATTCCTCCCAGTGCACTTTTTACTTATAATACCATCAACAAGCTCTCTGCTTATATTTCCGAGAAATCACCTTCTGTTGTTGCAACACAAGAAGTCTCCAAAATTGATCAGAATAAAGAAATTACACCCCTCCCAAACACAGAAGAGGAAATCTCTCAAGCATCTCGAAAATATGCCATTATTGGAGCTAACGGTTATCTGCCTGGCGCCTTATCTCTGGACCATTTCTGGGAAAATATGGTTGAAGGTCATAACGTTATCAGACCTTTATCAAAGCGCTGGCATAATCGTGACTACTGGGGAGGGCTTGTACCTAATATGGATCAATTTGATCCCGGTTTCTTTGGCATGTCTGCACGGGAAGCAATGCTAATGGACCCCCAACATCGTTTATTTCTTCAAACAGCATTCAACACCTTTTTAGATGCCGGTTATGATCCGCTTTCAGTCAATAAAGTAGGTGTCTTCGCAGGCGTACAATTTAATGATTATCAAATTCTACTACAACAATGGAAACAAAGTCGACATCCCTACTCCGCAACAGGCAATGCCCATGCGATGCTGGCCAACAGAGTTTCCTATCTCTTTAACTTTAATGGGCCAAGTCAAACAATTGATACGGCGTGTTCAAGTACACTAATCGCCCTTAAAAGAGGTATTATTGCGCTTGAAAATCGGGAGTGTGATTTTGCCCTGGTTGGGGCAGCCAGTCTTCTAATTGATCATGAAGTCACAGATGCTGCTAAAAGCATGGGAGTTCTTTCCCCTGATTATCGTTGTGC
>DDGG01000034.1 GCA_002337525.1 Alphaproteobacteria bacterium UBA1908 | reverse complement strand
GAACCTGAAAAAGCCTCTCGCCCATGGGACAAAGACCGTGATGGATTTGTTATGGGTGAAGGAGCCGGTGTTGTTGTTTTAGAAGATTACGAACGGGCAAAAAAACGTGGTGCCAAAATTTATGGTGAATTTCTGGGCTATGGTCTTTCTGGTGACGCCTACCATATCACAGCTCCGGCTCCTGATGGAAATGGAGGCTTTCGTGCTATGAAAGGGGCCTTCAATATGGCAAACCTTGATCCTTGCGAAATTGACTATGTCAACGCTCATGGCACCTCAACACCACTTGGAGATGAAATTGAATTTGGGGCAGTAAAACGCCTTTTTGGGGCAGCTTCCGAATCACTTTCCATGTCCTCCACAAAATCTGCAATTGGTCACCTTTTAGGCGCCGCAGGAGGTGTTGAAGCTGTCTTTTCAATCCTGGCTTTACAGAAAGGGCAGATCCCACCAACACGTAATTTAGATAGTGTTTCCGACTCTTGCCAGGGTATTGATCTTGTCCCCCACACGGGACGAGATAAAAAAGTCCGCAAAGCTTTGTCAAATGCTTTTGGCTTTGGGGGGACAAATGCGTCATTGATTTTTGGTGGTATGAGTTAGAGTTCAGTCCATTCTTGACCTTTTTCCAGGCGCAGGAGAAGAATAGCAGGAACGTCGACATCTCTCTTATTCTTCATCGCCCATAGAAAAGAATTAACTTCACTCAAAAGAGGACTCTCTTGTGGCACCTCCCTCAAAAGTAAAGGACTGTTGGAAAAATCTGGGTGAAGTTACAGGCGTACTTGTCTTCCTTCTGGTTCTTTTTTTGGGGACAGTCTCTATTGAGGCCAACAAGGCCTTTCACTATAAATCTAAAAACTCTGCGACTCTTTTCATTCCTCCCGGAACCCCTCTTCAGGAAATTGCTTTTCTTCTTAAAAAAGAAGATCTTATCTTATCGGCCTTTTATTTTGAGTGGTATGTACGTCTTTTAAGACGAGAGTCCCCTTTACAGGCCGGTGAATATGAGGTGGCCCCAGGTCTTTCTATGGCTTCTCTTGTTGACCAGATGCAAAGCGGCAAAACAAAAATATATGCCCTGACCATTCCTGAAGGACTCATGAGCCTTGAGATTGTCCAACTTCTCGAAGCGGAAAAGTCTTTAACATCGCCGCTGACCAAACAACCAGATGAAGGAACTCTTTTACCAGAAACATACCATTATCATAAGTTCCAAACGCGTGATGATTTGGTAAATCGCATGCAACAAGCTCAACAACGCCTGATAGAACCTTTGTGGCTCACCAGGGATGAAGATCTTCCAATTACAACGCGGCAAGAAGCTATCATACTAGCTTCCATTGTCGAGCGTGAAACCAGTATCCCCTCGGAACGCCGCCGAATCGCCAGTGTTTTTATGAACAGGTTACAGTTAGGAATGCCGTTGCAATCTGACCCAACGGTTCGATATGGCCTTTATAAAGAAAACAACAAACTGTTTGAAGGACCTCTTTACAGAAAGCATCTTAAGCATGCAACACCCTATAATACTTATCTGATTCAGGGGCTTCCTCCCGGACCCATTTGTCATCCAGGACGTGCCTCAATCAAAGCTGTTTTAACACCGGAAAAAACAAAAGATCTTTATTTTGTGGCTGATGGAACAGGAGGGCATCTTTTTTCAAGAACATATAAGGAACACCGTAAGAATCATGAGGCCTGGCGACAACTACGCCGTCAGCGCCTCATGCAAAAGTAAAGCCTAATTGAAGCTTAGGGCTGATCTTTCTTGAATGCTGCCTTCTCTCTCTTCAAAGTCCTTTTCTGCAGGTAAATCAAGGTGCATCAGAACACGACCATCGTTATAAAAGCCTTTAAAACCTTCTCGGCGCTCTTCCTGAAAACCTGCCTGTTGATAGGCATCTTTAAGAACTGAATATTCATCAGAATCATCGCCGGGTGCTGGTTCTGTTTTTAACAAGCTCATTACGAATTTTGGACTACGGCCTCCCCTTGGTAACAAGCAGCCTTTCATATATAACATCGCAAACGCATCTGTTGCCCCCTGGATAGCATCTTTTATCGCCTCATCACTTGCTCCCTCAAAAAGAAGCGGAAGCATCATACCAATACCAAAATTTCCAATTTGTTCGAATTCTTCCTTCTCATAAGACGCTTCATCAGAATTTTCTTTGCGACGTATAATCCCCTTCCTCATCCAGAAATCAATAATGTCCTTATGTTCTGACCCATATCCCAGATGAGGCATGATGCCAAAACCCACGATTGCAACAGGCTGATCATCCGGAGAGAAGAAAATAAGAGCAGTGTAAGGATTACTTTTTTGTCTTACAAGAAGGTTTTCAAACCAACCTTCAACTCCGTTTGAAAAACGAGCCTTTGTGGAAGCAGGTAACATCTCTAGCGTGGCTCGATCCTCTTCCATAATATGGCGAAAATTAAGTGAGTTAATACCAGACACACGGGGAGGCCTGGGCGAAGAGTCGGGCGCATCGAGATCGGAGCCAGAGCTGCAGAATCCCTGCGACACAGAAAATAAAGCAAGAATGGCAAAAATAGCCTTTTTAACAAAAACGTTCATAATGTGATCTCCTTTTCGCTATAAACTATTAGCGTCGTAGCATAGGAAAGATTTTTTTCCTATAGACAACAAGATGGCTTTAAAGTTTATCGACCAGAAAGTTTTCTTTCAATATTTTTGTTAAGGATCTGTTAACCTCTTTAATCGATGTTGAAAATATTATTTTTTTAAGGGAGCAGCGGCTTATGGTACATCAAAAAATATCAGGTTTTATATGGACAGGACTTCTTGTCGCTATCCTATTAGGAACTGGAAACCCTGGTGAAGCAATTGCTTCTTCTTCGACACGACAAGTCAAACCTCTTAAAATAGGTCCGATCCATCGAGGATTTATTAAGCATAGCAAGTCCCCTTCTCTTGCTGACGATGAAGGAGGATCAGGCTCTCTGGATGTTGACGAAGATGACGATGGCGGTATCGTCAGTATCGAATCGTATGATGGTGATGACGATGATGATGAAGTTGATCATGAATTTTTAGAGATGCATGACGACTCCTCTGATGTTAGCTATGCTTTTCGAATCATGGGACAAGGTAAAATTCATAAACCATCAAAATGCTGTTTCGGATCTCAGGAAGACCCGGGATGCTATGGTGTCGCAAGGATCGGAGACAAAATTATTCCCTTTGAGATGCCTGCCGCAGATCTTCGGGTAGGTCGCACCGTTTTTGAAGGACTGACCCCAGGTACAGATTACGAAGTTCAAGTCGGCTATCTACCAGGTGATATCCTTGATGATATAGATGCAGTAGACCTGGACTGGAGTCAGATAGATCCTTTCACCATCATGACCCCCCCTGCAAAACCGGGCCAATTTGCTTCTTTTGTCTATGGGTCCTGCGCACGTATTGGAAAAATAGGGCCTATCACTCTTTGGCAAAGAAAAGTCCGTGCCATTTTAGACGCAATGCAAACTAATATTGCAACGCATGAGAAAAGCGGTATTAAAACTGATGCTATTCTGACTCTGGGAGATTTCCCCTACATGGATGCCACCGGCGAGTTAACAGCGGCTAAAACACGGAATGAAATGCTGAAACGGGTTGATCTGCTGTATGCCACAGAAGAAGCGAAACGTTTGCTCTCAAAAGCTCCCGTTCATCAAATGCGGGATGACCATGAATGGTGGAATAACAGCACAGCTGAAATTCCCGCAGGACGGGCGGCAAGATCCGATGCAGCTCGGCAGATTTATGACTTGTTCCAGCGTCCTGATGGCGCAGCAACAGAAACAAATTATCAAATAATAGAGGGGAATTTTGAAGCTTTCATGTGCGATACACGTTCTGAACGCTATCCCTCCAGCAAGCAATTTATGAGTGCAGATCAAATGGCAGCCCTAAAAACCTGGATTTCTGATCCTGCCAGAAAAGATCGCATCAAGCCCGTTTTCTTTTCCGGTCCTGTTTTGATGCTCCAGGAAGATGATACTTTCTGGGAATATCCAGCCCAGCTTCTTGAGTTCATGTCCTGGATAAAAGAACAGGATATTAAGTATCTGTTTTTTGGTACAGGAGACATCCATGTAGGAAAAACCGGATTATGGCAATTTGAAGACGATGGACCCTTTATTTTAGAAGATGCGTCCTCTGCCCTTCATAAAATCAATCATAATAAAGATGCCCTGTTGAAGGATACTTTTACTCTGGGCGAAGATGAAGATAAAGTCAGTCTAAGAGCTGTTGGCGGACTCTCTCCAACCGTGACAGATGACCATTACACACGTGTTATCCTTGATCACGAAACACATACCGTCGAAATCATTAAACGTAATCGTCACAATCATCTCTTGATGGATGTTGTTTATAACCTTGAAGATGGAAGCTACGCAAATCGAGAATTTGAAGAGGGCATTACCCCCAAATATTCAGTCACGCCTATCCTTGGTGGAGATAAGCTGGAAGAAGATTTTTAGGAAAAAGGATAAGAGGGTTTGAGGGAACCCTCTTTTTTTCATAGAGCCAAGCGACTTTCTCATCGAAGACCTTTTGAAAAAGTTCAACATATAGGGTATAAAAAATAGGCCGCTTCAGATTCAGAGTATAAAAAAATGCAGAATATCCTTAGATACGGAATTCCTCTTTTAATTGTTATTGGTATTATCGTGGCAATTCTTAATTTTAAAGGAGTTATTAACTCGGAGATCCCTGTTGATTACAATCCGGATCCCTATCCTCTTCACCAGCAGGAATGTCCTCCGGCCACCGACACATCCAGAGTTGAAAAAAATTCTTCTGCCATTCAGAAGGAAGGATAGCGCATCCCCCGCTCCGTCATTCAGAGGAAGTGAAACG
>DDGG01000033.1:11233-103580 GCA_002337525.1 Alphaproteobacteria bacterium UBA1908 | reverse complement strand
TTATGGATCTTGAAGATCCTGCAAAGGAAGTTCCTCTGGGACAGCGTGGTGAAATATGTATTATGGGACCTCAAGTCATGAAAGGCTATTGGGGCAAAAAAGAAGAGACAGAAAAAGTTCTTGTTGATGGTTTATTCCACACAGGTGATGTTGGGTATATGGATGAACAGGGATATACTTTCCTTGTTGACCGGATCAAGGATTTGATTCTTTGTAACGGGTACAATATTTATCCGCGGCATGTTGAGGAAGCTATCTACCTTCATCCGTCTGTTATGGAAGTCACCGTTATTGGCGTTACAGACCCTAAAAAAGGTGAAGTGCCCAAGGCTTTTGTAAAGCTTCGTGATGAAGAAACTTTGACAGAAAAAGAACTAAAGGCCTTTTTGAAAGATAAGCTTTCTCCTTTGGAAATCCCCAAACTCATTGATTTCAGAGATGAATTACCAAAAACAATTATCGGCAAACTTTCCAAAAAGGAACTTGTGGCTGAAGAAAAAGAAAAGGCGAATACTTAAAGTATATAAGCAACTTACCATCGGGGTGAGTTCAAAAGGATTAAGGGAAGGATACTCATGACAAACGCAGTCATTGCAGGATACGTAAGGTCACCGTTTAGCTTTGCTAGCAAAGGAGAATTAACAAAGGTTCGCCCTGATGACATGGCTGCACAAGTGATCATGGCTTTGATTCAACGCACAGGTGTTAACCCCGAAGATATTGAAGACCTCTTATTAGGATGTTCTTTTCCTGAGGGCGAACAGGGCTTGAATGTGGCACGGCTTGTGGGGCTTGCTGCAGGTCTGCCTTTAAGTGTGGGAGGGGCGACAATAAATCGTTTTTGTGGATCTTCGATGCAATCTATACACTCGGCTGCAGGGGCGATTGCATGTGGTGCTGGTGACGTTTTTATTGCCGCAGGCGTTGAGTCAATGACACGCGTTCCTATGGGGGGATTCAACCCAATGCCAAATCCGGATCTTTATATGCGGATGCCAGAAGCTTATATGCCGATGGGAGAGACAGCTGAAAATGTCGCAGAAAGATATAATTTGTCTCGAGAGCAACAGGATTCCTTTGCGGTAGAAAGTCAGAAAAAAGCGGCATCTGCTCGGGAAGCTGGTAAATTTCAGGATGAAATCATTGCCATTGAGCGCAACGGTGAGGTTGTGGCTGAACAAGATACTTGCCTAAGGCCGGAAACAACGCTTGAGAAACTTGCAACTCTTGATCCTGCTTTTGTCGAAGGTGGCACTGTTACTGCTGCAACGTCATCTCCCTTAACGGACGGGGCATCAGCAACCCTTGTGTGTTCTGAAGACTATGCCGCCAAGAAGGGGCTTGCACCCTTGGCACGTATTAAAAGTTTTGCCATCAGTGGATGTGCCCCGGATGTGATGGGGCTTGGTCCTATTGGTGCCAGTCAAAAAGCCTTAAAAAGAGCAGCTCTGACCATCAATGATATTGATATTATTGAACTGAATGAAGCTTTTGCATCCCAGGCACTAGCTTCTATTAAAGAGCTAGAGATAGATCCAGGGAAAGTAAACATTGATGGTGGTGCAATTGCCCTTGGACATCCTTTGGGAGCAACAGGCGCACGTATTACCGGCAAGGCAGCAGCTTTGCTAAAAAGAGAAAACAAAAAATATGCTCTTTCAACCCAATGTATTGGGGGTGGGCAGGGAATTGCAACAGTATTGGAGGCTGTGTAAATAATGTCAGATATTACAAAAGTTGCTGTTATTGGCGCAGGTGTGATGGGTGCTAGTATTGCAGCCCAGATTGCCAATGCTGGAATTGCAGTGCGCCTTATCGATATTCCTCAAAAAGGATTAGGCAAGAAGAATGCCCTGGCTGAGGGGGCTATTGAAAAGCTCAAAAAAATGAATCCCGCCCCTTTAATGCACAAACGTGTTGCAAAGCTTATTGAACCTGGTAATACAGGCAATCTTGGCGATGTGGTAGATTGTGACTGGGTGATTGAAGCTATTGTTGAGAAAGTTGATGTCAAGCAGGGCTTGTACCATGAGCTGGAACAGGTTTGCAAACCGGGTACCATTATTTCATCCAATACCTCAACAATTCCTTTGAAAACTCTTGTTGAGGGGATGAGTGACACCTTTCAAAAGAACTTTCTTATTACGCACTTTTTTAATCCTCCGCGCTATATGCGTTTGCTGGAGCTTGTCAATGGTCCTAAAACAGAGGGTGAAGTCTCACGCAAAATTGGAGATTTCATTGATCATAAATTGGGCAAAACGATTGTCAATTGTCACGATACACCGGGATTTATTGCAAACCGTATTGGAACTTTCTGGATTCAGACAGCTTTGCTTGAAGCAATTGATCGCGGGATTGACGTTGAAGATGCAGATGCTGTTCTTGGTAAACCAGTTGGAGTTCCTAAAACTGGCGTTTTTGCTTTGATGGATCTAGTTGGTCTTGATTTGATGCCATTGATTGGCAAAAGTATGAATGCCACCTTGCCTGAATCTGATTTGTACCGTCAAACTTATCGTGAAGTGCCTCTGGTTCAGAAACTGATTGACGAAGGGTATACAGGGCGAAAAGGTAAGGGTGGATTTTATCGTCTCTTAAAAGAAGAAGATGGAACAAAGCGTAAGGAAACCCTGGATCTCCAAACAGGAGACTACCGGGAGAAACGCAAACCTCGTTTAGGGTGCCTGGATGTTAGCAAAGAAGGTTTGCAACGCTTCTTTACCTTTGGAGAAAAAGAATCTGACTATGCTTTAGCGGTTATGACAAAGACACTTTGGTATGCCCTGTCTTTGGTGCCTGAAATAGCAAAAACACCCTATGCCGTCGATACAGCAATGAAACTTGGCTATAACTGGAAGTATGGTCCCTTTGAACTTTTAGATCGTCTTGGTCCTGCCTGGTTTAAAGAACACCTTAAAACAATTGGGATGGAGATTCCTCCACTGCTTCAGGATGTTGGGGAAAGTACTTTCTACCGTGTCGAGGAGAATCGCCTTGAGTACTTTACACCTGAAGGAAACTACAAGCCTGTTATTCGTCCCAGCGGGCAACTTTTGCTACAGGATATCAAACGTGCGACGAAACCTCTCGCAAAGACAGCTTCTGCCTCGCTTTGGGATGTGGGAGATGAGGTCGCCTGCCTTGAATTTACAAGTAAGATGAATACTATTGATGGCGAGATCTTTAAAATGATCCATAAAGCCATTGATATTGTCCAGTCTCAAGATTTTAAAGCGCTTGTTATCTATAATGAAGGAAGCAACTTTTCAGTAGGGGCGAATCTTGGACTTGCCTTATTTGCTGTTAATATTGGGATGTGGCCCCAGATTGCTGAAATGGTTAAAGGAGGGCAGGATGCTTACATGGCTCTTAAATATGCCCCGTTCCCTGTTGTAGGAGCTCCTTCTGGTATGGCGCTTGGAGGAGGGTGTGAAGTTCTTCTCCATTGTGACAGTGTTCAGGCTCATGCTGAATTCTATACAGGCCTCGTTGAAGTTGGTGTTGGTGTTGTTCCAGCCTGGGGAGGATGTAAAGAAATGCTGACGCGTTGGCTAACCGCTTCCAAACGTCCGGGTGGTGCGATGGTGGCTGTTGGAAAAGTCTTTGAAATGATTGGAACAGCCAAAGTTGCAAAATCAGCTATGGAAGCGCAGGAAATGCTTTTTATGCGCGAAGGGGATCGTATTACAATGAATCGAGATCGTCTTCTTGCCGATGCAAAAGAACGTGCTCTTGAATTGGCTCATGACTATAAAGCACCTGAATCGCAAGAATTTTCTCTTCCTGGAAATGTTGCTAAAGTTGCGATGAATATGGCTGTGAAAGGATTTGTTAAAGCAGGTAAAGCCACACCTTATGACGAGGTAGTCTCCGAAAAACTAGCCGGAATTCTAAGTGGCGGTGATACAGATATTACGGATAAACAAACAGAAAACGGTATTCTGGAACTAGAGCGTCAGGCTTTCATGGAATTACTCCATAATCGTAAAACGCTTGATCGAATGGAACATATTTTGGCGACCGGTAAACCCTTAAGGAATTAGAAGAATGCCTGTATATAAAGCTCCCCTGAGGGATATAAATTTTTGTGCAAAAGAACTTTTTGGGACAGATCAGATTCGTGAACTGCCTGGTTGTGAAGAAATCACGGATGACTTGTTTGATGCTGTTTTAACAGAAGCCGCGCGCTTTTGTGAAAACGAGCTTCAGCCTATCAATCAGTCTGGTGACCTGGAAGGTTGTCATTGGGACAATGGTAAAGTCACGACTCCAAAAGGCTTCAAGGAAGCGTATAACAAGTTTGTAGAGGGTGGATGGCCTTCTTTAGCTGCAGATCCAAAATATGGCGGACAGGGTTTGCCTGATTCTTTACAGGTTTTTACAGAAGAAATGGTCTGCGCGGCTAATATTTCTTTTGGTCTTTATCCAGGTTTGACGCGCGGAGCGTCGATTTTGCTTCATTCTCATGGCAGTGATGAACTAAAAGATAAATATTTGCCCAAGATGACCGATGGGACCTGGGGAGGGTCGATGTGTTTGACGGAACCTCACTGTGGGACAGATCTGGGACTTATTCGCACCAAGGCGATTCCCCAACAGGATGGTACTTATAAGGTTAGTGGAACAAAAATTTATATTTCCTCTGGTGAACATGATTTAACAGAGAATATTATTCACTTTGTTCTTGCAAAAATACCGGATGGTCCTAAGGGGATTAAGGGGGTCAGCCTTTTTCTGGTACCCAAAATCAAAGTAGATGATGCAGGAAATTTAACAGATGAAAATGGTGTTTCCTGTGCATCTATTGAACATAAAATGGGTATCAAAGCTTCAGCAACCTGCGTCATGAACTTTGAAGATTCAGAAGGGTACCTTGTTGGAGAGCTTCATCACGGTGTCAGCAATATGTTTGTAATGATGAATACGGAACGACTTGGCGTTGGAAACCAGGGACTGGGTGTCGGTGAAGCCGCCTATCAAAATGCTCTTGCATTTGCGCGAGACCGTCTTCAGGGACGTTCCCTGACAGGCACAAAATATCCAGATAAGCCTGCTGACCCCATTATTGTGCATCCTGATATTCGTCGGACTCTTTTAACAATGAAAGCATATAATGAAGGCAATCGGATGTTGTCTGCCTGGGTTGCCTTGCAGCTTGATAAATCTCATCGTGCAGAAGACCCTCAGGTTAAGCAGGATGCCAGTGATCTTGTTCAACTTTTAACGCCAATTGTGAAAGCATTTTTCACGGATTGTGGCCATGAAGTTGCCAATCATGCGATTCAAATTCTGGGTGGGGGAGGCTATCTCCAGGATTATGGTGTCGAGCAATTTGCCAGGGATGCTCGTATCGCACAAATCTATGAAGGAACCAATGGTATTCAGGCGCTTGACTTTGTGGGGCGGAAATTGCCTGCGTATACGGGGCGCTACTTAAGACAGTTTTTCCATCCGGTGCTTGCTTTCATAGAAGAGCACCAGGACAGTGATGTCTTGAAGGATTATCTTCCTTTATTACAAAAAAATGTCGCTCGTCTGCAACAAACAACAAGTATTCTGGCTCTTAAAGCGATGGGGAATCCAGATGAAGCGGGGGCTGCCTCTGTTGACTATCTGCGTTTGTTTGCTTTGACAGTTCTGGCCTATCTGTGGGCACAAGCTGTCCTGGTTGCAACCCCCAAGAAAGACGGGGAAGAAGCCGCTTTTTATCAGGGAAAACTGGAAACAGCGCGCTTTTTCTATACTAAGCTTTTAACTCAAACCTCCAGTCTTTTTGCGAATATCATGGGTGGTGCGGATCCTCTTATGACTATTAATGATGAAAGTTTTGGACCTTTTTAAAAATAGCTCGGGACCTTTTTCTTTATACGAACGGGTTTCGAGCGTTTCTAAAAATAGGGGAATCATGAATTTATTTATCAGGCTCTTCAGGGTTATTTTTCATGCTTTCTTTCGTCCTAAAATTTCATTTTATGATGTTTCTGAAGTTAAGTTTCGTGTTTGGTTAAATGATATTGACTTGAACTTGCATTTAACAAATTCACGTTATTTAAGTGTGATGGATCTTGGCCGTACAGATTTTTTGATTCGCAGTGGTCTTGGCCAGTATTTCCTTAAAAATCGTTGGCAAGCTGTTTTGGGGTCTGCCTCTTTACGTTTTCGACGATCGCTGCGTCCCTTTCAGGCTTATAAACTGAAAACACAAATTGTAGGTCTGGATGAAAAATGGGCGTATATCGAGCAGCGTTTTGAATCGGAAGAAGGCCTTGTTGCCTACGGTATTGTACGTGGTATTTTTACTGTAAAAGGAAAATCTATCCCCATTAAGGATGTTCTTCAAACTCTTGGTTTACCCGGAGATCTGCCTGCTTTAAGAGAAGACCTGGTGCATTGGAATGAAATGGATCAGGCTTCCCGGGAGTATCTTTTGGAAAAAGGCTTTATTCACCGGAAATAACTTTTTCTGGCGATAGTAAAGACATTATGTTATAAATCGTCTTATCGTTTCCAGGGAAAAATTACCATGTCAGTGCAGGCAAATCTTCTGATTTTTGATTGTGATGGTGTACTTGTTGATAGTGAGCCTTTGGCTTGCCGTGCTGTTTATAGCCTTCTTAAAACGCATGGTTTTAAGGAAGATGAACAAAGTTTTTATAAAAAGATTTTTGGCCTTGGGGATGAGGCTGTTTTTAAAATGGCGACACAGGACTATGGGCTGCCTCTTGAGAAAGAAAGCTTTTTTAAAACCCTTGATGAACACATGTCATCTTTATTTTTAAAGTATTTAAAGCCTATTCCTGGTATTGAAGATTGTTTAAGAAACCTCCCCTGGAATACGTGTGTTGCGTCAAATTCTCCCAAGAATCGTTTAGTAGCAAACCTTGACCGCACGGGACTTTCTTCTTTTTTAAAACCCGAAAATATTTATTCGGCGGAACAGGTTTCTCGCCCAAAGCCCGCTCCTGATCTTTACAGATATGTGGCAGATCAAAAAAACGTTTCTCCGAATCAGTGTCTTGTGATTGAAGACAGCCTGCCAGGTACCAGGGCTGCTCTTGATGCCGGCATGGCAGTCATTGGATTTTGTTGTGGTAGCCATATTCCGGATGATCATGCAAAAAATTTGCTGGATCTGGGGGCCAGTGATATTGCTTTTACGAGCCATGAACTTAAGCATAAAATTAAAAATTGGAATGCAGAACATCATCAAAAACAAGCTTCTTAAATATAAATACTTTAATTTTCTCTGCGTTTACTAAATCCCGTTGGTTATTCTTCCTCTGGATGACAAAACTTGCTGTCCGGAGGAACGCTTGCCAGGCTTTGGAACTCGGGAAAAATCTTTGCCTAAAATTGAAAAATTATGAAAAGATCTCTTGTAAACTGTTGGTGGTGTTATATTAAAGAGTGATCAGAGTAACCTGTTGAGAGATCTTCTTGAATCGATTAGGTCTAAACATCGTTAAAACCGGATTTTAGAAAGAATTCAAGGGCTTTCAATGCTTTTTGATTAGCGTGGACGGCGCTCTCATGGGCTTTGTAGAGAGATTCTGTAACCTCTATAAGGGCCTGAGGATTTTTCTTTTGGGCTGTTTCTTCGCGAAGTCTGAAATACTCATCATTTCGGCGTTTCAGGGTATGGATAAAACCAACAAAGCTATGATCTGCTTCAAACAAAATTGCCATAACTTCTGGCATATGTGAATTTAGAATAAAGCGTAAGCTGGGAAAATCAATAGGCATAACTTCGGATTCAAAATGGAGATTTTTAAGGCTTAAATGACGATCTTCTGCTTTTGAATGAGCCTCAAGTTGATTCTCCCACACATGAACCAGAATATTATGGTGGCTTTGGAGAACAAAAAAAGCATATTCGGCACTTGTATATTCTGTTCTGCTTTCTGTCTGTCGTGAGCGCCATCCTTGAAAATAAAAAGCCCCGAGTGTTCCCAAAAAGGGTCCAACAAGGGGAAACGCCATATAAGCGTTGGCAAGAAACTGTTCCAGAAGATCAGGGAGAGGATTAAATATCATTTGATTTCTGCCTCGCTTGCTTTTGTCTTATATTTTAAACATCTTTTAACAGTTTAACATGTTAATTCTTAATATCTTGCTAAGAGGCGTTCTACCAACACAGAAATTAAGTTTCAGAAGTTTTTAACAAGGTGTTTCAGGGTCAAAAAAACTCAAAAAAAGACACAATGATAATATTTCTTGTTTTTTAGGATAGATTCGTTTATCACAATTTTAATGTACTGTTTCAGGGACAGTCTCGGTAGTATTATTTTGATCATAAAGAAAGGTTTTTAAGGTGATATTACACAATCAGAAAATGATTGTTTGGGCGCTGATAATATTTAATTTTTTGTCAGTTTCTCTTCAAGCTAGCGCCGTGCATGAAATAGGAGAAGAGGAGTCAGATTCTGGACCTGTGTCCGGAGTTTGCTTTCTCCCTTCTGAAGAAATGCCCTTTCATATCGCGTTTGAAAATTTTGAGAGAGATGACATAGGGGATCTGGGGCCTTATTTACATTCTATCCCTCCCTGGGTTATTGAAAGAACAGTGATGCCCTTTTTTCAGGACAAAAGCATTCCCCTTAAAAGGCGTTTGTTAAGGGCCACCAGAATAATTTATGTATGTTATGATTTTACAAAAGAGGCTTTCACCGCAGAAGAAATCAATACTGGTTTTAACAACCAGGAACATGAATCCAGCCAAAGGTTTCGGATTAGTCAATACATTTTGTGCCATCATAAAGAAAAGCTAGGCCAGGAAACTACGGAAGCTTTTTTTCAGTGGCTTTATCCTCGTTGTTTTGATAAATTTTCGGATGTAAACACTCTCCACTTTACGTGTTTGATGCCCAAACTGGTTGAATGTCCGAATTTTGCGATAGATGATACCAGAAAAAAACAGCTTTTGGAGCCGCCTCAGTCTCATTATAACTTTTATGGTAAATCCTCTATTCATCTTGGTCTTTTGGGTCGCCATGATGTGCATTTGACTCATAAAGAAATAGAGGTTTTTCTTCAGGAATTCACTCCTGATGATCAGCACAGATTTATCGACTATTATCATATTGTAGAAGCCGCTATAAAGCATCCGGACTATCCCCTGGAAGAAAAATATCATCAGTGGGTTACTTTTGTGACGACGCCTTTACAACATACACAAGAAGAACAGGAATATCCTTTAAGCTTTTTGGAAGAGAAGAAAAGGTTAATTGTAAAAGTGTTATCCCAGTTTCTTGATCTTGAAAATCCAGGAAATAGGGAGATGATTCTGTCCTTTATACAGGATGAAAATCAAAGCGATGATTTGGGGTATTCTGCTCTGAGGGGATATATGCAAAATAGAACTGTCGATTTTTCTTTCGATGAACGTTTAGATCCCTTGAAGAAAATGCCTGAAGGAGAGTTAAAAACCCTCCTTTTTATCGTAGGATCTACTAGGCTGGAAGATCTGGTTTTATCAGAGAAAGAATACGATCTTGCCTGGAGTTTATTGAGAGTCCATATTGATACTCTTGTTGAAAAAGAGCTTGAGATTAAGTCAACTTATGAGGATGGCCCCTTTTTGTTTGAAAATGAAAAGGACTATTTGACGGCCCTTGCTTCAGTCAGGTTATTAGAAGGCAGTATCCACGATATAAGCGTTAATGAACAAAAAAGATTTTGTGATATTTTATCCCATTGTAAAAGCAACGAGCTTGCCTATAAACTTTATCGAGCAATTCAAAAAAGGTGCCCCGATGTTAAACAGGAAGTATTGGATAAAATACTCTCTGACCTTGCATAAAGACCTTTCCTGATTTTGTTGTCTTTGATAGAGAAGCAACCCGAGAGTATCAATATTTATTATCCTGATAAAAAAATACTAGTTTAATGCTGTTTTAGGGGGCATTTTTTCAGAAAAAGCTGTACTATGGTGGCATTAATAAGGCAGGGAGATGCTAGTGTTAAAAAAGAATCAGGAGTTATTGCCTAACGACCAAAAGCAGAATTCTCCCCGTCTGAAAAGCGAATCATCTCTTCTGGTCAAAAGGGATGGCGGTGTTCTAACCCTGTGTTTCAATCGTCCACAGGTTTTGAATGCCCTGAATAAAGAACTATCTTTGGCTCTTTTGGAGGCCGTTCAGGAAGCAGAGTTTGATCCCGCTGTTCGATGTCTTGTTTTAACAGGTGAAGGTGCCGGATTTATGTCTGGCGGAGATATACAGCTATTTGGGGAGACTCTAAACCTTTCCCCGCAAGAGCGAAAAGCGCGATTTCATACCTTTATTCAACATGTCCACCCAACAATTCTGTCTCTTAAGCGAATGCCAAAACCTGTTATTGCTTCTGTAAACGGAGTTGCGGCTGGTTATGGTCTTAGCCTTATGATGGCATGTGACTTGAGTATTGCTTCAACAAAAAGTTCTTTTTCAATGGCCTATAGTCGAATGGGTCTGAGTCCTGATGGTGGTGCAACCTATTTCTTACCACGCCTGGTTGGCCAGCAAAAAGCCATGTCAATGGCTTTGCTTGGGGAAACTCTTTCGGCTGAAGAGGCGTTGGCGTGTCATCTTGTGACAAAGATTGTATCCCATGATACACTTGAAACAGAAACAAAGCAGCTTGCTGATAAATTAGCAGAAGGACCTGGATATGCTTATGCTCGAACAAAGGAACTGATTCAATCGAGTTTTGACGATACTTTGCCCCATCATCTTTACAAGGAAGAGAACTCTTTTGCTGATTGTACAGCTTCTTATGATTTTACAGAGGCGGCGATGGCATTTTTGGAGAAACGACTCCCGAAATTTAACGGAAGATAAGGAAAAATCATGTCACTTAAAGGAAAAACAGTTTTTATCACAGGAGGAAGCCGGGGTATTGGGCGTGCGATTGCCCTGAAGTGTGCCAGGGATGGTGCTAATATTATTATTGCAGCTAAAACGGCAGAACCCCACCCTAAATTGGAAGGGACCATTCACACGGTTGCCAAAGAAATTCAGGAAGCTGGAGGTAAAGCCTTGCCTCTGGTGACGGACATTCGTTGTGAAAATCAAATTCAGCACGCTGTTGAAAAGGCGGTTGAGGCTTTCGGGGGGATTGATATTCTTGTTAACAATGCAAGTGCTATCCAACTCACTGGGACGCTGGGTACTGAAATGAAGCGTTATGATTTGATGCAATCTATCAATGCGAGGGGGACCTTTGCAACGTCACGTGCGTGCATTCCTTTTCTTAAAAAAGCAAAAAACCCTCATATCCTTTCTTTGTCGCCTCCACTCAATATATCTCCAAAGTGGTTTAAAGATCATTGTGCCTATACGATGTCAAAGTATGGTATGAGTTTCTGTGTCCTTGGAATGTCCGAAGAGTTTAGAGGTGACAAAATTGCTGTAAATGCCCTTTGGCCTCGAACAACGATTGCAACTGCAGCAGTCAATATGCTGGGAGGTGAGGCTCTTATGAAAGCATCACGTAAACCTGATATTATGGCGGATGCGGCGTATGCAATTTTTAACAGGTCCAGTTCGGTGTGCACAGGAAACTTTTTTATCGATGACGAGGTGTTGGAAGAAGAAGGCATAACAGACCTGGACAAATATGCTGTTCAGCCGGGAAGTCCTTTAATCCCCGATTTTTTCCTGGATTAGGAACGCCTTATTAGAAAAATATAATTGAAATAGGATTTTTTTAACAAAAATTAAAAGAATTCTATTTAAAATAAAACAACTTTATTTAAATGGGGAAAACAGTTTTTGATTAAATATTTTCTTTATGCTCTTCAATCGGATGCTGAAAAAATTAACCTCGGTGAAAGATGGCAATGGACTTCGGATGAAGAAAAAGCAAATGCCTATTTTGTAAAAGATAATATAGAGTTAGAGCTTCTTTTAAAATTTCCTTTGATCCCGCAAATTATTCATTCTTCTTCTGATATGCCAGAAGCAGAATATTGTGTCAGTAAAATATCAGAATTACCAGAAATCCTGTTAAAAATCGAGCCCTTGGTTAGAAAAGTTAATGTGTTGGAGCAAAAAAAAATTCCTTATAAACAGGATTTGATTCACACTATTCTGGCTTTCTTATGGACACGGGGGGGGACCTCGATACCAGTTGTCACACATAGTCTTTCAAAGGGATATGTTTACCCTTTAATAGAAGTTTTGCTTCAAGTAAATCATCAGACAGATGGCGAGAATATTAAATCAAAGAACCAGGAAATTACAGGTTTTTTGGGGTATCTTGAACATGCGGGATTTTTAAAATCGGCATCAATTGAACGTGCCCACCATTGTCCTAATTGTCATAGCATTCATCTTCTTTTAAGAGATGGATGTCTTGAATGTGGCAGTCCTCATATTTCTTGCGAAACAATTCTGCATCATTTTAAATGTGGATTTCAATCAGCAGAACGTCACTTTATGACCGAGCAAGGACATAGAGGCGAGTACATTTGTCCGCGTTGCCATCAGGAATTAACGCATTTTGGGGTTGATTATGACAAACCTGGCGAGGTTTTTGTCTGTGCCAGATGTTCTCATGAAAGCTCTGACAGCCAAGTGGTCGGTCGATGTCTTTCTTGCCATCATCTCTTTGAAAGTTCTGATGCCCCAAAACAATCTATAAAGGCTTACTCGCTTTCAATGGCTGGGGCGCGGGCAGTCCTAAGCCCTGATATTTCCCTTTTAATGACATCAGATGCCCTGAAAAATTCTGATATTCTTCCATATCCGGAATTCCTGCGTCTTGTGGAGCGCTTCAGATTTTTGGAAGATCGACATCTTATTGCGTCTCTCGTCGTGACAATTGGTCTTAAGGAACAAGTTCAGGAAACGGATAGTGAGCGCCTTAATGATAACCTTGACCTTCTTTTAAAGATAGGTCAGGGACTATCGCGTAGTATTCGAAAAGAGGATGCCATTAGCCTTCATTTTGGACACCTGTTTGTCTTTTTGATTGGTCCGGGAAAAGCAGATAAAGCGTCTTTAATTGATCGGGTTAAGTGGCAGCTCAAAGCCCTTTTTCACGAAGATATTTATCAGAAGCTGGACATCAAGGTCATTCATCCTGCCAAGCTTTTGGGACAGGAGGAGACATGACTGAATCTCTTCTCGATTTTTTTAATAATCAGGGAATTGAATCTTTTCTGTCGACCTTCTGGATTTTGGTCTTCGTTGAAGTTCCCCGTTTTTTTCTGGGTGGTCTTGTGGTTTTAATGATGCTTCTTTTTTCAAAACGTGCCCGATATACCCCGGAAGATCTGCGCAATATAGGGCGTGAAATTCTTCATAATGGCGTTAGTGTTGTGATTTCATCTCATAATGATGCAGCTTCTCTTGAACCCATGATTATTTCGCTTCGTGAACAAACCGTCCGAAAAATTCAGATTATTATTGTCAATGACGGATCAACCGATGGCACACACAATGAATGTCTTCGCCTCCGGCGTGCCAAGAAAATTGATACTTATATTCATTTAAAGGCCCGAGGGGGGAAAGCTTCTGCTGTTAACCTTGCTCTATCTTATGTTAAATATGATTTTTTTGTTGTCACCGATGCAGACACCTCTTTTGATCGAGATGCTTTTGAAATTGCGGCGGCCTATTTTTGTGATCCCCGTGTTGGTGCTGTTGGAGGGAATCTGGCTGTTAGAAATTACAAGGCATCGCTGGCAGCCAGGGTGCAGCAAATTAACTATCTTTTATCTATCACACTTGGACGTATTGTCAGTGATATGTTGGGTCTTTATTTTGTGGCGTCCGGTGCTTTTGGGTTTTATCGTAAAGCCGCGACAGAATCTTTAGGGGGGTGGGAATTAGGCCCGGGGGAAGATGGCGATATTGCAACACGCTTGCGACTTGGGGGCTGGAAAGTGCGCTTTTCACCCTATGCGGTCGCTCAAACAGATGTACCCGATACAGAACTCAAGCTTATTAAGCAAAGATTGCGCTGGAATCGTTCTCTTATACGCTTGCGTTTTAGAAAATACCGATGGCATGTCCTAAACCCCTTTAATGCAAATTTTAATATGTCTCTTGCGATTGGTTTTTTTGATATTTATATTTTTACAGCTCTTCAACCTTTTCTTTTTGTGGCATTTTTGATTGAAAAAATGATCGTTTTTGGATTTTTTTCTGTCTATATCCTTATTTCAGTCAGTTTAATTTTTATCTTGTTGGACGGATTAAAAATTCTGTTATCCTATACAATAAGTAAAAAAATATATCGTGACTATTCTTTACTGGATTATATTCCTTTGTATACTTTTTATAATGTTTACTTTTTAAGGTTTGTCCGGCTTATTGCCATTTCGCACGAATTGATGTTTCGTGGATCCTATACGGATGACTATGTTCCTGAAAAAGTACGCCTTCAACAGAAGGTTTATTAAATGAAGCAGATTCAACCTTCAAATAGAACCTATAAGATGAAGCAAGACCAAAGATCCTATTCCTTGCGTTTTGGCCGATATGTTTATTTAACAATTGTGTTCGGTCTTGTTTTTTTGGTTCTTCATATTCTTTTTTCTCACTTTTATCTTTTAAAGGGGGATGGCTTTGTTTTTGCGACCAACAGGGCTGTTGAGCTTGAATATGATGCCTCTATTAAAGCGCTTTTTGTTGAGAATGGAGATACGGTTAAAGCGGGTCAGGAGTTGTTGCGTTTTGACTCTGTTGCGTACCGAAGCGATCTTGTAGATCTACTGTTAAAGCAAGTCAATTTAATGCAGAAATTTTCCGAGTCTATGGTGGAAGATAAACGCCTGGAGACAACAATTGATGCCTCAAGGCAATATAAAGATCTTGCAGAAAAAATCCGTCAACAGGTTGATGCTCTTCGCGAGAAAGGTTTTGCTCCCAACTCAAGGGTCAGTATAGAAGCGTTGCGCCAGTTTAATGCTCTTCGAGATCTGGAATCTTTAAAGGCTCAAAAAAGCGGCCTCAATTACTTGTTAAACGATTTAAAAAAACAGCTTCATATTGCATCTGCCAATCTTAACTATCTGATAGAACAGTTTCAGGATGGCCTTGTTAAGGCAGAAAGTCAGGGAGTCATTGGGGGGCTGGAAGTAACAACGGGAAATGTGATTAAAAAAGGGACTCCGATTATGAGAATCTTTTCGGGTCCCAGATATTTATACGTTTATATGGAAGAATCTTTTATTTCTCACAAGCTGGGTGATCCTGTTATTGTTTATATTCCCGGGCGAGGGGTGCGTTTTGGTCGAATCGTTGATGAGGCCGCTTTTTCATCTGAGCTCCCTGAGGAAATTGCTCCCAAATTCAGGCCAGCACAGCGGCGTGCCGTCGTCCATGTCGTGACAGATCAGGATTTGGTTTCCAAGGCTCCTATTATGGGGCGCGCCAAAATTTATAAACCTGTTGGACTTCAGGCTTTTTGTAATTTTGCGTCCTGTGGAAAACAATATATTGAGGCATATCAGGAAATTTTAAAAATACGCAAAAGCTATTATCATACAAATCGCCAGAAACACCAAAGAGATATTAAAGAGTTGTTTACCCTTCCTGATCAAATGTCCTCACACAAAGGAGGATTATCAGGTGTTGATGGGGGTTGATTCTATCACTCTAAAGATCAAGAGGTGTAAGGTCTTGAGGCTTTTCAAAGTAGGGAAGAATGTCTTTTTGTGTTAAATCCTGAAAAGAGTCGTGGGACCATCGGGGTGACCTGTCTTTATCAATAACAGCAGCACGAATACCTTCAATAAAATCGCTCTTTTTTAACAAGTTCTGGCTCATGATAAATTCTCGCTTCATCACATCGTTAAAAGAAAGGTTCTGGCCAGTCGTGAGTTGATGAAACGTAATCTGCAGACTCAGTGGAGATCGTGAAGTCAGCATTGTAAGGGTTTCTTTGGCAAAAGAGTCTGTTTCTTTGGAAAGAGCTTCAAAAACACCCTCGAGAGTAGGCTTTAAAAAACATCGTTTTAAAAGCTCTTGATTGTTTTGTAAAGTAGACGGAGGGGGTGTTTTCTTGAAATCCTGAAGGAGGCTATCAACCTCTTGATGTGATAAGGGAGCAGATACCTCAAGATGATTTTCAAGGGTGTTAAAATCAGATTCATCACAGTAATGTGTTGCAAAACCAGCATACAAAGCATCTGAACCGGAAAGTCGAGCGCCTGTCAGGCCTATATAAAGTCCTATTTCAGGTGCGCAACGTGTTAAAAAATAAGTTCCCCCTATATCCGGGAAATAACCAATGCCTGTTTCCGGCATCGCAAAAATAGTACTGTTAGTCATAACCCTGTGAGAGCCATGAAGAGAGGCGCCAACACCACCTCCCATAACAATACCATGAATCAGGGCAACATGGGGTTTGGTAAAGGCTTTGAGGTGGGCATTATAAGTATATTCGGTCCTGAAAAGACGTTCGAGAAAAGCGATGTTACCTGATTGATAGGCTTCATAGACGCTTCTTAAATCACCTCCCGAGCAGAACGCACGTGGGCTGTTACCTTTGATGAGAATACAGGAAATACCCTCGAAATTCTGCCAGGTGGTGATCAGGTCAAGTAAACGCTGCATCATGGGTAAGTTCAGAGCATTGAGAGCAGAGGGTCTATTAAGGGTAATGTGTCCTATAGAATTTGAAACAGAACTCAGGACAAGATTGTTGCCTTCTTCCTCGATTATTTCTGACATCAATACGGAATCTTGTAAACTTTTCATTCTAACAGTATGAAGGAGGAAGTGTTTTCTATCAAGCGGCGATCTGGTCAGAATCTTCTTTTTGTAGAGGATTTTGGAAGGCACCTGGAACAGTTCCTAATAAAAGGAGGGCAGGCAAACACAAAAGAGCGGTTAAAAAGTAGAAATCCTGCCAAATCAACTGATCAGCGGCCCAACCTGCAACAGATGACACCATAATACGACAGAAAGAACCAAATGAGCATAACAAGGCAAAGTGTGTTCCGGTAAAAGGTCTTGTGCAACGAGAGGAGACAAAAACAAGATAGGAGGCTGTGGCCATACCACAGGCAAAATTTTCAACTCCCATACTGAAAAACAGCCAGGGCAGATGATGGCCGAGTCGGGCCTGGATCATGAACATAAGACTTGCAACAATTTGAAGAGAGCAACATAAAATCAGGTTATAAATTAATGGGCGCTTTACAAGAAAAACACCTGCAACCAGAGATCCGAGCATAGCTGCTGCAATTCCAAAAGACTTGGCAACATGAGCAATTTCAATCTTGCTAAAGCCTGTTTCCAGCAGAAAAGGCATCGTCATGGTATTCAGGACAGTGTCTCCAACTTTAAAAAGAAAGATAAATAGAAGCGTTACTAAAATAGTTTCAGTTTTAAAAAGTCTTTTAAGAGAAGGGCCAAAAAGAGATTTTAATCTATGAAGAATGACACTGAAAGCTGTTGTTGAAGGAGGAGGCAGCGGATGAATCTTTGAATGTTGAAAATTACTTTTATAAAGACTGGTCCTTCCGGGTTCGTCGCTGAGAAGAGTTGTCAGCAAGCCTATAATCATACAAAAGGCCATGACTAAATAAACCGTAGACCAGCTAAATGCTGAAGCAAGATACAGAGCTCCCGCACCAGAAATCCACATCCCAAGCCTATACCCGGTTGATGAAGCGCCTGCGCCAAGGCCAGCCTGATCATGGTTCAAAGCTTCAATTCGAAAAGCCTCAATCACAATATCCTGGGTTGCAGACCAAAAAGCGACATTTGATGCTGCGGCTGCGGTTATAAAAGGAGAAATTTCGGGACGCGATCTTCCCAAAATAATCAGCGAAATCATCAAGGCAATCTGACTGAAGATCATCCATCCCTTACGTTGGCCAAAAAGCGAGCAAAAAAACGGCAAACGCCAGGAATCAACAACTGGAGCCCATAAAAACTTAAAGGAATAGGGAAGAGTAACGGCGGCAAAAATGCCAATTGTTGTCTTGCTAAGACCCGCTTCCAAAAGCCAAACATGAAGGGTTGCAAGTGTTAAAAGAAAGGGTAAACCACTTGAAAACCCCAGAAAGAGTATCCTAAGCACAGGGGGGTCGCGGTAAGCTTTAAGAGTTTTTTGCCAGCTCATTGAATTTTAAAAGCATAAACTCTGTAAATTGTATCTGTTTCATCCTGTTTGGCAAGTGAAATATTCCCTTTTAAGTTACGGAAGATTTTTTATGGGATTGAGTTTTTGTAACTATTTTTAAATTTTATAAATACTGGAGTGAATTCTCAATTTGGGGATAATTGATACAAATAAAATTTGACAAAATGGAGTTCTTTGATTTATTAGTTATCTTCTTTTTATAAAAATAGATTTACCAGTGAAAAATTATTCTTCTTTTTTATTTTTTATTCTTTTGTTCTTTTCAGTAGAAGGCCTTTTATCCTCATCTGATTTGCAAGATAACATAGACTATAATCCTTCTGCCAGAACAGCTATTGCAAAAATAGTCACAGGAAGCACTTTATGTTTCCTGGGAAATATGGGTCATGACTCATTAGAATACGATGACAGCATCCACAGCATCCTGCTTTCTTTGAGTTCTGAAACATCGTTAACAGTTGGAGCAAACCTTCTTTTTGCTGGTACATATGATATCCTTCAATGGGGATATAATGAATGGAAAAAGGGCTTATTTAGAAAAGATAATCACAAAATATTAACCAGGAAACAAAAAAAATCTGCAGAAGATCTTCGGCCTAAAAGAATTAAAAAAAGAGATAATTTTTATTGGAATAAAGGGACAAATATTGTGCTCTCTCTTTCGAATACTGTTTTTACAGGAGTGGCTTTTTTATCTCATATGGAAAATTCTTATGGTATGTTTTTATCAGGAATTAATATTTTAAGTCCAACTGTTGAAGAATTGCAAATAGGTTCGGAAAATATTACTTATTGTCCATTAGTTGATAGCGGTATAACATTTTTAAGTGCATGGGCTTTTATTCATAGTACAAAAGAGCTTTATAGTTCTTTAAAACAAACAGATATACGACAGGGAGATACTCCTCTTATGGGGTTATTCTCTGGGTGGGGTTTAATCTATACTATGTCAAAGATACTAAAATATTATCCTTCTTTTTATCAAGAGGTAACTTTGAACTATGACGGGACCATTTACAAAAGTGAGATGGTAAGAAATCCATTAAGTTATTTTTTGGTTGATCCTTTTATATTTTATGGACAGAACCAAATTATTAAAAACTTTTATCAAGTCGCTGTAAATACTCTGACTATCTTTAAAGGAAGAGCTTCTGTTTCGAGTGAATCGTTTGTGCAGCATGAAATGGGGCCCCAAACCTCTGTCCAGGAAAGACCGCTAGAAGAAAAGATTCTACCACAAGAGGAGGAAGTCATTGTTTCAAGCATGGAATACTCTTTTTTTCAAGAAGAAAAAAAATCCGTATTCCAGGAAACACCGAAACGAGATAAAAAAAAGAAAAGAGGGACGGCTGATCCTTCTAAAATGCAGGAATACAAAAAAAGAGAATTTTTAAAGTTAGAAACTGCTGAAGATTCCGAGGCAACAGAATCACTCTCTGATGAAGGACAAGGAGTATCTGAAAAAGAGCTTCAAAGACATGAAGCTTTGGAAAGGGTTAAGGACTTAGGTCGTTATAATTCTGTAAAGAGAAAACACATAGAATCGCTTCTTAAGCAAGCATGTACGTTTCTTTCAGGGAATATCAGCTCCCTTCAAGGAAGTGAATATGCTCTTGTTTTTCATAGAGGCACTCAAAAAATTTCCATCAAATTTGAAAAACCTCATGGTGTACAAAGTACTGCCTATACCGGGTTTAAACTGAAAAGAGTCTTAAGTGCACTCGAGACGGCTTATATGTACGATTGGGATGAAGAATCCGTTCTGTCTTATATGGAACAAAATTCGATAAATAAATTTTATAGTATACCTAGAAATCTTATTTATATTTTATGGACGAGGCCAAGTTTATAAGTATTATTTTATTTCCAAAACGATACTTATAAACTGTTAGAATCTATGTTTACTCAGATAGAGAAGGGCATTTTTATGCTCCTGTTACTCAGAGGAACCAGATCACTTGCGTTAATGGATTCTTCTATTGTGTTGCTCGGTCTGAATGAAGAGGTTAGAGAACGCCCTCTTTAGCAATGATAGAAGGGGGATTTTGATTTACAGGATTCATTATTATAAATGAACTCTTCAGATTTTTTATAAGAGAAAATTATTATTGATTTTGTTGTCGGATTGTCATATAAAGTAATACATATCAATTTTTTTGTTTTTATTATGTTTAAAAAGTATTTCCCTGTTTTGTTTCTTTCGGTTTCTGTGCTTCCAACTTGTTGGGCATCTACGTTGACAGTACGTTCGGATGAAGCCTTACCTCATTCTTTTAGAAGCTCTCATTACAGCGATATGTTTGTACCCTTTAATGTTGATCGAGATAAAATTATGGCTATGGAGCTTGAGCTAAATAATCCTCATACAACTCTGGAGCGTCGACAGATACTGGCGACGATTGCCCATGAGGATGCCAAGTATTCTTTTAATCTTTACAGTCGTTTATATAGACGCTTTCTTTTTCGTAGCTGCGCTGGATCCAGGGTTGTTGCTCACCAGGACTTACAGAATGGTTTGAAATATTATCAAGAGACTTGTGAGCGTGAGACATTGAAGTTAAAAGAAGCAACAGGCTACGTAACCCCTTATACCTTTGTGCCTGAAGAGCTTTTTTCTTTAAACGTTGATGGGGCACCATCGAGTTCTACAGAATTTTCTCTGCCAGTTTTTTCTTTTGAAGCAACTGCCTCTCAAATGGCAAAAGATTTATCCAGGGAATTAAATAGTTTTGTCCTGGGTGGCGGGGACTTTGAAAATGACAATGATGCTGAAGCTCCTTTAGGGTTTTTTAGAGAGCGCAGAGCTGAAATCGTTTATGACTATCAAGGGTTGGAGGAAGTCAAAGCTGCTTATGATTCTTATGATAGCACATTGGGTAGCGGTGTTGCTGTGATTGATCAGGATGTTCATGCCTTTAATAGACAAGTGAATTTTAAGAAGATTTTACCACCTCTGTTCAGTGGGGACAGATCTTCCAGTTTTATCTTGCCAGCAGCGGATGTTGTTGCCGCTCTAAAAGCCTCGGAAGCTTATAAAGAAAAACAAGATAAGGGAACTTTGGACAGGGCTTTTACTCAGCTTCTGGCGCACTTGGCTGTGAATCCTGTTGAAGCAGGAGAGACAGGGGCTAATGTTGCTCATCTATTGTCCAGGATTTGGTCAATCATTCAATACGATTCATATGAAATACACGCTTTTTTCTACGTGATGGAAGACGGTCTGAAGACAAATGGAGGTTGCTTCCCCGGTTATGCGGGTAGACTCGCCCAATACTATGTCAATAAATTAAGAGAGCAACAGTTCACAAAACGCAAATATACTTATTATTAGGCGGGTTATTAAGAAAAGACTTTTTTAAAAAGGTCTTTTCTTATTATTTTTAAGGCTCCGGAGAGAAAAAACGGATGGTAAGAGGATAGCGATAGAGCTCGCCCCTTTTGGCTGCTAATGCTCCTATAATGACCAGTATAACCCATGAAATTGCCAGGATGCCCAACAAGACAAAACCAATAAGGATGATACATAAAACTGTGGCAATAAAAAAATAGATTGTCCATGAGAGTTGAAAGTTTATAACCTCGCGTCCATGACGATCCAGATCCTCTGAAGTATCCTTTTTCCATAGCCAAAAAAGAAGTGGGGCCCCAATGTGAAGGATGGGCATGATGAATCCACAAAATCCTAAAAGGTGGCAGATCATGGTAATGTCCTGATCATTTTTGTTCGCATTCTTGGGGGGCATGACTATTTGTTGCATTTTAATACCTTGTTTTGCCTTTGAATTCTGATCATTTTTTTATGAGGTTTTACTATAGAGCACAACCCCTTCATCGTATTAATGTAACATTACTATAAACTTAATGCTTTTATTTTATTAGAATTTTTTTGCCTCTTGAAGGATCAAGCCTCCTCCCTTAGTATCTTACCATGAAGATAAAGGGAAGGGAGCCTTTGTGAGCACGACTGTTACAACTGCGATGGCAGAAACTCTGCAATCGTTAAGATTTTCTGCGGGGGCTCTTACCTCTGGAACGGTGGCTATGAGAGAATTCCAGGGAACGGAAAGCTTAAGTGCCCCCTTTGAATTCAAAGCATTCTTTGTTTCTTCCAAACGAGGGTTACCTTTTGATAGTTTAGTGGCTCAGTCGGCGACGGTCTCTTTTGATTCTGGCGCTGGCCTTCGATATTTTAATGGTATTATTGGTGAAATTCGTCAATCCCACACGGGACGCACCGATAATGATGATGAAGTGACTTTTTATGAAGCTATTTTACGTCCCAGGTTCTGGATGCTGAAATTTGTTTCTGACTGTCGTATTTTCCAAAATATGGCAACAATTGATATCATTCTGGCAGTTTTGCGCGAAAATGGTGTTGACAGCGTTGAAGATAAAACAACCTCATGTGGAAAAACCCCCCGCGAATATTGTGTTCAGTATAACGAAACTTGCTTTGATTTTGTGTCGCGCCTCTTGGAAGAAGAAGGGATTTATTATTATTTTACTCATTCTGACGGGATGCATACAATGGTTCTATCGGATAATCCAGGGGGACATGAAGATTGTCCCGTTTTGTCGAGTATTGATTACATTAAATCTGCAACGACAGACCGATTTGAAAATGTCATAACAGAATGTACTGCTTTAGAGAAGGTAACGGTAAGCTCTCATGCAAATGCAGATTACAATTTTACAACGGCTTCAACACCTCTTTTTGCCAAGGTTGGGGGAAATGGTAAAGGAGGAATGGTTTATTACTATCCAGGCCAATATGACCATGAAGACAGGCCAAACCAGGGAATTGTAAGTCACGTTGCGTCAACACATCTGGATGCAGAGATGCTCCCTAAAGAGGCGTTAAGAGGAAAATCAACGGTTCCTTTCTTTACTCAGGGACATCGCTTTACTTTAAAAGGATGGGATAGAAATTCCAGCAATATTCCGCACGTATTGCATACCGTTAAACATAAAATTACTTCTGGAAGCTGGCGTAAAGAACAGAAGGAAATTTATGAGAATACTTTTATCGCTTTTCCTGCATCTGTTCCCTATCGTCCTCCGGAAGATACCCCAAAGCCCAAGATCTATAGCACTCAAACAGCGCGCGTAACAGGCCCGGGAGGCGAAGAAATCTGGACAGACGAATATGGACGTATCAAGGCTAAATTCCATTGGGACGAGTCTGGCCCTCATGCAGGCCCCAGTGATGATAAAAGCTCTTGCTGGTTAAGGGTTTCAGAAGGATGGGCGGGAAGTGACTGGGGAATTCTTTTTACACCCCGTATAGGTATGGAAGTGCTTGTGACCTTTTTGGATGGTAACCCTGACCGCCCTCTTGTTACGGGATGTGTCTGGAATTCTGACAATATGCCACCTTATCTGCCGCAGGTTCCTACAAAAAGTACCATTAAAAGTCTCTCAACAAAAAATGGATCACCCCAGGAAAATTATAATGAGTTTCGATATGAAGATTTAAAGGGCGAGGAACAGGTCTATTTTCAGGCAGAAAAAGACCATGATCGCTATATCAAACAAAATTACACAACACACGTTGAATATGGTAGCACCTGGCACTGGGTTGATCGAGGTAATCGTGATGTTGCCATTTTGCGTGAAGGAGGTGGAAAACCCAAGGAAACACCAGTAGGCCAGAATCTACCTGCCGGGGATGGTGATGATAATTTAGAGATAACCGGCGGTAATTTGAATGTATCCATGCTCTCCATTAAAGGTCCCATTGCTCACAATCATTATATTGTTCAGGGAGATTATAATTACAAAATTGATCAGGGCAATATTTTCAGGCTTCAGGGACAGGGAACATTCTTTCATCAAATGAATGAAGGAGGGTACGATCAGTTCATGCAACAGGGTGATAAATCCCTGACGATCCTTGAGGGTTGGCGAAGTAAATACATCGAAACAGGTAATGACAGCCTTCAGATTGCGACAGGTAATCAGTCCATGTTCATTAATACAGGCAATCAGTATACCAGTATAAATACAGGAAACCGCATTAAAGCAATTGATGAAGGGGGAGATTACGAGGTTTTTTGGATGGGGGATAAATATTCCACGATCGGTGAAGGCAATAATATGTGGAAGATCTACCAGGGAAATCAGGAAATAGATCTTTATGAAGGCAAGCGGACTAAACAGCTTTTTGACGGAGATGAGTACTATTTTAATAATGGTAATTTTGACCAGGATGTTACCGGGAACTATACACTGACGATTCTGGGGAATTTAACTGTATTTGTTCAGGGTACAACAGATGTGACGTCGATCGGAGATATTTCGGTCTTTACTCCCTCAAATATATCAATGGAAGCAGGTGAAAATATTACGATAACAGCAGGTGAAGATATTTCAATCACGGCTGGTATGAATATAAGTTCAACAGCAGGCCTCGATATTTCTGAAGAAGCCGGTTTGAATATCAGTGAAACAGCAGGGTTGGATATTAGCTCGACAGCAGGAATGGATGTAACAATGGAAGCGGGTCTGGATGTAAATGCCACTGCGGGTCTGGATGTTTCTATTGAAGCAGGTGTTGCTGTTACAATCGAAGCAGCGGCAACAATTGAAGAAACTGCTGCTATTATTTTGCTGAATGCCTAAAGTATTTGAGGGAGGCCGCTATAAAAGACGCAAAGAATACATTAGGAAGCTGTCATATCAACATGGTGCAAAAAGACTCCGGGGTACCTGAAACTCTCTATTGTTGTCTGTCTCTTCAGGAAGCGTTAAAACTTTTTCAAACGGGTTTGCTAACCTGGCATACAGTCCCCGAGTTCCTGGCCCAAAATGACCTGGCGTTGCCAAGGCTTTTGACAGAAAACTTTAGAGAGTTACGAGATATCTTCTTTCATTATTTTATGGAGAATCCTAAAAGCCGTGAAGTTATTGCGCGTCAAGAGCAATGGAATGTTGATATAGTCAAGGAATTTAAAAAACCATCAGCAGGTGTTTTCCATAATACAATTCAAACAATGGTTCGCACAAATCAGAAACGTCATGAGACGCTAAAAAAACTGCGTTTATTAAGCTTTTTTACAGAAGTATCTTTAAATCCGGAAATAATCTGTATCGAATTTTCTCCCCGGCATATTGACCATGGTCTTTTTAAAAATCTTATTCCTGTGACTTATTCAGATCAACTTTCTCCCCGGCTAGAAGAAAGAGCTTTTTTAAAGGGTATGTTTGGACCTGAATGGGTAGAAATTGAAACTTTATATCATGACTTATTTGCTCAACGTCCCTATAAACGATCTGGTGAGAAAGAATCATTAATATTTATTCACAAAGAAGATGAAAAGCCTCTTGAAATGAAAGTCTCGGAAGAGTCTTTAACCAGGGTTATGACTTCTTCTTCAAGCGTCTATGAAGAAATAAAGAACGTGTTATCACTATCGGGTGTTTACTCGACAAAAAAACTGTATCACACTGATAAATGATGAAATTACGGGAAAAATAGATGCCGGGTCTTGAAACAGTTATGAACGCCGAGCTGATCTGTACCACAGGGGGAGGAACAGTTAAACTTATTACAGATCCGATTATGATTTTGGTTGAAGGAGAAATTGCAGGCACTATTGCCGACGGGGTAGCTGATGCGAATATTCCGGCTTTTGATTCATGCGACGTCCTTGGTCAATGTGTTCCTCTAACAGCAGTCTGGGTAGCAGGAAATCCAACTGTTTTAATGGATGGGATTCCCGCTTTGGCTGAAATTTCTTTATGCCCTTGTTTAGCAGCTGTCGCATTGGCTGTGGTTACTGGGGGTGCTGATGATGTTGGTCCTTGTATTGTTATCATTGCAGATCCTAATAATTTCACCGTATTTGTTTAAAGGAGAAAATGAGCTATGTCTTCTAAAAAAGTGCAGGACGGGACAAAAGAAATCAGGGATGGTAACGGCGCGTTAAGACGATGCGACTCCTATAAAAATGGCAAACTAGACGGTGTTGTCGATAAATATCATAGTGATGGTCGCCTTGATAAGCGTATTTCAATGAATCAGGGCAAGATTGATGGTACATCGGCCAAATACGATAAGAAGGGCCTGGTTCAAAGGGCTTTTCAACATAAGGAAGGCGTTCTGGAAGGAGAAGTGAAGTCCTATAAAAATGGCAAGCTTCACTCAGTGATGGTTTTCAAAGAGGGAAAACGCCATGGTGATGCTCTCTTCTATGACCCGGAAGGCAACCTTGTCACAAAAATGCCTTATGTTGATAATGAAAAACAGGGCAACATGATTTCATATAATGAAGCAGGAAATGTTTTAAGGGCCATGCCCTATGTTAAAGGTAAGAAGCAGGGACAATCCAAAAGCTTTTATCCCAGTGGTGAGGTTATGAAAACAGTTGATTATGAAAATGATCTAAAACACGGGCGCATGATTCATTATTTTCGTAATGGAAGCCCTTACAAAGTTGCTCATTACAAAAATGGAAAACTGGTTGAACCTGCAACTGCTATTTCTCCTGATGGTGAAGTTTTTTACACTTAGTAAGTCTTGCGATCCAGGATCGTAAATGACATTTGCGATTTGCAGAATGTTTCTTTGATAAAGAGAGAAGACGCTATAAAAGTAGCCCCTGTAATGAATAGTAGTATTGTCAGGACATGTGTGTAATCAGTAAGGCGGAGCATTTCCGGTTCTTTAATCATATCAATATAAAGGCTAATCATAGGAGCATTTAAAGATGAGAAGATCATCATAATAGCATTGTTAAGTCCAAGGGCTGTGGCAAGGTACTGTTTTTTATAGTGTTCTGCAATTGTGGCAAAACCAAGACTCTGTCCACTTCCGCCAAGTCCAAGTAGAACAAAGGCTATCCCCAGCATAAGGGGGGTTGTTGCGTACATCATCATCACAATAGAAACAACACAAGTAAGTATTGTAAGGAGAATCATGAGACGTCTACGTTGCAGCTTATCTGATAAATATCCAAACAGGGGGCACCCTATGGCATAACTAAACCAGGCCAGTGTAATAACATAAGCAGACGTTGAAGGAGAAAAGTTTTTGGAGATTAAAATATTTCTTCCCTCATTTTCAGAAAGATATTCAATTGAAAAATAGGCACCTGCTGAAAATAAAGCGACCATCCAGGGCTGTGCCTGGGATGCCAAAGTCTTAAGTGTTTTGAGAACAGGTTCGGGACGTTTTAGAATTGTAAAACCTCCTGTTTTTTCATGGTTATTCTCAACAAAGAAAAAAACAAGAATGCTAATTAAAAAACCAATCATTGAAAGAAGAGTAAAAACATGGCGCCAGTTAACGTGTCCTGACTCAGAAAGACTTTCCAGAGGGCCAGCTGAAAGCATTGGTCCCATGGTGCCAAAAAATTGGGAAAGTCCCAAAAGGAAGGCAATGTTCTTTTTAGGCAGCCAGTCATAAACAGAAACAAGCAAACAAATAAAACCAAATGAACAGCCAAACCCTGTTAGAAAACGGAAGAAAACGGCCATTATAAATGATGTTGAATATGCAAATCCGAAAGTCGCAATTACGCAAATAAAACACGCAAAAAGAAGGGTTTTCTTTAACCCGAAACGTTCGATAATTAATCCAACAGGAACCTGCATTAAACCATAAATCAGAACATACGTTGTCGTACTTAGAATTGAAAATTTAAAAGAAGTCAGTTCCAGATCATACATGATAGGATGTTGAAATGTACCTACAACTGTTCTTAATAGAAATTCATATAAGAAAAACAGGGCGCAAACCACCCAAACAGTGACACCACGGCGCGTAAAGCGATCCATCTTTATTAACCTTAATTTATATAACTATCAGGTTGTTTTTTATCCCATGCCTCAATCGTGCTTTCTGCACGGTCATTATCCAGGAATGAGGCTATTTTAAAGATAGGAAGCCCCTCATGAATAAGGGGGGTTGTATTAATACCAACGACAACACCTTGTTGTGGTGCACGCAAGGTCACATTTTGTTCGGATCCAAAAGGGTCAGATATAGTTGCAATAACATCATTTTTCTGAATTGTCTGGCCTAAAGAAACAAGAGGATGCAAAATGCCCCCATTATGTGCCAGAATCCATTCTTCATCTTGTGAAAAAATAGGGTTAATCTCACTTGTAGGTTCTTTGGGTAAAATATTAATAGCACGCATAACATTAAAAACGCCATTAACACCCAGATTTATGGCATTTTCATCAAAGCGCATAGCTTCACCAGCTTCATAAACAATAAGAGGAATTTGCAGGTCTTCTGTTGTTTGACGCAGGTTATTTCCTTCCAAAGTAACATTTGTAACAACAGGGGATTGGAAGGCCTTCGCAAGTTCTTTTGTAGGGCGGTCATCAAAATTGCAATAGACCTGAGGTAAAATATTATGATTCAAGTCCCCTGTTTGCAGTTCAATAACATAATCAGCTTTTTTGAGAATTTCCTCGGTAAAGACATGGGCGATTCGCTCACCAAAAGAGCCTTCTTCTGATCCAGGAAAACAACGATCAAGGCGGCCTCCAGAAGGGAGAGAGCGTGGATAATGTGTTAACCCATAAACATTCATGACAGGAATTGCAATAATGGTTCCCTTAAGGGGCATCTCGGTCGCTTTTTGTGTAACACGGTTGGTGATTTCAAGGCCATTAAGCTCGTTCCCTTTCAAGAGTGAAAAAATCACAAGGCAAGGCCCTTTTTCTTTTCCATGTATAACGCGGATAGGCATAAAAAGAGGCGCACACGCATTTTGTTCAGGTAGAGGGAGAGCAAGATTGGCTGACTCACCTGGCTGAATATATGTATCGCAAATCTTAAGCTTTGAATTTTTCATGTTGTGTCGGATCAAAATTAATAGATAGTTTTCTATAGCACAAAATTTGAAAATTGCCTAATAAGGTAAAAGATTTTAAAAAAAAGGAATTCCTGTAAAAGTTTTCAGAGACAACTCTTGATAAAAGACAGTTCCAAGAAGGCGTCCCCCTTTAAAGGATCATCAAAATTATTTTATAAAGACCGTAGATGATCATTGTAGAATAAAAACAGATAGGGGCAATCCTAAGATGTTTTATCTTAAAAAGGCGCTCAATAATTTTTCCTGTTGCAAGAGCAATTAATGCAGGATAGGCAAATAGAAGGATTGTCGCAATCCACCCTGAAAGTTTGCTAAATCCTGCAAGGGAAACAAGAAAACTGATAAACAGGGTAACAAAGAGAGACACCTTGCGAGAGAGGACGCCATCCGAGACTTCTTCTGAAAGGAAATCGGCAAAAAGAGTCGTCAGAATGATAAGTGTTGTCAGGCATGCCAGAGCAATTGTGATGCTCATGACAGGTAAAGCATATGGCCCCAGGGTTAATCCTGCGATCATTGTCAACATTTGCTCAGGAGGAACTCCTGCCAAGTGAGGGGCATAGGCTGATCCTAAATAAACAAAGCCTCCGTAGACAAGTGCTAAAAGAGTCATGCCAAAAAAGCTGGCTATTAAAGCCAGAAATAAAGGACTTTGAGAACTTTTTTCCAGGATAGTCTGGTTTCTTAAAAAATGAATAGTTGAAGCCGAAAAGAAAAAGGCCGCAAGTAAATCCATGGTTTGGTATCCTTGATTTAGGCCCTGATAAAAAAGTGTTTCTGGTGACTTTTCAGAGATAAGGAGAGGTTCTGCCCCAATAATTCCAAACCCGATGATTAAAAAAATACAGATCAAAAGAATTGGCGTTAGATAGCGTCCGATAACGGAAACAATATATGCTTTTTTCCAACATAATGCCCCAGTGACAAGGCAAAAGACAAAAGAAAAAATGACTTCTGGAAGCACAGGGAAAACAAGTTTTATCCCTGCAAAAGCAACGATAATGCAACGAGCACTCACACCTAGAGGACCCATAATGGCAAGCATCAAAAATGTTAACCAAAAAGCAGGAATGCGACCAATTTCACGGAAGAATCCCTTACGGTCTCCCTCTGCAGACACCATACTGATTAAGCCAAGGAAAGGGACAAAAATGCCAGTGACAAAAAGCCCCAGGGCTGCAAAAGCAAAAAAGTTATATGAATCTGCCCCGATACTGAGGGGGAAAACAAGATTGCCTGATCCAAAAAACATGGAAAACATGGCAAATCCACCGGTTAAGGCAAGGGAAAGCTGGTGCCAAAGGTTTTTCTTTATCATCACAAGAGCTATATTGAAAAAATAAGGCCATTTATAACTGATAAAATATTATTTTACAAAAGATATCGCAAAATAATATATTGTTTGATCTCCTTCCTTCCCGTCATTGCTGTAGAGGCTGGATAACTTTTTGATCGACGTTTCTGTTCGGACTCGAAACCTTGGGAAGTATATTTTAGAAGTCAAGGGAATGTCTGGAAAAAGGCAAGTTTTGAAAAGTACATCTTTTCATTTGAGTCAGACTCTTTTATAGATACACTATGGCTAATGGAGCGACCTATGACATCTGTTCCCTTTATACATTTGCGGACGCATTCGGCTTTTTCTCTAGCTGAAGGTGCGTTGAAAATTCCTGACATTATCAAGCTGTGTCAGCAATATAATATGCCGGCTGTTGCTGTGACTGATACAAATAATTTGTTTGGTGCAATGGAGTTTTCTCTGGCAGCACAAAAGGCGGGAATTCAACCTCTCATTGGGTGTCAGCTATCTGTCAAGCCAGACAAAGAGGATCCAAGATATCAAACCCTTTCCAGGGAGGGCGAAATTCCTCTTGATCATGTTGTTTTATACGTACAGAACCAAAAAGGTTATCAGAATTTACTAAAGCTTGCCAGCGAGGTTTATTCACAGGATCCGCGCTATCTTCCCCATATTCCCTTTCAACTTCTTGAAACGCACCATGAGGGGTTGATTTGTTTATCAGGGGGACGGCGAGGAGGCGTTTCTCAGCTCCTTCAAAAAGGGTTTAGGAAAGAAGCCCACGATTATTTTAAGCGTCTTAGGCATTTTTTTGAAAACAGATTTTATATTGAAATCGAACGATTCGGGGAACCATCTGAAGCAGAGTTAGAGCCTGTTTTGCTTGAAATGGCTTACGCAGAAGAGATTCCTGTTGTAGCAACAAATGAGGCTTTTTTTGCAACAAAAGAGATGTACGAAGCTCATGATACTTTGTTGTGTATTGCCCAGGGTGCATATAAATCTGAAGAAGACCGCTTTCGTTTAACAGCTGATTATCGTTTTAAATCTCCCCGGGAAATGGCCTCTCTTTTTGAGGATTTGCCTGAAGCGCTTGCTAATACTATTCAGATTGCTAAACGATGCGCTTTTATGGTGGAACCTAAAGAGCCTATGTTACCTCCTTTTCCAACGCCCAAGGGGGAAGATGAAGAGATTCGGGATCAGGCAATTCAGGGTCTTGAAAAACGTTTGCAAGAAGAAGTGTATCACCCTGACCATTCCGAGAGTGAAAAAGAAACGATTAAAAAGCAATACTTTGACCGACTCGAGTACGAGCTTGGTATTATTCAGCAAATGGGTTTTTCGGGCTATTTTCTAATTGTCGGTGACTTTATTCAGTGGGCCAAACGCCAAAATATTCCCGTGGGTCCGGGACGTGGGTCCGGGGCTGGGTCACTTGTAGCCTGGTCTTTGACAATAACAAACGTTGACCCTATACGCTTTAACCTTATTTTTGAGCGCTTTTTGAATCCTGAACGTGTTTCAATGCCTGATTTTGATATTGATTTTTGTCAGGAACGGCGTGACGAAGTGATTGATTATGTGCGTGAGCGCTATGGCAACGATCATGTTGCCCAGATTATCACCTTTGGAAAGCTCCAGGCCCGAGCAGTTGTTAAGGATGTAGGGCGTGTCCTGGGGATGCCGTATGGAAAAGTTGATGAAATTTCAAAATTGATTCCGAATAATCCGGCTAATCCTGTGACGCTAAAAGAAGCCCTGATTCAGGAACCGGAAATTTTGTTAAAGGCCGAGAATGATTCGGATATTAAGACCTTGCTGGATATTGCAGTAAAATTAGAAGGCCTTTATCGTCATGCTTCAACACACGCGGCAGGCATTGTGATCGGGGGGCAACCTATCGACGAGATAGTCGCTCTTTACCGTGATCACAAAGCCGCCATTAGTCAATCAAAAGAATCCACCACGGGCTCGACAGAAGTGATGCCAGCGACCCAGTTTCATATGAAACATGTTGAGATGGCAGGCTTGGTGAAGTTTGACTTTCTGGGTCTGAAAACGTTGACGGTCATCAAGCGAGCTGAAGAGCTTTTGAAAATGCGGGGCATCGAAGTTGATGCGGAGAAAATTCCTCTTGATGACAATCAAACCTTTGAGTTTTTAAAAGAGGTTAATACTGTTGGTGTCTTCCAGCTTGAAAGCGCCGGAATGCGTGATGTTATCAAGCGTTTGAAACCAGGCTCATTTGAAGAAATTATCGCCTTGGTTGCTCTTTATCGTCCAGGCCCTATGGACGATATTCCTCGTTATTTATCGTGTAAACACGGAGAAGAGGAAGTTAACTTCCTTCATCCTCTTTTAGAAGAGATTCTAAAGGAAACATACGGTGTTATGGTTTATCAGGAACAGGTCATGCAGATTGCCCAGGTTATGGCAGGATATAGTCTGGGAGGTGCAGACATGTTGCGCCGTGCAATGGGTAAAAAAATCAAGAGTGAAATGGATGCCCAGAGATCAATTTTCATGGAGGGCGCTCTTAAGAATGGTGTTAAGGAAAATATTGCTCGCCAGGTTTTTGACCAGGCTGCGAAGTTTGCGGGGTATGGTTTCAACAAATGTCACTCGACACCTTATGCCCTTATCGCGTATCAAACGGCTTATTTAAAGGCAAATCATCCAGTTGATTTCATGGCAGCGTCAATGACGTATGATATCAATAATACAGATAGATTGAGCCTTTTCCGCCAAGATTTAATAAAGATGGGGATAGAGGTTTTACCGCCTGATGTTAATAAATCCTATGCTGATTTTCGTGTTGAGGACACAGGTGAGGGGAAACTGGCGGTTCGATACGCTCTTGCGGGAATCAAGAGTGTAGGGTTTGCGGCAGCGGAAGAAGTTATCCGTGAACGGGAAAAAGCGGGGCCCTTTAAAAGTCCTCTTGATTTCGCAAAGCGCCTGGACACCAGGGTTATGAACAAGCGTTTTCTGGAGAAATTAATTGGGGCTGGAGGGTTTGATAGCTTGCATCCCAATCGTGCCCAGTTAATGGCGTCTGTTGATCAATTAATTTCACTTGCGGGACAAGCTAAAAAAGATCGTCAAAGTAACCAGACTAGTCTCTTTGGCGGAGGAGATGCCAATTCAAGCGGCATAGATCTTCCTGTTACTTTGAAACCAACTAAGCCCTGGACAACTTTTGAGCGCCTGAATAAAGAGCTTGAGGCCATTGGATTTTATTTATCTGCTCATCCACTTGATTCTTATTCAGAGGCACTGGATGCCTTGAAATTAACCAGGTCAATCGATTTAAAAAGTGTTTTTGAAAAAGGAGATGTTGGATCAGTTTCTGTTGCGGGTGTCGTCCTTTCTAAAAAAGAACGTCTCAGTAAATCAGGTAATAAATATGCCTTTGTTCAATTCTCCGATGCATCTGGAGAGTTTGAAGTGACAATGTTTTCTGAAATGCTGTCCCAGATTCGGGAGGAGCTGGTGCCGGGGGTTCTTTTGAATCTAACGGTCACAGGACGTGTTGAGGATGATACACTTCGCCTTACTGTTCAGGCTGCCGGGAAGCTTGATACGCTCATTGCCAGGATGAAAAATGAAGTCAGCCTTCGTATTAGTCAGGAAGAAGCCTTAAAGGAGTTAAAAGCCCTGCTGGATGAAATTCCAAAAGGTCAGAGTTCTTTACGCCTGATTCTGCCTTGTTTTGAAAAAGAGGCGTTAGTTCTGGAATTGCCTCATCGTTTGAGTTTAGGTGTCCAAACACTGGAGCGCATAAAACTGATTGAAGGGATAGAGCTTCTCCCAAAATCTGCTTGAGGGGCATTGTGAATATTTCCACCCTTACTAAAAAGTTATGATCATCAATGAAAACTCGTTTTCTAATTTTTTGTCTTTAATATTGACAATAAGTGAAAACGTTACTATCTAGCCTTTTCACAAAAAGCTAAAAGGCGTGGATTAGAACTTTCTGATTTCTAAAGGGAGCTCTTGATAAGGTTTAAGTGCTTGTTCCTCAGGAGAGTTTTTTACTTCAGAGTGATTGTGAATCCGGGAATATGCTCTTTTTAACGTGATTAATGGTTCCTATCGTTTTCAGATTAAGATCCCTTTTGTAAGGGACGCTTTTGGAGGGCGGTCTGTCAGAAACTTTAATCCCTATGTATATTGGGGTTTTGACATCATTTAGGGCAAGGAGGACTTCTCTTATCTCTGTCTTTCCCAATAGGCTCTTATTACTTAGGAAAGGTCCCTGATGAGGGTTAAACGGTGGCATATGGGTATCCTGCCAACAACCATACCTGCTTTCAGGGGCATCAGTGCACCCGGAGAAAAAGAAACCACGTAGCAGGTCTGCCTGTTTTGCTATTTTTATATGATGTAAAGGTGTTAGGGTAGAACGTCCCTCTATTGCTGATCGAGCCCAGTTTAAAACAAGACCATATCCATTAATTTCTGTAAGGACCTCAATCTCGTCTTCGAGTTGAAGAAACTGTTTGTCTCCACATTGATTGTTAATATAAGCATCACAGTGTTCGAGGTTCAGGGCAATACCTTGCCAATCCATGTTTTTTATTTCAGAAAGTGATTTTCTGAGGGCTTTTTTATTACCACGATGGCAGGTGATCTCATTGCGGGGTAAAGAGTGGAAATGAAGGGCTTTGACTATTTTTCTATCGAAGGCATGATTAAGCTTTTTTGAATAGCAAAGAATTCTCTCCATGATCTGGACGGCCTGGCAGCGGGATTTTTCCTGTTCAGAAGCAAGGCCCAGAAAAGGGTTTTTTTGTGATTCACTCATGAATAGCGGAAGAGCAGTTATAATAATAGACCAATGTTCAGGAATATTATCTATCATCCAGGACAAGGGGTACTTTTCAGGTTCTATACAAAAGGGATGTTCAATACCACTAATGTCAGCCTTTTTGGCAAGTTCCTGGAAATATACTGTCTCTGCAGAAGGGGTCCATTTTCCGGAAGAAGGCGACGTTGCATAAGCAGAAACAAAATATTCGTTTTTCATGTCCTTTTCCCGGGGGTTGTTTTTTTTGGCAGACGGTTTTTAAAAGCGTGAGGAATTTCTGGTTTTAGAGACGGGCGAGGTAATGGTCTGGATCCTGTGCTTTTTGACTTGTCCTGTGGTGCAAGTAATTTCTGAATTCCAGGCATTTTTGGCCAGGGGCGTGAAGCACATTTTTTATCATGGACACACTGGTAAACCTTGTACCCTTCCATAACGCGCTGAATATAGTTGCGTGTCTCGCCGAAAGGAAGTTGCTCGATCCAGTCGATAATATCAATAGAGCCCTCACGAGGATCGCCAAATATTTTTTGCCAATCGTACGCATATTTGATGCCTGCATTATAGGAAACAAGCCCCAGATAAATATTACCCTGAAATTTTTCAAGACGAGAGGCTAAATAGGTTGCCCCTATATGTGTGTTATAGCTTGTGTCTGTCAGAAGCTTTTTCCTGCTAAAAGGTAAGCCCAGTTTTTTTGCGATTTCTTTGGCTGTTTCTGGTAAAAGCTGGCTAAGTCCGTGGGCGTTCGCCCAACTTACTAACCGGGAATCAAACATGCTTTCCTTACGGATAACAGCATGCAAAAGAAGAGGGTTTACAGCCTTTAGGGCTTTTTGGTGACGGGATGATAAAACAGGGTACAATTCTTTAAAGTAAAGGCTCCGCGAAGGGGAGGCTTCCTTGGCAAGGCCAACAAGATGCTCTGGTGAAAGCTTTTGTGTCAGAAACAAAACGGCGTCTTCTTCTTCATTGCTGCTTGTTGATTTCATGAGCATATATAAAAAAGTCCGGGCTTGGTTGGGGCGATTTGCCCTGGATAAAGTGACGGCTGATTTGTAAAGATCGGTTTTTTTCAAGCGTCTGAGGGTAACAGGCCTTGCTGTTAGGGAAGAAAGAGGAGGAACATGGGAATGACCAAGTTTTAGGGCCGCTTTTTGACCGTAAAAAGTCGCCGGGTATTGGGCTGCCTGTGCATACCATTTCTGGCTTGAATCTGGATCGAACGCTGCACTGGCGACACCCGACCAGTAGGCGAAGCGTGACTGGCTGATAGGGGTTCCAACGTTTGAATACGTTGTGGTAAAAACTTTATAAGCCGCACGAGGATTTTTATCATGTCGTAAAATCAGCCACCCCTTAAGCCATTGGGCAGAGGCATAGTTGCTCCCCTGGGTCAGTGCATGACCTTTTACAAGCTGTGAGGCCTGCTTCCAGTCATTGTTTTCCAGGGCTCGTCGCAGAAGAATATGCCTCTCTTGCCAGGCACTTTCGCAATCATATCGATCAATTTCCGGGTGACGTATCAGATAATTTGGGGCAGATGGATTGTTGGTGCGTCTTAACCATTGCAGATAACTTAATTTTAAAGCTGGATCATGAGGGTGGCGACCTAACGCATGCTGATAAAGTTTTTTAGCTTTTTTTGTATTCTTAAGAAGGGCAATTTGGGCTTTGATAACTGTTTTTAGTCTGACGCTAGAGAGGGAAGAGAGTGCTTTACTTGCTGGTTCCGACTTATTTTGGCTGAGCCAGTAGCGCGCTCGTTTAAAATAATCCTGTTCATTAAGCATTGACTTGAATCTTTTTAAAAAAACTGCTTCTTCTTTAGAAGAAAGGGACAGAGTAACCCACAAATCCTTTGTTGCCTGACGAGCTTTTTTCTTTTGGTCTGTTTGGATATAGCTTCGGATAAGGGCTGTGGCGCCCTCTAGTGTTTTTGGGGCAGCCTCTTTAAACCATTTAGGAAGTGAGGGTCCCAGATCTTTTTTATCCAAACGTTTTTCGGCCTCTCGACGAATTTTAAAAATCCATGGCCAACCAGCATGTTTTTCAATAAAAGCCTTATGAGCGTTGAAATCTCCCTCATGGGCCCCTTCTTTCATAAAGTGCCAGGTGATTATTTGTCTTTCCAGTGGACATTTCTGTTTCCCGAAAGATTCCTGAGCGGCTTTATGCTTTGTATATGAAAAGGCGGATTCCAGGGCTTTTGAGCAGGAAGATTTTGCAGATGATAGTGTCACAGTCGTGAGGCAAAACAAAAAAATGAAAAAGTATCGATGATTTGACATATGAATCTTGCTGCTTGCCCTAACTATCAGTATGTTAATATCAGGATTTTAAAGGTTTTGTGAAGGAAGTAAAATGTTTTCCGGCTCTTTTGTCGCTCTTGTAACTCCTTTCAGGGAAGATGCCATTGATGTAGAGGCTTTTCAGCGTCTCATTGAATGGCAAATTGCAGAAGGGACAGAAGGGCTTGTTGTTTGCGGTAGTACGGGGGAAGGTTTTTCTCTGACGCGGGAAGAACATGCACGTGTTATTGACGTTACTGTGAAAACTGTTAGAAAACGTGTCCCTGTCATTGCAGGGGCAAGTTCAATGACGACTTCCGGGGCTATTGACCTTGCACATCAGGCGGAAAATCTTGGGGCTGATGGTCTCCTTATAGTGACCCCGCCTTATGTGAAACCAACTCAGGATGGTATTTACGAGCATTTTAGGGCTGTTGCCGCGGCAATAGAACTTCCAATTATTGTTTATAATCATCCCGGGCGTACTGGAACCATGATTGAAGATCAGACAATGATCAGGCTTGCGGCGCTGGAAACAATTGTGGGTGTTAAAGACTCAACCGATTTACTCTCTCGCCCTTTGGCCCTGCGTCAGGTTCTAGGCCCTGATTTTGTTCAGCTATCAGGTGACGATGGAACAGCTCTGGCTTTTCTGGCACAGGGTGGGCACGGGTGTATTTCAACAATTGGGAATTTGGTGCCAGGCCTATGTGCCAGGCTTCATCTTCTGTGGAAAGAAGGTAAGAAAGAAGAAGCCCTTGATTTACAAACAGAGCTATACAGTCTGTACAGGCTTGCTTTTTCTGAGGCAAGTCCCGCTCCTGTTAAGGACGGCTTGTCCTATATGGGGCTTTGTCAGGCTGATATTCGATCTCCTTTGCAACCTTTTTCACCAGGGGGGCAAAAGGCTTTACGTCAAAAACTACTCGAGATGGGAGCTCTTGATTCTATAGCTTCTTTTTTGGAAAACAACCCGATTTTGGGTCTTGGAGACACTTCTTTACCCTCAACACCAGAGGCTCTGTCTCAATGAAAGAAGGACAATTATTCGCGAGGCAAGTAAATGCTTAAGGCTAATGGAGAAACAATCGCTGAGAATAGGCGTGCACGTTATGACTACTTCATAGAGGAGACTCTTGAAGCGGGCCTGGTTCTTGAAGGAAGTGAAGTGAAATCATTGCGTCATGGACGTGCCAGCATTGTAGAAGCCCATGCGGCAGAAAAACAGGGCAAGCTATACCTTTTTAATGTAAATATTGAAGAATATAAAGGTGCCAATCAGTTCAACCATGACCCCAAACGACCTCGACTTCTTCTTTTAAAATCCCGAGAAATTCGTAAATTAATTTCAGGAATCCAGCGCCAGGGTGTCACAATTGTTCCCCTGTCTCTTTACTTTAACAAGCAAGGATACATCAAAGTAAAACTAGGTCTGGCCAAGGGAAAGAAAAAAGCGGATAAGCGAGAAACGATCAAAGAACGGGATTGGCAGCGCCAAAAAGCTAGGTCCCTAAAGGAAGGTTAATGGTCTTCTACGGCGTTATTTTAAGCCTTACGGTGCTCACGTCTTTACCATACGCTGCGCTCCATTCCTGAAAATGCTTTGTATAAGCCTCATTCCTTTCCCTTTTTTATTCCTGGACAGGACTGAGGTGTCAGGACCTTTTAAAATCTTCTGGTGTATGCACTCCAGTCTTTAACTTATAGACGCCACCTGGGGATCCATGTGACCATTTTTTCCTTATGGTCTTCCCGCTTAAGAGCTTCAAATAATGAATATTGTCGAGGGGTGACGCCTAAAAAAGATTCAAAAACAACCTTGTCCCGGTTTAGGGCTTTTTTCTGCGTTGCTTCAGGGGGAGGGAATGTAATACTGTCTCCAAAAAGATCGAAGGCGCGGCTTTTATTAAAAGAATCCAGATAAACGACTTTCTTAAGGCCCGCAGCAACCAGATGTTTGGTGCATTTGTGACAAGGAAAGGTTGTTGTATAAAGGCTTCCGCCTTTAACAGAACGACCTGTGCCAAGCGCTGATATAAGACAACTCATTTCTGCGTGGACATTCCTGGAATACTCTAAAATATTCATAAAATTTGTGTGCTCTTTAAGGTCAATCAAGTCTTTTTCCAGAGAGGCCTGATCAAGGAAATCATCTGGTACAGGAATCTTTTTGTGTTCCTTAAGAAAGGCCAAAATTTGTTGATAAATCTCTTTTTTGGCATCAAAACTGGAGTTCCTCTGAAGCTGAAAATCACGAGCATCGTTGTTTGAAGGACACTCATTTGTATAGAATCCGCCTCCTGCTTTCGGGACTTCGTTATAGCCTGTTGAAATAAGATCTCCTTCTGCATCGAAAAGAGCTGCTCCAACCTGGCGAGATAAATCACTGGAGGCCAAACGTGCGACATGGGCCATCATCATGGCTTGTTCAGGGGGGTCCGGAGTATGAAAGGGGTTACCAAATAATAATTCGACAAACCGTTTGATATGGCGTTGACTGGCGTCTTTCAAATTGAGATTCAACATTAAATCTGCTTTGGTAAAGTTGATGTCTGGCAAAGGTTTCTGTGGAGATTCCGGAAAAGCAATTAAGAAGAACTGATGTCCGGGAGTCGCGGCAAGAGAAGATAAAGTATCCCTGTCAACAGGCTGTATCATGATTTGAAGAGATAGATTTAAAGAGGGCGTTTTGATTCTTTTTGCAAGGTTTCCAGAGCACTGTACCAGCATTTGGTCGAGCGTTTGAAGAGCCCAGTCGGGAATTTTTTCACCTAGAAAACCAAAAGTAACACTATGCTTCATACTCTTTATTCAAAAACCGTTGTGATTGACCCTTATTCATTATATGATCCGAAAGGTAAAATTTTAGTGAAAATATATGTATTTCAAAACTTTAATCTCTCAAGTTCTTTTTATTCTCTGTGTTTTATCTCAAATAGGCTCTTTTGTTTGGGGGTCTTCCGGATCTTTTGAAGAGGACACGATTCCTGGCTTTGTGTCTGGGAGTAGTGAGCTCTGCATTGAGAAAGTTGACTTTCCACCGTTTAATGAGCAAGTAAAGTTATTCATACAAGATCCTAACCCAGAAGGTACACAAAAGCTTTTAACCGTTGACGACCAAAACCCTGCGAGACATCGTGAATCGGCTCTTATTCTGACATCAAGTGGACAGCGGATTCCTGTTTTCTTGAAAAAATATGCTTTTTCACATGAGGAGGGGTCATTGGCAGATTTCTCTAGGTCCAGCGAGTTCGGTATCGTGCAGGAAGATTGTCATCACTATTTTTTGGAATCTGACCTTAAAAAAGAAAAATGTACTCTGTTGTATATTGAAACACAGACAATTTTAATTGATCTTGATAAGGACACAATTTTTTCTAAAGATCCTGTGACATTAAGTTTCCTGGGAGATGGAATGTGGCTTCCCGTGAGCAGGAAATACCCCTCCCGTTTTGATCATCAAACAGTTACCGAAGTCTATCTGGAATCTGTTGATTATGAAGAAGATCAGTGTGCATGCTCTTTTCGTTGTTTTCCACCCACCAGGAAAGTGCCGGAAGACCATGCCTGTGATGGTAATGTTGTAACGATTAACTTTAGAAAAGCTTCTTCTGCAAAGGAGACAAGATAGTGTCCTCAAAAATATTAATTGCTAATTGGAAAATGAATGGAACACTGGATTTTTGTTTTTCCTATTTTGAATCCTTAGGTAAGGAAGTCGCCCCGCCAATGTTACCTGAAAGGGCCCGAAATATTGTTTTTTGTGCCCCTTTTCCCTATTTGTTTGCTCTTCAGGGACGCCTTCTCGAAAAAGGGTATTCTTTGGGGGGGCAAGACTGTGCTGCCTATGATGCAGGCGCTTATACAGGAGAAGTTAGTGCCGCTATGCTATCGGATACAGGCGTATCATACGTTCTTGTTGGACATTCAGAGCGGCGTTCATATCTTGGGGAAAGTAACGAAATCTGTCGGTTGAAAATTCAGCAGGCACATGATAAAGGGTTAACGGTTATTTATTGTATTGGAGAAACGTTATCCCAGCGTAAAGAAGGGGCTCTTGAAAATGTTTTAAAGGAGCAGATTCAGGATGCTCTGCCAAAGTCTGTAACATACGAGAATACCCTCCTTGCCTATGAGCCTGTATGGGCTATTGGAACGGGCCAAACACCAACTTTGGAGGATATTGAGGAAACACACATGTTGATTAAAGCATTGGCCGGTAGTCATTGTAAAAACTATTCAGCACGTGTTCTTTATGGTGGATCTTTAAATGAAAAGAACGCCAGGGAGATTCTTGCCCTTTCAAAGGTTGATGGTGCTTTAGTTGGAGGAGCAAGTTTAAAGCCAGAAAAAATGGCTCAAATTATTTCTTTGATGCCAGAAAATGTTTAAAGATTCAGAATTTAAGAATAAAGTCTTTTACTTTCAGATGCATATTGACTTAGCCGATATGGAATTTATCCCGGGAAATTCATGATTAAAGGGAGTTAAGGAGGAAATACTTTTAAAAGAGCTAGAGGAAGTTGATTGTTTTTAGTGTAGTGCAAAAGCCTGGTATAGTAATAAAGCAAGCTCTCTTTTTAATGAAGGCCATTTTTTTTGAAAAAAATCTTGAATATTTAAACACTCATAGTTATCTTACCAGGTGTGGCAAAAAATTTGACATTAATTGTAGGATTTTGTCACTTTTAATGAGTTTTAACTAAGAATATTTTAAACAGCTTTTCAGAACTATACTGTCTGAATGCATAAAGCGGAGTAAGGGTTACAATGGCTTCCGATAAAAATAATCTTCAGGACGTGTTTCTGAATACAATGCGTAAGAATAAAGCGCCATTAACAATTTTTCTCGTGAATGGTGTGAAACTTCAGGGCATCATTACCTGGTTTGATAATTTTTCAATTTTGCTGCGTCGTGATTCTCAATCGCAGTTAATTTACAAACATGCTGTCTCAACAATCATGCCTCTTGGTATGGTTCCTTTGTATGATGCTGAAAAAGAGCTCGACAAAGGGGACGCTTCAAGCGAATAAGCGATAAGAGTGGGAGGGACAGGAGATCGTCAAAAGCTTTCTAGAGATCAGAAAACGGCGGTTTTGTGTCCTGTCTCGCTGTCAAGAAACAAACTCTCTTCAGATTCTTACACTTACAAACGGGAAGAAGCCATAAGCCTTGCCCACGCGATCAATCTTGAGGTGGAATACAGCGAAACATTTATTTTGCGTCAAACAAAGCCGTCAACTTTATTTGGTGCAGGTACTGTTGAATCGCTTGCAAATATTTTTCAGGAAAAAGGTATTGGTCTTGCGATCGTCAATGGCAGTCTAACACCTGTTCAACAGAGAAACCTGGAAAATGCCTGGAAAGTCAAGGTTGTTGACAGGACAGGTCTTATTCTTGAAATTTTTGGGGCCAGGGCGCGTACATCCGAAGGTCGATTACAGGTTGAACTTGCTGCCTTAAACTATGCTAAAAGTCGTCTTGTGCGATGTTGGACTCATTTGGAAAGACAACGAGGGGGACTTGGTTTTATTGGAGGTCCCGGAGAAACCCAAATTGAAATTGATCGTCGTCTGATTTCCAATCGTATCGCAAAATTATCCAAAGAATTAGCGCAGGTTAAAAAAACAAGAGAACTTCACCGTGAATCACGGCGAAAAGTACCTTTCCCTATCGTGGCACTTGTGGGTTATACGAACGCAGGAAAATCAACGCTATTTAATCGTCTGACTCAGTCAAAAGTTTTTGCTAAAGATTTATTGTTTGCGACGTTAGATCCTACGATGAGGGCCTTTAAACTACCTTCAGGGCAGGAAATTATTTTATCAGATACAGTCGGGTTTATTTCTGACTTACCAACTCAGCTTGTGGCCGCCTTTCGGGCAACTCTCGAGGAGGTCCTGGAAGCAGACCTTGTTCTTCACGTGCGCGATATTTCTCATCCTGAAACCGAGTCACAAAATCAAGACGTTTTAGATGTTTTGAAAGAACTTGGCCTGGAGGCTGTTGTAGAGGAAGGACTCTTTGAAGCTTGCAACAAGATTGACCAGGTGGCTGATAGATCTTTTCTCAGGCCGGAAACAGATCGCTCTCGTCTCATTTCCGCGATAACGGGTGAGGGAGTCGAAGGGCTGATCGAGATGATTGAACACCAACTTAATAAGAATCATCGACTCTTTAAAATCCAGCTTCCCCATGATAATGGGCGCCCTCTTGCCTGGCTTCATGCTCATGGGCAGGTTCTAGGGGTGGACTTTGATGAAGAAAAAACACTTTTAACTGTTAAATTAAGTCCTGTTATCAGGAATCGTTTCAGACTTCAATTTCCTGCCCTTTCTTTATCTCCTCTTTGAAACGTGCTATAAGTTTTTTATTCCTGAGAAATAAACAATTGATATTTATTTATTTTTTTTATTAGTAGAGTAAGGAACAATATTTTTAATGAAAGAGGCTTCCTTGACAATTTGGAAAAAATTGTTTTATACAACAAAAGTTGCCAGGCTTTAAATGATTCGGATGATCTAATATGTTGGTTTTTATGAAATTTTTCCTGATGATGAGTCTGTTCTCGGTGTGTCATGTTTCTGCGTCGGGTCTGGCTTCTTTGACTGATGATGATTTGTCTTCTTCTTCATCCTCATCTGCCGGTTTATCACAAAAATCTCCAAAAGTTCAAAGACAACAAATAACAGTAAGGCCGAGCCCACGCATATCTCAAGCTTGCCCAATATTACAAGGGGATGCTGATCCATATATGGATTCTTTACAAGGTTCCCTGATTTTTTCTTCTTTTGTTGTTGCAGATTTAACCAGAAATCACGATTCAATATGTGCCAGAAATCTTGTTATGTCATACATGAAGGAAAAGCATTTTTCTCAAAAATCGCCTGTATATAAATGGATGAATTATCTTGTGGAACGTGACTTTATTTTTGACTGGGACAGGATTGCTTTTTTGTCCAGTCCGGCTGAAATAAAGTCTTTCAGACTGATTGTTCATATTGCCGCTGGTTTTTTAAAGCAGCAGGAAAAAATAGTATCCAGGGATATAGAGACTATTACATTCAGGGAAAAAGATGCTCAAAGAAGTTTTGATGAAAGACTTTCAAAACTTCAGAAAAAATTTCAGGCCGTACGGGGTGAAACTGATGATGAGACATTTTTAGACTCAAGAGATCCTGCTTCCAGGAAATTTGAGCTTGACCGCATCAAGGGTCAGTATGAAGATTTATCCAGGCAAAGAAAGGAGGTTCTCGAAAAATTTAACCAGTATTACAAAGAGTATGAAGCTTTACGATCAAAGATTCAAAAGCGCCAACGCTTAATAGATAAAGGTTGGAACGAGGTGTGTAGTAGGTCTTCTGTTCAAAAAAGTATTCCTCCTGTGCGTTCAGGACGCTCTTACAGAGATCGTCGGGTTCCAAGACTTCAAAGATAAAAAGTGAAGCTGCATGCATCAGGGCCTTTAATTGGTAATATGATGAGAATGAATAGCGATCACACCGATTATTCAATGTTTCAATCGATTAAAGGCACAGAAGATCATTATGTCAGAGTTCAGGTAGACCTGGACAGGGCTGTTGACCTTAGTGATGTTGGTGACGAAAATATTACATACCTGAGAGAAAATGCCATCACAAAGAAAACGGATATTGAAAAAATCGCCGCATTTTTATCGGGTAATTTTGATAGAAAAGGAGAGTAATCAAAGTGATGATCAAGGATTTTACAGTGAATACAATCAATAAGGGGGATAAAAAGATGCATAAGTTTATCGGGGGAGTATCATTAGTGGCAACGTTGATGGGGTTTTCTGCTCCTGTCAATGCAACAGCAGAAGTTTTGAGAGACTTCAAGGAAGAGGGGACTGGAAATTATTTTGACTTGAAGCAAAGACTTCGTCCATCGCAAGACATAATAGATAGTTATAAAGATCAATCCCCGAAAACGGGTAAATTTAGACTTCCTGTAGACAGGGAAATTGATAAATCTTTTGTTGAAGAGCAAAAGAAAACAGCCTCAGAGGGTGAGATATTAAAAAAACAAGATCAGAAAGATTGATTTTTACTAAAGATAGTATTAAAAAAAGAGGTAAAGCGTGCGTAAAATTTTCTTTTTAAAGCCTTTGTGGAAGGTTTTATGTGGTGTTTTTACCTTTTTTTTCTAGCTTCTCAGGTTTATGCCAGTGCTTTTTCAACTGGAGAATTTGAATGGGGCAAGACAAAACTTCATCCACAAGTTGATCAGTTATCTATTAGTTCAAGTGCACTTAACAGGTCTGATTTTAAATCTTTACCTTTGGATGATACTGATGATGATGAATTAAGTCATTTTAATATCCTTGCACTCAAGGCAATTTCTGAAAAACCAAAGGCTGTTAATGTTCACAGAACCTATGAAAGAGTTAGATTTGATCTTTTTCCGGGATCTGTGCTTGCGAATTCTGTTAATACGTATGTAGGAGAAGCTTTTCAGTCTTCATTTTCATCGGATGAAGATTACGTGATTCCTCCCATTGACCCTGAAGATCCTGCTTTTATGGCACGTGGCATGTTGGTTTCTTTATTTCGTTCCAGTGTGGTTAAGGATGGGCAAGCAGGTGGAAAGATTTGTTTAGGAACAGCTTTTTTAGTGAGTCCTCACTGTCTTTTGACAGCAGCTCATAATGTTGTTCTAAACCATAGGCTTAGAGGAAATCCATATTTATCTCATTTGATTCCTTATGCTGAAAGAGTTGAGTTCTGGCCCCTAATGAACGGGTTTCCTCCTGAGGTATTTGATGCTGCAGGTAATCTAAAAAATGGAGCAACGAGTGCAACCCAGGTTATATTGCCCCCACAATGGGATATGCAAGTATCCGACTGTCAGGAACATGATATTGCTGTTTTAAAGCTTGCAAAGCCATTGGGTGTGGATTTTGGAACTTTATGTCCCAGGGAAGTCAAAGAATCTGTTAAGGATTCTAAAGTTTCGTTGTCAGGTTATCCAAAAGCAATAGGTGATACGCCTTGTTTTCTATCCCAATCAACTGGAATATTGAGTGACACTATTGCTCATCGTGTTTTTTATGAGGTTGAGCCTAAAACACAAAAAGGTCATAGTGGCGCCGCGTTAAGTATGCCTTTAGTTGACGAATTTCTAGGTGTTCATACAGGGATTGAGATAGACGGAAAAGCACGTGGAATCTATTTAAATCGTCATAATGGCCTCCTTATCGGAAAATGGATTCAGGAGCTTGAAGCAGAGGCGTAATTATTAGGGTCTTTGTTGACCCTTTCCTTGTACACCTTAATATTTTTCACTCATTTTTTAGAGTTCTTTGATACTATGGTTTCCGAGTTCAGGATTTCCTTCAAGTCGTATAAAAAATAATATGGGAGAGTCATCAATGAAAAAAATAATTTCAGGTTTTGTGTTTGCAGCTATCGCAGGTTTATCTGTCAGTGCTACTGCTACTGCCAGTGCCGAAGGTAAATATCATAAGTTCATGAAAGATCTTGAACAAAAGGAAATCAGCCTTGCCAAAGAAAAGTTTCAGGCAATGACAGCAAGTCTTGAAAAACTTATTGGGTCCAAAATGACATTTGAAAAGGACTGTGCAACCTCGGATAGCCCTAAATGTAAAACCCTTTTCAATGAAATTCTGGAGGCAGAGCTTCAAGTTCTTAAGTCGACACGCAAGAATGTTCAGGCGTCGATTCAGGGCCTTAAAAAAGCAAGACAAGACGCCAAAAAGCTGTAGGAACCTATATCCAATAACCCGTTCGAGAGGCGCTTTTAAGGGCGCCTTTTTTATGGGGACTCCTTTCATTTTATAATGCGTGCAAAACTTCCAAAGTCTTCAATTTGCTCTCTTTTGTTAAGATCGGGACCATGATACACTGCGATTTGTGTTGATTAACGAGAAGGACCTTGAATGAAAATTCATGAGTATCAAGCCAAGTCCCTGCTGAAAGAATGCGGTGTGCCGGTTCTGGAAGGCGGTGTTGCCTATACTGCGGAAGAAGCCCGGAGTGTAGCCGAAAAAATGGGGGGATCCGTGTGGGTTGTGAAGGCACAGATTCATGCCGGTGGTCGTGGTAAGGGCGGTGGTGTTAAAGTCGCAAAATCCCTTGACGAGGTTGAGTCCCTTGCCAATGATATGTTGGGGATGCAGCTTGTAACCCCTCAAACCGGGCCTGAAGGAAAAGAAGTTGGACGTCTTTATATCGAACAAGGATGTGCGATTGCAAGCGAGCTTTATTTTAGTTTGTTACTGGATCGGCAGACATCCCGGTTAACAGTTGTCGCCTCGCAAGCAGGTGGTATGGATATTGAAGAAGTCGCCGAAAAAACGCCAGAGAAAATTTTCAAACTCGTTATTGATCCTCTGGTTGGGTTTCAACCTTTCCAGGCGCGAAAGATTGCCTTTTCCCTGGGGCTTTCGGGCAAGTCTGCAATGAAAGCTGCGAATCTGTTTGCAGGATGCTATAAGACTTTTAAAACATATGACAGCAGCCTTTTGGAAATTAATCCTGTGGCCGTGACACAAGAAGGTGATGTTTTGGCACTGGATGCAAAAATGACCTTTGATGAAAATGCCTTGTATCGTCACAGTGATATTGAGGCTCTTCGAGATGAGACGGAAGAAGATGCAGCAGAACTTGAAGCAGGCCGACACTCTTTAAGCTATATCAAACTGGATGGCAATATTGGTTGTATGGTGAATGGAGCCGGCCTTGCCATGGCAACAATGGATGTTATCAAATTATATGGTGGAGAGCCTGCAAACTTTCTGGATGTTGGAGGAGGGGCCCCTCGTGAGCGTGTGACGACAGCTTTTAAACTGATTTTATCAGATCCCAATGTTGAAGGTATTCTGGTAAATATTTTTGGGGGAATTATGCGGTGTGATATCATTGCAGAAGGCGTTGTTGCCGCTGCACGTGATGTTGGAATCAATGTGCCCCTTGTTGTTCGTCTTGAAGGAACGAATGTTGAGGCTGGTAAAAAAATCCTTCAGGAATCCGGTTTGCCGATTGTTTCTGCCAATGAGCTTGGTGATGCGGCAGAAAGTATAGTTCATGCAGTGAAGGAGGCGGCATAATGTCTGTTCTCGTCGATAAAAATACACGCCTTATTTGTCAGGGATTTACTGGTTCTCAGGGAACTTTTCACTCGGAGCAGGCGATTGCCTACGGCACAAATCTGGTCGGTGGTGTTACTCCTGGAAAAGGGGGAAGTACTCATTTGGATCTTCCCGTTTTTGATACCGTTCAGGAAGCTGTAGTCAAGGCCCGGGCGAATGCAACCGTTATTTATGTGCCGCCTCCCTTTGCAGCAGATGCGATTCTTGAAGCGATTGATGCTGAAATTCCTCTTATTGTCTGTATTACAGAAGGAATTCCTGTCTTAGATATGGTACGCGTCAAAAGGGCCCTTGAAGAATCGAAATCCCGATTGATTGGTCCAAACTGTCCAGGTGTGATTACGCCAGGCCAATGCAAAATTGGTATTATGCCCGGTCATATCCATCAGGAAGGAAATATTGGCATTGTGTCAAGATCAGGGACCTTAACTTATGAGGCTGTTTGGCAGACAACAAAAGCAGGTTTGGGGCAATCAACCTGCATTGGTATTGGCGGTGACCCTATACCCGGGACAAGCTTTATTGATTGTCTTGATCTTTTCTTAAAGGATCCTGCAACCGAGGGCATTATTATGATCGGTGAAATTGGCGGATCTGCAGAAGAAGAGGCGGCAGAGTTTATCGCGCAATCATCTGTTAAAAAACCAATGGTAGGTTTTATTGCAGGAGTGACAGCACCTCCTGGTCGACGGATGGGGCATGCCGGTGCGATTGTTTCAGGGGGAGAGGGAACAGCTCTTGGTAAAATTGAGGCTCTTAAAAAAGCTGGTGTCCATGTTGCTGAATCTCCTGCAGATCTGGGACGTACAATGTTGAAAGTAATGGAAGGTCGGCAACCTTTTGCCAAGGCCCAGTAGCCGTTAAAGGTTTATTGTTAACTCTGGGGGGAGTCACTTTTGGTGAAGTCCCAAAGCGCTATCAAAGAGAAGGAGGCTATTGGCCTCCTTTTTTATTTCTGAAGTTTTCTCTCTATATCATCATTGGGAAAGGGTGTTTTCCTCTATGATTGCGGGGGAACAGCGTGACCGTCGCAATCCAGTATACCAACACATCCGGTTTGTCTGGATCCCGACGGGTGGCGTTGCCAGCCTCTGGATGACGTCCGTGTATTGTCATTCAGATCGAGCACCCTCTAAATCGTCATTCAGAAGGAGCGGCAGCGACTGAAGAATCCAGAACACTTCCCTATAAGGCCTGTGCCTTTCAAAGTCTGGATCGTTACGTCGACCTGCGATCTCCTCACGATGACGCAGAAATAAAAGCGTTTCATCACGAGGGCAGGGAGTAAGTAAGACTTCTCACGATGACGCAGAAATAAAAGTGCGACCCTCACGATCACGGAGAAGTGAAAAAAAACTTCTGGATGACATTGATGGCTTTAGGTCTGCGTAGACACATCGCTAAAGGTGATGATCTTGGGTTCGCGTGATGATGAGGCACTGAAAAGACAATTAAAAATAAAAAAAGGGGCCAAAAGCCCCCTTAAAGAAAAGATATAAAGGTATGTTTAATAGTAGAAGAAACTAACGGCTTGTTCTGCCTGAGTTTTTACATTATCACGCATGTGCCAATCAATCTCATCAATATCTCCCTGGCGGAATTCGCGATAAAGGGGTGCCAGATGCTTTAAGGTTATTGCCATGTTATAATCAGGGCTATACCAATCCTTGTTACGCAATTCCAGCTCTTTTAGGTTCACACGCTTGTCTTTAAAGTCAGTGATAGATTTAATCATATTTTTATTATCATCATAGGCGCGTGGCGTAATCAAATACATGACAGATTTACGAGAGGCCAGGGTTGTTTCTCTTGAAAACGCGTATTGAACTACAGGAATGTCCTGTAAGATAGGAAAGCCTGACTTTCCATCCTCGTCAATACGTTCTGTAATGCCGGCAAGCATGATAGTTTCACCCAGCTTTGCCTTGATGGTGGTTTGAACCTTACTGATACCAATGTTGGTAAAGTTCTTGGTTGCATCTTTATTGACAAGTTCTTCGTTTGCGATGACGCTGCCGTACAATGTTACGTCCAGGATGACAGTTTCACCATCAAAGCTTGTGGGTGTCACGTCCAGTGTTACACCAACGGGAAGCTTTGTAATGGTGCCTCCGTACTCACCAGAAAGACCAAGCGCGAGCTCTCTTCCAGAAAAGAATTTCGCAGGTTTGCCAACTGAGGCAACAAGAGAAGGACGTCCTACAACCTCGATATGTTGACGCTCTGCATTGGCAATTTTCATGCTGTAAGTGATTGTGCCAAAGCTGATGCCCTGGGTAAAAACATTGGTTCGTCCCGATGTTCCTCCAGCGGCGTGGTCTCCACCAATAGAAGGCGTTGATCCAATAAGAGGCGTTGTACTATTAAAGACAGGGAAATTTTCAAAACTAGTGTTCCCGCTATTAGACTTACCTTTGTAGTGTGTTCCCGGGGCAATCGCCAGAGTGAAATTATCAAGAATATTATTTCCCTTTGAGGTTTCACCAACGTCATCAACCCGCATCACAACAGCATCCAGAATGATCATTTCCGAGGGAACAGCATCAGCTATGGCTACATCCTCCGCTGCAGGGTCAGCAGCCCCTACTGTACTATCAGGAGCAGCAGCATCAGTGGCCAGTTGATCATCCGGGGCGGCTGAATCATCATATTGGGCAAGAATCAGGCCACTGTTGTAAAGGCTATTCCAGCTTTGGAGACGTCCTTCAAGACGTTGTGCCTTGTAGGGGTTTTTTGCATTCTTGCGATAGTTGGCAAGTGCCATCAAGGCAGCTTCTCCTTGACCAGAGGCAGCGAGAATCATCGCTTTTGCCTTAACGACTTCAGGTTTTGATCCATGTTGTTTTTCAGCTCGATCAATAGCAACCCGCGCCGTCTTGATATCTCCCATCTTATAGGAGACAGCTGCCAATTCGTAAACTGCTTCAAAGTTGTTAGGTTGCAAAAGCAAGACATTGGCGAATTCTTCCTGGGCATCTATATAGCGTTTTTGATCTGCACGCACACGTCCCAACTGAAGAGAAGCCAAAATATTAGCAGGATCATACTTTAAAGACTGTTCAAATCCTGCAGCCGCCAAATCATTTTGAGTTACGTCACCATTACGTGCCATTAAATGATAGGAAAGGCCGTTAAGATAGTGTATCCATGTGCTGCTGGGATTATCAACCAGGGCTGTATTGAATTGTTTTGAGGCGCCGTGGTAATCACCCTCTAAAAGCTTCTCAACACCATCCTTGAGTTTTTTGTCAATCTCGGTACTGTCATGCTCTGCAAAAATCTTTTCAAGAGGAATTCGGCTCGAGTCAGCCTGAACTATTTTGGATGATGTGGTATCTGTTGGCGATTCATCATGACACCCTGCAAGGCCTGCGGCAATCAGACCACATAAAACAAGAGTACTTGATGACTTTAAAAGTTGCTTCATTTAAAAACCTCCCATGAATTTACCTTAAATATTAGGCGTATTTTATGTAAAGTAAAGCTTGAATTAACTTTTTGATACTGTTGAAGCAGAAGTGACACGGATGCAACAAAAGGAAAAGAGAGAGCGGAAAGTTGCTGTCTGTAACTTTTATAAAAGAAAGTTCTTTTTAACAGGGAGTCATGAGCGGATCTCTTTAAGCCCCATCGCATGGCGCGTCAATTTTTTCTTCAGGAAGGGGAAAGCATTTGTAAGGCCAAGCCCCAGAGATCGAAAACGTCCCATAGTACCGGAGTTATTAGAAAAGAGTTTAACAAGTCCGTGTGTCGCGCCCGTCATACCAAGAATATCAAGAGAGCGTTCTCGAGGGAAACAGGCTAGTGTTGATATGATTTTTGAAGGATTTTTCAAGGACTCTAACTGTGATTCCAGCCAATAAACATCTCGAAGACCAAGGTTGAACCCCTGTCCTGCGACGGGATGAATTGCGTGGGCCGAGTCCCCGATCAAAAGGCAGCGGCCTTGGAAGGGTTTGAGAGTCATTTGGCCTGAAAGAGGGTAGGAAGAGCGGGGGCCATCAATTGTCAAAGGGCCTAGCGCTTCCCCGAATAAATGTGAAACCTCTTCGCTGAAAGTTTTATCATCCAGGGATAACATGCGCTTTGCGGCTTCGGGTGTTTCTGTCCACACAACCGAGGAGCGGTTTCCTGACATGGGGAGTAAGGCAAGGGGGCCTCGGGGCAGGAAATGTTCAAACGCTATATTATGGTGGGAGAGAGGGTGTTGCACAATAAACACAAGGGCAACCTGATGATAATCCCAACTTCTGGATTTTATGCCTAAATGATTTCTTACCCACGAGTTTTTACCATCCGCAGCCAAACAGAAGCGTGCTTTTAAAGGAGGTTCACCACTTTGAAACGATAAGGTTACCTCCTCTTCTGTTTGTTGTAGTGCCGAGAGTGTTCTGGGCATAAAACAGTCCACGTTTTCCTGATTATTTACGGCCTGATAAAAACTTTCTCTAAGTTGGTACCCCTCAATAATATGGCCCATTTCAAAGCCGTCTGATTCTTGCTGTCCATATTGAACGGTGCCATGATAGTTTGCGTTTGACACACAAATTGTTTTGATAGGGGAGGCAACCTGTTTTAAAGTCGACCAAACGCCAACTTTTTCAAGAAGGGCTTGAGATCCGCGCGCAACTGCAATACCACGCCGATCAACGGGCATTTTGTCATTTTTTGCTAATAAGTTTTTGTCGACAAGAGCCACCCTGAATCCGTCCTGTGCAAGAACCAGGGCTGAAAGAGAACCAATAAGGCCTCCACCAATAACAACGCAATCATAAATCATATTGATTTCTACCATAGATTTTTTTTTGTCTCTATATGCTTTTTGAAAGAGTCAAATACATGGGTTCCTATGTTAAGTTTCCCCGGGGATATCCGAAGCATTAGAAATGCTCTTAAATTATTTATACACCGCTCTTTTAGGGAGGAAGCTTACTATTCTCTAATACCTGGAGGGGAAGTTAATAGAAGAATCCAGATCTTGAAAATAAGATCAAGATTATTTTTAAGATTTATTAAGCCATCAGTTTTATTTAATTTTAATCTATATTTTAAAAAGTCTTTTTTTTTTAAAAAAATGATGATAGCTTTTTTTATATTAACAACGGGGAGTACATATAATGTATAAAAAACTGACTTTTTTAATAATGATGGGGACTAGCTTGTCACCCCTAAGCGCCGGGGATCCTTTTAAACCTCCTGCAACAACACCGCCTAATAATGCTTTTGAAGCTCACAAAACACTGTTTGAACCTGTTTTTAGCGGGGATAACTATCTTGTTAATATCTTGCCGGATTTTCAGGTTTCCCTAAAACAAAACGAAGATTTCTACGTGCTCAACAGCAATGCGACAAAAGAATCTGTTCTGGAGCATACCTATTCACCCAGTGTTGCCGCACAGATTTCCTATGGTAACTTTACAGGTGATGCCTTTTTAAAAGCTGATTTCGTTAGAACAGGAAAAACGGGAGATAATATCAACGAAGCCGAAGTTAAATTAAACGGTTTCTATACGATTGACTCTGATCGTCAGCTTTTCACTTTCTATCGTTTCAGCCATATGGGTGAAAATCGTTTGAGCACGGATAATCTTAATCGTGCCGCTCCCGGGGCGCGACCAACAGGCCTTTTTGCAGATCCAAACGAGCGTGTTCGGACCGAAAAGCATACAGTTGATTTAAAGTATGTTCAAAAAAATGACCGTTTTATATGGGAATTGGGAACTTTTAACGATTTCTACCGTTTTAGAGTTTCGACAAACTTTGGAGATGGTTTAGAAGGGGATGCTAACCGTTCTGACAATGCGCTTTTTGTTAAAGCTAACTATGATATGGTTAACTATAATCCCTTGGTTACGCGACTGGTTCCTTATGTTTCTTACCAGCTTGACCGTAGAACGTATCATCATCAAAAAAATTCCCAGGGTAATAAAAGGGGATCAACTGGTCACAGTACAGCTCTTGGTATGACTATTTTTGGACCGACGACTTTAGGGTCGGGCTTCATTGATTTTGGTATTGGTTATAAATCTCGTCACTATAGCAGGAAAGGTTTTGTACCACACGTAGGGACACCAAGGTTTTTTGCTGTCGCGGGTTTTGATCTAAATGAGAGAATCAATCTAAATTTCTTTTATGACCGCTTTATCTCAGAGCCTGGTCCGGGATTCACGACATTTACGCCTCTTATTAATGGTTTTGTTGCGACACCTTTGAGCGCAGGCTTCAAGTTTGCTCTTGATAATACCAGGACGGTCAATAATGAACAAACTTTTGTCTTCAAGGGGCAGTATACTTATACTCACTTTGAAAACAAATTCGCTATTAACCCTCTTAACAATAATTTTGCACCAGCTCTTTTGAAGAAATTCAGAAATGATGATATTGAGCTTGGTTTAAAGTACGCTCACGAATACTTTAATGTAGAAGCAAGTTTCATCAGGACTATTACAACACTTTCTCTCTTTCCGAGGAAATCAAATAATAGCTTCCTAGTAAAAGCCAAAATTTACCTCTAAGAGAGTGGAGAATCAAAACATGAAGAAATCTTTAATATGCTCTGTTGCTTTGGGCGCCCTTCTAGCTGGCTGTGTTGAGTCAAGTTGGTTGGGGGGAGCTTATAAAAAAACAGACTTTACGAAAAAAGTCATTGAGTTGAATGAAATCGAAACTTTTGGTAATCGATTTGATTCTCAAGATGTGACGAGGCCCAGTTTTGGTCCGATTTCGGAAAGTAGTGGTTTTTCAGAGACTGAGCCTGTTGTTTCTGTCGTTATTGACGGGGATGCGCGCGCTTATCCTATCACCATTCTTGCGTCACATGTTGTCAACGATGTTGTCGCAGGTAAACCGGTTTTAATCAGCTTTTGTCTCATTTGCAGTTCGGCTAACGTTTTTGACAGAAGGGTAGAGGGAAGAACCCTTACTTTTGGATCAGCAGGTTACACTCGTAAATCTGACCAGATTTTCTATGACAAGCAAACAGAATCTTTTTGGCAAAAGCTGGAAGGTCGGGGACTCGTTGGAGACTATGCGGGGGCATCTCTAAAGCCTGTTCCTGCCCGGATTGAATCTTTTAAACGATTTAAGGAGCGTTTCCCACAGGGAAAAATAATGTTAACCCCTTTTGCACGTCGAGCAGGCTTCTTGCCTGATCTTCCTGACGGTGTTCGCAGAAATACATTTGCGTATTTAACAAAATATCGTTATGGAATAACGGCCAATGCCGGTTCAGATAATGCACAGGTTCCTCTGTTCTTCCGGGGATCATATGACCCTAAAACAGAAGATAACCTAAAAGGGACGACGCGTGTTATTATGATTAGCGAAGTTCCGGGTGTTGCATGGGCTCTGCCTTATGTTCGTGAAAAGGGTAAAATTGAGCATGAAGGATACGTGATCACCTGGTCACCCGGAATGTCGTCACCATTAGGGGGAGGTAGAAATGCGGCCTCTTCTGATCTTGGTAATATCGTCGTACAGAAAAAGGATGCATCTGGTCATCTGGTCGATGTCTCTTATGATTTTCCTTATATTGCTGTTTACAAAACATTCTATCCTGATGGAAAAGTTATAAAGACAGACAATAATTAACCTTTTTAAAGCTGGCTTGAAAAGATACTTAAATCCAAGCCGGCTTTTTCTATTTCAGGATAAGATTATGATACAAAACCTATGCAAATCTTTTTTCGCTTGTTTCTTTTTAGGAGCCTTATCTTTTCTTCAGGCACAGCCTGTCCCAAATCATCTTATTAAGGGAGGTGCCTCCAGTTTTTATCCGGCAACGGAGATTCAAACGGCGCCTGACCTATCTTTTTCATCCCAGGCAGGAACAACTACCCTTTCTAATTTTCAAGGCCAGGTCGTTATCTTAAATTTTTGGGCAACCTGGTGTGTTCCATGCCGCCGAGAAATGCCGGATCTTGTTCAACTTCAAAGTGATTTAGGCTCAGAAGGCCTTGTGGTTGTGGCTGTTTCTCAAGATAAAAATATTAGTGATGTAGATCTTTTCTATTCAGATTATGGGATTACTCTTGATAAATATATTAATAGAAGTGGTAACCTTCAAAAGTCTTTTAATCTTACAGGTCTTCCTGCGTCAGTGATTATAGATCGCAATGGGATAATTGTTGGCGATTTCCAGGGTTTTATTGATTGGTCTGATCCTGATGTGCGCGCTCTTCTTGATTTTGTCTTGTTACAAAAATGACGTTATATGAACAAAAAGGCTTTTCCGGTAGAGGGGAAAGCCTTTTTCTGCTCCTATAATAAATCATCTTCATCTGTTTCTGACTGTCGAAAAGAGGCAGTTCCTGCTTTTGATAAATCGCCGTCACTATAAGAGGAATGAAGGGAGGCTGTACGTCCTGAAATATCAGATTCAGCCTCATCAAAGCTTCTTTCTCCATCAGCAAAAGTCGAGCTTACAACTTGCAGTTCAAGCTCGTCAGAGTCTTTTCCAGAGGAAGGTCTTTCACCCATATCAATAATAGTGTGATCGGGTGTAGAAGTTTTTGAGCCGGAATCTTTTGAGGATGCTTGCTCTGATATCTCTTTTTGTGAACCGGATGAAGGTCTGTGAGAGCGGCCAAGGGCAAGTACACTTTGGCTGAATTTTTGAGCTTCCTCATCATCATCGCCTTCGTAGAGATGATGCTTGCCAGGTTCAGGCGCTTTTCTTTCAATAAACCAGCCTTTTATTCTTAAAGGAAGACAAAGACAACAAATTCCACAACAGCATTGAGAAAAACAATGACCGATACAGGCACCACGCTCGTAACCATAATGCCCGTCGTAGTCATTATTAGAATGCTTGACGCATTTATAGAGATAACGTCCCATACAGCCCGTTAATAAAAGAACAGCCTGAACAATAAACATCCAGAAAAAAGGATCCTCCCACCACTCTCGTTCAGAAGTTGATGCCGCACTTTGAGCATCTGAAGAAGGAAGAGTAGCATTGCTTGCTAATTCAAAAAATGTGTTATTGGATGTTTGCCCGGTAGAAATAGGCAAAGCAAGGAAAAAACACATTGTGAACAGAATACATTTTTTCATGACTTGCTTCATTGACAGCATTACTTTTTAGCACTTTATGAAACTCTAAAACACCATAGAGTCTAACTTATTTCAAATAAGTTAATTTTTCAGTAGTTCAAAAAAATATGTTTAGAGAATATATCTTGACACTTAATTTACATTAAGATTTTTTGTTTTTATAAAAAGTTATAATAATACATATTTTGACAAAGAAAATTTTATGTATAAATATCTCTCTATTTTTTGCTTTCTTTTTTCAATTTCCGCTTTTGCATCAGGTGATTTAAAGGAAACCGATGAATTCAAGGGAGAGTGGACAGCAACGTTTACACTCAAGGATGGGAGTCAGGTAATTCATACTCCAAAAGGTATTGCTATGGGTGGAATCTCTGCAGGTAAAGGCATTCGTATGGATGCGAGCAAATTTAACAGTATGCGTTTAAAGTCTCCACTTGATCTGAAGACTAATTCTACGAAAGAGGATTTTATTGCCTCGTTAAAAGAGAATGGAGCTCTTGGTTAATAAGGTGAATGGGATGATTTGAATAAAGGAAATTAGGTTCGGCATGTTAGAGGCCCCATGCAGGGACCTCTTTACTCTCATGTTCTAACTTAACGATCTAGTTTCCATAATACCAGTTATAACCAGCGTTATAAAGATCAGAGGCGCCTTTAACTGCGGTACTACCAGCGTTATAAATCCCCTCACCAATTTCTTTGGCATTATATCCAAGAGCAAAAGCAGCTGCAGGAGCAGCCTGATATCCTGCTGCTAGAGCGGCTGTTTTGGCGACTTTTCCAGCAACCCAACCAATAGGGTAACACCCTGTGGCAGCTGTTACTGTTCCGCATGCAGCCCAGTCTGCAAATTCGCCTGTTCCAGCAACAACAGGATTTAGGTAAGGGGTTCCATAGGCAGCTGCAACATGACCGGCTGCTGTACGGAGCCCTTTTTCTGCAACCCATTCTCCTGCGGCATAAGCTTTATTCTTCATCCAGGTTCCCCAACCTTCGGGAGACTCTTCATTGCTTGTTTTAGAAGATGGAGACTTTTTAAAGTCTTGCTTCGATGAAAGCGTCACCGAGTTATGATATGCTGAGTTTTCAAAAAAGTCTTCTTTTGCTTGCCTGTCTGCAAAAACTGAAGAAGACAGAACTGTTAAAGATAATGCAATTAAAGTTGTTTTTTTCATTTTAAATCCTTTGTTAAATTTATCATTTTTTCTTTTCACAATATTGATATGGGAATGATTTATTTTTTTTGTAATGATGATTTTGCAAGGTATGCGTGCAAAAAAGGAATCTATTGTTTTTTGTGCTAACTCGATTTCTCTTTTTCCATCATCGTGAGGAGGTGCGCTCATTTCCCTGTCATCCAGAGGTTGGCAAGGCCAACCGTGGGGATCCAGACTTTGAAGATCTCCGGGCTTTCAGAGAAGTATACTGGATTCTTCTCTCGCGCTGCTCGGTCTGAATGACGGAAGAGGCACCTTCTGAAGGACGGTATGGGGGCGTCGTCCAGAGAAGGCCTTTTTACGTCTCTGTCATCCAGAGCGAGATATCATCGAGTGTCGGGATCGAGACGAACCGAGTTTATGTGCTTTTGTGGGATACTGGATTGCGACGGTCACGCTGTTCCCTCGCAATGACGAAGGGGGAACTGTCATCCAGAGGTTGGCAAGGCCAACCGTGGGGATCCAGGAGGGATGTTCCTTTGTAAATCACTGGATAAATCTATGAAAAAGAAAGAACCTTTAATAAGGCTCTTTCTGGAAAATATCAGGATAATCTAGCGATATGCTGCCCAATTCCCCTTAAGGAAATCGATTGTCCTTTCAAAAAGTTTTTTGCAAGCAGGAAGAAACGCCGTGAGACGTTTTCTTTCTTCCTCTGAAAGAACAGACTCTTTTGTCAGGGGTTCTTGTTTCTTTAAACGCTTTATATCTTTAATGACTGCATTTCTCCTTTCTTCAATTTCATGGCGCTGTAGGCTGGTACCATGAATTTCTATGACCAAATCATGTTGGCGATTAAGGGCCTCCTTTTCTTTTTCAAGGTCTTCAAGCTGATCAGAATATTCTTCTTGTGTTGTTGGAATAGCAAAGCCCTGTTTATTAACATTAACCTGTCCTTTAAGGCGCAGGCCCGTTGCGTAATTCATCCATGCCTTGAATTGAGTTCCAATTGTTTCAGAAAAGAAGCCTCTTTGCACAAGAGCCATTGCAATATCCTGACAATTTTGTTGGCTTAAATTGAAGTAAAAACCCAAATTTGTCAGGATTTGCTCGGGCATGCGATAAAATTGCCGTTTTAAATCAATTGTATCGCCTAAAACACCTGTCATAATTGGATTTTTGTCATCTCCTGCATACCGAATCATATCCTCTGTGAACTTCTGAACGACAAGACTATGACGTTCGGTTTCAACAAGAGGCGATAGAGAGGGAGACCTTTTTTCAAGATATCTGGCACGTGCTTCTATATATCGGTTAAAGACGCGATCATCTCCATAAATGGGGGTAATATTACGAACAAGCGAACGTGTATTTTGTACTTGATTGCATTCGCGTGTTGAAAAAGGCCTGATGGCATCTTTGACGTACCGACTGATATCCTGGTAAACTTCGTGGTGCGAGAGACCTTTCCTGGCAGCAAGGCGACGCGCTTTTCTAAATTCTTTCTGAATAAGACGCCGTTCAAAAATTATTCGTTTTTTACGTGCTTTATAAGTATTTTTCTTTTTTTCCTTGGCGATAAAGTCAGGATCGGAATACTGGGCAAATCGTTCCGGCGTCACTAAAAAAATTCGGCTTCCCTCATAGGGAACAGGAAACTTTTTTCCTATTTTGCGGTTGGCCAGTCCATCAGAGATAATATCACGAGCTTGTTCTGGTGAGGCATGCCGGGAAAACCATCTCATATGAGATGGAGCGTTGTCTGCTTCGTCAATACGAAGCCCTTTGCCACCCACATCTGGATGCTCCCCAAGTAGAAAGAGTTCATCAGATAGTAATTGAACAAGCTTTTGAAAATACTTTTGTGCCGCAGGCGTATTTTTATCCAAAAGAATCCCGATTTCCAAATCTGTATAAAACCCGGATTCTTCACGAGGCATGGATCCAAGGCTGAAAAGACTGAATTTAGTTGGTGCAGGACCCAACTTTTCAATCAGGCGCTGGACACGTTTATTAAAGTATGAAATTGTATCTTTTGTGATTGCTTTTGTCAGCTCTCTATAATCCGGGTTTTCTTCCGTTTGAAGTTCTTTAAATCGAGCGATATGTTTTGCTCTTATTTCTTCTAACTCCTGGCGATTATCACTTACTTGACCAAATAATTTCTTCACAGTATCAAATTGATTTCCCCAATCGCGTGTAAGAACAGACCTTCCAAAAATTGCGGGTATTTCCCGGAAAGCAGGAAGTTTAAGATTGCTTGCATAGATATTTTTCACTTTCTCATCAACAGGTCGAAGGTTACTCTTGGCTGTTTTTAACGCTGACTCGAGAGAAGACTCATCTGGGTCTTTAAAAATTGCAGGAACGAGACTATTTTCCAGTGATTGTTCTAAAGCTCTTTCCAGGGCTTGCTCTTCTGTTTCAAAGAATTCCTCTTGCTGAAGTTGATGAGCCAGGGCGTTATCTTTTTTTAACTGAATTTTCTTTTTGCTCTCAAAATCAAGAAGAAGACGCTGGACAAGTTGCCTGGAAAAAGCATCAGTCATGATATCACTCGAGGGAGAGGTTTTTGTTCGTAACGTGATGTCTATTCCATTTTGTGGTGGTAAAACTTCAATAGAAGATATTGCAGAGGTTCCAAGTAATAGGGAACCTATTACTGATATTTTAATTGTTTTTATTTTCATGTTTTTCCTTTTTATTGTTTCAACAAAAATAAACTTAATTATTTGAATGGAATTAATAAAGTGCAAATCAGGAAAAGATGGATTGCAAAATTGGCAGCAGATTTTGTGTAATAGTATATTTGTATGAAATAAGTATTTTTAGAGTAAAAAAGATTATAATGATTTTTTATTCAGAAGTTTCTCAAATTTATCGATAGCCATAAGTTGGGCAATAAGTTCTTTATAGGTTGGTTTTTTCGGAATAATGGGCTTTTGGGAGGTTAACAAAATAAAGGTTTTCTTTTTTTCAGGATTTTTAAAAGATGTCATAAACGCCTTCTTTAAGCGATTTAGTGATTCCTGGTCCTGAAGCTGACGAAAGGAAACGGCAAGATTAATAAGAAGCTCTTCGTGTTTTTCTGCAGGTGTTTCGGGATGAGCAAGTAACTGACTTAATGTTTCTGATGCTAAAAGCCAGTTAGAGGACTTCCAGGCCAACTGAGCTTTTAGAAGAAGTCCATCATACGTTGTGTCGTTTTCAAGATAGCTTAGTGCCTCGGATATTTTACCTTTAGACTCTGAAAAACGAGCGTGTAACTGTTTGTATTGTTGGTGCAGTGCTTGATTTTCAGGCAGGAGCTCTTCAAGTCGTTTTAGAAGAGATTCTAAGGGTTTCAGATTATTATCTTTTTCATAGAGCGCTGCGAGCTTTAATAGGATATTTGCTTTTTCTTCCGGAGAGGAAACAAGATTCTCTTCAATATAGTGAAATGTTTTTATGGCATGAGGTAGGAGATCAAGGGTTTCATAATCTTGTGCAAGTTTTTGAATCATTGGAAGTTGCCTGTGATCAGAAGGCGCCAGGTCCTTAAAACGATCATAAAAGGCTATACTTTGAAAGGATGGTGAAAAAGAAGGGTTCATAAAGGTTTTATAAAAAAGAGATTCTCCTCGTCTTACTTCTAATTCTCCCTGAGGTGTTCCGGAAAAAAAGTCTTTTATTTGTTGGTACAGGGCAAGAGCCTGATCAATTTTGTTGTTGTCGGCATAGAGACTGGCAAGGCGTCCCAACAGGGCTAGTTCTGTATGATCTCCTCGCCATCTAAACCTGTAATGTTCAAGGCGTTCAAGATCTTTTTGGTCAAGAATTTCTTTTTTGGCCAAAAGAGAAAGTTCGGCCTCGGTCTGTGCCTGAACATTTTGCCCTTTAAGAACTTTTTTGAAAAGTTGTTCTGCGTATTCCTGATTTTTTGGGTCTGTTTCCATTTGGGCCGAAAGAAGATCAAACAGATTGCGTTCTCGCTTTGTCATTTTTTCTGTGTTCAACAAATTGAGAAACATTTTACCTGGATAACTTGTCTTAATAGCTGCTTTGCTCATAAGGAAATAGGGCTTTTGAAGAATGTTAGCTGGATATTGAGATAACCTTTTGAGGCGAGGGATAATTTTTTGAAGCCCCTGATAGTATTTTTCCTGTTGCAATTCAGCAATACCTGCCCACAAAAAGGCATCATCATCTTCCTGCTGCATAAGCTTTGAAAGGCTTCCAAGTGAACGATCGGGTTGATGAGAAAGAACGTAGGCAATACCTTTAAGCAAAGCGATTTGCTCATCTTCCCTAAGGGCAGGATCTTTAAAAGTCATTAGGTCTAATTGAGCAGCTGCCTCAAAGCCATGATCCATGATCAAAAGCAAATAAGTACGTTCCAGACTGTTGTTGTAAATTTCTTTGGAATCCAGAGAAGCATAAATTTTATGAATGAGGTTTTGGTTGAGGCGCCTTAGCTGATAGGGTTTTGAAGGCATTTTAGACCAGGTTGCAAAGTTAACTAATTGCTCGGGGCGAGCTTTTTCCCTATTCTTAATAATGTCCGAGGGTTCTGATAAAGCAAGCTTGGCCTCTTTTGATAAGGAAGTAAGTACGACAGGTGCCTTGTCTGATTTTAAAAAAGTCAACCGATCGCTTTTATTAAGGACAACAAGCCCCTTATATGTAGGGAGGAATGTAAATTCCTGAGTATCGCATGATTTTTTAAAAAGATCATTTGTGGGAAAAACTGTTAAATCTTCGCCTGTTAATGGATCTTCAAAAAAAATAGGGGTTTCTTCCTGAGCGAGGTTGAAAAAGACCTGCCTGTCTTGAATTCTATAGGAAGTGAAAGTGGGAGACGGAGAAGGCTCTGGCTTTAAGGGAGGGATAAAAGGAAGGTCCTCTTTCTCCTCTTGAAGAGTAAAAGTTATAATCCAGTCATGAAACTTTTTATTTTCTTCAAAAGAAATATCAACATTTTCTACAAGATTGAAAACCATAAGGCTGCCGGTACGGCTTTCAAGCCGTTTGGCCGACTTAAAAAAAGAAGTCTGTCCAGATAGGGTACTGGTTTCAAAAAGAGCAGGACGATTAAAGGCGACAAACAGTCGATTATCCCGCTTGAAAAAAGCTGTCTTGGCAGGAGCCATCCAGTTGAAACGTATTTTTAAAGCTGTATTTCCGACGCGAAGAGCTGTCACAGGAACGCGTTGAGTGATATGTTGAATGGCCTGCTTTTGAAGAGGTTTTATATTTTTCTCAAGCCGAAAGGACGGGAGAGGTGAGGGTGACGGTACTCTCAAGGGGTTTTGAGACCAGCATTCTGGACTCAAAGTAAGGCAAAGAAGAAACAAAAATGCAAGCAAGGTGCCTGACCGCACGATTTAAATAACCCGTTAAGCTTTTAAAAAGTATAAGACAGGGAAGTGCTTTAATAAAAGAGATATCTTGTTTTAAAGAAAAATCTTTTTCAAAAAGGCAGAAAAAACACATTGATAGCCTAAAAGTATAGTAATTTTAAGGTTCTAAAGTATCATGTTATATTACTTGGAGTTAGTGATGGCTCTGTTAAAAAAAAGAGAGGACTGCAATGTTGGTTGTTTTAAGAGTATTCTCTTTACCTGCAGAAGCTTATTTGGCCCGGAGTATTTTAGTTGAAGAAGGCATCGAGGCCACTGTATTTGATGAGGGTATGAGCAGTCTTTATCCAGGTGTAGAAGCTTTAGGGTATCGTATGATGGTTGATGAAAAAGATTTTGAACATGCAGAAAAAATTTTATCTAAGGCCAAATTGACTCCCTAGAAAGCTTTTTTCCGGGTTTTAAAGGATGTGTGCCCTTGTGGAAGTATTCTGGATTCTTCCCTTGCTTCGCTCACTCTGAATGACGGATGAAGGGGGTCCTTCTGAGGGACGGAAGTAAAACCGTCATCGTGAGGAGGTACGTTTATTTCCCTGTCATCCAGAGGGTGGCAAGGCCACCCGTCGGGATCCAGGCTTTAAGGGATGTGTGTCTTGTGGAAAAGTATTCTGGATTCTTCCCTCGCTTCGCTCACTCTGAATGACGGAGTGAACGAGACGCATTCTAAGTGACGGAGGGGGGAAACGCCTTCTGAATGACGAAAAGAAAGAGATCCGTTCTGAGTGACGGAAGTAGAACCATCATCATGGGAGTCCCTTTCTGTCCATGTCATCGTGAGGAGACCGAAGGTCAACGTGACGATCCAGAATATTTTTATGGCGTTGCCTGAAAATACTGGACGAAGCAAGGTGCCTCATCGTATAAGACAAGAATGATGTATACTTTTACAAAAATGCATGGTTTAGGGAATGACTTTATTATTCTTGACGGTCGTCAAAATAATATAACTCTGACCGTTGAGCAGCTTAAAATCCTTGCGAATCGTCGCCTTGGTGTTGGCTGTGACCAGCTTATTCTTTTAGCCCCTCCTCGAACAGAAGGGTGTGCCGTATATATGCATATTTTTAATGCGGACGGAGGGGAGGTTGAAGCATGTGGTAATGCAACGCGGTGCGTTGGACATTTGCTGACAATGGAATCAGGCCTTTCAGGTCATACAATTGAGACAGTCGCCGGTTTTTTAAAAACTTCTCATATCGATGGTGCCACACATGTAAAAATGGGAAGCCCTCAGTTAACTTCTGCTGATATGAAGCTTAGTCAGGACAGTGATACTCTGTTCCTGCCTGTTGATGTAGAAGGATTAGAACGCCCGGTGGGTGTGGGAGTTGGTAACCCTCATATGGTTTTTTTTGTGCCGGATGCAGAAGAAGTTCCTCTTGAAAGGTTTGGTCGCGAGTTAACACGACATCCTCTTTATCCAAAGGGGGCGAATGTTGAATTTGTTTCTTGTCTATCACGTCATCACCTGCGTATGAGAGTATGGGAAAGGGGCACAGGTATTACGCCTGCCTGTGCAACCGGGGCATGTGCCACAGTTGTCGCTGCTGTGCGTCGAGGCTTTGTAACACAAGGTGAATCTGTATGTGTTACTCTTGACGGAGGTGATTTATCTGTGACATATGATGGCCAAAAAATAACGATGTCCGGTCCTGTAAAACAGTCTTTTCAGGGAACGTTTAACGAAATGCTTTTTGACTTATGACAGCCAATAAATCTTCTTTAATTAAAACGATGACACTGGGATGTCGATTAAATACCTATGAATCCGAAGTGATGCGTGATCACGCATCACAACATCTGAAGGATGAAGATGTCGTTATTATTAATACATGTGCTGTGACAAATGAAGCAGAGCGTCAGTCTCGTCAAGCAGTGCGAAAAGCGCGACGTGAAAACCCTGCTGCCCGAATTATTGTAGCCGGTTGTAGTGCCCAGATTCACCCTGAGACTTACGCATCAATGCCTGAAGTCGATCGCGTTTTGGGAAACACTGAAAAAATGAAGGCAGACAGTTTTTTGCCTGAAACATCAAAAAAGGTGTTGGTCAATGATATTATGAATATCCGTGAAACGGCACATCATTTAATTTCCGGTTTTGAAAGTCGAACACGTGCTTTTATTGAAATCCAAAACGGCTGTGATCATCGGTGTACATTTTGCTCTATTCCCTTTGGGCGCGGTAATAACCGCAGTGTTCCTGTGGCAGAAATTGTGAGGCAAGTACGTCATCTTGTGGCAGAAGGCTGTCAGGAAGTTGTTTTTACAGGCGTTGATATCACCGGATATGGTGCGGATTTACCGGGAGCACCAACCCTGGGACAAATGACACGGCGGGTTTTAGCCCAGGTTCCTGATTTGAAAAGGTTACGCCTTTCTTCCTTGGACCCCAGCGAGGTTGACGAGGATATTTACCGCCTTCTGGAGAGTGATATCCGTTTAATGCCCCATTTGCATATTAGTTTACAAGCAGGGGATAACATGATTTTAAAACGCATGAAGCGCCGACATTTACGGGAAGATGCTATTGCCTTTTGTAAAAAGGTAAGATCTATACGTCCGGATGTTGTTTTCGGGGCTGATATCATTGCTGGATTTCCGACTGAAACTGAAGAAATGTTCCAAAATTCTCTAAAAATTGTGTTGGAATGCAATCTAACTTATCTGCATGTTTTTCCCTACTCCAGGCGGGAAGGAACGCCTGCTGCTAAAATGCCTCAAGTCATGGGGAAAGAAATTAAATCCAGAGCGGCTCGTTTACGGAAACTAGGGAGCCAACAAAAAAATCTTTTTCATAAAAGCCAGTTGGGTCAAAAGGTTTCTGTTTTGATTGAAGAAAAATCAAAAGGACATACCAGCCATTTTGCTCCTATACGCCTGGAGACTTCCAGGGGACGTAGTTTTGACAAAGGGGAGAACGTCATTGCTTACGTGACCGGATATGATGACCAGGGGCTGACAGGAAAGGCTGTTGTTGAAAATGAGTGAAGAAATAGAGAAAAAAGGATGGTTCAAAAGACTTAAAGACGGTCTTAAAAAGTCATCTTCAAAAATCAGCGATGGTATTGTTGCAATTGTCAAAAAACGTCGCCTTGATGAATCTGTTCTTGAAGAACTGGAAGAACATTTGATTGCTTCAGATCTTGGGGTTGAAACAGCAGCAAACCTTGTGGCGGCTCTTGCCAGGGATCGTTTTGATCAAGAAGTTAGTGACGAAGAAATAAGAACTTTTCTGTCAAAGCGTCTTGAGGAAATTTTATTGCCGTATGCGACTTCTTTTACGTTAGAAACTCAATCAAAGCCTTATGTATTTCTTGTTGTGGGAGTTAATGGCAGCGGTAAGACAACAACGATTGGCAAGTTGGCTTCCAGGTGGGCTGGTGAAGGCAAAAAAGTTCGGGTGGCTGCGGGAGATACTTTTAGAGCAGCAGCGGTTGAACAATTACAGGTTTGGGGAGAACGAGCCGGCGTTCCTGTCACTGTTGGTACTCCGGGAGGTGACCCTGCAGGACTTGCCTATGAAGCCTATGAAACTTCTAAAGAAGCTGGTGACGATATTCTTTTGATTGATACAGCAGGACGCCTGCAGAACCGTCAGGATTTGATGGATGAACTTGCGAAAATCAAACGTGTTTTGAAAAAAATAGATCCACAGGCACCTCATTCTTGTCTTCTTGTTTTGGATGCGACTGTGGGTCAGAATGCTCATTCTCAGGTTGATCTTTTCCAAAAGACGGCCGGTGTGACAGGTCTTGTTGTGACAAAGTTAGATGGAACAGCTAAAGGAGGTGTTCTTATTGCACTGGCTCAAAAGTTCGAGTTACCAATTCATGCTATCGGTGTAGGTGAATCTGTTGATGATTTACAAAATTTTGAAGCATTACCTTTTGCCAGAAGTTTGATGGGACTTTAACCTTTTAAAGCTTTAGCCTTTTCTATTTTATGGGCTCGATAAGTAATATAGACACCGCATACAATAAGAACACTACAGCCAATCCATACTTCAGGAGTTGGAAAATCATTCCAGAATAATATCCCGAAAAGAACGCCCCAGACAAATGAAGTATAACTGACAGGGGCAGCAACAGTTGCGGGGGCATACCTAAAAGCATGAGTAAGAAGAATTTGACCTATGCCCCCTCCAATACCAAGAAGAATAAGTTGCCCCCAATGTAACAGGGAAAAAGGTGTTTCCCAGTTTCCAAAGGGAAGGAAGAATGCACTAATAAATGCAGATATTGTAACAAAGTAGAAAACGATACTAGCAGGGTGATTTCTTTTTGTCAGAAGGCGCGCCATGATAATAACCGTTGCATCAATCAGGGCAAAAGTAAGGCTGTACAAGGCGCCTGTCTGGAAAACCCGGCCTGTTGGATTGACCATAAAAATCACTCCGGAAAAGCCAATAAGAACAGCAATCCAGCGACGTGGACCGACTTTTTCATTTAAGATGGGTGACGATAAAAGAGTTACAAAAAGAATCGAGGAATAGGAAAAAGCCGTTGCATCTGCGAGCGGCAAAACATGAAAAGACTTAAAGAGGCAATAAAGACCCAAAACACCTATACACCCTGAAAAAAAGTGCCATTTGATGTCGACGGTTTTAAGAGCTTTCAGGCCTCCAGCAGCTTTTAGAAGAACCAGGCAGGGAATGATCGAGAAAGCATATCGAAAAAAGACAACCTGCATCAAGGGATACGAGGCCGTGGCATCCTTGACAGCGACATTCACAGACATAAAAACAAACATGGCAAAAGCCATGTAAAGACCCCCAATAAGTGACTTATTTTGATGTCCGGAAACCATATGAAAGGTCTTTTGGAAAATATAAAAACATATTGAGACCTCATACCACGAAAAGAGCACTGTGTCTTGTTCTTTAACGTTTTTTTGACTGATATTTTTCAAGATGATCTCTTGACTTTTACAGCTTATTATATGTATATAATATTATATGTTATAAATACAAAAGGTTTTTTTATGTGGCAACAAACTCATCGCTGCTTTTATGAGGGTATTTCAAAAAAAGAGATTTGGCGTCTTTGGAAAGATATTGATAACTGGCCTCGGTGGCACACTGATCTTGAATCATGCCGTTTAATTGGAGATTTTAAAGTTGGTTCCCATTTTTTTCTTAAGCCAAAGGGGATGAAGGCAGTAAAGATCCAGCTGGTTGATATTAAAGAAGAATACGAATTCACAGACTGTACTTCTTTTTTTGGGGCAAAAATGTATGACACACACCGTGTTGAAGAACAAAAGGGAGGGCTGTTATTGACAAACCACCTTGTTGTGAAAGGTCCCTTGACAAAACTTTGGGTTAGGCTTGTCGCCCGTCATGTGGCAGAATCTGTTCCTGAAGAAGTCAGGAGTCTGGTTGATTTGGCAAAATCTGACTATTGAAGAATCTTTTATAAACAGAGGCTTCTTTATTGGAGGAAATAATTTGTATGAAACAGAATCCCTTTGGATTTGAAGCCGCCGAAGATAGCCCGGGGTATTTATTGTGGCAGACAACTCAAACGTGGCAGCGTCTTCTAAGAAAAGTGCTTGAGCCCTACGGAATATCTCATGCGCAATTTGTGATTTTGGCAACTCTTTTGTGGCATCAGAAATCATCGGAGGAGGTGACGCAAAATGACCTTGTACACTTAACCAGACTTGATAAAATGACGGTCTCTAAATCTCTTGGGAAATTGGTGAGTCAAGGGTATCTGGAGCGTTATGAAAATTTTCGGGATAATCGTGCAAAAACAGTTCTTTTAACAGATAATGGCAAGGCACTGACGTCAGAGATAGTGCCTTTAATTGAGGGGATGGACGCTCTATTTTTTGGCTCTCTGATACCTGAAGACCAGCAAAAGCTCATTAAAATTCTACAAGCTCTTGTTCGCAAAAAATCGTAAGGATTATATAAAAGATTCAGGATTCTTTTAATGTTGACTACAATCATGTGTTTGGTTCGATCTGGATCTGTACGAGATCAATATTAATTTTATGTTCTCGTCCTCCTTTTTTGTACCAGTAGGTCAGTGGCTTTTGAAAATAAACACCTTCATAGGGTGGAAGGGTGCCTCTTTTGGCAAGATGTGCTGTATTTAGAAACGTTCCTGGTTTTCCTGTATCAATTGTCAGATTATAGCGAAAGCTTTTTGGGGCATAGGGTGACACGTGTCTTGCTCTTGAGTGATGTTTATGAGGATTGATATTAAGGGCAATATTCAGGTTTTGTTGTTGTCCTCGTATGGTGATTTTACCATCTGACTTGCATGTTGCCGACGTTTTGCAGGCAAAAGATACTTTCTGATCCATCTTTGGAAAAAGTATGGTAATAGTAAAACTGGGGTCAGGTACTAAAGAAAAATCTTCTGCGTTACAAACTGTAGGTGCGATAAGAACGGCAATAGAATATAAAAAGTTTTTCATAAAAACACTCCCTTTTTGAATAAGAGTAACTTCTTTTATAGATAAAGTTAAGGGGTGGAGGAAATTAAGCTTTAATAATTCTTTCTTTTGCTTGATTTAAGGACGCAGCCTTCTTATATATAGCAAACCTGGAGGCAAAGCTCCTTTTGGTATGTATTATGTATGGTACATTTTTTGTATTTTAGAAGTTTTTTTATCTATCCGGGACGTAGAAAGAAAACAGGCAAGTATGATGAGAAAAACTTTTTTGACTTTACCACTGAAGGTTCAAGGCGTTATCTGGAAAACGATGGCATGTGCGTGTTTTGCCATGATGAATATTATCGTACGTTATCTAACGGGCGGATCTGGCGGTGTTGAAAAAGCCCTGTCATCTTCACAAATTGCTTTTTTACAGTATTTGATTGGTGCCATTTTCTTTTTACCTGTTCTTGTGAAGAAAGAAACTTTCGAGGCTCTTAAAACAGGCAGGAAAACACTTCACCTTATGCGTGTTGTTTTTGCGGCTTCTGGTGTGATTTGTCTTTATTATGCTTTTAAATCAATGCCTGCAGCAAAAGCTGTGGCTCTGGGTTTTACAAGCCCTATTCTTACTGTTATTGGCGCTGCTTTTTATTTACGGGAAAGGATTGGTCCCTTTCGTCTTATCGGAATTTTATTTGGTTTTACCGGGGCTTTTCTAATAACGCGACCCGACCAGGCTTTTATGGGAGACTCCTATGATCCTCTTGGCTGGATTATTGCCTTGCCCTTACTGGCTTCAGCTTGTTTTGCAGCGTCAAAAGTTTTAGGTAGAAAACTTGCGAGCAACGGAGAAGCTCCCAAAGTGTTGACAACTTATATCTTGATTTTTATGGCTCCTATCATGTTGATCCCAGCTCTTGTGGACTGGCGCCCTTTGGAATGGGAACACTTTCTTTATCTGATTCCTTTAGGTATTGTGGCAACTCTTGGAAATCTTACCCATGCCTATTGTTATAAATGTGCAGAAATCAGCTTCTTGGCCCCTTTTGGTTTTTCACGCCTTTTGTTTACAGCGTTTTTCGCTTATTCTGCTTTTGGCGAGTTGCCGAGATCAGAAGCTCTTTGGATTGGTGCTGTTATCATTTTCGCTGGTACAGTTATTATCTGTTTTCAGGAGGATGAAGGCCGCAAAAAAATCAAAGCCAGGGCGGCTCCTTTATCAGCTGGCTAGAATTTCGTTAATAATATCTCATGTTGCTCTTGTCCCTACCAGGAATCTGTCTTATAAACACTTATGGATACAGTTTTTTATGGAAACAGGTGAATGCGCCTTAGCCAATATTTCTTACCAACCTTAAAAGAAACACCCCAGGAAGCCCAGGTTGTTTCGCATCGTTTAATGTTGCGGGCAGGAATGATTTCCCAATCAACCTCGGGGATTTATAGCTGGCTTCCTCTCGGTAGTATTGTTTTGAGGAAAATAGAGGCTATTGTTCGCAACGAATTAAACCAATCGGGTGCGCATGAAGTCGTCTTGCCGACGATACAGTCTGCTGACTTATGGAAAGAAAGTGGGCGTTATGATGCCTATGGTGCTGAAATGCTGCGGTTTCAGGATCGCCATGATAGAGATATGTTGTATACGCCCACGGCAGAAGAGTTAATGACGGACATTGCACGCCGATATCTACGCAGTTATCGTGATTTGCCCCAGTCTCTTTACCAGATTCAGTGGAAATTCAGGGATGAAATTCGTCCTCGATTCGGTGTTATGAGAGGGCGTGAATTTTATATGAAAGATGCCTATTCCTTTGATGTCAATGAAAAGGGGGCTCGGGAATCCTATTTCAGGATGATGCGGGCCTATATCAAGACTTTTGATCGTCTTGGGTTAACCGCAGTTCCTGTGCGAGCTGACCCGGGTCCCATTGGCGGTGACTTGAGCCATGAGTTCCACATTATTGCTTCAACAGGGGAAAGCCTCTTGTATTATGATCGAAAACTTGAAGACATTATGGCAGAGTCCGGCCATACAGAAGTACCCGTTGACGCAATAATGGATCTTTACGCTATGGAAGAAGAAATGCATGATCCTGAAAATTGTCCTGTGCCTGCATCAGATCTTCGTCAGGCACGAGGTATTGAAGTTGGGCATATTTTCTATTTCGGGACAAAGTATTCAGAGGCTCTTGGTGCCAATATCACAGACTTTGATGGTAAAATCTTGCCCATTCATATGGGAAGTTATGGCATTGGCATTTCCCGCCTTGTGGCAGCGATTATCGAGGCAAGTCATGACGAGGCAGGCATTATCTGGCCAGAGTCTGTAGCTCCTTTCCAAATTGCCTTGATCAATTTGAAAGTAGGTGACTCGGCGTGTGATGAAACCTGCCAGAATATTTATGATCGCTTGATCGAAAGTGGTGTCACTGTTTTATATGATGATCGTCAAACTGGAGCAGGAGACAAGTTTGCCACGATGGATCTTATTGGCTTACCCTGGCAAGTTCGTGTGGGACCAAAAGGATTAAAGGCCGGAACCGTTGAAATTAAATGTCGACGTTCAGGAGTGGTTCAGGAAATCAGCCTTGGTTCTGCGTTGACACAACTTACTGCTACCCTGGCTGCCTAAGATGATTAAACGTTTTGAGTGGCAGGTTGCCCTTCGTTATTTAAAACCCAGTCGGAAAGAAGGTTTTATTTCCCTGATTGCGGGGTTTTCCTTTTTAGGCATTACTATTGGTGTGGCTGCACTCATTATTGTAATGTCAGTTATGAGTGGCTTTCGTGAGAAGCTCATCGATAATATTCTTGGATTTAATGGCCATATTGCCGTTGCTGCAGCAACTCAGGAAGGGTTTAAGGGGTATGAGGCAGGCGTAAAGCAAGTTCGTTCTTTGCCAGGCATAAAAAAGGCAACTCCCCTTATTGAACGTCAGGCAATGGTGACGCATCGCGGACAGGCTCTTGGTGCCATGGTCCATGGTATTCGTTTAGAAGATTTGACGCAAAAAGAGATCGTTGCGAGTCGACTTCAATATGGATCCCTGGACTCGTTCAAAGAAAAAAATGCGATTGTGATTGGAGTTCGTATGGCAGAAGCCCTTGGGGTTTTGCCTGGAGATAAAATAACAATTGTAGCACCTGATGGAAATTCAACAGCTTTTGGGACGGTGCCCCGGATGCGTCGTTTTACAATAGCTGCTATTTTCAAGGTTGGAATGAGTCAATATGATTCATCTGTTGTTTTTATTCCATTGGCATCAGCACAGCAGTTTTTCAGGCTTCCAGAAGCTGTCACAGGTCTCGAGATTTTTGTCGAAAAACCGGATGAAGTTTATAAAGTTACGGATACACTCCATCGTTATCTTCAAAATGTACGTATTCTTGACTGGCGTCAGGCAAACGCAAAATTCGCAACCGCATTGGTTGTTGAACGTAATGTGATGTTTATTATATTAACTTTAATCATTCTGGTCGCCGCTTTTAATATCATATCCAGCCTCATTATGCTGGTGAAAGAAAAAAGTCAGGATATTGCTGTTATGCGAACTATGGGGGCTACACGAGGTAGTATTTTACGCATCTTTTTTATGGCGGGGACGTTGATTGGTGTCGGAGGTATTGCGTTAGGAACAACTTTGGGGCTGCTTTTTGCCCTTAATATTGAAACAGTTCGACGGGGTATTGAGTCTTTAACTGGATCTAATCTTTTTAATCCTGAAATTTATTTTCTGTCTCAGTTACCTGCAAAAGTTGATGTAGCAGAAGTTTCCTCTATTATTGGAACGGCACTGGTTCTTGTATTTATTGCAACTTTGTTACCTGCCAGACGAGCGGCAAAACTGGACCCTGTTGAGGCACTGCGTTATGAATAAAAATGATGAAATAACATCCCTTTTATCTGTCCGGAATCTGACAAAAACTTTTATTCAGGGGCCTAAAACCCTGGAAGTCTTAAAAAATGCTTCTGTCACTTTAGTGCCAGGAGAGATAGTTGCGTTAGTGGGGGCGAGTGGGTCAGGTAAATCAACATTGCTACAGCTTTTAGGGCTTTTGGATACTCCATCGTCTGGCCAGATATTAATTGATGGACAATCGACACTCTCTTTGTCTGATGACAAACGTTCTGATTTGCGGCGTCGTAAAATTGGCTTTGTTTATCAGTTTCACCATTTGTTACCGCAATTTACTGCTTTGGAAAATGTTATGTTACCATTGCAGATCATGGGCATGAGCAGCTCTGAAGCACAGAAAAAAGCTTTTTCGTTTTTAGGGAAACTGAACTTACAGGACCGAGCAGATCATCGCCCCTCTCAACTGTCAGGGGGAGAACAACAGCGAGTTGCCATTTTAAGGGCTCTTGCCAATAATCCTTCTGTGCTTTTAGCTGACGAACCCACAGGTAATCTTGATGAAAAAACAGCGGCGACTGTTTTTGATGAATTTTTATCACTGGCCAAAGAACATAAAATGGCATGCCTTATTGCAACGCATAGTATGGGTCTTGCTCATAAAATGGACCGTATCTTATACCTAAGACAAGGGGCGCTTTACTCTAGCCCCTAGATCCTTTTCTGCTTTTTGCAGGTTCATTTTGATTTTAAATGGGCAATTCTCCACTTTCCAGAAGTGGGGAGGTATCAAATATGGCATTAACTAAAAAAAGGGCATCGAAATCCTCTACAAATCAAAAGTTTAATCCCCGCCAACTTGAATCTGATGATGTAATGATCCTTTTAAAAGAGGTTGTTTTGTCCAGTCTTCAAGCGGAAAATTACTCAGTTGCCCTAAAGGCACTAGAGCTTTGGGGGAAACATCTTGGCTTGTTTTGTCAGAAAAAGAACTTTCAGGATAAAAAGAAACTATCAGATTATTCAACAGAAGAACTTCAGAATTTGTTGACCCTTTAAAAAGTGGGAAGAATTTACTGAATAATTTCTGAAACTCTTTTAAAATAGATGATTCTCTTAACTTACTAGAAACTAAAAGATTTTTATAAATTTTGATGAAGTTGTAATCGCTGGTATTATAAAAGTAGAATATTTTTTTAAATGCTGAGAGCCCCTGTTATCGAAGGGGCCTTTTTTTATAAGTCTATTTTCAAAAGAGGGTAATATTTTTTTGAGATATGGTCCGAGAGTTTTGCACTTGTCTCAATAGTTTGGTAAGGTTTAATGAATAAAGTTTAATATTAATTAAATCTAACTTTGAGAGAAAACGTGTCGCAACCTCAAAATTCCCCTACATTTTTGGCCGGATTTAATGGTCCGTTTATTGAATCTCTATACGCAGCGTACCTGGAAAACCCCACTTCTGTTGATCCAGACTGGGCACAGTTTTTTGCTTCTTTGGGAGATGAAGACAGGCACGTTTTACGTGACCTTTTGGGAGCTTCCTGGGCCCCACGTGAGAGATCATCAGTGACCAGCCCTTCAAAGGTGCCATTTATGGGTGCGGCAGGTCCTGCAATTCCGGCATCAGCGATATCAGCACTTGATCACAGCCAGATACTGGATACAATTCGTGCAATTCGTCTGATTCGAGCATATCGAGTAAGAGGTCATCTTGCAGCTCATTTGGACCCCCTGCATCTCGAAAATACCAGAAATCACCCGGAGCTAGACCCGGCAACTTATGGATTTGGACCCGAAGATTATAATCGCCCTATTTTTATTGATGGGTCTTTGGGGCTTTCTTGTCCAACGCTGACAGAGATTTTGGAAGTTTTGAAAAGGACTTATGCCGATACTATCGGTATAGAGTTTATGCATATTCAGGATCCTGATGCAAAGTTATGGCTTCAAAAAAAGGCTGAATCTCGTCATGAGGAGTTGTCTCTTGAAGGAAAAAAAGAGGTTTTGCAGTCTCTTGACCGTGCTGAAGGGTTCGAGCAATTTCTTGCCAAAAAATATCCGGGAGCAAAACGTTTTGGCCTTGAAGGAGGAGAGAGTACGATTCCGGCTCTCGATTTTTTATTGTCACATGCAGGTCGCCATGGCATCAAGGATGTTGTTTTGGGTATGGCACATCGAGGACGCTTAAATGTTCTGGTGAATATTCTTGGGAAATTACCACGCGCCGTTTTTTCTGAATTTCAGGGAAAGGCCCCGGGTCCAGAAGACATGCAGGGTTCGGGTGATGTTAAATACCATCTAGGAGCCTCTGCCGATCGTACTTTTGGTGACAGGGAAATCCATCTTTCATTAACGGCAAACCCCTCTCATCTGGAAGCTGTCAACCCTGTCGTCGTCGGTAAAGTGCGCGCCAAACAATCCCGCTTAAAGGATCATGAACGCCGCCAGGTTATGGGAATTCTTTTACACGGAGACGCTGCTTTTTCAGGTCAAGGGCTCGTTGCAGAAACACTATTATTATCAGATCTTGGGGGATATCGTACGGGGGGCACCATTCACCTTATTGTTAATAACCAGATTGGCTTTACAACCCTTCCTAATTTTTCCAGGTCTTCACCCTATAGTTCTGATATATCAAAAATGATTCAGGCTCCTGTTTTTCATGTCAATGGAGATGACCCTGAAGCTGTTGTTTGGGCGGCCCAGGTAGCCCTTGAGTTTAAGCAAACTTTTCAAAAAGATGTTGTGATTGATCTTTTTTGTTATCGCCGTCACGGACATAATGAAATGGATGAACCCTCTTTTACTCAACCCTTGATGTATAAAGCTATTAGGTCCAAAGAAACCACCCGGAGCCTATATGCCAAAAATCTTGTTGAAAAAGGGGATATCACTCAGGAAGAAGCGGATACTTTCCATCGACAGGTTCAGTCATCCCTGGCAAAAGAATTTGAATTAGCCAAAGATTTCAAGAATGATCAAACAGATTGGCTGGAAGGGGCATGGTCTGGTATTGAAACGTCATTTAGTAAACCCGGGTTAGTTAAAACAGGTGTACCAAAAGAGACTTTATTAAAAATTGGCAAAGGGCTGACGGCAACTCCCAGGGGGTTCAATCTGCATCGCAAGCTGGTGCGTTTAATGGACCAAAAAAAGGAAATGTTCGAATCGGGTAAAGGGTTTGACTGGGCAACGGGTGAAGCTCTTGCCTTTGCAAGTCTTTTGCTTGAAGGTTTTCCTGTCCGTTTAAGTGGTCAGGACTCTGGTCGGGGGACTTTTTCTCAACGTCATGCTGTTCTTGTAGACCAGGAAACAGCAGCTCCTTATGTACCGATGAACTCAATTCAGGATGAACAGGCCGAACTTGAGGTGGTTGATAGCCCTCTGGCTGAAGCCTCTGTTTTGGGGTTTGAACTTGGGTATACTCTTGCGGACCCAAATGCCCTTGTTATGTGGGAAGCCCAATTTGGTGATTTCGCTAATGGTGCCCAGGTTATTTTTGATCAGTTCATTGCAGCAGGAGAAACAAAATGGCTTCGTATGTCCGGTATTGTGATGTTACTGCCTCATGGATATGAGGGGCAGGGACCAGAACACTCTTCTGCCAGGATGGAACGATATCTTCAAGCGTGTGCTGAAGATAATATTCAGGTTGCAAATTGTACAACGCCGGCAAACTATTTCCATATATTGCGCCGTCAGCTTGTTCGCAAAACGCGCAAGCCCTTGATTATTATGACACCAAAATCTTTATTGCGTGATAAACGGGCTGTATCTACTTTAGACGATATGTCAAAGGGAACAACTTTTCAGGAAGTTCTGCCTGAGGTTAACAAGAATCTTGTCCCTGATAGGAAAGTCAAACGTGTTATCATTTGCTCGGGTAAAGTGTATTATGATCTTGTTTCGAAGCGGGACGAATCGGGCTTGAAAGATGTTGCTATTATCAGGTTAGAGCAATTATATCCTTTTCCCGAAGACCAACTTAAGAAAGAATTTGCACGCTATTCGGCGGCGCAATTTATATGGTGCCAGGAAGAACCAGAAAATATGGGGGCCTGGACATTTGTCGATCGCCGTTTAGAAAATGTTCTTATAAGTCTGAAACACAAGCACAATCGACCTCTTTATGTGGGGCGTCAGGCTTCAGCCTCTACGGCAACTGGACTTTTATCGCATCACCTAAAACAACAGGATGATCTTGTTAACAATGCACTTGGCATAAACAATAAAGGAAAAAAGTAACTGATGGCACAAGATATTATTGTTCCTCCACTTGGAGAGTCCGTGACAGAAGCGACGATTGCGCGTTGGATGAAATCAGAAGGGGATGCTGTTACTCAGGACGAGGCGTTAGTTGAGCTGGAAACAGATAAAGTAACCCTGGAAGTTAACGCGCCCGCAGCAGGTGTTCTGACAAAAATTTCTGTAGGGGAAGGCAAAACAGTTGGAATTGGCGATTTATTGGGTGCCATAGAAGAAGGGGATTCTGCCTCTCCCTCGTCGATTTCTAAAAAAGATTCAAAAGCGTCCTCGACCAATAAAGCAAAAGAAGCAGAACCGTCAACAGCGCGATCATCGCCCCCGGTTATGTCTTCTCATACAGCTTCTACGGGCTCTCACGGGGCTTCTGATAAATTATCTCCTGCTGTGTCAAAACTGGTTGCAGAAAAAGGGATTAACCCTTTTGATGTTCAGGGTTCTGGTAAGGATGGCCGTTTGTTAAAGGGAGATGTTTTGGCTTTTGAGAATTCTTCCCCAGCGCCAAAAATTCAATTTGATGTTCCCGTCTCAGGTCAGTCCAAGCCTGAAGAACGTGTTCGAATGTCACGCTTGCGCCAGCGTATTGCAGAGCGTTTGAAAGAAGCCCAGAATACAGCCGCAATGCTAACCACTTTTAACGAAGTTGATATGACAAACCTTTTGGCAGCCCGGGCACGTTATAAAGATTCTTTTGAGAAAAAGCATGGCGCGCGCTTGGGCTTTATGTCTTTTTTCACAAAAGCCTGTATCGTAGCATTAAAAGAAATTCCGGCAGTTAATGCAGAAATTAATGGCGATGATATTGTTTACAAAAATCATTACGATATAGGGATTGCTGTTTCATCACCTAATGGTTTAGTTGTACCAGTGCTAAGAAGTGCCGATCAGCTCAGCTTTTCAGGTATTGAAAAAACTATTTCTGACCTTGGAATGCGGGCAAAAGAAGGTAAACTTTCCATGCAGGATCTGACAGGAGGGACCTTTACCATTACAAATGGAGGTGTTTTTGGGTCTCTTATGTCAACACCAATCCTGAATCCACCTCAATCCGGCATTTTGGGAATGCATAAAATACAACAGCGCCCTATGGCCATTGATGGCAAGGTTGAAGTACGCCCCATGATGTATATTGCCTTGACTTATGATCACCGGATTATTGACGGGCGGGAGGCTGTGACATTTCTTGTACGTGTAAAAGAATGTATTGAGGATCCGGAAAGAATTCTTTTAGATATTTAAAGGCATTTTCTTTTACAAATACATCCAGAAGTTTAAGAACTGAAAAGGTATCATAATGACCAAAAAGAATAAATCGTTTGATTTAATTGTTATCGGAGCGGGTCCCGGGGGATATGTAGCAGCGATACGTGCTGCCCAGTTAGGTTTATCGGTAGCCTGTGTTGACAAACGCCCTGAACTTGGCGGGACGTGTTTGAATGAGGGATGTATTCCTTCAAAGGCTTTACTTCAGTCTTCTTTTAAGTACGAGGAAGCTCTCACGCATTTATCCGACCACGGAGTTGATGTGGGAAAGCCCAAACTTAATCTTAAAAAAATGATTGAGCGGAAAAATAAAGTAGTTGAAGACCTGACAAAAGGGATTAGCTTTCTTTTTAAAAAAAATAAAATTACTTTTGTGGAAGGTCTGGCTTCCTTTGAATCAGCGACTTCTTTAAAAATTACAAAATCTGATGGTGCCACAGATCAAATAGAAGCTTCCAAGATTTTAATTGCAACAGGGTCAGTACCAACTGATCTACCTGGAATTGAAATTGATGAGAAACAAGTTGTGTCATCAACTGGTGCCCTTATGCTTGACAAAGTCCCTGATCATTTGATTGTTGTTGGCGGGGGATATATCGGTCTTGAAATGGGCTCGGTATGGCGACGTTTGGGGTCAAAGGTCACAGTTGTAGAATACTTTGATTCAATTGTTCCGGCTTTAGATCGTGAGGTGGCAACATCCTTGTATAAGTCTTTGAAAACGCAGGGAATTGAATTTCAGCTTTCGACAAAAGTGACTTCTGTAAAAAAACAAAAAAAAGGATCTTTGGAAGTACATTTAGAGCCAGCCGAAGGCGGGAAGGTTCAAAAAGTTGCTTGTGATGTGCTCTTATCCTGTGCTGGACGCAAGCCTTATACGGATACTTTAGGGCTTGATAAAATAGGCCTTTCTTTAACAGATAAAGGCTTTCTGGAAGTCAATGACTCTTTCGAGACTGCTGTTCAGGGTGTTTATGCTATTGGAGATGTCATTGGAGGGGCCATGCTGGCCCATAAAGCCGAAGAAGAAGGTGTTGCGGCTGTTGAAGGGATGGTTGGCCAAAAACCACATATCAATTATCAAGCCATTCCGGCGGTTATTTATACGCATCCAGAAGTTGCGTCTGTTGGAAAAACTCAGGAACAACTGACATCGGAAGGTGCTGACTTTAATGTCGGGAAATTTCCTTTTACAGCGAATGGCAGAGCGCGTGCAAATGGTGATATGGAAGGATTTGTCAAAATTCTTGCAGATAAAAAGACAGATGAAATTTATGGTGTACATATCCTTCATGCAGAAGCAGGAACAATGATTGCAGAAGCAGCGCTTGCTTTGGAATATCGGGCTTCCTCTGAAGATATCGCGCGTACCAGCCATGCTCATCCCACGGTGAATGAAAGTATGAAAGAAGCCGCTCTCTCTGTATTAAAGCGAACGATCCATGTATAAACTTGAAATATTTTTGGGTCGGTTTTTTCAGAAAAGCTTGTAAAAATCCAGACTAAAATCAAAAGTGTTTCTATGTAAATGTTTTTGATGTTTTGATACTTAATCTCAAAAAAGGCTCTTTTAAATGACTTTCTTCAGTAAAAAAATTTTTCATTTTTTATTACTATTTCAAGTGCTTTTATGTTCAAAAGTAGAAGCTCGTTGGTCTGTGAAAGAAGATTCACCTTATGAATGCTGCTTGTATGATAGAAATATTATCATTGATGAAAATGGCAAGACAGAAGAAACAATAGAAGAAAGTTATATTATTCTAAATGAAAAGGGAAGAAGTGACATAGGTACATTTAATATTATTTACAATAGTTCAACAGAAAAGCATAAGGTGATAGAAGCAAAAACAATTGTAGAAGGCAAGGAATACAAGGTTGATAAAGACAAGATTGTCAGTAAGCCCATCTCTGGAAACGTTAATGGATTTGATACCATTCAACAAGTTACAATTTCTTTTCCAAAAGTCGAAATTGGTGCAAAAATTTATCTTAAGACTAAAGTGATTAATCATAACCCTGCGTTAAATGAACATTTCGCCTTTGATTTTTATTTTGGATCGGGAGTGTATCTTCAAAAAGCGACTATAGTTTTACATTCAAAAATTCCTCTTTTTATCAAGAAAAATGATCCGCATAAAGCCCTCGAAGTTCATCAGGAAAAAAGGGGAGACCTATATATTATAAAAGCTTCAAATACAAAGCCGCTGGTAACTTCTCTGACAAATGAAGCAACAAACAGTATCATTATGCCTTCTGATCAAACTTTTATGGAAGTTTCTTCTTTAAATAGTTTTGAAAGTTTGGGGAATCTACTTGTTAATGGGTATGAGAAAAGTTTAAAAGTCCCCCTGATGCCTTCACTTGACTCTATTAAAAAAGAAGCTGAGAAAGCGAAAAAAACGACCGATCAGATTAATGCCGTGACGTCGATGGTTAGTTCTCTCATACGTTATATGGGAGACTGGAGAAGCAACGAGGGCCGTTTTCAGCCAAGATCCCTTGTTGAAATTCTACGTAGTGGATTTGGAGACTGTAAGGACTACTCTGTCGTTGTGGGGCGTATTCTCCGTGCCATGGGATATGACGTCAATGTTGCTTTGGTGTGGAGAGGGCTCCCTTACCTGGAAAGGGGTGAGAGGCTACCAAGCCTATCTGCTTTTAACCATGCTATGCTTAAGGTCGTTGATAAGTCTGGGGCTACCTACTGGATTGATCCGACTAATATGGTAAGCATGAGCAATTTCATTTTTCCTGATATTTCAAATCGTCATGCCCTTGTTCTTAAGCCCGGTAAATCAACTTATGAATTTATTCCAGCTATTAAAAGTAGCGAAAATGTGACCAAAAAATTCCAATATTTAGCTTTTTTTCCTGACTATATTGGTGTCAGGGGCAACGTCGAATTACGAGGTGTTTCAGCTTTAAATGTGACAGGTTTAGGGCTCTTGATGTCTTTGCGTGCAATAGAGGAATCATTCATAAAAGAAATTAGCGATGACACCAATCCAGTTGATATTAGTTTGTCGCTGCCGGACCTTACTTCTCGCATTGTTAAGAATGTGGTGTGCCAGTACAGTTTTAAAGAAAAGGATGTTTTATATACGACGACAGATGGATCAGGTCTTGATATGTCATCCTATTCTATAGAACCTATCCTTAATATTCGTGATGATCACAAAGGCGCTCTTTTTTTAGGTTTACCTTCCATTAACATTAGATAACGTATTTTAAAGGATATTCAAGTTCCAAACCCTGAAAAATTAAATGTTTCTTTTAAGACGCCCTGGGTAAACTGTGAAAGAATTTATAAGCAAAAAGGGAAAGATCTTCATATTTTGGAAACTTTAGAATTTTTAAAAAGTTATATTCCACCATCAGATCTTCAGTCAAAACAGTATAAAAACCTTACTGTTTTTTTAAAGAAATACTATAGAAAGCACATACTCCTTCTGGGTTTGAAATAATATGAGTCCCTTTGAATTTACCTATGCCTTTGAGGAGGCAAAAGTTTTAACCTGGCATGTTCTTCTGTCTTGTCTTCAAAAGTGATATATGGTGTTTTAAAGAGGTTTTAAATCGTTAAAAGAAAATGAAAAGTGTATGTCTCCCCTGGTGATTGCCATTGATGGTCCTTCTGGTTCAGGAAAAGGCACTTTGGCGCGTGGACTTGCGGATCGTTATAACTTTGCTGTTCTTGATACGGGGCTCATTTACAGAGCTCTTGGCTCACGACTTTTAAGGTTGGGGTGGGATTTTACATCGGAAGATTTTGCTGTTCAAGCAGCCCAGGGCTTGACTCAGGAAGATCTGGATAATCCCGATAATCGACTTGATACTGTAGCTCTGGCGGCTTCTCGGGTTGCTACTTTTTCTCGTGTCAGGGCAGTTTTGGATCAATATCAAAGGGACTTCTCAAAAGCACCTCCTGGTGGTAAGACGGGTGCGATTTTGGATGGACGCGATATTGGAACCGTTATTTGTCCTGATGCTCCTGTGAAGCTCTACCTTGTTGCCGAAGATACAATTCGTGCAAAAAGACGATTTGAGGAGTTGCAGTCAAGAGGAATCAAGGGTATATATGCTGATGTACTCGATGACATTCGTGCACGTGATAAAAGAGATAAAGAACGCAAAACGTCGCCTTTATGCCCTGCCAAGGATGCCCTTATTCTGGATACTTCTGGCCTGACTTCAAAAGAAGTTTTATCATGGGCATGCAATATTATTGAGTCAAGCCCTGCTTTTAAGGCCCGGCACAAGGCCTGAATCCCCTTAAAAGACGGGTATATTATTTGAAAGGTGTGATATATCACATGACATTAGAAACAACAGAAGAAAACTTTGAAATGGAGAGCTTTGCAGCGCTTCTGGAAGAAAGTGAAGCAGGATCTCCTGACGTCGTTGGAACAGTCGTTCCGGGAAAAATCATTGCTATTGAGAATGATCTGGCTCTTATCGACGTCGGTCTAAAATCAGAAGGCCGTGTCCCCTTGCGTGAAATCATGGGCTCAAACTCAAATGAAAAACCCAAAATTGGGGATATCATTGATGTTTTTGTCGATCGTATGGAGGACAAGGATGGGCTTGTCGTTCTTTCACGTGACAAAGCGCGACGTGAAGAGGCATGGACCGTTCTTGAACGTTCTTTTGAGGCAAAAGAAAATGTGAACGGTGTTATTTTTGGCCGTGTGAAAGGTGGCTTTACCGTTGATCTTAACGGAGCTGTTGCCTTCTTGCCGCGGAGCCAACTTGACATTCGCCCCATTAAAGATGTGACACCTCTTATGGGAATTGAGCAGCCGTTTGAAATTTTGAAAATGGATCGTTCACGTGGCAACATTGTTGTCTCACGTCGTGCTATTCTTGAGGAATCTCGTGCAGAAGCTCGCTCTGAAGTTCTTGCTAAACTGACCGAAGGCCAAATCATAGAAGGTATGGTAAAAAATATTACTGACTATGGTGCCTTTGTTGATCTTGGTGGCATTGATGGGCTTCTTCACGTTACGGATATTTCGTGGCGTCGCGTTGGTCATCCAAGTGAAGCTTTGACCGTTGGTGAAACAGTTAAGGTTCAAGTCATCCGCTTCAATGCGGAAACACAACGTGTTTCCCTTGGTATGAAGCAGCTTGAGGAAGATCCTTGGGCCGGTGTTCAGGAACGTTACCCTGTAGGTTCTAAAATCACGGGGTCGGTCACCAATATCACTGATTACGGTGCTTTTGTCGAGCTTGATTCAGGTATTGAGGGGCTTGTCCACGTTTCAGAAATGAGCTGGGTCAAGAAAAGCTTTCATCCAAACAAGTTGTTAGCGCCCAATCAGGAAGTCGAAGTTATGGTTCTTGAAGTAGATCCTCAAAAGCGTCGTATTGCTCTTGGGTTAAAGCAATGTCAAGAAAATCCATGGGAAGTTGTCGCGAAAGATTATGCCGTTGGATCTGAATTCGAAGGTGAAATTCGTAACATTACTGAATTTGGTCTTTTTGTTGCAGTATCAGACGATTTGGATGGAATGGTTCACATGTCAGATCTGTCCTGGGATTCATCACCTGATGAAGCCATCAAGGAATACAAAAAAGGTGAAAAAATTCGCGTTAAAGTCCTTGATGTTGATCCGTCTAAAGAGCGTATTGCTCTTGGCGTGAAACAACTTGAAGATGACCCGTTCCAGGCTGGCATTGAAGGCATCAAAAAAGGTGACATTGTTACTTCAGAAGTTGTTGAAGTTACACCAAATGGCCTTGAAGTAACGGTTGGTGATGGTGCTGTTCAAGGCTTTATACGTAAGGTAGAGCTTGCAAAAGATCGTGCGGAGCAACGTCCTGATCGGTTTGCTGTTGGTGAAAAGGTGGACGCTCGTGTGACGGCCATTGACTCACGTTCTCGCCGTTTGACACTTTCTATTAAAGGTCGCGAGATCAAGGAAGAGCGAGAAGCCATGGAAAGCTATGGCTCGACCGACAGTGGTGCAAGTCTTGGTGATATTCTTGGAGCTGCTTTTGATAAAGCGCGAGATACGCCCTCTGAAGACAAGTAATTTTAACAGACTATAACTTTTTAAAAGGCACTTGAGGTTTATAAAAGCCCGAGTGCCTTTTTTGTCGATGACATTTTACCTAAAAGATCTTTATTCTTCTTTATTTATTAAGTAATTCGTTAATTATTTCTAATTAATTTATCTCTATACTCGTGATTGTTGCAAATTTATTATGTTATGAGAAATGCCTTTATTAATAATGGTTATATATTTTTTGTTTTTTAATTCGACAGGCAATGCTGCATCTTCTGAAAATCAAGCTATTATTAATAAGATAATTCGTGAATCAATTGCACGCTATCCAGGTAGCTGTCCTTGTCCTTATAGCAAAACGGTAAGAGGTTATAGATGTGGTAAGAGAAGCGCATACTCCAAGCCTGGGGGGTATTCTCCTCTATGCTACAAAAGTGATGTAACCAGTAGACAAATTCAAGCATACCGAAAAAGACATAAACATTAATATCAATTTGTACCAATAAAGTTTCAAGTTTTTCCTAGTTTTTAATGGCTTCTTTTAATATAGGGTTTAAACACCCGACCAATGCCGGTGTTTGGGTTTATGATAACCAAGGAGTCCTGGCTTTCTATGTGGTGTCGATAGGTATTGTGTTTTTTTAAAGCCCCATGGATTGTGAGATGTTTCCCTTTAGGCTTAATAGTATTGCTTTGAGGATAGACTTCCAGGGCAAGTCCACGACACCTTATTTTATTTTTTTTCTCATCTATGAAAAGAAAGGTTTTATATTCTTGTTCAAAAGAATCCAGCATCGTGTAAGAAATAAAACCATACCGGCAGGCAATTGTTTTCATGTCTTGAAAATATACAGTGCCTTTTAAACGAAATGTTTCTTGAAGCCGACGATTTTTTGAAACATTCAGTCTTGTAAGAATTTTTTGGTGCCGAGGTTCAAGATGAATGGCACGATTTATGACCAGCTTTTTATCTGTTTGATTCGTCACATAAACAGAAAATCTGGTTTCAGAAAATGCAAAGGCACTTCGAGACAGTAATATTATCAAAAAGAATTTCACGAAAATATACATAATACTTATGGTAACAGACAACTCTGAAAAAGAGATAAAGAATCTTTTTTTGAGAGAGCTTCATCTTTTCCCGTGTAAAGGATTTCTTATAACATTTCGACTATATTAATAGGGGTCTGCTGTTTTAAAAGGGAGGCGTGGTGACTTTAAAACGAGAGATTGATTTGATTGGAGCCTGTTTTGGCTGGGGAGCTCAAAGAAGAGAGAGTGAATCTGCGCCTGAACTTTTGTTTGAAGGCAGGCTTGAAGACAGGCTCAATCATGCGGGGATTTGTTCCAATCGGGAGGTGATTCAACCTCTTTTACGGGCGAAGGATACTTTTATTCCCGTGGGGCCTAAGACCTTACCCCTTCTGCATGATATGATCTCAAAGCTTTCAAAATCAGTGAGGGCATCTCTTGAGAAAAATAACCTGCCCCTTGTCATAGGGGGGGATCATAGTATTGCTATTGGAACCTGGTCGGCTGTTTATGAAAATTTACGTCAAACCTCGTCAAAGAATAACGGTGGGGATATGGGATTACTGTGGATTGATGCCCATCTTGATGCCCATACACCAGAAACAACACCCTCCAAAGCCTATCATGGAATGCCATTGGCTGCTCTCCTTGGATACGGAGAAAAAAGTCTTGTTGAACATTTGAGTAAAAATGTAAAACTTCAACCTGAAAATACTTTTTTGTTAGGAGTCAGATCCTGGGAAATCGAAGAATACGATCTTTTAAAAGATTTAGGAGTGACGGTATATACAATGGAAAATATTCGGCAAAGAAGTTTTAAGAGTTGCTTTCGGGAAGCCGTCATCAAAATAGAAAGTCAAACCAAATCTTATGGTCTTACCATTGATTTAGATGCCTTTGATCCAGGTGTCGCACCGGGAGTAGGAAGTCCGGCACAAAATGGACTTTATCCTGAGGAGGTTTTTGAAGCTTTATCCGGATTTGGTACAAGGTCTGGATTAATGGCAATGGAGATTGTTGAATATAATCCTGAAAGAGATAGGGAAGGCAAGACTATGAGACTTCTTGAAGATTTAGTACACTGCCTTTTAGTAGAAAAACCTGGTTTTAAAAAATAGGATAATTTTATGAAGTCTGGCGCCTATATCAAGGCAGAACAAAAAGTCTGTGCTCCCAATTATAGGCCTTTGCCGGTTGTTCTGGAACAGGGAAAAGGTGCATGGGTTACAGATGTTGAAGGCCGTCAGTATCTTGATATGATGTCGGCTTATTCTGCGGTTAGTCATGGTCATGCACACCCGGAGCTTTATCAAATCTTGTGTGGCCAGGCACAGAAACTTACGTTGACATCGCGCGCTTTTTACACGACAGGTATTGCACCTCTTTTAAAGCGTTTGATATCGTTGTCTGGCCTTGAAATGGGGCTTTTGATGAATACAGGCGCTGAAGCAGTAGAAACAGCAATTAAGGCAGCGCGTCGATGGGGGTATCAGGTTAAAAATATTCCTGATAATCAAGCAGAAATTATTGTGGCGGCTGGCAATTTTCACGGACGAACCACCACTGTCATCAGTTTTTCCAGTGAACCCGATTATAAGAAAGACTTTGGCCCTTTGACACCAGGGTTCAAGGAAATTCCTTTCGGAGATTCAAAAGCGTTGGAAAAAGCAATTACACCTCATACCTGTGCCTTTTTGGTGGAGCCGATTCAGGGAGAAGGAGGAATTATTATTCCTCCGCAGGGTTGGTTGAAAGAAGTTGCCGAGATCTGCCGGCATCATCAGGTTCTTCTTATCCTGGATGAAATCCAGACGGGACTCTGTCGCACTGGATCTTTTTTTGCTTTTCAACATGAGGGGGTAGTCCCGGATGGGCTCATTTTGGGAAAAGCTTTGGGAGGAGGGATATTACCTCTTTCAGCTTTTCTCTCTCATCGTGAAGTCTTATCGCTGATGACACCGGGAAGTCATGGTTCAACTTTTGGAGGGAACCCTCTTGCTTGCGCAGTCGGTCTTAAGGCGCTGGAAATTCTGGAAAGAGATCGATTGGCTGAAAAGGCTATGACTTTTGGTAATAAAATTAAAGCGTTTTTATACTCACTTGATTTTCCTTGTATAAAAGAAATCCGTGGGGAAGGTCTTTTGATAGGACTTGAACTAGACCCTGCAATTGTGACAGCCCATGATGTATGTATAGCGTTAATGAAACGGGGCATCCTGACGAAAGAGACTCACGAGACAGTTATTCGGTTGGCACCGCCTTTGATTATAGAAGAAAAAGATCTTGACGATGCTCTTCAAACACTTCAAGAAGTCTTAAGAGAGTTTTCAAAAACGAAGTAAAACTTATGAAGTGTCCTATTTGCAAGAAAAAAAATCACCCGGATTTTTTCCCCTTTTGCACAAAGAGGTGCAAATTAATTGATTTAGGGAAATGGATTCAAGGAAGCTATAAAGTTGAAACAGAGGAGCCTGCTGACCCTTCTGACTTAACATCCGAGTCCCATGAGTAGTCTGTTTCCTTCTATCTTTTACAAGATCAACGAGAAATAGATTAAATGAGGAAAAATATATAGTGGTATTTTCTCTTAAAACTCAAAAAATTGTGACTCTTCTTATCACTCTGTCAATTGTGACAATTGAAATTGCAGCCAGTTTTAATTCCGCATTATTGCCCAACTTACGGGCCGATCTTGTGATCTCGGAACAATTGGCACAGTGGACTATTAGCGCCACCTTAATGGCATTAGCTTTTTCCGGTTTGATATATGGTGTCCTGTCAGAGAGATATGGGCGGCGGCCTGTTATTCTCTTTGGGATGTTGTTGTTTTGTTTTGGGGCACTTGGGTCCGCTGTGGCATCAACAATAGAATGGCTTTTAACGGCCCGCGTTCTTCAGGGATTTGGGGCAGGTGTCGGCTGGATTGTCGGGAATGCTTGTCTGAAAGATTTATTTGACGGAGATGATTATACAAAAGCCATGAATCAGGTTCATGCGGTTGCGGGAATTGTTCCGGCCCTTGCACCGAGCCTTGGAGCCTACCTGGCAGATATAATTGGTTGGCGATTATGCTTTTTCTTAACTTTTTTGTTGGGAGTAATTGCACTGATTGCTAAAATAAAAAAGTTGCCTGAAACTCATTTTGATCAAAAACAAATTCCTTTAAAGTTTTTGATTCCTACCTATTTGGGGCTTTTTAAAAATACCAAATATCTTGTTTTTACAAGTATTAAGGTAATGTGTGTTATGCTGTTGTTTGTAGAATCTGCCAATGTTCCCCTTATTTTTGTTGAGCATTTGGGAATTCCTGCAAAGTATTATGGTTTTTATATTATCCCGGTTTTCACAGTTTATGTTTTGGGAAGCTATTTCAGCAGCAAGCTATGTCAACTTTTTTCAATTGAAAAAGTTCTTGGAGCTGGTTTGCTCTCTATGGCTCTTAGTAACATCCTTATTCTTGTCTTTGACGGGGCTTTGCCCTTATTTTTTCCTAATTCTGGAACGCTAACAGCCTTACAAATTCAGGGGTTGAAGTTATTGACCTATCTTGGATGGGGCTTTGTTTTTGGAAATGCAACGGCGGGACTTATTTCCAGTGCTCCAGGTCAAGCAGGGGCGGCATCAGCAATGATGATCGCACTGGAAATGGTTTTTTCTTCCTTGGGTATTTATGGGCTAGGTTTTTTCTTCAATGGGTCAATAATTCCTTTAAGCATTCTAATGCTGGGGGTTAGCTTCTTTTGTATAGGTATTCTGATTATTGGAAAAAATTACTATAAGCTACGATCCAGGCAGAATTGAAGAATTTCTTTAAAAACAGGATATTCGGGCGCCTCAGAAAAATCATCCAGACATTTTCGGGCAGACACGGAATAACTCTGTGCTATTTCAAGGGTTTGGGAAAGGGCATTATGCTTGTGCAAATAAGCCAGAGCTTGTTGGAAGTCTCCCTCTTTTTGTTGTTGATCAACGAAAGTACGTGTCCAGAAAGCCTTTTCTTCCAGAGTGCCTGCGCGGTACGCAATGACAACCGGAAGTGTTACTTTTGCATCCCGAAAATCATCACCCTGATTTTTTCCGGTTGTTGCGCTTAAAGAGCTATAGTCAAGAATGTCGTCAACAAGTTGAAAACAAACCCCCAAAAAACGACCATAGGACATAAGTTTTTCTACATGTGAAGGGGGGGATTCAGCAACAAGAGCCCCCACACCCATCGCAGCTTCAAAAAGAGGAGATGTTTTGCGTATGACAACGTCTAGATGTTTTTCTTGAGTCGTTTCTAAATCCCCCTGTGTTGTTAACTGCAAAATTTCACCTTCAACAATGCGGCCCGATGCGCTTGCCAAAAGGTCCAGAATTTTGGGAGAGCCATCCTGAAGCATTAATTGAAAGGCTTTAACGAATAAAAAATCTCCAACCAGGATGCTTGCCTGATTTCCCCAAGTTGCTTTTGCTGTTGGAATACCACGGCGAAGCGCGCTGTCATCAATAACATCGTCATGAAGCAAGGTTGCAGCGTGAATGAATTCAATGCTTGCTGCCAAAGGAATGACACGGGGTCCTTCGCGATACCCGCAAAGCTTTGCGGCTGCAAGAGTCAGCATGGGACGCAAGCGTTTTCCTCCAGCAGACATAAGGTTTCGGGCAGCAAGAGGAATCAGGTCAACAGAGCTTTCAACTGTTTTCGAAATAAGGTCATTGACCTCAAGAAGCTCTTTTTCTACAAGGCTTTTAAGAGGTTCAAGAGATGCCTTTTCATTAGGAATAGTGGAGGCCATCTGTACCACCTGATGAGATTTCATAAAATGTTATCCAACTGTTAAAACAATCCCCAAGACTATGCTACATTTGAACTCACAAATAAACCGAAAAGTCATAAGTTTGGCCGAGGACTAAAAAGGGTAAAAAAGTATGCCAGTGAAGGACGGTGAGAAACAAGAAGTCAGCAATGATTTTTTACTGGGGAAAAACCTTTCTCTTTCGCAACCCCTTGAAGGGCATCGTTTTGGTATTGATGCGGTTTTGCTTGCGGCAACTGTTGATTTACAAAAAGGTGAGTCGCTTTTAGATGTTGGATGTGGAGTTGGGGCAGCTCTCTTTTGTGTAGGATGGCGCCAGCCGCATGCAATTTTGAAGGGTTTGGAAAGAGAAGCATTACTTGTCAAGCTAGCTCATGAAAATGCAAAAAAAAACAAACTGGATCAACAAACAGAGCTTTTTCAGGGTGATGTTTTTGATAAAACACTATCTTTGGTTCCTCAAAGCTTTGACCATGTTATTTCCAATCCACCATTTATTGAAGCAGGACAAACGCGTTCCATGTGCCTTCTAAAGGCAAGGGCTTATCATACAGAAGAAAATAAAACGCTTCAGGATTGGTTGAGAGCCTGTCTTAAATATCTTAAACCCCGGGGGAAGCTTTCCGTTATTCATCGAGCTGACCGTCTTGATCATTTGTTACAGGGTGTAAAGGGACGTTTG
>DDGG01000033.1:10661-11022 GCA_002337525.1 Alphaproteobacteria bacterium UBA1908 | reverse complement strand
ACAGGGTGTAAAGGGACGTTTGGGGGATATCAAAATTTTACCCATTGCTTCTAAATCAGGACAAGTGGCAAAGCGCGTCATTATCTCGGGTCGGAAAGGGGTTGGTAATCCTTGCACTCTTTTGGCACCTTTTTTAGTTCATGAAGACAATGGTGGGTATACGCTGCAGGCAACATCTATTTTACGAGAGGGTGAAAAACTGGTGTTGTAAAAATAATCTGATGACAGGTCTTATTCACAGCAGAAATTCAATGAATTACTCCTTCAAAGACTTACTTTATCTTACTTCATAAGGGTCGCAATGATGGTATGAGAAGATCATCCAGAGGGGTGGCGCGCTTATTTCTCTGTCATCCAGAGG
>DDGG01000033.1:8720-10456 GCA_002337525.1 Alphaproteobacteria bacterium UBA1908 | reverse complement strand
GCTGCTCGGTCTGAATGACGTATATGGAGGGGATGGTCTAAATGACAGGGTGGGACTTTCGTTTACTTTAGATCGTGGAGGTGAAATATGTTTCTTAATTAGTCATGTAGTATGGCAATATCCTTTTCTTCAAAAATGGGTCTCTTTTCTTTTTCATATTTTTACTCTGGCATCTTTTGCTGCAAAGTGATATAGATACTTCTTTCCAATTCATTGATAATTTAAATGGCGGACAAAACCTCATCTTTTTCTCCTTTTTCTCCTTTTTCTCTTCCAGGGTCTGTGTGGGGAATTGGTATCGTCACTTTGTTAATGAATCTTTCGACAATTATCATTTTCAGTTTGTCTCCTAAATATTTAACGGCTGTCCTTGGGGTTAGCACTCTAAGTCTGGGTATTTTTGAAGGCGTTGTTGAAGCTGTTGCCTGGTTTACAAGGATTTTTGCAGGTCTTATAAGTGATTACATGAGAAAACGCCGCCCTCTGCTTTTCGTTGCATACGGGCTTGCAGCTATTTCTCGTCCCATTTTTGCACTGGCTCCAAGTTTCCTCTGGATTTTTATTGCAAGATCTGTTGATCGTCTTGGTAATGGTCTTCAGGCAACTCCAAGGGAGGCTTTGGTTGGGGATTCTGCTCCTAAAGGAGCAAAGGGAGCTTGCTACGGTCTTCGTCAGACTTTGGGGGTGACGGGGTCTCTTCTAGGGGCTTTGGGGCTCATTTTCTGGACATCAGAACAAGGCGTTGATTACCAGTCTATTTTTTGGTTTGCTTCAATTCCTCCTGTATTGGCTCTTATTGCCCTGGCGTTAATGGTTAAAGAACCCAAGGTTATTACGAGAGAAGAAGGCAAAGAAAGTGCGCGTCGTCGTTTTTCATTCAATGATCTGGAATCTTTGAAAATTGAATATTGGCTTGTTGTTTTTGTTGGCTCTCTATTTATGCTATCGAACTATTCGGGAGCCTTTATGATTCTGCAAGCAAATAATGTGACGCATAGTGATGCGACAGCGCCTCTTGTTATGATTTTTCAAAATTTAGCTTCTATGCTGGCTGCTTATCCTGTTGGGCGACTTTCTGATCGTATTGATCGTCGCAAACTTTTGGGAATCGGTTTCTTGCTAACGATTGGATCAAATTATTTGTTGGGTACGGCTCAAACCCAGACTTTTATTATTGGTGGCGCAGCCTTGTGGGGAATGCAACTTGGTATTACACAAAGCCTGCTTGTTGCTAAAATTGCAGATGCAACAAGTCCCTGGGTTCGAGGGACTGCCTTTGGCATTTATTATGTTGTTATTGCTCTCAGTCTTTTCTTGACCAATACACTTACCGGCAAGATTTTTGGTTTGACAACTCCCTTTCAGGATTTGCCCGCTATTCTTCAGGGGATTACCCCTTCATTTCTCTTAACTTTTTCAGGTCCCCAAACAGTCTTTCTGGTAAGCTCTGTTTTTGCTCTAATTGCCTTTTTATGTTTACCAATTTTAAAAGCGCCTGAAAAAATGAATATTTTGGCAAAGTAAGCTTTGAAAAATGAGGATATGAGGAAAATGACAGATATTTTCAAAGAAGTTGAAACGGATATTCTCATTGTCGGAGCAGGACCAGTCGGTTTATTTGCTGTTTTTGAATGTGGTATGTTAAAAATGCGTACACATGTTGTTGATGTTCTTGATATGCCAGGGGGGCAGTGCTCTGCCCTTTACCCTGAAAAGCCTATTTATGATATTCCAGC
>DDGG01000033.1:7461-8515 GCA_002337525.1 Alphaproteobacteria bacterium UBA1908 | reverse complement strand
AGCCTATTTATGATATTCCAGCACATCCAAGCTTAACAGGTCAGGCTTTGGTGGATAATCTTCTTGAGCAAATTGCTCCTTTTCAACCAACATGGCATCTGGGCCAGCAGGTTATGGGACTTCGTAAAGATGAGGCTGCGCAGACTTTTATTGTCGAGACATCAAAAGGCACCCGGATTACTTGCAAAGCAATTATTATTGCGGCGGGCGCGGGTGCTTTTGGCCCCAAGAAGCCTCCTTTGGAAGACCTGGAAAAATATGAAGATAAGTGTGTTTTCTATTATGTAAAGAAACGATCTGATTTTAAAGATAAGCATCTTGTGATTGCAGGAGGAGGGGACTCTGCTGTTGATTGGGCTGTCAGTCTTTCTGAAATCGCGGCATCTGTAAAAGTAGTCCATCGTCGCAATAAATTTAGATGTGCGCCTGATTCAGAAGAGAAACTTCGTTCTCTTGCCCAATCAGGTAAGGTTGATTTGGTTATTCCCTACCAGCTGGCGGCTCTTGAAGGGGATGACAATGGCCATCTTAAGGCCGTTCATGTCGAGACCCTTGAGGGTGAACAGCGTTCTTTGATAGCAGATATGCTTCTACCTTTTTATGGGCTGGCAACAAGTCTGGGGCCTCTGGCCAAGTGGGGGTTGGCCCTGGATCGTACGACTATTACAATTAATCCGACAACAGGAGAAACCTCAATGCCAGGTGTTTTTGCTGTTGGAGATGTAGCGGGCTATGATCACAAGTTGAAGCTGATTCTGACAGGGTTTTCAGAAAGCGCCCAAGCAGCGCACGCGGCCTATAAATATGTATTTCCAGGGCAGGCTCTTCATTTTGAACACTCTACAACAAGCGGTGTTCAAAATCTTAAAAAATAGCCATTAACCACGCTAAAAGTGTCCGGAAGCCTATAAGCCGGGTTCTGTCCTGATGAATCAGGGATGACCATTCATCTAGGCACCTTGTTACCAAGATGCTCGTGCGACCTACCCGAACAGCTACGCGGAAGACCGTTTCTCACAAGGTGAGGGCTGTTCCTATTTGGTCTTGCTCCAGG
>DDGG01000033.1:0-7346 GCA_002337525.1 Alphaproteobacteria bacterium UBA1908 | reverse complement strand
TACCGCACCCTTTCACCCTTACCAGTTTCCTGGCGGTTTACTTTCTGTGGCACTTTCCCTGGGATTTCTCCCGCTGGACGTTATCCAGCACCTTTCTTCCGTGGAGCCCGGACTTTCCTCTTGGGGTAAAACCAAGCGGTCATCCGGCTTCCAGACAACGCACAGTAACATTTTTTGCTCATTGCACAAACTTATTCCTCTATAAATGTCTGGAAAAGAGAGTATTTTATAGATACAGTACTTAAGAAATTTTTAGATAAAGGGGAGACTTCATTGAAAAAAATATTTTTTACAACTCTTATAGCTGTCGCTGTCTTTGGCACAGCTGAAACGCAGGCTTATACAGGACGTTTGAAATGTTCAAACTTGCAAAAAACATTAGTTCAGTTTTCTGCCTTACATGTTAAAAGTTTTTGCAAGGAGGCGATACAGGCCTGTCGTATTCAGGAAATGCTGGATCGTCTTGATAAAAAACATCCTCTTCATAAAGTTCTGGATGGCCGCATTCAGGAAAAAAATTCATTAGCTCTTGAAGTTTGTGAACTTGCCTTTCTTGACCATGACCCGGCTCATTACGATGAGTATTTAAAGCGTCCAGAATCACAAGAAGAAGCCAATTCAAAAAAGGCCCCTAAATAGATGGTATCCCTTTGATAAAGCTATGATAAAAGGACAAAGGCCAGGAAATGAAATGTTGACCTGTGATCGAGAGTGGTATAGTAGTGGGAAATGAAATTTTTATTCTTTCTTTTTTTCCTATTCAGTTCTCTCTCTTGCGGTTCTTGCTATACTAAACCGCTTAAAATTGTTGCAACGATTCCTCCTCTGGCCTCTCTTGTGAAAAGTCTTGTGGGGGATGCTGGCGAGGTTCGGCTTCTTCTGGAGTCTGAAGGATCTCCTCATTCTTATTACATGAAACCCTCTGATTTATTAACGGTTGAAAGTGCAGACATTATTTTATGGATTGGGCCTGAACTGGAAAGCTTTTTAGTCCCAATTCTTGAAAAAGTCGATAAAAAGTCAGTCAAAGTATTTTCGGCACTTTCTGTTAAAGATCTTGTAACTTATGGGTATAGATGTGTTTCAGATGGACATCATGCACAATGCCATCATCATCATGGAGATTTGGATCCTCATATATGGCTTGATCCTTACAATATGATTCTAGTTGCAGAGGCTTTAAAGGAATCCCTGATTCATCAATTCCCATCATTAAAAAATATTTTGGAAGAAAATTTCAAGGAACTTAAAACAAAACTTGCCAATCTTGATCAAAAAGTGAAAAATATTTTAAGAAATTCTTCTTCTCAATCTTTTTTTGTTATTCATGATGCTCTTCAATACCTTGAGGAATCTGCAAATTTAAAACCTTCTCTTCCCATGAGCACTCATCCAGAGAGTGGATTAACAATTCGTCGCCTGCGTACGCTTAAAAAAATAGTGCGTCTTGAAAAAGTACGCTGTCTTTTTGGGGATAAAGCCTATGATCCAGAGCTCCTTGCAAAATTTGCACGTAAATTAAACTTGTCTTACAAAATTTTGGATGTTCTGGGGTATCGAGATTATGACACGCCTCTTGATTATGAGGATATGATGACATCCCTTGTTCTTAATATGAGTTCGTGCCTAACAGCAGCGAGGAAACCATGAAAATATCCTTTGTTTGCTCGCCTAAACATGATCGTGCAGTGGAGGCCTACAATCAACTGATTAAGATCCATGAGGATATGACTCCCGAAAAAGCAGATGTCTTTGTTATTTTAGGCGGTGATGGCACAATGTTGCATGCATTACATGCTTTGATGAGATATAAAAAACCCTTTTATGGCATGAATTTAGGAACAGTTGGTTTTTTAATGAACCCTGTGCAAATCGATGGTTTGTGTCATCGGATTAAAAAGGCCGTTTCTACAAAGGTTAACCCTCTTCTTATGCGGGCTGAATGTGTCAATGGGCAATGTGTGAAAAGTCATGCTTTTAATGAGGTTTCTTTTTTGCGACAAACTCATCAGGCTGCCAAAATGAAGGTTTGGATTGACGGGATTGTTCGTCTGGAAGAACTTATTGCGGATGGTATACTTCTATCGACTTCGGCAGGAAGTACAGCTTATAATTTATCAAATAAGGGGCCAATCCTCCCTATAGATTCAGGATTGCTTGTTCTCACGCCTATTAGCCCTTTTCGTCCCCGTCATTGGCAAAGCGTCCTTTTAAAAGAAACCGTTGATGTCACTGTTGATATTCAATCTCCCCAGACACGGCCGGTTAGTGCTACAGCAGATTTTATAGAAACAAGAGGTATTCAACGTGTCAGAATTCACCAGGATCAAAATGCGAAAGTAACCTTACTTTTTGATCCTGAAGGGTCTTTGGAAGAAAGAACCCTGCAGGAACAGTTTAGAGCCTAGGAATTTAATTTTTTTGCAGAAAGCCTTTCTAGGTTATGAGGCTAATTGTTCGACTGAGTCTTCTTTTTCAAAATAAAGTGAGTGGCTTGGAAAAGCAAAACCGGCGCCTTCTTCTTCGATAATTTTTTTCAGTTCCAGAGCACAGTCTTCTTTGACTTTCATAAATTCAAGCCAATTTGTGGTCTTTGTAAAGAAATATAAAAAGAGATCAATTGATGAATCAGAGAAACCGTCAACGCGAATAATAGTCAAAACACGCTTGGGGTCAGTTTCAATATCTGGATTTTTTTCAAGATAAGCCTTAAAACGATCAAGAATTGTTTTGAGTTGTGCTGCGGTGGTGTCGTATCGAACACCGATAATCCAGCGAACACGGCGATTAGTCATCCGTGTAAAATTTGTAAGCGCTGCATTGGCCAGCTTTTCATTGGGCACAACGACCAATGCTTTATCAAACTGACGAATCAAAGAAGTCCGGATACCAATATTTTCAACAATACCTTCAACTTCAGATGTTTTAATCCAATCGCCTTTTTTAAATTTTTGATCAATAAAGACAGAAATGGAGGCAAATAGGTTGGCAATAGTATCTTTTGCGGCAAAACCAACGGCAGCTGTTAAAAGACCCAGACCGCCGATAAAGGCACTCACATTAATACCCCAGCTTTCCAAAATAGAAAGAAATCCAAGGACCGCAATAAAAAACTTTAAAATAGTGGCGATAAAATTAGATAGCTCATTAGAAACTTTTTTGTATGATTTTTGAACCAGAAAACCAAAGTTACCGATAGCGCGATAAACAAACCAAAAGACAGTGAAAGTAGTCATTGTCGATGATAGATGCAGGAAAAAGTCTTCCATCTTTCCTGGTAAATCAAGAAAGCTTCCAATGATCCAGAATCCTCCAATAATAAAAATCAGACCGAGAGGAGGTGTAAAAGTATTTAAAAAAGCAGTAGCAACCCCTTGCTCCCTATTAGAAGAAAATAGTTTATACAAACCTTTCACAATTAATTTTGAAAAAAGCTTTCTGGTGAGAAAACTTAGTCCCAGAATACAAAGAGCAAATAGAGACTGAGTAAAGCTCATATCCCATGAGAGTTGGGAGAAAAGCTCCATAAATCTTTCTTGCATGACAAATTTACCTCATAACTTAATGATTATTATCATAAAAATATTAAAAATCCAGATCTTGATAGTGCCCAGAAGGCGCTAGACCAGGTAAGCGGTCTTCTAGAAGGGGTCGCATGGACGGACGAGATTTTACGCGGCTATACCAGTCATAAATCTCTGGGTAATGCTCCCATGAGATATGCCCCAAATAATCCAGGGAAGATAAATGGGCTACCGCAGCAATATCTGCCAGTGAAAAGTGATCTCCTGATAGCCAGTGGCGCCGACCAATGAGCCAGCAAATATAGTCTAGATGTTTTTTTAAGTTTTTTGTGCCTTCTCGAATAATATTCGAATCTGTATACCCCAGACCAAAATGGCGTTTTAGTGTCTTTTCAAAGACAAGTTTTGACGTAACCTCGCAATTAAATTTTGTGTCAAAATACGCCATAACACGACGAGATTCCGTGCGCTGGGTAACAGATTGACCCAATAATTTTTTTTCAGGGTAAACTTCGTCAAGGTACTCAACAATTGCTGTGCTATCGAGTAAAATAGTTTTGTTCTCTTCTACAAGAACAGGAACCTGACCCAGGGGATTGAGTTCAAGGAACTCTTCTCTTTCCCTCCAGACATATTCAATAACACACTTAAAATCGAGTTTTTTTTCTTCCAGCGCAAGGCGAACTTTTCTGCAAAAAGGGCACAGTGGCCAGTGATAAAGGGTTCTCATCACTTCTTTACTTTATTTTCTCATTCAGTTAACGGATAACAATACCGGATTAATATAGCATAGTTAACATATCATGCCACTCTATCAAATCATTGTTCTTTCAATTGTTCAAGGGCTAACCGAATTTCTACCCGTCAGCTCAAGTGGTCATTTGATTCTTGTTCCCGAGGTTCTTGGATGGGCAGATCAGGGGCACGAAATGGATGTTGCTGTTCATTTGGGAACTCTTGGTGCAGTTTTATTATACTTTAGAAAAGATGTTCAAAAAATGTTCAAGGGTTTTTTCAAACTTTTAAGGGGTAATTTGGATGAAGGTGGTAAGCTATCGCTATATCTTGTTCTGGGAACATTGCCAGCTATTATTTTTGGCTTAACAATCAGTCATTATGGCACAGGAGGGATGCGAACAATCGCCTTTGTTGGTTGGACAACAACTCTTTTTGGGTTACTTTTATTTGCTGCTGATAAAATTGGGGCACTTGAAAAAGGTTTTACAGACTTAACACCTTTTCGTGTCTTCCTGATCGGTCTTGGTCAGGCTATTGCTCTTTTACCAGGAACAAGCAGGTCCGGTGCTTGTTTGACAATGGCCAGGTTTTTAGGTTTTAAGCGCCAGGATGCAGCCCGATTTGCTTTTTTACTTTCAATTCCGGCTATTATTGCTGCGGCATCTTTAACGGGGTTCAAAATGTATGTTCATGGTACACACTTTCATCTTTATACAGATGCTTTTTATGCCATGGTTATTTCATTTTTTGTGGGATTATTTGCTATTAATTTTATGATGAAATGGCTTTCCAGTTCTGACATGAAACCCTTTGTTATTTACCGATTATGTCTTGGAGGAATTCTTCTTGCTTGGGCCTATTGGGGATTTCGTTTCTAATATTACTTGAACGAAAATGGCTTTTTGATAGATGGCGAATTAAAAGAACCATTTTTTCTCTTTAAGTTTAGGGGAAATTAAAATAAAATACCTTTATTAATACTTTTTTAACCGTTATAGTTTTATCTGTAACCTGATAAATTATAGGGAAGTATCTATGCCAGTTTCAAAGAGTATGAAGGTGCTTAGCGCTCGCATGCGATGGGATACCCAGAACATACAAGTTTCTTCCAATAATCTTGCGCGCAGTGGTCTTCCTGGGCAAACAGCCAGGAAACTTGTCCCTTTTAATTTTACCGAGGTTCTCAAATCCTCAAAATCGGCAAAAAGCAGCTCTGTAACAACAACGCATTCTCGACATATCTCAACATCTCAAAGCTCTGCTCCCTATGATGTCAAAGAATCTAAAAGTAAAAAAGGTGATACCGATATCACTAAAAATAACATTAATCCTCATGAAGAGATGATGTCGATTAATGAGTCCAATACACAGTTTCTACAGAATTCGAATTTATACAGAAAAATGGTTCAAAATTACAAGCTTTTTTCAACGGTGAGTAAATAATATGCGCTCCCTAACTCTTGTTGCGTTTGGATGTTTTATCCTGTTGGGAAGCTTAAGTTGGGCGGGTAATTTAAAAAAAACTCAAAAAATTGCAGCAGATAGCCTTCGTGCAAACGAAGTATTAAAGCGTGTTGCAACAGAAAATATGGCGAACGCTGAATCTGCGGGATATGCTCCAAAATCTGTTTTTATCACACCTTCAAAAAATCGCCAGACAAATGTCAGTTCAGTCCGAGTTAAGAAGATTCGACAAAATAACAGGAAAACAATACAAAAATATGATCCTAATCATCCAAAAGCAGATGAAAATGGATATGTGACAATGCCTGATGTCAACCCGCTTACCGAGTTAATGAATATTCAGGAAACGAAGCACAGAAGCGAACGAGCTCTGCGTGTTTATGAAGTGGCGACAGAGCTCAGGCATAAAACAATAGGTCTGATATCAGGGAGATAAAAATGTCATCAACATCATCATCCGGGGTGACCGGCGTTTATAACAAGGTTGGGCAAGCGACGTTACCAAAAGAAACCTCTTCACAGAACTCGGCAGATGGAAAGTCTTTTGCCGATATTTTATTGGTCGATCCCACGAAAAAAGCGATTGAAGCTGCAAATACGGCCGAAGTTGCCTCCATACAAGCAGCCGCAGGGGAAATTGATGAACAGACTGTTGCAGAATTAATTACTGAAGCAGACCTGGCTCTCCAGGAATTTAAATCAATTTGGGAAAAAACGCTTCAGGCTCTTAACGAGTTACCTCGAGTCAGTATGTGATCATTAATCCTGTTTTTAAGCAAGGAATATAGCCTTTTTTAATCTTTTTATAGTATACTGATAGAATGACTATGAGGGGAATTTAAAAATGTGGGGCGTCGCAAATATTGCAAGCAATAACTTTTTTTCGTTTGCTGCCCAAAATCACTCAAATATAACAACATCAGTTTTTTATAATTTTGTCACATCACTCCCTGTAAGATATTCCTCAGACTTTCTGGATCCCGTTTTAAACTCATTTTTCTTAGGCGAAGTTAATCTAAACTCATATTCTCCTCCTCTCTATGATGGTGCCCGTTTTTCTACACCTTATCTTAATGCTGATATTTCTCTTGAATCTCCCGTTTATTTTTTAACAGGTCTTGTCGAAGGAGGATCTCTTCCCGGCTTTAAACCTTTTACTTTTTCACTGGGAAGAGATCTATTTTCTATTAGCGGCTCTAAGAATTTTAATGAATTTGACGAGTTTCTTGACATAAAAGATTTATCTACTTCTCTGCCTGATCCTAATCAACCGCCGGTATTGGGAGCAGATCAAACACTAAGTACAGATGAAGAAACACTCTTGTCACTAGGTCTTTCAACACCTACAGATGTTGATGGAGATGCGTTGACGGTTACGCTTATCACTGTGCCGACGGATGGTATTGTGCGAGTGGGGGCATCTGGAGCTCCTCTTTCAGCTGGTGATACAATTGGTGTAGATGATGTAAGCTCTCTGCAATTTGTGCCAAATGTGAACTTTAATGGGGCAGCGGGTCAACTTGTGCTTTCTGTATCCGATGGGGAATTCACGGATACCCAGACGATTACGCTGGAAGTAACGCCGGTGAATGATGCACCTGTGGGAAGTGCCATTCCTGC
>DDGG01000016.1 GCA_002337525.1 Alphaproteobacteria bacterium UBA1908 | reverse complement strand
GATCAATTCTTTGACGAACTTTTTAACGAGCTGCGTGTGATCGGCACGTATTAGTTTTTAGGGAGAGGCTTTAAAGAAACGTTCGGCGATGACTCAACAAGGCAAATCCAGCAAAGAATTTGAAATCAAGTGAGTTATAAAAAGAGCATCTCAGAGATATTCAACCCCATATAGAACATAAAATTAACCTTAAAAAATATGATTACCAATTTGGTACCTATGAATCAGGCGAAGGTGATGGAGATTAATAACCAAACTGCCTGGAGTGATAAATGGCTTCGTGACGAATAAGGCGACTTTGGAACGGGCCGGTTACGAGGGTCTGGAATGTCGTTTGCCGGGGAACAGGGGTCTGGATGGAGTCTTTGTGAAGTATGGACCTCAAGGAGAAGTTAAAGACATTATTCTTCTGGAATCCAAGTATGCGGCCAAAGGTCGGGCACGTTTACCTAAAAATTCAGAAGGTTATCAACAAATGAGTGATAAGTGGATTGACCAGCAGATTGCCTTGATGAGTGAGCATGATCATCTAAAAGCAACAGTAAAATTAATAAAAGATAATATTCCGCTCGTTCGTCGTAAGGTAAATGTTATGGATAGTGCTGGCAAAAATCGCTGGCACAAATTAAAACCCCCTGCAACAAGTATTTACAAGGAGTAAACAATGTACCGTATAATTGATCGTATAGAAGAAATTGCAACAGATTACAAGCAAAGTATTCCGAAGCTTTTGAAACAAGAAGAAGAACACGGAAAAGGCTTTAATAATTACTTTCTTGTAAGTGAACATCGTCTTATTGCCGTTGCCGATTATCTGCGAACCGGAGACGTGGCCTTGTTTCGGTCAACGTTAAAAAAAGCTCTTTCGTATCGACTGGCCCTGTATGAAGCTCCCGAGAATGTACCGGAAAAACGGTTTTTCACTAAAGAGCTTTCTGAACTTACCTACGTTATGGATTCCCTGGCAGCTGGAGATCTTGCTTTTACACGGCGTATGATGGCTCCTTTTCAAGATCTTACCTACAAAAAAATGACACCTTTAATGGGATATCTTCATTTTTTTCTATCAGGTTTTTTGTTTGAGATGCCCCCTCATTTTGCGTCTGTTTTGGAAGAAGCCCTTGCTTATTGGGAGAAACGTCTTAAGTCCTATGCTGGTTACGCACTGGGATTTAAAGCAATTTATAAAAAAGATTCCGGGGTTTTTGTTGAAGCTCTTAAAACGATTATGAAAGGTCATAAACGATTGTGTCATCCTTCTGGAGAATATGGCAACACAGAAGATGAAGTCATTGGGATCTGGCCTTTGGGTATGGCAAATCTGGCGCGCCTTAAAGGACTGGATTTTAAATTTGACCATCCCCAGTTGCCGTCAGACCTGATCATTCCTGTGCCTTTGATGCAAAGGGACAGGAACTTTTGATGATGCAGGAAGAGGAGGAGATTGGGCTTGCTATTTTTGATATAGAAAAAATACGCACCTGGAGAAAAAAAGAGAGGGGAGTGAGAGATGCCTCTGCTCGTCGTCCCCAATCCTATTTATAAAGATTTATGATCCACGCAAAGGAGGCGTTAAAATGACAGACAAGGCGATTACTTTCATGCCCCTTAAAGCGGATCAGGAAAGTTTGATTATCAAATGGCTTGACAAGGATCATGTGAAAGAATGGTTCCATGGGCAGGGATTGCAGAATATTCTTCGTGGTGTAAAGGCTTTTATCCATAATGAAAATCCCAGTTTTAAGGCCTGGGTGGCCTATTTAAAAGGTCATCCTTTTGCTTTCTTGATGTCCTTTCCCTTAACAGAACTGGATAGGGAAAATCCCGGGTGTCATCAAGCTAAATGGCTTGAGAAAGATAAAAGAATGATGGGCATGGATTTACTGATCGGAGACGAGAATTATTTAGGAAAAGGCCTCGCAAAACCTTTGATTTCCGAGTTTTTATCCACTCTGCATCGTTCTGTGGATATTATTTTTATTGACCCCGAACTTGCTAATACCAGAGCTATTCATGTTTATGAAAAAGCAGGTTTTGAAAAGCTGGAAGAATTTATCGCGACCTGGCATCCTGTTCCTCACATATTGATGAGAATGAAAAGATAAATGACAACTTCAGACATTAACCGGACATTAGTACAAAATCTGATTAGGTCCCAGTTTCCGGAATGGTCTGATTTGCCTATAGAAAAAATAGCATTTGAAGGCTGGGATAATAGAACTTTTCGTTTGGGAAACCATATGTTGATTCGTTTGCCAAGTGCTGAAGCCTATGCGGAAAGTGTTCATAAAGAACAAAAGTGGTTGCCCTTTCTAGCCCCTGAATTATCTCTTGAGATTCCTGAACCACTTGGTATGGGACACCCTTGTGACATGTACCCGTGGAATTGGTCTATTTATAAATGGATACAGGGTAAAAGCGCGAATCTTTATACTTTTAACGATGAACAGCTTGAAATAATAGCGCATCAACTAAGTCATTTTCTTAAAGAACTTCATCAAATCAAGATTGATAGAGCACCGGAACCTGGTCCTCATAATTTCTTTCGAGGGGCTCATCCTTCTGTTTATGATAAGGAAACGCGAAGGGCCATTACAAACCTGAAAAGCTTTCTTGATTGTGAAAGGATGATTGCTCTTTGGGAGAAGTCTCTTGAGTCACGCTGGCATCAACCTTTTGTCTGGATCCATGGTGATTTAAGCGCGGCCAATATTATTATAAGAGAAAATCGGCTTAAGGCTGTTATCGACTTTGGAGGAACAGGGGTTGGGGATCCAGCCTGTGATTTGTCTATTGCGTGGACTTTTTTCAAAAATAAAAGCCGGGAAGTTTTCAAAAAAAATATGGACCTGGATTCGAACACGTGGGAACGGGCACGGGGTTGGGTTCTATGGAAGGCTTTGGTTATTCTTGAAAGTCAAGTTGACAAAACATCACCTGAAGCAAAAAGAAATTTGAAAATAGTTGATGATATTGTAAGGACATCTCTAGTATAAAGTGCTTTATAATATTATCTGTAAAAATATTAACGCCAGAGGGACCTCTTGAGACAACAAATCTCTGATCTTATTCAACAAATTCTGCCTCATGATGCCCTTGAAAAGACGCATATTGAGGAAACAGTGGCATGGATTAATAGTGGTGTCGAGATTTTCAGACTTGAAAAACCTGATATTCCCGATAAACATCTGGTTTCATACTTTCTGCTGTTTGATGAAGTAGCTCAAAAGATATTACTTTGTGATCATAAGAAAGCGGGTCTTTGGTTGCCTCTTGGGGGGCATGTGGATCCGGGTGAAAATCCCCGGGAAACAGCAAGACGTGAATGTTTTGAAGAGCTTAGGATTGATGCTGATTTTTGTTTTCAGGATCCTGTTTTTATATCGTCTACTGTAACGGTGGGGCTAACGCCAGGGCATACAGATATAAGCTTATGGTATCTTCTGAAGGGAAGTTGCCAGGATATTTATGATTTTGATGTGCGGGAATTCAACGCAATTCAGTGGTTTGCCCTGGACGATATTCCCTATGAGGCTTCAGACCCTCATATGAAACGTTTCATACAGAAGTTAAGGGGGCACCTTCCTGCATGTCATTCAGAAGGAGTGTAGCGAGGGGAGAATCCTGTGCCTTTCTCTGAAAAGCCCTTGACCTTCAAAGCCTGGATCCCGACGGTTGGTGTTGCCAACCTCTGGATGACGGCTTTACCGTTTGGATCGTTACGCCGACCTGCGGTCTTCTCACGATGACGCTTTTGCTCTGTCATTCAGACCGAGCGAAGTGAGGGAAGAATGTCATCACTCGTCATTGCGAGGGAACAACGTGACCGTCGCAATCTACCGGGCTTTTTGGAAGGGTTTGCCTTTCAGGATTCAGATCCCTGCGGGGGGCGTTGCCTCCTCTGGATGACGGTTTCTCCCTTGTCATTGCGAGGGAACAACGTGACCGTCGCAATCCATCTGGCTTTGGGAAGAGTTTGCCTTTCAGGATTCAGAGATCCCTGCGGGTGGCGTTGCCTCCCTCTGGATGACGGTTTCTCCCTCGTCATTGCGAGGGAACAAGGTGACCGTCGCAATCCATCTGGCTTTGGGAAGAGTTTGCCTTTCAGGATTCAGATCTCGACGGGGGGCGTTGTCTCCCTCTGGATGAC
>DDGG01000032.1 GCA_002337525.1 Alphaproteobacteria bacterium UBA1908 | reverse complement strand
GCGCTGTACCCCTGGAGATTTTGGAGATAGAGGCCGATGATGACAATAATGGCCGAAAAAGAAAAACTATAAACCACAAATCCTATTGTACAAATAACAAACGATTTGTTTGTGAAAAGCTCCTCAGGAATCAAAGGGGCGCTTTTACCATGAGATAGCTTCAGAAATGCCGCAAAGCTCATAGACGAAAGAGCAAAACACCCCCAGAAGAAAGGAGTCGCCAAACCCCAGGTATTGATCTGGTTCATTGCATACATAAAAAGAGCAAGCGCCCCTCCAAGTAGCAAACTTCCCTGAACGTCAACTTGCCTATCTCTTAATTTTTTGGGCTCTTTTGGCACACACAGTATTATCAAAATAAAGCTGACCAAACATATGGGGACATTGATCAGAAAAATACTGCGCCAACTGAAATACTTTAGAAAAACTCCTCCAAAACTGGGGCCAGCGGCAAGCCCGATCGCGGCCCCTATTCCAAGTGTACCTATTGCAAAGCCTCGCCTACCATGAGGGAACGTATCGAACACGAGCACATAAAGAGATGGCACAAATAAAGCGCCCCCAAATCCCTGTAATATACGGGCCAGGATTAGAAAAAACGCACTATTTACCAAAGCACATATAATAGAAGCCAGGGCAAAAATGCCAACACCCCACAAGAGCAAGAGTCGCTGGCCAAAAATATCAGATAGCTGCCCAGCCGGAATCACAAGGACTGCCCACGCCAAAACGTAACCGCTTAAAATCCACTGTAAGTCCTCAAGGCTCGTGTCAAATTCTTTTGAAATAGAGACCATCGCCGTATTCACAGCCATATAATCAACGTTGATCAAAAGGATCAAGAGCGTCATCGCAAAAAGAACAAGCGTCTGCTTTATTATTTTAGACTCAATCGGCATGAGAAAAATACTACCCTTAAATACAGGAATAAAACCGGTTTCCTTTTCTAAACCACACAGCAAGAGTCTTCAACTATACCTGTTCTGTGACGAAGGGATGATTTAAGAAGTAGAAACAGGAGCATCCGGTGACCCTTCATCTTGATCCCCAACAGGAGTCTCTTGAACCCTGGATTGAGAAGAAAATTCATTTTCTGTTGGGAAAAAGTAACGTATAAAATTGCTGATTATTGATCTACCAGATCCCTCATCTGTGGGTCTCTTTGGGTCAACACTATCTAATAATGCCGCTATCTTTTCATAATTAGTTTTTGATTTATCTGAAACAGTCTCCTGAGAACCGGCACCCCCAGCAGAGCTTCCTTCTTCAGGAAGATAACCTGGAGTATAATTGTGAGAAGGAAAATCAATCACAGCCCTCATAAAGTTAAACTTATCTAGCCGTTCTGAAATTAAAGAAGACTTTCGACAAAAAGAAAAGTAAGGAGGCTTTTCAATTTCTTGAATTGCCCCCCTAATGATTTTTTCCTCTAAATTATCCTCTTGAATTTGATTCTCTAAATTATCTTTTTGAATCAGAAATTTAGCATACCTTAGACTCTCAAGGGCAGAAGTATAATCTCCTGAAGCAGCCTCTATTTGTGCTTTAGGAAAATAATAATATTGATCTGCTACAAACCCTTTAAGTTCCCCCTTTTCTCTTTTGTCTTCTATAAAATCAAGCTCAGCTTTAGCTTTCCATATCATGCTCTGAGGACTATCACCAAAGTCTGTTACCTGCTTATTTGCGGACCAAACGGCTTGCTGTATAAGAAGAACGGCATATATTTGCCTTGCCAAATAATCATTTGGCGAATCAAGAATAACAGCCTTTAAGGGTGCTATAAGTTCTGGAAAGATTTGTTCTAGCGGTTCAGTTCTCTTTGACTTCTGGGTAGAACCAGATGATTGACCATCCTGAAACCTCATAGAATCCTGATAAAACTGATCCTCTCTCAAACGTTCTTGAAGGTACTGACAGTACACCAAATTTGTCACAACACTTGAAACATTTTCAGGAGAGGCTTTATAAGAATTTTGTAGGGCTGTTTCTCCTTCCTTTAATTCGCTCATATAGCTATACTTAAGAAAACCTTTATTGAACTGAAAATAGGATTTTACACGCTCTCTCGATGCACGCTCAGCAGCAATTTCAAAAAACCTAACAGCTTCGCTACAAACCTGCGGATTCTTAACACATTTTCTAGCTTCAATAAAACCTAAGACATTTGCTGTTCCTAAAATAAGGTCTTTAGCATCATCTTGAGCAGAAACATTTTCATGTTCACCATCTTCTTCTTTTTCTTTATCCTCAGGTTTTTCTCCTTTAAAAGAACTTATATAACGATCTTCAAAAGTTAGCAATTTATCCACAGAATCCGCTATATACTTACTATCTGGTCCAGAATGCGGAAGTTCACGCAGGATAGAACTCAATAAATAAAAACTTCTTAAATAAAAAAGTTCTTGATCGATTGGTTTTTGAATAGCTGCTCTATCAGATTCCAAAAACCAATTCACCATACGCCTTATATAACAAGGGATCGTCCCAAAGAGTGGTTTTTCCTCAGGAATAGCGCGGTCTAAAGCAAGACCCAAATTTTCTGTAGCTTGGCATCTCTGAGTGATTTTGGAGCAATATTGACTCAGAGCTTCATCAGAATAACGCGGATCTGTATAATAGTCCGGTATACTGAAAATGCCTCGAGACACATCCGAGAGTACTTCCCTATTTTCATCCTGAATCTCCTGAAATTCTTCTTCAATATGTGCTAAATGATTTTGTAATCTGATATAGTTACTGCCCGCATACGTAATAAAAGCACCTCCTAAAACCAACATAAATGATCTGGGGCTCGAAATAATTTTTGTAACTCTTGGAGAATCTTTGACTGTAAATTCATACCTTGTTTTTGTTAATAAATGAACCAAAAATGACGGAGGGTACTTTTTCCTACCTTCCATTATATTTTGTTTTGCTTGAAGAGCTTTGCTTTTTAGAGAATACCAATTTTCTAAGCAATGTTTGGAATGAAAAGAAGAAAGATTAGAACTAAAATCGATCAAACGGCCTTTTGCCCAATCACAAAAAACAGTTCTACAAGTTGGTTTATGAGGTTCTTTACCTTTAGGAGAACCCCCTTCTCCACCGGTACTGTAATAACGTCGAAACATATGAAGTCTAACAGGATATGAGTTGCTGTACACGTCTTTCAACGAGCTCTCCGGAAAGGTTATCAAACCAAGAAGCACTGGCTTCACCAGAAATTAAAAAACAACAAAGCAGAAAACACCTAACGAACACCGGCTTCATGATAATACTCCCCACACCCAATAAAGAGTCCCAAAAGGGCCATTACATTGGTTTTTATTTTTTTAAAATGACGAAAAGTCAAGTAACCTAAAAAACGGTAGCGCTCTCATCATGAAAGATCAAGACCCTTGGGTCTTTTTATTTTAAGCAGACATGTCTTTCAGGAAAATATTTTCAGATACCTTGAAATCGTATCCTCTCTTGTTTAAAAATTCTTTTAATTCAGAAAAGGCTTCAATAAGCTGATCAATTTCTGCTTCCGTATTGCTTGCCGTCACCGTGATCCTAAGAGCTTCATCCCCCTTCTTAACCATGGGATATGGCGAAAGAGTTAAAAGAATATGATTTTGATACAGGATTTTAGAAATTTCAATAATGTGCTCAGACTTTCCAAGCCAAACAGAGATAATCGGAAATCCGGTATGATTTTCCACCTTATACCCCAAATCTTTCAAGCCCTTGATAGCCCGTTGAGTCAGCGTATTGATTCTTTGACGAAGAGATTCCCCGCGCTCCTTGTTAATTTTCAACCCTGCCATTGTTGCCGACATTGCCGAAGCCGGCCCCGCTCCGCCCAAATCATGCGGTGTTGCCTGGGAAAGAAGAAAATCTCTGAGTTTTTGCGAACAACAAATAAAGGACCCATAAGACCCATAGGCTTTTGAAAAACAGCCCACATAGACCATGTTGTCATAATCAAGGCCGTAATAATTGATAAGCCCGTTCCCCCTGTGTCCATAGGGATTGTCCGGACTCGGATTTTCTCCGACAACACCAAAGCCATGGGCATCATCCACAAAAACAAGAGCATTATATTTTTTGGCAAGACGGTCAAGAGACGGCAAGTCGGCATAATCTCCTGTCATACTAAAAACGCCATCCGTCAGGATAAGTTTTTTCCTGGCAGAATTGTGTTTTTTTAAAAGGACCTCCAGAGAATCCAGATCATTTTGCTGAAAATTAACCAGGGTTGCCCCGCTATCACGAGCTATTTTAGCCCCTTCGTACATAGTGGCATGGGCCGCTTTTTCTAAAAAGATGACACCGTCTTTACCTGCCAGGGCAGGTATAACACCGTGGTTCAAAAGGGTTGTTGACGCAAAAATACTGCATGCTTCTGTTCCTACAAGAGCAGCAATTTCTTTCTCAACCTCCTGAAAAGGATTCACCGTAGCGACAAGCCGACACCACGCAACAACTACTCCATATTTTTTTGTTCCCTCAATTGCTGCCTGAACCACATCAGGGTCAAAATCAAATCCCAGATAAGATTGAGTCGCAAAGTCTGCGAGCCAGTGCCCTTGAAGGTCTTCCAAATAACGCTTGTTCACTTTTCTGGCAACAAAGTCAAACATGGGACTTTCCGCACAGATATCAGCAATCGTTTTCCTGCGGTCACTTAAGTTGTCATCAACAAATAAATCAGAAACATTCGTCACTGGTTTCCCTCCTTCAATTATAAAAAATCTTTAAGCCCTGTAAAAATCTCTTTTGAACAAAAAAATAAAATTCATTTCTTTTGCTGTTTTATTAGAATTTGCTTCAAAATCACAATTAATAAAAGCCTCTCTACATTTTCTTTCTTTTGCAAATAAAAGGCACTTTTTAATAAGGGAACTATATAATCCCTGTCGCCTAAACTCCGGAAGAGTTGCCCCTTCGGAAAGAAATGCCCTATCTCCAACAATGCCAAGAGCGCTTGTTGCAACAGGTTTCTCGTCAACATAGGCAATAAAATAATGGTTTTGAACTGCCGAAAGCACTTTGTTTTTTATATTATAAGTCAAACATTCAGTTACTGAATCGGGAAGTTCGTTGCAAAGCTGATCAACATGTACAAAATCTGTAATTTCATCTTCATTTATAAGGTCAACTTCTACAATCCTAACATTACTTTCTGGCCTCTTAAGGTACTTCTTCTCCTCTAATTTATTACCCTGGAATAATAAGTCATAATGGTACCAACTTTCTTCTTCGGACTTTAAAAGCTGATACCCTCTTTCCATGAGAATTTTCTGAAGAGCCCGAGGACTTTGAGGATCGAGATAAAAGGAAGGAGAAATATTTCGTGCCTGGAAGAAATTTTCAATCTCCAATATTGTCATCTCACTCTTATCAGACAAAGCATGAACTGCATTGTAATAGGGTCTATCAGCTTGTTGAAAAAAAGTAAGCTGATAAGTTGGTTTGTCGATAACCTCATCATAATACATAAGGAACAATGATAAATTATAAGCACGAATAACACGATGAATATCAGTTCCTGCTGGTATTGCCAAGCACATTTCTACAGTGCCTCCTGTGCCAACAACACTCTATCAACTTTCCCTGAAGACGTTTTGGGAAGTGTCTGATGCTTTATAAATTTGTAAGGCACCATATAGGATGGTAGCTTCTTCTTCAAAAATCCCTCAAGTTCTTTTGCGTCAATGTTTTCTTTAAGAGTCGTATAGTGACAATACAGCCTGTTTGAATATTTCTCATCAGGAACAGCCACAATAACAAACTCATCCAAAAAATTATGTTGAGAAAGGGCAGACTCAACTTCCCCTATTTCAATTCGGTATCCCTTAACTTTCACCATATGATCTCTTCGCCCCCTGTAGTGAAGACGGCCTTCTCTATCACGATAGCCGAAATCACCTGTTCGCCAAAAGTAGGCCGGATATTGGTGGAAAGGACTTTGCACCAAACATTCTTTCGTTTTTTCTTCGAGGCCAAGATAGCCTAGTGTCACAGTTCCTCCTCGACACCAGAGCTCACCAACCTCGTTATAACCACACAGCGTCTTTCCATCTTCTTTGACAACAACAATTTCCGTATCATCTACTTCAACGCCAAGAGGAATAGAAGTATCATCATCAGGAAGCCGGTCAATCCAGTAATAAGTAATAATATTTGTTTCCGAAGGACCATAGATATTAGCAATTCTTGTTGAGGGCAGACACTGTTTTAATTTACGTAGTTGGGGAACAGGAAAGGGTTCACCTGCATACATAATTGTCCTCAAACCTACTTTTGCTTCTTTTAATCCTCCCCGATTCATAAGAGAAATAAATGTTGAAGGCGTTGTATAAAGTATCGTTGCTTTTTTTTCCTTCATTAAATCAACATAGTCTTTATGAGGCTCTTTCCTTCGAACCGTCCAGTCAAAACAAACAAGCTTGGCGCCGGCTTTAAAAGTATTGAAAATATCAAAAATGGAAAGATCAAACTTAAAAGGCGCCCTGGACATAATAATGTCATGCGCGCTGACCACAAACTCCTTATGCATCCAATCAACAAATGTCCGTGCATTGCGGTGCGTCAACATAATGCCTTTTGGGACGCCCGTAGACCCAGAACTATGAAGGATATAGGCAAGATTATCCGATACCTGGGCTTTGTAAGAAATCTCTGTTTGTTTTTGTTCCAACACAGTATCGTACAAAATGGTCTTATCACAAACACTGCGGTCAACTTGGTTCAACACAATAACAAACTTAATATGTGGATGCTGGAAGAGTTCTCTAAAATTTTCGTAAAGAACGCCGTCAACAACAATCAAGTCCAGTTTCGTATTCTCAATAATATAACGAAGTCTTTCAACCGGTGAAAATTCGTCCAACGGGACATAAGCGCATCCAATTTTTAAAGCTCCCAGAACAGAGGCAATACTAAGATTGTGAACAGAAGACAGAATACCTATATACGGGGTTTCCTGAATATTCTTCTTACATTTTTGAAATAAATGAGCAAACTGATTAGAAAGAGCATTCAACCGAGAATAAGTTATCTCTTCCTTTTGTTCCGAAGCAATCGCTATATTCTCTGGAAAAAGCTTTACAGACTTTGTAAAAACATCGTGTAAAAGATAGCTCATTAAAACTCCCTAAGTATAGATAATCTGGCACTTGGTAATCTTATTCGAAAAAAGCTTGTGTTCCTTGTAATTCTTGACTTTATCATACTGAAGGGAAAAATTGTTTTTAAAAGAAGGTACTGACTCGCCACAAGAAAACACATATTTATAGTAGTTTTTTTTGAGGGCATGAGATAATGGTGTTTCATTCCACGTCGATATAAAAATTATATCGCCTTCTTCAACAAGCCTGTTAATAGCCTTTAGAGGATCTTTGACATACTGGATGACATTAAATAAAAAAGCATAAATACACTTCCCTTCAAGAAGAGACTTTTTTTGCACCTTTTCAAAAGACTGATTTATATAAATCATGTTTGATTTTGCTAGATCTTTATAGGCAGAGGGCGGCATGAATAAAGACAAAAGAGGATCAATGGCCGTATAGTTTTTTGCATAATGCTCAACAAGTTTTATATGAAGCAATTTGGCACTTCCTATAGCACAAAAACTCATATTTTTTGTTTGAGGATTATCAACAAAAAAATCCTTTAAAACATTATGCTCTTCTTTTAAGTAACCTTCTATGTACTGATCAACTTTCGGAGAGAACATTCTGCAAAAATGTTTTTTTCCTTCTGGAAAAGAACTCTCCCAGGGCGTTGGTACCAAATCAGGTAAAAACATCTAAAAGTATCCTTCTATGACAATGTTATTCATATTTAGAGTTATTATGTCTTGTTAAAATGGTGACGCTCAAGAATTTGATAGCAAATCTATTTCATAAAATTATAAATATACTCCTGTTGAGTCTCTCTTATATAACATTAAAATTCTTGACTCTGAATCAAATTTATAAGGATAATCACCTAACCTAGTAGATCATACTAAAAATAGCAAAGCAACTTAAGAGGGCTCTTTTGTTAAAGTTTCACAAGAAATTTCTTTTATTCTATGTTTTTTACCTTCTAAGTATTCCTACGCTTCTGTCGACTGATATAGAAAGCTTGAAGGAAACAAATATTATTTT
>DDGG01000029.1 GCA_002337525.1 Alphaproteobacteria bacterium UBA1908 | reverse complement strand
CCTCCTTAAAGCTCAAAATTATTCTATCACTCTCATTGACTTTTTAATCGCAAAAACGCGTCTTTTTGATCGATTAAAAGGACATCTTAATGAGCGACAGGAAAAGGCTCTTTCCCGAATGTTCAAGGAAGGGCCTGAAGGTTTTAAAGGGGGAATGAGTGCTGAGAACTATATTAAAATTACAGGAGCTACACGCCCTACAGCAACACGCGATTTGTCAAACCTGGTTGAGAAAGGCGCTTTAACAAAAACAGGAGAACGACGTCATACACGTTATTGGCTCGTTCTTGAGAAGATCCCACCTAACAATCATTTTTAGAACACTCAGAAAAAATCTATAGATTTTTATCTCTCTGCTTCAAAAGCTTATAAACCGTTAATTTTTCGAGCATCATTTCTTCAAGATCTCGGTAAATGATGCCATACTTACAATACCACCTTACACATCCCAGGATTATATCACCCTGATAATGACGCCATTTAAAATCACTCAATGCTTTAAACCTTCGAAAATAGCCTGAAAATTAAAATGTTAAAACAATTTCAAAATTTTTTGCAACAACGCCGATTATCTTATCAACATGCAATATTATATTTAATAAACTTTTTGGGACTGTTTTGATTCTTCAATAATTTCTTGCAATATATATGATAATGACTCTTTATCTATGGATTGATACAGTAGTTGTATCATTTCAGATCGCCTATAATAATTATATCCCAATCTTGATGAAAGCTTTTGTTGTATACTGTGAATGTAAGTTTCAACGGTTCGAGGCGAGATTTCAAGAAGTTTTTATATGATTTATGAGTTTCTCTGCTTCAAAAGCTTATAGACGGTTGATCTTCCTATCTTCATTTCTTTAGAAATCTTTGTAGCCCCTACTCCCTGATCTTTCAAGTCATAAATTCACAGATAAACTGAAAAAAGCTTTTATCATTTACCTCATAAGTGGGAGTAGGCCAATCTCTGAACTTATTGAACCGAATAGATTGGATCAGACCCGAGCCTATGAAAATGAATTCCAAGGCATGATCTATGAGCCTATTACATATCAATCTCTCGAAGAATCCCGTGAAATGCTCATTGAGTCAACAAATTGCAACTTCAATGAAAACGACCGAAAATTTCTCATTTCCTTCAAGGAAGGAAACCCAAACTGGGATTACTTTGATATGGACCATATCCAGAACATGCCTGCCATCAAATGGAAGCAGTACAACATCCAAAAAATGAACTCGAAGAAACATCAACTAGCTCTTGATGAGCTAAAACGGAAATTGCGATTCTAACTAGTAATCATAATCATTTGTGTGATTCATAGACATGGTTTCAATTATCGAGTTGCTAACTTCTGAGCATATACAGGGTACTGTCTGTACTTTTTAATTTTATCATATTCAAGTTCTACATCTTCTTGATAAGGCATTTTATCCGCTAATCCACTATCAACTTAAGAGGATGTTCTTTCTTTTAAAGCACCACACGACCTTATCCAATTATATAAAAATTGCCACTCAGAAAGCTTTCCTCTGAGGAGTTCAAAGTCATTCACTTCAGCTGTAGGGGAGAATTCTTCAAAGCCAGTTTTTTGTGAACGCTCAACTTTGCCATTCAGATAAGGTAGAGCAGCTTTTACAGAGCGAAACTTTACAATATTCCATCACTTTTAGCTGTACCTATTCAGCAAAAAACTCTCTACCTCTACCTCTATCTGATTGAATTCCCTGGATTGGGAAAAAAGTCTTCTGAAGCCCCCTTCGCAAATTACAAGAAACTCAAAATCAGAATTCTGTGACTCTATTGAACTTGTCGAGAGATTTCAGACTTTATCTCATTCATCAGGGTCTGACTCTGAGCCTGAATCAGATAAAAAATCACCTGGAGAAATATCATCCTCAATCGCTATCTTTCTGAGAATGTTTTTATCGCTTAATCCTGCCTCGTCAGAAACTTCTTGCCAGGAAAAATCTATGGCATCAAAATCATTATGGTATAAATCAATTTCCATTATTGTGGGTGCCCCCTCAGCGTAGTTAACAATCCACGAAAGGGCTTCAATCGTATCTGCTTCCACGCTTCCTTTATAATCCTCATCAAAATCATATCCGTATGCAAGACGATTACCGGATAGATCCATAAAACGAAGATGATTTAGGTGACACAAGCCTCCATGCAGACACCTAAAAGTGTCTGCGTTGAAACCGTTTCTAGAAAGATTAAGATTTTGAAGCCCTGAAAGAGTTCCGATTGCCGCCCCTACGCGCGTCAAAAAACCTCCAGAAAGAACACCGTGTGTAAGAGAATGCTCAAGGGATAAAAATGTAAGACTTTGGAAAGAGGAAAATGTTTGACATAACAGGTTTTGTCCCCTTTCTATAAGCGTTCTTTCTGAAAGCCAATTTCCGGAAAGATCCAAATGCTGAAGACTCGTACAAACCTTTAAAGCTTTAAGAATACTTTGAAACTCTTTCCCTGACGAAGCCGAACAGGAATCACCGTAATCATCATACTCACTAATACCTAATCGGGCATCTGACAAATCAGCCATGACAAGATTCGGATTAAGCGCTTTTATAAAAAATTCCGTCTCCTCATAAAGCTCTCTTGCTGCCATTCCCCAATAAAGAGACGAAGTTTTGAGAGGGACAAAGCAAGTTACATTTGAAGGTGACTCATCCTGATCAGCAGGATCTATTACAGGTTCTCTGACACTTATAATAAGTCGGTTTTTATCAAAGGTTTTCTTGTCCCATGGCAAAACATCCCCAAAAGGCCTATAACCTTTCAGGAAATATCCCGCACGTTGGTGGGCAGCCTCGCGTTTACGATTCTCATCATAAAAATAGTACTCTTTTCCGTTATATAAGCGATTATTTTGTCCACTTACCAATAACAAAACATGAGACGGTTTTTCTTGCAAACGCCCCTTTAAAGGATGCCCGTCACCCAAACTTCTGCAAATATTTCCTCTAATCTCTTTCTGAAATTGTGCAACCAGGCCATTACACTCTCGACAAAAATCCAAAAATGAATGAAGACCTATCTGAATAAATTTGATTTGGTGACGGTCCGGAACAGTCAGTGCAACTTTTATCAGCTCCAGGTGATTTAAAAGAAAGTGTATGGCCCGCGGCTCACTATGAGTTGCATTTTCTCCTGCAAAATCTCCGGGCCCCTGAAACATAAATTTGATCTTTTTACCTCGAAAGGTAATTTCTTCATTTGCACGACTCACGCCATTGCGAAAATTCACACAATAGAGATTTTCTCCTAATCCTGAGAACTCCCGATCAAGACTCTCTCCCGATTCAAACAATTCCTGAAAAGTATATTTATTTTGCCCTTTATCGTAACAGAGAAAAAACTTTCTCCAGTTTAAAGAAACCCTCTTTTGCCCGAAAGCAACTCTAAGGGAAACAAAAAGGTGATTAGATCTTCCCCCATACCCATTGAAGTATAAGTTATGATTGAGAGAAGAAAAAAAATTGTTCAAATCCTGGTCAACAAGGGGGTAAGATCGACACATTTTGTCTGCCTTCATTGTAACAATTCTGGCTTCATCCGTAATAAAAAGCGTTTCCCCCTTATGAGGATGGTGCGTCCACCTGCCAACAGGAGATAGTGTTTCAAGACGACAATCTCCAAATCTGGCAACAAGAGAGCTCATACCAGCATCTGATGACCCCACCTTTGTTGAGGTTCTTTGCGCTGCTAATTCTTCTGAGGAAAAAGGGCACGACCAAACCGTTTTCTCATTCAAAAAACAAGAAATAAGAAACACCATAGCTATCAATAAATACCGGCAAGAAAAAGACATCAACACCTCCCTGGACTCAGGATTTTTTTATAAGTCAACGAGAAGACCCTAAAGGACGATGATTCCTGGTGTCAACAAAATTGACAAACAGAAAATATATTCCTAGTCTCTTTTAGATAAGGGAGCAAAATTATGAGCTTTAAAAAATTACTATACACTATTATTACATACTTTATTTACTTGGGAAGTTTATCAGCTTCAGATGACCTCTGTTCATTCCTGACCGCACCTGAAGAACATGCCGGTTTTATAAGAACTGCACTTAACAAAGCAACGGAAAGAGTCATTATTGTATCTCCTTTTATTACTGAATGGAGACTGACAGATAGCCATTTTAACGGTTATTCCGGCTTGGGAGGTCCTATTAAAAGAGCTATAGAACGCGGCGTAGAAGTCAGTGTTTTTACGGATTCCAAATTTGACTCAAATAAATCATATGCAGCTAAAGGAAGACAACTATTAGCTGCATTAGGTGTAGATTTGAAAATTGTTTCTCGTCTTCACGCAAAGAATCTGATTATTGATAGTGATTGTATTACAATTGGTTCCTTTAACTGGCTTTCAGCTGACACCAATCCTTCCGGCAAATTTTGTAATTATGAAAATACGTCTGTTTTAAGAGACGAACGCGCTTATCCTGCAATTAAAAGAATTTTACCTCAGCTCCTGAGTCTTGTTGTTGTAGAACATGGAGGTAGCTATTCTTTCTCCTTATTAGACTTTAGCCTCGATGAAGATGACCAAATAGCATATGCCATAAAGTTATATAGAGAACATAGAGCACAGCCACATTATAAGATGCTTGCCGAACACGTACTTGCTAACAGTATAACTTATAACTGTGAACCAGACCAAAGTCTTAAGATTTTAAGACTTCTACAAAGTGATGAAGAAAGTTTGGACTTGGTTTTATCAATGGTTGATGCTGTTCTGGTGCAATGTTCTCGAGCAAGCGATTATATCGAACTCGCAGAACTCTTAGTTTCTAAAAAGCAAAGAAAAAAAGCTATTGAAATAGCCTCTCTAATCTTGCAGACAGATAGAGCAGAAGAATATGATAATCTTGACTACTTATATAAGCGTCTTAGATGCTTGGGAATGTCTGATATAGGAGACAAGTTTGAAATGTATATTTTAGTTGGAACAACAGAATAGATTCTAA
>DDGG01000021.1 GCA_002337525.1 Alphaproteobacteria bacterium UBA1908 | reverse complement strand
TTAAAAAACATGATCAAGACATTAAAGATCATATGAGCATATGTAATATTTATCTTGGAAATTCTGCTTATGGATATTTTGGAAGCTCAACAACTGCTTGCGTCAATGATCTCGTAAAACCTGATACCATTGTACGAATGTTTTTATTATACGTCTTACGTGGAGAATCTCTCGGAAATGCAGTCCTTATGGCTCGTCAGGAATTTATAAAAGAAGAGCTTAAAAACACAGGTAGTTTATCTGCTTCTGCGCAAAGAGTACTAGTTCAATTTAACCTAATGGGGTACTCTCCTATTCGGACTGTGGGATACCTCCCTTTCTTAAGAAGTAAGTTATAAATTTAACTACAAGGTTTTAAAAAAGGAGACCGTACGAGTTAAAATATCAAAAAAACTCATATAAAATCAAGCAGCGAAAACAACTTCTATATATCTTATTATTAGCAAATTGATGGACCCAAAAGAATAAATATTAACAAAGCTAAATATCGACAAGGGCAAAATAACTGTCATGTCGCAGCATTTACTTTATTTCATATCGCAAATGCCTTTCACCAATGCACTTCCACTCCTCTGATGGATTCTTTACTTGATCAAGACTTTCGATAAGAAAACCCAGAACCTGGGAGGCTTTATAAAGATTTTCGCAATCTTGTAGATCCTCTCCAGGAGCTATGTTCAAAAGATCTAAAAGGCCTGATTTTGGACAAGGCATCCCCCACCTGGATTAGTGTACGCGTTCGAAACGTCCGGTTATTCCACTCTTGCTTTTTCATGATATTTTTCTCACGGTTCAACTTGAGAGTGTAACGATTGAGATGCTACTGACTTTTGCGCAGTTTGGATAGCAGGCTTGAGGATATTTGACGCCTCTTAGAATGACGCAGAAATTTCTAAATTATTCGATAAGAATGAAAAGTCAATTTCCTTGCATCATCTTCTTGAAAGCATAAAATCTTCTGAAGAGCATAATTGTCAATACGAAAAAATATTAAATAAGTATAATCAAATTAAAGGAAACCATAGATTTAAAAAAATTATAGACTTTAGAAATAAGCTGGCCGCTCACAACTCAGCTGAGAAAAAAGTAACAGGTTTCTCTCTGAATATGTTAACACAGATATTAGAAGGTTTATTGAAGGATTCTATAGCTTTCTTGACCCAAAAGCGGCAATCTATAAAGATATTTCTTGTGAAGCTTCGAGACTTTCTAAAGCGTATTTCAAGGGTTCAAGAATAATAGATGAATAAAAACAATCTCAGAGTTGCTTACAAATCCTCTATAAAGGGTAGATTTGTAAGTAAAGGTTACACTATGCGTAATCCTTCTACGACATTTAGGCAAATAATTAAAGTCTAAATTAGTAGTAAGAAAGGGCTTAAACTCTTTTTTATTTCTCAGGATTCGAATAAAAAATTTCAGAACAAAGTAAACATAACGTCTTTCCAAAATTCAATTGCAAGAAAAAGAGCAAGAAGCCCTTCTAATACTTTAGTATTATCATTTTTTGAAAGTGCTCTTCGCATACCAATAAAAGACGCAAAACAAAACACATATGGTCCACAATGATAGAGACAATATTTCAGATTCTCTAATCCATTTGCAAGCTTATAACGAACAGATAAAGAATTATCGAAACATAATGGATAAGCATCCAGACTCAAATAGACACATACTAGAGACAACAGAATAAATGATACTCTAAAAAAATATCTAAAACAAACTGGCACTATAAGCTCCTTGAATAAAAACTATTTTGAATACTTTATTTTTTATCATGCGTTTTAGGAGGATTCCATCCAATTTTTAGTCTATTAAAACAAAAAATCTCAACTCATGAAAAGACTTTGAGGTCCCATATTATAGCCACTTTAACCCCCTTCATTAAAACATCCGCTATCTTCCGTTACAGGAGGTGCACTTATACACGATTTAAAAATCGTTGTGCTTGATGGCAACGGGCGCTATAGATAAGTCGTGAGACGCGTATCGCTAAAATCTTTTAATTCTCAAACAACGCTATTGAGGCCCTGGCAGTTGTACAGGCATACGAAACAAGAGCACAAATCTGCCTTAAATTGTTTTGCACGAGCAACAACGTCTCAGGGTTGATACCTTCCTTTTTTGATTGACACCACTAAAATTCAGCTATGTCATGGCGATTTACTCACTCAATCTTGGATTTATTTCGTACTCTGAAGGTCGATCTTCGGTCAGTTTCAATGCCTATATTTTTACAAGCCGTGGCACATACAACTGCACCGGTAATACTTATGGTCCTATAAAGATGACGTTGTCGCAAGTAGCCTTCTGGCGCCAGAAGGCTCCCCTGCCTGGGAAAAAGATCGCTCTACTTTATGGAACCGTGTTGAAACTTCTGAGGATCATATTGCCAATCTTCGGTTTCAGGCAGGAGAAAAAAGCCACCGCGCTAAAGAAAAGTTTTTAAACTCAGCACAAACGGCCCTGTTGTAAAAAGTTTATGGTTGAGTTTAGTATTTTGTGTTGAAGTAAAGTGTTGAGTGATTTCAAAGGACGTCATTATCAAGGAGGTATTATCCCGGGATATGTGCGATGGTATTGTAAGTATGGCATCAGCTACCGAGGTCTTGAAGAAATGATGCTTGAAAGGGGTGTTGAAGTTGAGCACACAACTCTTTTCTGCTGGATTCAGTGTTTGCTTCCTGAGATATAAACAATTGCGATGGTATAACCTACCCTCGGTTATAGCTGGCAGATTGGTGAGACATCTGCGAAAGTAAAAGGACCGTGATGTTCTCTCTATCGGGCGATTGATAAAAGAGGAGGTACTATTGATTTTTATCTCTCCAGGACGCGTAATGCCAAAGCAGCTAAGCGATTCCCGGGAAAAGCGTTGAAAAGCATAAAGTCCTGGGCACACCCTCAAACTATCAATACAGACAAAATTGCCTCTTATGTTTCAGCCATATCTGAGATGAAACAAGAAGGAAAGTGCCCTTCAAAAACGAAGCATAGATCTGTGAAATACCTTAATAACCGAATCGAAGCAGACCACGCAAAACTTAAACGTCTTATTAAACCCACTCTGGGGATTAAAGTCCCTTAAAACAGCCTTTGCGACAATCAAAGGTTTTGAAGTCATGTGCATGTTTAGGAAAGGGCAATTCAAGGCATGGATGTGGGAGAATAAAGTCTTTGGAGAAATCCGTCTTATCAATAAGCAATTCGACATCTATACGGTATAATCAACAACCCTCCTCAATAATTCTGTAACTCCCTAAATTTTTTGCAACAAAGCCGCCAATAGTAATAAAAGCCAAGGTTATTGGATAACAGCATAATAAGCTCTTTGCGAACTTCTTCAGAATCCATTGTTTTAAGAAGTCGAGAAGCCTTAAGAGCTTCCTCAATCGCCTCTGGCAAACCGTCAGAAAGGTATTTCATATAGCTGTTCATGCTATAAAAGCTGGCAACGATTAATTTGTTGCCAAAGCTTTTATTTTGAAGAGATGTACTAATTTTCCTGGCAAGCACTTCAGAGAAATCATACTTTCGCTGAACATAGTAAGAATAATATAAAAGCTTTACAGCCAGATCCAGATCCTTATCCGAATTAATATCCTTTCTTAAAGCACAAAGAGCTTCCAGATGATTGATATGGTTAGGGTGAGATTCAAAATATTCAAAAACAATATCAGGATTACCAGACAAAAAGTGATGAAACAGATCTATACTAGAATTCTGTGCTTCTAAAAGTTCTGCATCCGTCACATTATCCAAAACAACATCACGCACATAATTGTGAATGGCATATCCTTTGGAAGTATCTGATTCCTCAATTTTAAAAACCAGAGCACGATCCAAAAGAGATCCAAATGCCGTAAGATTCTTTTGAGTAAAACGATCCAACCAGGATCGAATCAACTTTCCTTCAATTTTTTTATGATAGACCTGAACAAGGAAAGTCAAAAGACGGTAAGAATCAGGCCTTTCTTTTTTTAACTTCTCAAGAGAAATTTTGATAGAAGTATAAAGCTCCGGCTGATTTGACCTGAAATTATCATTCGCAAGAGCAGCCCGTTCCATCTCCCAAAACTCCTGAGTCTTATTTTTAAATAACTCAATATAGTCTTTTATACTAAAACCTGGCGTAAATTTAATAAATGAAACAGCTTGCCTAAGAGCCAAGGGATGAAAATCAACTATTTCCGCAAGAGTCAAGCAAGCTTCTTTCTCAAAAGCATCTCCAAGATGAAACTTTAAAAATGCCAAAGACTCTTCTTCCGAAAATTTTTCGAGTCTCATTGATAACTCCCGCGCTCTGATTGAAAGAGAAGTCACGATGATATGCTTGTCTTTATTCCCGTGAATCTCTGGCAAATAACCAACAATATCTCCATAAGATTTAGCATCATCAAAAATTAAAAGCCACCGTCGTTTTGTTTGACGAAGCCAACTCTTGACAAAAGAAAGGCAGGCAATGGGGTCTGAAAAACGGGGCGTTTTCACCAAATCTTCTAACTCACAAAGCTTTTGAGCAAGCTTAGTGACTTGATCGTCTAAATCTTTTGCAGCATCAAATTTCCAGGCAATATCATATTCTGCATAATGGCAACGAACATAATGATAAGCTAACGATGTTTTACCAATCCCCGACAAACCCGATAGCACAACAGGATTTTGTGGGAGTTGTTGAGAGATTTTTAACAGATACTTTTCTCGCCCAATAAACTTTGAAGATTCAACAGGTATATTCCACAGTTGAGGTATCGCAGCCGCAGGCACAGCAGCAAAGAATATCAACAAAATGAGGGGAAGCTTAACGGAACATTTGAACAACATTGACTCCTTCAAATTGAGCAACAGACTCAATCAGATGATACGTTAGTTTTGTTGTCTTTAAAGCAGAGCTTGTATATGCTAATTCAAGAACATCAGCCAATTTAGGGAGAACTTCATCAGAAAAGATTAGAGGATTAGAGTGATTGTCTGTTCCCAGCATTCTTTCTGTCTGAAGAGATTTTTCACAGGAAATAATAATATCAAGGTGTTCTTTTGTTTGAATAACACGACACACTACGATTGCCCCTTCATAGGCTCGACCAATATGGCGTAGCAGGATATTGATGAGCAAAAGCTTAATCCCAAGCTCATCACTCTTCAAGAAACATTCCTGCTCCTCATCGAAAATTAAGGAAACACCTGCTTTTAAAAGACTCCAGGTTAGATACTTTTTGATCTGTTTTAAACAGTCAGACAAAGAAACCTTCTGCTCTATTTTCATTTCAAAAAGACCGTCCGATAAAATTTTGGAGGATTTTGAGATTTCAATCAGTAATTTTGAAAATTCCTGATTTTCCAGTATTTCCCCACTATCGATAAAAGAACGCGAAACAAAACGTGATATATCCGATATTTTTCCTGCAAGATTCTGTCGTCTTTGCACATATTTCTGATATAAATCAGCTTGTATTTTTTGTTTTTGCTTCAATGCTGCAGAAATCTTTGTCATTTTTTGATTGTCTATCGTTAAGGCAAGGTTATCGTCACGCAAGATATTCAATTCATTCTCAATCGTGTTGATATGTCGTCGATGTTTTCGGTGGGTCACCAAAAACAGCCAGAGATAAAGTACCAAGCACGATCCCATAATAAAAACGGATACAAGAGGCAGGGATACAATCAGCCAAAAATACTTGTCCGCAAAAATTCTAAGGAAAGGTGCCTTGTTTTCTTTAAGCTCTAGCCATCCGTTTTGAGAGATTTGAATCGATTTTGGACCAGAATTAGCACCCGTAGATGCAAAAGAAACAGAAGGCACGTTCAAGGCTAACGCCAAAGATGAGAGTGAGAGTCTGATAACATAAAAGCCATTGGTGCCCTCTTTAACAAAACACACGTTGCCAAAAGTATCGGTAAAGACGCCTTCTCTCTTATAAGAAGAATCCAGTTCAAGCAGCATCGTCTGCCCTCGACTCGTATACTTTACTGTATCTCGTAAAATAAAAACATCTGATATGAGCCCATCAGGAAAATCGGGAAGAGTTTTAAGAACACGAGAAATCTCACGTTCTTCTGTGACATCATCCAATCTTTGAACAAGAAAAGAAAGCTGTTCTTCTGCTATAGAAAGAACTCTTTGAAGATCTTTGATCAGAGAGCACAGTATCATTTTTATTCTGATCATAAAGATAATGTACAAAAGTACTTGCTAAAATAAAAGCGCTCATCAGGCCACAAAAGAGACTTAACCTTAAAACTTGCTTTTTTAAGGAACGAGAAATAAGACGCGCAAAAGTGCCTTGCTGAAATCCGGGTAAAACTGAAAGCATCTCTAGGCCAAAGCTTTTTGGCCTAATATACCTCCAGGATGCTGATTAAATGACATTTAAGCCTCTTATAAACCTGTTAAGATTTTTTTGAGAATTTTAGCCTTTTTTCAAATTATTGACAAATATAAAAATTTTAAGAAAGTGTGTCAAAAATAGTGACATAAAATTATTTTTTACTTTAAGAGCAAAATGGTCAATATCAGATTATTATTAGAAACTTCAGTAAACGAAACAAAACTTTTGAAAAATAGAATTAGATAAGGAGTTTTTTCATCTTGCTCCCCATTTGCTCCCCCACAGTATTTTTAATTTTGATAAAAAATTCGAAAACCCTTTGAAAGTCTTGGTGGGCGCTACAGGACTCGAACCTGTGACCCGCTGATTAAGAGTCAGCTGCTCTACCAACTGAGCTAAGCGCCCCAAGATTTTTTGACTCAAAAGTACTAACAGATTTTAAAAACCAAAAAAAACGTAGAAACAAAGACTTACCAACGTGAAATCAAAAAGTTATGGTCAACGTCTAATATCTCTAACGTTTTGTATCAAAGCCATAGCAGCTTGTCGAGACCTTTTCTTGGTATTTTAACTCCTGGTTTCAAACAGCTTTTTCCGGATTGTCTTAAAAAATATTGCTTTCAAAACGAAAGAAGCTGGTTTTTCTATTTTTTTTCTCGTATGGTCAATTTGCTTATCAATCAATAAGTTTTACTTAAGCTTACCTTCTCGCTATAAGGAAGGTGTAGAGGTTTCTATATCTTTCTGACGAAAGGTTAAAAAACACAGAGAACGGTAGTAAATTTCAGAAAATGAACAAACAGTAAGAGGGGTCCCTTGGGAGGTATTTATCAACGAATCTTGATCATCACCGGTTTTCTTTTGACAGGATGTGAAACAGCAGAATTGTATAAAACGCATGATCCACACCTTCAATTGTCAGAAAAAGAGTATAAAACAGCTCTTTTTCCCAATACGCCTCCCCATAAGAAGTTTCATAAAAAAAGAAAATCTGTACAGGAAACGTCTTCTCCTTTGCTGACAAAAAAAGTAACTCTCTCTTTTACAAATGAAGTTCCTGTGAAAGATATTTTACTTGTTCTTGCTCGACAAACGGGGCTTTCAATGGCAGTGAGCCCCAACGTAACAGGAACCCTTTCTTTTTATGCCCAGAATAGACCCTGCCTTGAGGTTATCCAGCAAATATGTATCCTTGCAAACCTGCGCCATACAGTTGAAGGAAGCTTTATTCGTATTGAACCTGACTCACCTTTTCACAAAACATATCCCTTGCAATTTTTATCTCTGACACGAGAGAATACTAATCGAACCTCTATCGCAACAGATGTCTTCTCTGCCGTTGATGGTAAGGAAAGCCACCTTGATAATGGATCCAACACCTTACTAACAGGGGCTACAAAAACTGATTTCTGGCATGAACTTGAGAAAAATATGGCCTTAATTGTAGGGTCAGAAGGAGCCCCCTTCTCCATTCATGCTCAGGCAGGGCTTTTGTCAGTCAAAGCAACTGCAGCTCAACATAAACGTATCAAAAAATATCTTGATCTTTTGGAATCCCTCGTTTCGTCTCAAGTTTTGATCGAGGCTAAAATTGTAGAGGTTCACCTGAAAGATGAGTTCAAAAGTGGTATCAACTGGAGCTCACTCCGTGGTGATTTTGCCGTCCAGGCTCCTCTGGGGCAAATAACAACCCCTGGCCCTTTTAATCCTGCTGCCATTCCTCAACGCAATGTTTTCAGCATTGGCGGGAAAGGACGCCATCTTTCAGGACTCCTGAGCCTGATGCAGCATTTTGGTACGGTTCGTACACTATCAAGCCCACGATTAACTGTTATGAATAATCAACCCGCAATTTTAAAAGTTGCAACAAACAAAGTTTTCTTTCAAATTGATTATGATCGGGAATTCAGCCTTGACAATAACACACGTCAGCGCGAGCACGTTTCCAGTGAAATCCAAACTGTCCCCATTGGTCTTGTCATGGTCGTCCAACCTTCCATTAACCCGGAAACAGGAGAGATAATAATGACCTTAAGGCCAACGATCTCCCGTGTTGTCGATGAAAAAGAGGATCCGGCCGTTGCAATTGTTTCTCAACAGGAACAATCTTCGCTCGTACCTGAAGTACAAGTACGAGAAATTGATTCTGTTCTTACGATGAATTCGGGAGAAATAGCCATCATGGGAGGACTGATGGAAGAGCGCTCAGATAATGATAAAACAGGAGTCCCTGAACTTTCTGACCTTCCTCTTTTGGGGGCCCTTTTTAAAGGGAAATCTAATGACCGAAGTGTTACCGAACTTGTGATTTTTATCCGTGCCACCATTCTTGAATCTCATCACGGTGAATCCTATGAAATCAAGTCTACACCCGTCGATTCAGCAGATCAGAATGTATATAAAACCTTTACAAAAGACCCGAGACCACTTTCTTTTTAAAAACGACAACAGATTTTTGTATTATAATCGTAAAATCTGTTATCCTTAATGATAAAGAAATAGTAAAATAGGTGAGGTTTTGGACGTTTTTATCGAGACTTACTTACCCCATATTCTAGGGGGAATTGTTTTTTTTGTCGGATATGTTGTCTTTAGATCAACTCAGGATTTCAGGCGCAGAACAGACTTTCATCAACGTGTTATGGCTATTGCTTCTCAGGAAACAACTATCACGGCGAATAAAGGCAATAAACTTCTCCAGTATAAACGAGAAAGCCTTCTCCAGAAAAGAATGAAACGTTATTTTTCCGGATCAGATAATTCCCGTAATAAATTAAAAGCACTCTTTTACAAATCCAATCTGAAACTGGGTCCTGCGCAAATTTTTCTGGGCATTTTATTCATGGCCTTCCTTTTATCTGCTTTGTTAATTGTTTTTCTGAAAATGAGTGCTTACCTTGCACTTACCATTAGCATGATTGGATCAGTTCTTATTTTTTTTGGTATTCTATCTCAGCGTGCCACGACACATGAACAAAAATTTTTGGATAACTTCCCTCTTGCTCTTGATATTATTGTGCGCGGATTAAAAGCCGGTTTTACAATTGAGAAAACATTCCTAACAATTGCCGAAGAAATTGCAGACCCTGTTGGAGGCGAGTTTTTAACAATTACGGAACAAATTACTTTTGGTGTCCCCTATGAAGAAGCTCTTAAAAATATTGCATTGAAAGTAGATCACCCGGATTTTGATTTCTTTGTTGTTGCTCTTGTTATTCAACGACGCACAGGAGGGCCTTTGTCGGAATTAATCGAGAATATTACTTTTGTTCTGCGTAAACGGGAAGAGCTTCGATTAAAAGTCAAAGCTCTTTCAGCAGAAGCTCGTGCAACAGGCCTTATTGTTGGATCCTTACCCTTCATTGCAACACTTGCCATGATGTATTTCAAACCAGGGTATATCCAGGCATTTCTTGATGACGAAGTGGGGCGTAAACTTTTATACTCAGTCATTGCGATGATTACGGCAACCGCTATTGTTGTGAAACAACTAACAAAATTCAGGTTATAAAATGACTTTTAATCAAACTGATTTTTATCTCGCCCTTATGACTTTTCTCCTGATCGCTGGAGGGTATTTTTTCTCAACACGTTATCTAACAAAAATCGAGATGCTGTCAAAAGCACGCGAAGTGGCGACAGGATCCAAACGAAAAGCACGCTCCTCACAGGCATCGCAAGCAAAGAAACAAAAGAAAAAACACGCATTTAAAGAACAACTAAAAGCAATCGAAAACCTGTTAAAAACTTACTCCAGTCGTTTTATGGAAGAAAAAACGGCGCATTATAAGCTCCTTTTCGAAAAAGCCGGCTGGAGCTCTTTAAACGCGACAGTCCTCTACCTGGGAGTTAAAATCATTTCAACAATTGCCTTTACGGCAGGTGCCTTTTTTGCGACGCTTACTTTTCCGGCGCTGGTAAAACAAACTGATCTAGTCCACCTGGGTATTGTTATCGCTGGTGTTTTGGTAGGTCTCATCTTTTTCGATTATATTATTAATACCAAAATAAAACTCCGGTATCAGGGAATGCGCCGTGATTTATCAAGTGCACTGGATCTTCTTGTCATTTGTACCAATGCAGGACTCAGCATTGATCGAAGTTTTGAGCAAGTCGCCCAGGAGTTAAGCACGTCTAACCCGGAGCTTTGTAAAGAGTTTGCGATTACGTCAATTGAATTAAGCATCTTACCAGACCGTCAAACAGCTTTTCGTAATCTTGGAAATCGCCTTGATATCTCTTTGATTCGTGGACTTGTCACCACCCTGATTCAATCAGAAGAACAAGGAACATCTGTTTCGCACACCTTGAAAATTTTATCGCATGAATTTAGAGAACAAAAAATTCTATCGATTGAAGAACGTGCACAGAAATTACCCGCGATTCTTGCAATTCCCGTCGTTCTGTTTACATTACCCAGCCTGATGATCATGATTCTGGGACCTACTATTATTGATCTTATTAAAAGTGTTGGATAATTTTCACTTCCCGGGCTTTTTATCAAGAACAATCAAAAGGATTTTCCGATGCTTGACATAACCCCTATTCCTCTTCTCACAGATAATTATGCCTACTTCCTTGAGGACCTGGCAACAGGAGTGACGGCAATTATTGATCCTTCTGAAGCAACAGGAGTTCTGACTTTTCTAAAAGATCATAACAAGTCTCTTAACTATATTCTTAATACCCATCACCACCATGATCACACCGGCGGGAACCTTCTTTTAGCGCAAAAGACAGGGGCTACTGTTGCTGGTTTCGAAAAAGATCAACATCGCTTGCCCGGTCTTCAAAAGCCTCTTAAAGACGAATCTGTTTTTAAAATTGGCCAATCAGAAGCCTTGATCATTTTTGTTCCCGGACACACACTGGGACATATTGCCTATTATTTTCAGGATTCTAGAGCCCTCTTTACAGGAGACACCCTTTTTTCTTTGGGTTGTGGACGGCTTTTTGAAGGCACCCCAAAACAAATGTGGACATCTCTTCAGAAAATACAGAAGCTCCCTGACAGCACACGCATTTATTGTGGGCATGAATACACTCTGGATAATCTTGCCTTCGCAAAACACTTATTTCCTGAAGACACGGCTCTACAGAAAGAAGAGCAGCGCCTTAAAAAATTGAGGCATATGTCACAATCGACCGTCCCATCAACCCTGAAGTTTGAAAAGCGTTTTAATCCCTTTTTAAATCAAATAAAAAGACCAGAAGAATCTGGGCTTGGTGATCTCGAGGTTTTCACCTTACGCCGTCACATGAAAGACACTTTTTCCTAGAGAAACTTAAACAATCAAAAGAAGTGAATGGTGGCTGGAGAGGGATTTGAACCCCCGACACGAGGATTTTCAGTCCTCTGCTCTACCAACTGAGCTATCCAGCCATGACACCACTATTTACCCGAAAGAGAACAGGCTGTCTAGCCCGTCTTTTAAAAAATCCACTTTAAAGTGAAAATTCTTCTGTTTTCTAAACCGAATCACGCACAAAAAAGCCTGATGGCTTATTTCATATCCTGTTGTTCCTTATGGGGAAATAATCCGGTTTGATTAGAATTATCCTGATCAACTGCTTCAACAGGAGGATAAATCACCGGATAAAAATCTTCCTGATTTTCAGGGACAGTAGGCCCGCCCTTCTTGCCGCAAGCCCCAAGAAAACAAACACACGAAAGAGTCAAAATCCTGTAAATTACTTTTTTCCTCATCAGACCCATTGAATTCCTTTTAAAGTCGTTTTAAAAACTTATAGCTGATTTATCATACTATGACAAAAAATAAGGTTCTTTTTACGATAAATTATGTAAAGGTAGTGCTTACCATAATGACTGGAGATCTTCTATGACCTATGCAAAACGACTCCTCTTTCTGTTTTGTTTTCTTTGTTTTGCCACTAATGAGGGCCTTGCACAACTGACACGGTATCAAACCCTGAAACCCGAAAATCCTATTGATTTCAGTGTGATTGACTTTGAAGGAAAAAAACATCGTATTAGTGATTTCAGGGGACGAATTGTCTTAATTAATTTTTGGGCATCGTGGTGTCCACCTTGTGTATCTGAACTTCCTTCCCTAAAAAGTTTGGCAGAAACTTTTCCAAATGAAGAGTTTGTTGTTTTGGCCATTAGTAAAGATAAAGATCGCACAAAGAAAACTGCTCAAAAACTTATTCCTGAAACCACAACACAAATTATGCCTCTCTTGTTTGACGATTCGGAAGAAGGGACAAAGCTACTTGAAATCAGAGGTCTTCCAACAACTGTTATTCTTGATAGAGAAGGACGTGTTGTCGGCCGTCTTCGTGGAGCAACAATATGGGACCATCATGAGGTTCAGGATTTGATTCAGGCTTATATTGAAGGCCGAACGCCTCAACCTCTTTCCTGGTGGCAACGCCTTAAAAAAACACTCTTCAACCGATAGTCGATAGAGAGACAGAATAAGGAATAAAAATGCTTAATATCAATACCTTCAGTAACACCAGGGGGGGAAGCAGCTTCTTCAAAGCTCTGGGGCACCCTCTGGCAGCTGAAAAAATGAAGACGCTTCTTGAAAATCTCCAAAACAAAGAAGCTGTTCTCTTTTATGATCCTTATGACTGGCTTCTTCCTCTCTCAGAGCTTTATGATTTAACGGGAGTCAAGTCAGATGGATATTATGTTCAAAGATATGAGGACTTCCAAAAATCTTTTGGCAAGCTTAAAGCACAACCTATCACAGAAATCCAGAGCAATAATCCAGAAACTCTTTTTATTGCCGATTTCATGTCCGAGACTCACCTCTCTCAAATTGGCCATCTTCTACCAGATACTTGTCAGGTTTATTCTTTTGATGATCTTAGAATCCCCGAAGACTTTCTGACCTCTCCAAAGGACTATCTATCTCCTTTAAACTTTGCGACAAATTTTGCTTTTTTTCGAGACCAAAAGGGTCTCCATACACGTCTTTTTACCGCCAATTACTGGACAAGTTATAGTGGCAAACCCGCCCGGGCCTGGCTCAATTTGCTAGATGAAAACGGACAGGTCCTGGCAACATGGCAGGAAAACCTCGACACAGCCGGGGGGTCCTTTATTGTTGATAGCCAGGACGTTAAAAAGCGCTTTAACTTACCAGATTTTTGTGGTCAGCTTTTTATACATATTATTGGGTCAGCGGGACATGATGTCGTTAAATACGCTCTGGACACCTATAGCGATGACGGCGAAACACTTTCCTGTACCCACGACGCCAATGCCTGGCCCGCGGATTACTATGCAGGCCTGCCAGCACCCCGTAAAGATGAACAAATTATTTTATGGGTTCAAAATAGTCATCCCTGTCCCATTCCCCCGGGAGCTGTTGGCTTAAATCCAATGGGTCGAGATTCAGAACGCGTTTTTCTGGAAGAAAAAATCCCTCCTTTTGGAAGCTATCCTCTTGATGTAAGTGCGCTATTACCAACTCTTCACTGGCCGCAACAGATTGAAGTTTTTGCCGGCAAACATTTCGTTCGACCTCGTTACGAGGTTGTTCGCGGGAATAAACGACGCATTGCCCATGCAAATGTTGAACGAACAGATTTAAAGCCGGATCCTCTTTTAAAAAGTTTATCTCCTTATTTTGGTAAAGGCTTTATATTACCTGCCCCTATTCTTCCCTGGCAAGAATGGCAAAGTGAAGCACTGCCAACACCTATGGCTCGAGATGAAATCACCATGCCAATTGCTTTGCTTGTTTATGACAGTGAAGGCCAAGAAATTGCAGAGCATCGATTTGGGCTTTTAAAACGTGAAGATTGCCCTGCATTAATCGTGAATAAAGTTTTGGAAAAATCAACAGTTATGACCAATGCACACTATGGTCATATGGAAATGGTTTATGATTTTGAAGCGGGTGATGAGGCTAATGGGTGGCTACATGGTTTATTTCGTTATGAAAACAAAGACCATCAGGCCGAAACAATTTTTGGCGCTCATATGTTTAATACAGCGTTGGCTTATAAAGACCAGCCTTTTTCCTATCGTGGCAGACCACCCGGTTTGACAACACGTCTTTTCCTGAGCTCAGGAATTAAAGGGACCGACACAATCTGTCACCTTATCTATCCTGCATCAACAACATGGCATAAAACGTCTTCAACAGACCTTTCCCTTTATAGCAGTGATGGCCAGATAATCGAGAAAAAACGGCTTGAAATTCCATGTGGAGGATCCCGTTTCTGGCGCGTGAGCCATATTTTTTCCTCACAACATATTCAAGAAGCAGGTCCAGGTCATTACGTCATTATACGTGATACAACATGTCGTTTATTTGGATATCATGGCGTTATTGATGAAAAAGGTCGATTTAGCCTGGACCATATGTTTGGGTTTTAGAAAAGTCTTTTAAAGTAAGGGTCTTCAAAATCAGATATGGTTCTTTGAAAAATACAAAAGTATAGGAAATTTAACAAATGGCAGAACATCTTACAAAAGTTCTTATTATTGGATCTGGCCCAGCAGGATATACAGCAGCAATTTATGCCGCAAGAGCCAATCTGGAACCTGTTTTGGTTACAGGAATGCAACCAGGGGGACAGTTGACTATTACAACTGACGTTGAAAACTATCCCGGGTTTGCGGATGTAATTCAAGGGCCCTGGCTCATGGAACAAATGCGAGCACAAACAGAAAATGTCGGCACAAAAGTTGTGTATGACTACATCGAAAAAGTTGACTTTTCTCAACGCCCTTTTGTTTGCACAGCCCAGTCTGGCGACGTTTTCATCGCAGAAACAGTCATTATCTCGACAGGAGCCCAGGCAAGGTGGTTAGGCCTTGAAAGCGAAACAGCTTTTCGAGGGTTTGGTGTCTCTGGATGTGCAACCTGTGATGGTTTTTTCTTTAAAAATAAACCTGTTGCTGTCATTGGAGGGGGGAACACAGCCGTTGAAGAGGCAATTTATCTGACAAACCACGCAAGTCATGTGACTCTAGTTCACCGCCGGGACAGCTTGCGTGCAGAAAAAATGTTACAGGACCGTCTTTTAGCTCATCCAAAAATCACTGTTTTATGGAATCATGTTCTTGACGAGGTTATAGGTCAGGACCACCCAAAAGCTGTAACGGGTGCTCGGTTCAAAAATACCCTTGATGGCAGTGAAACCCATCTGGACATCGACGGTCTTTTCATTGCCATTGGTCACGACCCCGCCACACAAATCTTTAAAAACCAGCTGGAGCTCGACCCTGAAGGGTACATTGTTTGTTCTTCAGACACCAGGACAAGTGTTGATGGTGTCTTTGCAGCAGGGGATGTTCAGGACAAGGTTTATCGCCAGGCTGTCACAGCAGCAGGACAAGGTTGTATGGCAGCATTGGAAGCAGAGAAATTTCTGTAGACTAGAAGTTTTGGCGGAATTTTCGACAAAAGGGTGATCTATGATTCTGACATAACAAGGGGCTGTCCTGCCCCTGCTTTAACTTTCATTAGATTGGTCAAAATATGAAGAAGCTTTACTGTGTTGTTATACTGGTTTGGATTTGCTTTTTTCCTACAGTGGGCTTCCCCCAGACAGAAGATTATTTAAAAGGGTATGCTCAATGTGTTCTTGATGACACCCTTGTCTCGCAAAATGTTGACCTTAAAGTCATCAAAAACACTCTCTATATCACAATTACGGGACAAGCTTTATCCTTTGATGAAGAGGAGCAAATAAAAAAGAGAATTCAGCAAAACAAGCACATCAAAAACGTTCTTATAAGCTATGGTTTTCAAGGACAGAAACAGGAGGTAAAACCTTTAATCCAAAATACCGCGACAAAAGAGTTACCCAAGTCACAGTATTTACCCCAGAGTGCGTTATATACTTCCCCAATTGCTGACCCAAGGTGGCCAAAGTTTAGAGTAGGATACCAAGTACACAGAAATAAAAAATATGGTGCTAATATTTTTTCTTTTGCTTTTGGCGAGAACCTTCCTCTTTACCTTTATAGAAAAGAAAATTATACACTCGAGCTAGGAATTCAAGCCGGTTTGTTTGGGCTTATGAATATTTCTCATACACCAACTCTTCTTATAAATTCTGACTATTTTGTCGGTATTGGTCTTTCTGTTGAACTTTGGCATCACTGGCAACATTTCTTACAGCTGTCTCATTTAAGCTCCCATATTGGTGATGAACTCTTAATCAATAAACAATCCCTGATTAACAAGAGAATAAATCTAAGTTATGAAACTTTACGTTGGCTAACAGCTTATAAATTCAAAAACACGCGACCTTATTTTGGTATAGGGTACATGATTCACCGTGACCCGTCTTCCATTCAGCCTCTTACTATTGAATATGGTATTGATTATAAAACCCCCTTCACCTTTTTTGATGATTCAACACGTCTTATAGCAGGTTTACATCTTCATCACTGGCAACAGGTCAAGTATCATCCCACCTTAACGGTTGCCGCAGGATTACAGGTTGAGAACCCTGTTTGGGCCAATAGAAAACTACAACTTCTAATGGAATATAAAAATGGTAAATCACGGGATGGTCAATTTTTTAATTTCAAGGAAGAATATCTCGGTTTCTTGATAGTTCTCGCAAATTGAGAGACCACAAAGCACCAAAGTCTTTATATCCTATAACTTCCCAGGTTTAGAAAAATTATAATTTGTGAGCTGGTGGAAAAGGTCTGTATCAATTTCTGCTGACAAGGCCTTTAAAAGGCCTAGCGTCATTTTGCTTTTTCCCTGAAACTGCTTTAGAGGAGAAGCGGCTTTCCGACACGTTTCAGCGGCACAAAATGAATCCCGATCTCCCTTAAGTTTTTCAAGAGAGGTAAGATACCGAACTGCGATGCTTGGGTGTGCTGATTGAAACGCCTCTTTTGGCAGCACAAGCAGATCATAAGCTTTTTGCACATCCTCTTGAGCTTTCCTAAGCTTTTTTGGGTCCTCATGATCTTTTAGCGCTTCTTTGGCTTTTTCACTTCTTTCTCTCATCTTTTTCAAAAGAGGATTTAAAGTTTCCAGTTTCTCTCTGGAAAAGTCCTGATGATCCACAGATTTTTCTCCTTTATGATAAACGCGCTCTATGATGGCGATCTTTAATCGCCTTTAGTATTGCAGCATCCTGGTCATAAATATCATCCATAAAATGGGCTTGCCCCTCTTCATCGACCCAAACTGTAAAGTAGGATATGTAGACAGGAACTGGTTGATCAAGCTTTACATTACGAGTCCGATTACCTTCCATCTCTGCAGAAATCGATTTTAGGGTCCATTTAGAAGGTTCATTAAAAACAAAAAAGGCTAACTCTGCCGGACGTGCCACCCGAATACAACCAGAGCTAAAACTGCGAACTTTTTTCTCAAAAAGATGTTTGTCAGGTGTTGAGTGAAGATAAACGTTAAAAGGACTTCTAATCGAGAACCGAATCTTACCAAGGGCATTGCCTGCCCCGGGACGTTGACGTAAACGATAATTAAAAGACCCTGATGTTATTTCAGACCAATTCACACTATGGGGGCTAATCTGTTGACCACTCGTATCCATCAAGACATAACCTCCCCGTGTCAGATATGAAGGATCCTTTCGGATTTTCTTCAACTTATCTTTAACGGCAATACTGCGCGGCACATGCCAAGAGGGATTGAAGCGAATGCTATAAATACTGGAAGTAAAAACTGGTGTTTTACGATACTGACGCCCAATAATAACAGGCATATCCAGGACCTTTTTACCATATTCATACCCTTTTAAGTCAAAGGCAGCAATGTTCACCATAAGATGACGATCTTCCAACTTTTCAGGAAGCCAGCGCCAACGCTCCATCGTTGCAATAATTTGGTCGACTTTATCCCTGGATGTTTTATTAAGGGCTCGCCGTGTTTGAGGCCCCACAATACCATCCATGTCCAGGGTAACTTTTTGCTGAAAACGTTTAACAGCATCTTCCAAAGATTGATCAAATTCAGAAGAGGTGCCGTCAAGTAACACGTCACCATGAGCCCTCAAGATCTGTCGCAGGATTGGAACCTGAGAAGATTTCTTACCCTTTTTGAGAAGAGGCCCTTTTGGTAAAGTAGGGCGATTTTTTTCCTGAACTGCTTTTTGCCGATAAGTTACAAGCAATTTTTTAAGAGCCTGATACTGAGGTTTATGAACCGTTAGGGAAGCAAGCCAGTGCCCCGTTTGATCTTGAGCCATTCCTGTATATAATATTGCCGCAGCATCAACAGGGTCTGGCTTGATATAAAGAGACTTTCCTATTTTTCGGGGGCTCATACGCTCTCCCCCAAGATCATCAATGTAATCCAAAACAGCCTTTGTGAAGGCAACTTCAGCTTCCAAAAGAGAGTCTGTCTCCTTCTGAGCCGCCTTCAAAACAACAATAGCAGGTTCATAGTCAGTGGGATCAAGCCCCTCTAATGAAGCCTTTCGAAGCGTTTCAATCACAGGCTCAACACCAGCTCCCCAACCACTGCGTGTCAGCCAGACAGGCTGAAAATCGCGCCGTTTATAAAAATCATGAAGTTGGCGATCTGCATCTGTTTTAAAATAAAGCCTGTCCTTATCAAAACGCACTTTCAAACTTTCACGCACACCTTCAAACCAGTGGGGTTGGGTTTTAATAAAAGAAGGAGTTGCTTCAGATATCGCATAACTTCCCGGAGGAAAAGCTCCCAAACTTATAAAAAAAAGAAAAATATACTTTAAAAAATGATGTTTCAACGTCATGCTCCCTGTCATTTCATTTTGATGACAACACTTAAAATTCTTATTAAATAGTTTGCCAGTCTCTTCCCCCAAGAGCAAGGTCTCTTTGATGTAAATAGATATGTACCCTGGAGTACAACACATTAAAAAAACCCCGCTCTTATGAACGGGATTTCACGATTAGGAAAACTCATTGAATGAATGTAGATTTAGGTCTTTTTAGGCCAGTC
>DDGG01000020.1 GCA_002337525.1 Alphaproteobacteria bacterium UBA1908 | reverse complement strand
TTAAAAAACATGATCAAGACATTCGATAAGAAAATCCAGAACCTGGGAGGCTTTATGAAGGTTTTTGTAATCTTGTAGGTCCTCTCCAGGAACTATGCTCAAAAGATCTAAAAGGCCTGATTTTTGGACAAGACCTCTCACCTGAATTAGGGTTCTGTTGCAAAAATTTTATCGAGCAAGATATAATTTTATTTTTGTTTGATTATACCGTATAGATGTCGAATTGCTTATTGATAAGACGGATTTCTCCAAAGACGTTATCCTCCCCCATCCATGCTTTAAATTGCCCCTTCCTAAACACCCGCATGACTTCAAAACCTTTGATTGTCGCAAAAGCTGTTTTCAAGGATTTGAAACCCGGAGTTGGTTTAATAAGACGTTTAAGTTTTCCATAATCAGCTTCTATCCTGTTGTTAAGATATTTCACAGATCTATGATTGGTGTCCGTAGGACATTTTTCTTTTGATTTTAAATCAGAAATAGCTGAAATATAGGTTGACGCTTCATCCGTATTGATGGTTTGAGGGTGTGCCCAGGACTTTATACTTTTCAACGTTTTCCTCAGGAATCTCTTAGCCGCTTTAGCATTACGAGTTCTGGAGAGATAAAAATCAATAGTGTCTCCTCTCTTGTCGATGGTTCGATAGAAATAACACCATTTCCCTTTCACTTTCACGTATGGGTGAGTAGGCCGTAGTATTTCAACCACAGCCCCTCTCAGAACCGGACGTGACCCTCCTCAGCTCATCCGGCTCCCACACTACTGCCACCCCCTAAAGACTCCTAACTTCCAATGCATAAATAGGTTTTGATTAGCACGCGCAATGTGAACAACATACTTACAGGCTTGTGTTTTATGTTGAGCAAATCGCTTATACTTTCTTCGCACCCATCTTACCAGATAACCATTGAAGTGCTGCCATACACAACGCATGGCAGAAGGATAAAAACGACCGTAATAATTCTTCCAACCTCTTAATCGGCGGTCGAACATCAAAGAAAGATCCTCTAAAGACTTATCTGTCTTTAGTTGAATGGGACAACTTCTTATCTCTTGGGTAATGGCTTTTCTTGATGGGCGACTCATAGCCGGTAAAAAGTTAGAATGCACAACTCCTTTTCCACCATCACACCGCCTTGGACGAAAGGTGAAACCAAGAAAATCAAAGCTGATTCGATCAAACTTCTTCTTCCTGTTTCTATCTTTACAATAGATAATTCCTGTCTTAGAGGGGTGTATAATAAGACCGCAGGCGCGGAAGCGATCCCCAATTCTTTTCAAGACACTCTCTGCTTCTTGATAACTGCTACAATGTAACAATCCATCATCTGCATAGCGACAGAAAGGAATAGTAGGCAGTTCTCTCCTCACCCATGCATCAAAAGCATAGTGTAAAAATAGAGTTGCCAAAAGGGGGCTGACAACTCCACCCTGTGGTGTGCCCTTATCTCGCACGATGAGGGTACCTTCTTGCGTCTGAAGGGAGACTGTTAGCCACCGTTCTACATACAAAAGGATCCATTTACAATCGCAGTGATGTCGTAGAGCTTTCAGAAGAAGTTGATGATCTATATTATCAAATAGACCTTGGATGTCATATTCTACTACCCAATCATACTGCCAACACCTAGTTCTTGTCACCTCAATGGCATCGTGAGCAGACTTTCTTGGACGGTATCCAAAAGAATTATCATCAAATATAGGATCCAGAATGGGTTCGAGCAACATCTTTACCACCGTTTGTGCCACCCTATCAGCAACAGTTGGGATGCCAACCCTCCTGTCTTTTGGGAGATGGGGACCGATTTTACCGGTGGAGGAAAATAGCTGCCCGAAGACATTCTATTCCAAACTCGATATAAATTGTCTTTCAGATCTCGCTCAAAGTCCTCTATCGTTTCTTGATCAATACCTGAAGCTCCTCCTTTCCGTTTCACTTCAAGATAGGCTTGCATAACCAGTTGTTTGGAAATGCCAAAGGGTTTTGTTGGTTTCAAAAGTTCCTCCTAGATTTAGTTGACTCTTAATTCCAACAGCTGTAGCCAAGTCCCTTCGCTCCATCGCCATTAAAGCAACTTCAACACGACTACGAACTTGTCCGCCCCTACATAACACATCGATACTATCAGCCTCATGATGACCTCACTTGTGCCCTGCTCTTAGCATTGTTATGCAGGTTCCCGTAGTTCACTCTAAAAGCCCAGAGAAAGATCACGTCACCTCTATGCCGGATGCCGCCTAACCAGTAAACAGGTAACTGTTAGACTTGTCCCAGGACAACGAGAACTCCCTAGTTTTGACATCATGTACAGTTCTCGACACTTGAACGGTGATTCACTTGTATTCGTCTTCTTGCTCCCTACTTGACTCGTCAAAGAGCCTTTTCTGTAACGCTCACAACCCTAGCTCTTAACTAGAGCTGCTTACAGTGGTTTGCAACCTGTTCCTGTAAACCGATTGCGGACCTACCTCCATCTCTTAAAGTGCTTGCTACGGCATACCCACATCCACCTGCCAGCTATATCCAAGAGTCGACTTATAATACCACCGCAATCGTTTTTCCATTCAGGAGCATAACGCTGAATCCATCGAGAAAGAGTTGTGTGATCAACCTCAACACCTCTTTCCAGCATCCTTTCTTAAAGATCTCGGGCTAATTCCCTGTATACAACACCATCGCACACATCCCGGGATAATATCCCCTTGATAATGGCGCCGTTTGAAATCAATCAACGCTTTAAATCTTCATAAAATTAAATCCGTCACAGAATATTAAAATCAATTATAAATCAAGGGTTATCATTCTTCTGTCGACGGATCTTGAAACACAAACCGCCATTTTATTTTTACGATCATTATCAGACAGACAGTTGTCTCTATGATCAATATCCCCTTTTATCACATTTGCAACACATTTTCCGCAGTTTCCGCTTCGGCAATGATGAGGGTGTCTGATTCCATTACTTTCAAGTACTTCCAAAATACTTTTTTTGTTTGGAATAATGATTTTTCTGTTTGATCTTTTTAGATACACATCAAATTCTTCCCCGGAACAGTCTTGTGAAAAAAGTTCGAAATGAATATGAGAAGAATTCCATCCAATTTCTTTTGCGATATCAACCGTTGACGTAATCATTTTTTCCGGACCGCAAACATAAAGGTGAGTCCCTATAATCTGTTCACTAATGAGATGTTTGATATCCATCATTTCTCCTTTAGATAAGTCATATAAGGATAATTTTTCTTTCAAACGATCTTTTAATTCAAAGACTAGGGGACCATGTTCTATATCTCGGATACCATAATGTACTTCAAAATCTATCGTTGATTTTTCCAGGAGAGAAAGATAGGAGATAAAAGGCGTAATACCGATTCCGCCTGCTAGAAAAATGTATTTACGGGCTTTTTCTACCAGTTTAAAATTATTGACTGGTTTTGAAATGAAAACCTCATCATTTGCTCCGAGAGATTCGTGTAAATAACGAGAGCCCCCTTTTGATTCTTTTGTGTATCTAACAAGAATAGTATATTTATTTTTTTCTTCGTAAGAATTCACAAGTGAGTATTGTCTTATCATTCTACAGTTTTCAGGGCCAAACATTACGGAAATATAACTTCCAGGTGTGAATGATGGCAGATTCTGATTTGCTTTAGGTGTGAAAACAAATTGCTTAACGTCCGGAGAAATCGATTTTATTTCAACGTTAACAGGAATATCTGGATGGTTTTCATCACCTGAATATTGTTCTTCAAAACATATTTCTTGAATCCACTGCGAAATAATAGTCAGCTCATTATCGGAAAAAATTTTAAACATAGGACCTTCAAAAGAAACCAGATCTGTAAGAAAGCGACTTTCCTCAGGCGAACCAGGAATAACAAGATGAGAACACTTTTCCAAAGTATCAACAAATTCTTCGGGATCCATGAACCAGTCGTTGAGCGTTCTTCCTCTTAAAGAGAGATCCCCATGGGCAAAGGAAGAGAGATAAGCCTTTTCTTTGATGATTTCGATGAATTTTTCCTTAGCGCTTAGACTGTTGATGAGAGCTCTTCTTTCCTCTAATTCCTCATTCATTGTTGATAGAATAAAAAGAATAGAAAACCCATCCCAAATTCTTTGCCAGTAAGCATCCATGGCATCTTTCCCATTGGAATACAAAACTTCCTCCAGGGTATCCTTGACAAGTATTAAAGCAGAACGTTTGTTCTCTGCCTCGTCCTTTTCGGAAAAGCTAAAAAGCCTTTTAAAGCTTGTTTCATGGCCATATTTTTTAACCAGTTTTTTATCGGGAAGAAAAGACCGGTGAAAATACACAAACCATAAAAAGGCTCCAAGAAGTTCGGGGGAAAATTTCTTCCTAAACTCTGCTAAAGAAAATATGACAGAAGGTATAAAGAATGAAGAGGATGCTATGCCATATTTTCGATCAATTTTGTAATCATAATCAATAAAAGTTTTTGAAGAAATATCAGGTAGATAAACCCCCTGCGTCCTTAGAACATTTAAAAAGATGTTATTACGACTTTTGTCTGGAGATCCCATACCGGTCTCTTTCCAAAAAACTTTTGAAAAGGCGCACTCCGATTTATGTCGTGTTCTGGTCGTCAGAAGGCACTTATGAAGCCACGTTTCTGTACTTAAATGAAAAGGGGTAGTGTTAATAAGGTTATCCTGAAAGGCTTCTTCATCAAGGGGTAAGCTTTTTGTGAGCTTGCTCTCAAAATTTCTTGTGACTTCTTCCAAACGTTTTTGTAATAAAACAATATTATATGAGAAAGGAGTCAGATGATATTCATGAATATCTTTTTTGTTGCTTTTTTTTATTTTTGAGAAATTAGATATTAAGTTCTCGGCATAAATAAGAATATCCTTTTTTTTATCATCAAAGGCTTTGTTGTTCTGGCAAAGGTAGAAGATATTTTTACAATTTTTTAAAGAGGAATATAATTTTTTCTTGATCATGAGTCATTAACTTTCAGATTTTTGATGAAAAAGAGATTAGAATTTTAAGCGTTCCACTTGGCTTCAAATTCATGTTTAAAACCACCCGTAATCGCGTAGGCGGTATAACCTCTCCATATACGTTTCCAATGCTCAGTCATTGAGGCCTTGCCTTCTACTTTTAGAATTTCGCTCAAATAATCTTTTACAGCTTCTTTAGCGAGATAACTGTGTCCGCATGTTGGATTATCAACAGCTGTATGTAACTTTGAAAAAAGAGAACTCAGACTATATTTTTCAAGAATTTTTGCTTGGGGTGCGTGAAGGGCTGCTGAACTTAGCTCAAGCCATAAAGTCATCCCAATAATTTCTGGCTTAAATGTTCTGGGGAAAAGAGAAACAGCCAGAGCAAATGTAGGACTTACAAAACTGCCATCCAAAAGATTTCTCTGTTCTATGAAGCTTCTTTTATAAACTTGAGGCATATGAATCCCTATACTTTTAAGGTTTTCATTGTAAACATTGCAATGGTTCATTGCGACGTCACCGTTACCTAGTTCATCAAAATAAACACTTATAAGTGCCGCATCAACAGAGTCAATTGTGCCAACAGGATTAGACCCCCTCAGCCAGGCACCATCTGTTAAATGAAAGGGGGCTTCCTGAAGCAGAAAGTCTTCCAAATGCTCTCTTGTGTGACTATACCATTTATTCGGGCACCCCTCTTTGACCCAGTCATCCAAAACAGTTTTCATCATTGTCTGCCAATGAGAAATGACTTTTTGATCAAAGATATCAGGATCATATGGGAAGAAAATACAAACCTCCGGAAAGTCGCTTTCAGGATGATCTTCTTGCATATAATGTTCAGCGTCTGAAAAGCAATCGAGAGCCATTTTTTTGGCATAGGGTAAAACTTCAGGATATCTTTCCGTGTTGAGAAAGTAGTAAAAGAGTGTCCTTGAGGCATGGTAATATTTTAGCGTTGCTGAATCGGGATGAAGATAGCCCCCTATCATATTTTTTTGCTCTTCTTGCAGAACTCCTTTTCTTGCAAGAGCCGTTTCCACTTCATTTAACGAGTCATTTATGTTGATATACTCTAGGTTTTTCATAATATACTCCCTATTATATTTACTTACTTATCATTATATTTTTAAAAGCTAAGTATCCAGAAAATGTATAAAAGGGGTAATCTCTTTAACTTTAGACTTAAAGACAAAGAGAATCCCTTTAAGTCAAAGTAAACAGTTTGAAAAAGAAAAAAAATCCGTAAGAATTACGGAAGAATTAGGAGAAACGCATATTTTTTTTATAGCGTTATCTCCACTCTTTGAACGCCATAACGGGTAATTTGATACTTTTCTTCGAAAACGTCGGAATGAACCTTTCCGATCCTAGGGCCAGAGAGGTTCATCCATTATGGAAAGTTACAAATGTCAACTTTGTTTTCATCAGTTTATGTTTTCATGATTAAAAAAGAAATTTTAATTTTAATGGGGTGTTTGCTTGGTGTTCTTTGCGGCCTTTTGGACAATCCTTTTTTACAAAGCGCGGCGGATAACCTGTCAACGTTATTTCTGAACTTTTTAAAGTTGGTCAGCCTTCCCCTGATTTTTCTCTCTATTGTAAAGGACCTTAAAAATCTGGGTCAAAAGGTTTTGCTTTACTCCCTTATTATGACATCTCTTGCGGCCTGTGTTGGGCTTTTTTTTGTTATTGTTATAGATCCTACGAATACGTCTTTAAAAGCAGCAGGCGCTTTGAAATAAATCCCTTCTTTTACCGTGATTGACTACTTAGTTCAATTTGTTCCAGACAGTTTTTTAAAGGTTTTCACGTCGGGGAATGTCATCGGCATTTTTGTTCTTCCGTTTGCGTTAGGGCTTTCGATTCTGCTGCTTCCTTTTGAACAGCGAGCCCCCCTGCATAGAGGCTTTTCAGCGCTTTTCGCGGCGTTTCTGAAAATGGTTTAGGCTGTCCTTTATGTGATGCCTTTTGCAGTTTAGGCCTTTGTTGTTTTGTTGATGCGAAATTTGGGGGATTCCTCTGAGGCAATATCGGTCCTGTCCCATCCAGGAAAAGCCTTTGAGGCCAAACTTCAGCTGAAAGATATAGCCCTTTATCTTTTTTGTGTTGTCGGCGCCAATCTTGTGCAAGGTTTATTTTTTTGCCTCTTTTTGTGAAGTCCAAGGGGCTTTCTCCTCTTAAGATTGCAAAGACGATGTTGCCTGCCCTGTCGCTGGATTTTTTCTCAAAATCTTCTAGTGCCGCCCTGCCGACGACTCTACGGTGTGCCGATTCTCACTTAGGGCTTCATAAAAAAGTAATAGGTTTTTCCTTTCCTTTGTGCGCCACTATTAATATAAATGGATGTGCGTCCTTTATCTTGGTAACCGTTTTATTTGTGACAGGAAGCCAGGGATTTATCTTTTCTCCCTTTGAGTTATTGGGTCTTACGCTACTGTCAATCATTGGAGCCTTCGGGAATGCGGCGGTGCCGATGGGGTGCTTTTTTGTTGCAAGTGCGTTTCTTGCGATTATGGGAATGCCTCTTCATATCATGGGACTGATCGTTCCTGTATATGCCTTGATTGACATGTTAGAGACAGCAATCAAGGTGTGGTCAGATATTTGTATTACCGCCGTTGTTGATAGTCATTCAGATATTCAATTTCTCCGTTAAAATAGTTAATAATTTCAAAGAGATGGATGAGTTGGTATACCTGACGCAATTTTTCAAAAAAACTGTCTATCATCAAAACTATACCTCATCATTTCAAAGATTCTTATATTGTTAATACGACATTCAGTATAGCCTCTCTTGTTGCCGAGCGAAAATGGATTTTTGATCTTTTAAATAAAGCTCAAATTTCCGAAGGGTCAAAAATATGTTGCTTTTTAATTAAAATTTAATTAGATTGAGGAATTATAGTTTTTTCCTATATGTAAATTAATAAGGAATGTAAAAATGGCTTTTTTGAAATTTTGCTGGGAAATAGAAATGAGTGAGAAGTAATATTATGTTTTTTCTGTTTATTTAAATTTTTTGTATAAAATTTTTATTTTGAAGTATTTATAATTTTAGATTTTATAAAAGAAATAAAAGAGGGTGGTTATGAAAAATATTAAATCATCAGATAATAGTTGGGATTTAGCAGGGGAAAAGTACGATACTATTAGTAGACATATATCAGATGCTATAGATCATTGCATAATTCGGTTGGATGCAAGATCGAATGATAAAGTATTAGATGTAGCTACCGGAACTGGATGGACTGCAAGGCAAATAGCAAAGTCTGGAATAGATGTTACAGGAGTAGATTTTGCCCCTGAATTATTGAAAGCTGCGAATTTATTAAGCAGGAACGAGAAAGTGAATTGTTCTTTTAAATTAGGAAATGCAGAGTCTCTACCATTCAAAACAAGTGAGTTTGATAAAATAATTTCAACTTTTGGGCTAATATTCTGCAATAATCCAGAAAAGGCTGTAGATGAGATCGCAAGAGTCTGTAAGCCGGGAGGAAAGATAGCTTTAACTGTCTGGGATTTAGACGGAACTGTTCATGAGATGTTCAAAGTCTTAAAAAAGTATACGACAGTAAATATACCTTCTTTTTCACCATTTCAATGGGGAGATAAAAATTGGGTAAAAAGTATATTGAATCCATATTTTAGAGTAAATTTTGAAGAAGGAAATACAGTCTACTACGAAGTAAGTTCTATTGCTGCGTGGGAAGCCCTTAACTTATCCTATGGGCCTATTATAGCTTTAGTACAAAAATTAGATGATTCTCAAAAAAATATGTTAAGGCAAGATTTTATTAATTATTGCGATCAGTATAAAACCGACTTGGGAATAGCTTTACCAAGGGGCTATAGCGTAATATTAGGCACTAGGTATTAAAATTATTTAGATATATTGTTTTATGAATGTAAAAAATAAAAAATTTGCTGTAATTGTGGACGCGTATTCAACAGGAGGTGATTATGTTTCGGCCTTTAAAGATTTTGGAGTGAGCCTGGTACACATACAAAGCAGAAAGGATCTTGCCCCGTATATGCTAAATTCCTTTAAAGATGAGGGTTTTGTAGAAAATATCCTATATCAAGGCAATATCTATGACACTTCTTCTAGGCTCAAAAAGTATAATCCTGTGTGTATCATTCCAGGTGCTGAAACAGGCGTATCTTTAAGCGATCAATTAAATTGTATCCTTAACTTAAATTGTAATTTAGCGTCAAAAAGTTCTTGCAGAAGAAATAAATTTGAAATGATAGAGGCCCTCCAAAAAGAGTGCTTAGTAACTCCTATGCAGTATGTATCAGATAATCAAGTTGATATATTAGGGTGGGTTAATGTAAATAATTTATGGCCATGTGTTATGAAGCCTGTAGATAGTGCAGGCTCAGATAATGTGGGTCTATGCAAAACAAAAGACGATTTACTGCAATCTTTTAAAAATATTACTAATTCAAAAAATATTTGCGGACAGAAAAACAAATATGCCCTGTGCCAAGAGCTTATAGAGGGAACCGAATATTCAATCAATACAGTGAGTTATAACGGTGACGCTTACGTAACAGATATACTTAAATACAAAAAGATTTTTGTTAATAATAGCAACTTTGTATATGATTATGCAGAATTAATTCCATTTGAAGGAAAAAAACAAAAGCAACTGATTAATTATACAAAGTCTATGCTTAATGCGCTTGGTATTAGGTATGGGGCAGCTCATTCAGAAGTTTATTTGACAAAAAATGGCCCTGTCGGAATAGAAGTTGCTGCACGCGCAATAGGAGCTCATATACCTTTATTGCTGAAAAATTCTATAGAGTATAATCAAGTATTTTTAACAGTAGACGCTTACTGTGGAGGAAGTATATTTAATAAGATCATTAATAATCCCTATAAAATGTTACAACATACAAGATTAGTTTGGCTTATATCAAAAAAGGCGGGAGTTTTAAAAAATCATGACGGTTTTAAAGAACTACAAAAACTGCGCTCTTTTGCTTCAATTACACCGTATGTCCAACCAAACCAAAACATTTATAAAACTATTAACCTGCTAACGTCACCTGGTATGGTAGTTCTCTCTCATTTTGATAATAATATTATAGAAGAAGACTATTTAACACTTCGAGAAATGGAAGACAATGAGTTTTATTTGCTAAATAATGATTCATTACAATAATAAAGTAAAAATATTTATTTTCAAGCTTATTGTAAGTATTACTTGTAAGTGAAATTTTATAGTTTTTCTACATTTGCTCTAGAATTTTTATGTAATAAGTGTGTCAAATAATTTAAATCGAGAAAAATTTATGAATCAGATTAAAGCTTTTCAAAATATAGTTGGGGCGGAAAATGTTTTAATTAATAACGACAATAAAATTGTATTATCAACAACGTTTGCCACTAATAAAAAAATACTAGGTATAATTTATCCTTTAAGTAGAAAAGAAATACAGAGATGTATAAAATTGTCAAATTCCCTCAAAGTGAAAATTTATCCTATAAGTACTGGAAAAAATATTGGTTTTGGTGGAAAAGTCCCTACAAAAGACCATTGCATAATAATGGATCTTAGTAGAATGAACAAAATTACAGATTATAATGAGACTCTCTCTTACATTACTGTAGAGCCAGGTGTAACACAGGAACAAGTTGTAGACTTTTTAAGTAAAAACGATTCAAAGTTAATTTTAAGCGTCACAGGTAGCTTTAAAGACAGTAGCATAATAGGCAATTGTCTTGAAAGAGGTAATACCTCTGGTCCTTTGGTTGAACGTGCTGAACATATATGTAACTTGGGCATTGTTTTGCCTTGTGGTGAATATATAAAGACAGGTTATGGAAGATTTAAAAATAGTCAGGCAAAGCATATTAATAAGTATGGTTTAGGACCAGACCTGTCGGGGTTGTTTATACAATCCAACTTAGGAGTAGTAACAGAACTTACATTATGGCTATCTCCAAAACTAAAGGAATCAGAGATTTTGATGTTTAATACCATTAACAAAAAGCAGTTAATAGATACATTAAATACAGTGAGGTCGCTGAAATCTTCTGACGTTATCAATGAAGTTTTTTTATGGAATGATTACAAGGTATCTTCTATAATTCAGCGCTACCCTTTTCATCTCTTTGAACAGACGCCTCTACCAGAAGAATGGCTAAATAATTTCAAAGACCAGTACTGCTTAGGAGCATGGAACGGATCTGTCATCCTAAGATCGAATTCAAAATTGATCAACTGGTGTAGGAAAAAGACTTCTAAAAAAATGTTAAGAAAGTTTGTCAACGCATTTATAGGAAATAAGGATATAAAATTTATATTAATTAAATTATTAAAATATCCAATAGAAAAATTATTAAATATCAAATTAAACCTTATGCTTGAAATGGTAAAAAGCCCTTTTTTTTCAGGAAAAAGCTCTAATTTAAGTATAAAGAGTCTTTATTGGAGAAAAAAACAACTTTCTGATAATAGTTCAGTTGACAACCCAAATCCAGAATCTGATCAAGTAGGATTCATTTGGTGTGATGTTGTAATACCATTGATAGGAGAAGATATTGCAAAAGTATCTGAGAAAGTAACAAATATTATAATTAATCACTCTTTTGAACCTACATTAGGAATATTATGTACCAACAAACGTTACGCTATATTAGTTAATGGCATTACATATGATCGTATGGTAGATGGAGAGGATAAGAAAGCTATGGAGTGTCATGATAGTGTTTTGAGTTACCTAGAAAAGAGTGGATACTATCCTAGTAGACTCGGAATACAATCCATGGATAAAATTAGCAAAGATTGTAAGTCGTATAATAGAGTTTTAAGAAAACTAAAACTTTGCTTGGATCCTTATGATATTTTGTCTCCGGGACGTTATGATTTCAGAAATCACTGGAAAAAGTAAGTAAGCTCGTGATCTGGAGTGCCCTGTTGCAAAAAATTTATGATTGAATTTAATGTTCTGCAATGGATATTCGAACCTTTTGCACTCCTGTCATATATACGGCTTCAATCGCCTGAGAAAGTCTTGTTTTTAATACATTAACAGCTACTTTTCCAGTTGCAGGGATGCCCATTTTCTGGGAATATTCTGGTAAACGCTCATTACATTCCTCTAAGTATAAAAATTGTGCGTGTGGGTTTCCGTAATTTTCAGCGCCCTCAATATAAAGATTGGCGCACTCTAATTCATCTGCAAGATGAATGAGAACGCAGACCTCCAGTGACCGTCGTTCAATCATTTTGGTGTTTTCTTTTTTTGTAATAATAAATTGTCTCCAGGCCTTTGAAGTAAAACTCAAATCAATTTCTAGTGGAAGAAAGCCGCTCCTTTTAAAATGGTTTTGCCCAACATAATCAAAGGCCTTGATTAGTCTTTGATCCTGAGTTGAGGCCTTGATTTTAAAGGGAGCTAATAGGCGGAATAATACAGACCGATATTGAGCATGAATTTACCAAAACAAGGGTAGGTAGTTATTTTGGTGATAGGCGGACGTAATCTCATATTGCTGTTTAAGTTTTTGTGTACCTTTCCCATGTTCTAGAATTTTTTCAACATAATCTCCAAAGTCGGTGGTTGATTTTTCCTCATCTCCGGCTGTGTTAAGAATCTGACCAAAGGTTTTGATTAATTTTTCTTCAAGCGAGCGGTGCTCTTCTTGTAAATCCTTGAGTTTTTCTCGAGCGGCATTCACTGTGCATTTCATACGTTTCAAAAACATTTCTACCAGTTCATCTCGCACCTGATTTTGTACACGATGCAAAAAGAAAAGTAGTAAAGTGTATCGTTTATTGATATTTTGTATTTTGAGAACGTCTCCTGCTTGAAGTGGTTCTATTTCAGCTGCGAATTGTCTCACCTTGGTATGTGCAATGCCCTGTATAAATGGTTTAGGGTCAATAATAGATTCAATTTCGTGCAAATGATCTAACCAGTTCTGGATATTTTTTAGGGTCAAGACCCCTGGATTTTTCTTCAGTTGGCTAAAACGAGTAAATTTTTCATCCGCTTGAACCGTTAATAGATCCTCTAAGAGTTATCTTTGCATTGGGTGATGGCTTTTAGTTATTTTTGTATAAAGTTTCTGATGCACTTTTTGACGAATATTTCCTACAAGACGGTCCAGAGTAATAAAAGCTGGAAGTTCAATGTTTTTGTCTTGAATTCAACAATAGTTGCGTTGATCAGATCAGCTGGATCACTCATTGTATAAGCAGTTGAATTGATAAAGTTTTCAATGTTATGTTTTTCTTCGGGTGTAAAGGGTTGAAGATGTAGGTGATGACGGATACTCTCCTTATATCGATATAATGATGTCCGTAGATTTTCTTCGTTCAAGTATTTTAACTCTGAATGAAATTTCATTTGTTCACATAGGAATGCAGGGACAGAAATAGGAATATCTTTAAGATCCGGGAAGCACCCTAAATGTTGGAAGGTTTTTAACAGATTAGCAAGCGTCAATCTTTGTTCATTCCTACGTGCAGAGGATTTTAAAAACCCTAAGTCACTTTCTGTGTATTAGAGTTTTTTAAAAAATATTCGAATGTCTCTTTATGGAAAAAGAATTAAAGAATCCAGGAAAAGCAAGAAAATATGAGAGGATAGGTGATCTTGTAGATTAAAATTCTTGATAGAACAGCCAGTGTGGAAAAAGGCTTTTAAAAGATTATTGGAGATTATAAAATATCTAACTGGATCCTGATTAATAATTTTGGATATAGTTACTGAAAACTTACAATACACAAGTTGTATAATAAACGTTATGAAAATTGCTTTGAAGTAAAAGGTGTAATATAAAAACAAATAAATACTTTATAAGCTGTCTTTGAGATGAAGGAATCAAGGCCCTTCGAGATCGGTTTTCAGGAACAGGTCTCAAACCACCTTCAAGTTAGTCGTGTTAAGAGCGCACGGGTTGCGAGCATTGGAGGAAAAGTCATACAGAATATGGCAGGTGCGTGATAGAGAGACGAATGCAAATGAATCACTGTTGAAGCATCGTTAATTTATAAGCGGTATCGAAAGCAAGAGCTTTTCCATCTCTTGTTACAAAGCTCACAGGTAACCTGATTATTATGTGAGGGGTATCCGGTGTATAGGTGGCGTGACTCTATCGCAGGCTCAAGGATGGAACTGCAGGAACCAGTCGTTCGGATGATAAGGGAGACATTCAAGTGGCGACCACCACAAGAATAAGAGTACCAATGCCGGAAATTGGGGCGGAACAATTCGTAGTAGTTTTGAATTTTCTGTAATGGAAAAGGAGCGAAGGGATTGTATCAAGCCGTATGTTTAATCGACACAACTAATTTTATTAGGAGGACGTCCTTGAAATATACAAAACCGTTCAATATTCCCAAAAGCCTTGTTTTTGAGGCCTTTAAGGCTGTCAAAGCCAAAGGTGGTAGTGCGGGTGTAGATGAACAGTCTCTGATGGATTATGAAAATAATCTAAAAGATAATCTCTATAAACTCTGGAATCGCCTCTCTTCAGGAAGTTACTTTCTTCCTCCGGTTAAGGAAGTGGAAATTCCTAAAAAGACAGGAGGTAAAAGAGTCCTGGGGATTCCTACGGTTAATGATCGCATCGCTCAGATGGTTGTTAAAAAGATACTGGAACCCAGATCGACCCTCTTTTCGACCAGGATTCTTATGGATATCGTCCTAACAAGAGCGCTCACGATGCTCTGGAAGTGACCCGTAAAAGATGTTGGTGGTATAGCTGAGTAATTGAGTTCGATATCAAAGGCCTTTTTGACAACATAGATCACGATCTCTTGATGAAAGCAGTTGTGAAACACACACAAGATAAGTGGATTTTGCTTTATCTTAAAAGATGGTTGAAGGCCCCTCTCCTTACCTGTGACAATACTCTTGTTCACAGTAAGAAGGGGACCACCCCTCAGGGTGGGGTCATCAGTCCCCTTTTAGCAAATCTGTTTATGCACTACGTGTTTGACCACTGGATAAGGAAACACTTTCTAGATAGTCAGTGGTGTCGGTATGCAGATGATGGGCTCATTCATTGTAAGTATAAACAAGAAGCCTTTACAATTCTTGCGGCCCTTCATCAACGGCTAAAAGAGTGTCATCTTGATCTTCATACAGAGAAAACCAAGGTCGTATACTGTAACAATAGTCGCTACCCTAACAAACACCCCTATAAGGCGTTTGACTTTCTGGGATTTACTTTCAGAGACAGATGGATCATGAATCCTTCTACCAAAGAAATGTTTCTGGGGTTTAATCCTTCAGCAAGTAAGGTGACCATAAAATCTATGCGTGCGCGTGTCAGAAAATTGAATATACGTAACCGTACAGACTTGAGTTTGAAAGAGATAGGTAAGTTCTTTAATCCAATTCTTCGGGGTTGGTTAGAATATTACTGTCTCTTTAACAAGTTCTCGTTAGAAGCGGTTACACGGCATATCAATCTGGCACTTATTGCCTGGCTGATGAGAAAACATAAGAAACTTCGTGGGCGCAAAACACGCGCTGCAAAGTTAATGTTGAAACTTTCTCTGAAGCAGCCCGAGCTTTTTGAACATTGGAAGAGAGGAATATCTGGACCGTTTGCTTGGCTTGATAGGAGCCGTATGAGTCGAGAGATTCACGTACGGTTCTGTGAGAGGCTGAGGGGGAAGTGCCCTCTTCCTACTCGACATAATAATAAAGTTTATACTGAGAAACTACATTAAGTATATAGTTAAAAGAGGTCTTTGACTATATACCATGAGTTAATGAATTCTTGAAAATCTGCACTATAGAGTAAAAACAAATTTTCCCAGAAAAACTTAGGACATTAACGAATTTTGTACATAAATTCTTTTAATATCCTAAGAAGACTCTATCTAAATCCTATTTTCCTGGGATCTCTTGAGGAGGAGATTTAGTCCAAAAAGTTGAGCGAATCTCTCAAAAAAAGTTGAGTTTTCTTTTAAAAATAGCCACGCCTCTATTATGATCAAGGCGATCAAATTCCATGGGCTCCGGTATATAAGAATGCCTCGTTTCATCTGAAATATCTGGATGCTTTTCAGTAATAGGGCAAGTGTAAAGAGAACTTGATGTTGTTTTTTCTTCATCCAAAACAACAAGTGCAAGATCAGCTCTTGGATTTAGTCGCCCTAATTGCCATCTTCTAACGGGTTTTCTATCTTGGATATACTCTTCATGAAGTAATACGGACTCAATATCATCAAGTCGATAACTTGTATGAGTTGTTGAAAGAAATGATAAATGTATTCAGGATGATGATACAAATTGTCATTTGCCGGCTCAAATTTTTTAAGACTTACGCCTTGCTCAATGTGAATTGGTTCCAAAACACGATAATGAAGACTTTCCAAACCAAAAAACTTTCGAAGACTATTCGTTACAGAAGGTACTTCTTCTATAAAGCCATGTCCATTTGTAAGAATACCTTTTTCTGTCATTGTACCAGAAAGATATGACACAGGACGAACTGGATAAAAAAGAAGTTTTAGTTTTTCTCTAAATGTTAATTGGTGCTTCGGAACTTGAGCTTGAATTCTAACAGTCGAGAGATCCTCATCTCCTGAAAACAGTAAACTAAAATGCCTTCTATCTTGATATATTCCTGATGAATTAGGAACATACGCATGATTTGATGAAAAAGATTTTGTTGACGTTGTCTGAAAATCAGTTTCATCAAAACCAACGAAGTCAAAATTTCCATGATCAATAAAACGATGAAAGGAAGGCCTTGAAGAATTATTATCAGACTTAAAATCACTATCTGTGGCTTGCACAGATAGTGATGCAATAAAAAGAAGAATTAACAAAGATATAAAAGATTTTATCAACTTCATAATTTTTCCTATTTGGTATTACTATCTATCATATAAGGATTTATAGGAATTGGTTCCTCATGAATTTTCTACTTGACAAAATGTCTAAGTGACCTAAGATTTAGTGAAGTATCTATTAATTTTTTGAGAAAAAAATATGCACGGATACTTATTAACCTCAAGGAGGCTTTAATGAAAAAATATCAATATTTATTCTTTTTCTTATCAGGATGCGCCACGAGTATTAACAATCTTTATTCTAGTGATGATTTGCGACCAATACCTGATCCTGCACCTCGCTCTTATACTGCTCCTTCGCCTATTGAGTTTTCGGGTAATCTTGCAGTCTTATTAAGTGAACAAAAACGACAAAATCTTTCTCCAGAGGAAGCAAAGGCTCTTTACGATAGTACTGCAGACCTTAGAAACTCAGGTCGTGACTTTACTTCAAAAGACATTATAAGAGGTTCTTATCACCAAACGGACTGAGGATCCTAATTATTTAAGGCAAAACACATTTTGAATTTAGCCACTCTTATTTCGACTTTTTTTGTTAACCCGAGTTAAGTTTAAGAAACATGAGTAAGTAATTGAAATATCTTAATAAGATGGCTAAGTTTTTTATTTATTTTCCTCTCCTCTCAAAAAACAAGAATTTTAGCCATCTCTATAGATATCGCAGCCTTATTTTGGGTCTGTTCTCTGCTTCTACGCGTCCTGTATGGGTTCGTTCATGAATCAAATTCCGTTCAAATTGGGGTCGTTTGCGGGAAAGTGCAGGAATTAGGGTTTTTATATTTTCACCATTTGTAAAATCCCGATTGAGAATAATATGTTCCTACCCAAGTGAAGAAAGAAGTGTAAGTTTTTCTGGAGGTATTTTTGTTCCTTAATATCTTCAAAAATTAGAGATTCCAGAGTGGGCCATTTTGTACCTAACTAAAAATCATGCCCTATTTCCTATGGATACATGAATCTCTCTCTCGTACCCTACTAACTCTGCTCAAAATTTTCTTTTAATTTCTGGCAAACGTGCTGGAGTTTCGAGTACTCTTTTTTCTGTATGTATGTAAGAGAATTTGTATCCATTTGGTACAGTGTATTTTGATTTTCCATAATACCTAAAACTGCGGCCGCAACAAAAGCTCTTGCAGCTCCTTCGAAATTTCCATCTCTGTATAGAGATTCACTTTCCTCATCCATATCATACGGATCACGGTCGATATTCTGCTCTATAAAATCATCCAATTGATGAGTTTGCTCTTTTTTCACAGGGGACCTATCTCTAAAATCAAGTGATTCTAACTCTGAAGAGCTCCTATAAAAACTTACAGGTTGCTGGGGTTTTAAAAATTCAGTTCCGAAAGCTCTATCTGCAAAAGACACTGTTAAAAACAAAATAAATAAGCCTAAAAATTTGTTTTTCATATCGCACCTCATTGACATTCCAATATATCCTCAAATTTTGACAAGAAAACCATCCTACAAGATTCTCCGGCCTTAATTTGAATTTGGGAAGAATCTTTCTTGTAGTTTGCCCTCGTCATAATCTGTCTTTGTCCCTCTTCATCTTGTTTTTTCTCTAAATATACATACTCTCTTATTCCACAGACCATTACTATTATTGACAAGTTTCAGATAATAAAGAATTATCCAATCCTTTTTTAGGAAATAAAATTTCTTCTGCCCTTAATACAAAACTATTAAACAGTTCTAAACAAGGATTGCAGGAATCATTTAAGCTTAAAAACTGTAAAAAAATACCGTGCACGAGAGATTCATCTGGTATTTTGGATAAAAACGTTGTTTGCTCTTCTTTCATAAAAATCATCATCGAATTTTCAGAATGGTCGGGATTATCTGATTCTATGTCATAGTGACTTTGAAAAAATAATTTAAGTTTGCTAACTAAGTCTTTGCCAGATATTTGGTCTCCATAGAAGCTTCGAGTGCTAATGACTATTCCATCAGGATGTTCGGAAAAAGTCTTCTGACCTCCAATTTCATGAAGATATGTTTTGCCTGACAAAAATGTTACGTCGAAGTCTACAGGAATAACTTCTATTTTATCTTCATTTTCACACACAAAATTTAGTTGAGCTCTAGCAATATTAGGATTTGGAGCTCTCATCTTAAAATGCTTCACAATACTTTGTTGTTTGACAAGACTCACTTGATCGAGATTTTGGATAAACCAATTATTAAAGTCAAATTCATCCTCATTTATTTTTATAGAAAAATTAGACTTCCACTTTGGAGTATTTTCTAAATCCTCACTCTCGTTACTAGAGGCGAAGACAAAGTTTCCAAGAGCCAGGAGGCCCAGGAACAGGAAATATTTAAGAGAAGATGATTTCATCAGAGTAAGTCCTCAGTAATTACCGATATAGTAACTCTTTTTTGATATGGGGTGTCAATACCAATTTGTCAAATTCATTAATAGGATTAGACTACATTATCAAAGTCAATCCAAAAAAGTCTCATTGTAGAAAGTATGATAAAGGTTCTTATCTCACATAATTTCTTATATTTTTAGGCTCCCGTCCCATATAGCCCCTCTTGTGTAGTACAAAGAAAATAATGCCAAAAGAATTGGGAGAACGGTATCTAATAAACAAACCTCACTAATTGTATCTTATTATAACTGAAAAACCATTTGTCGAATCTTTTTAATGACCTCTCAAATCTATCAGTTTCACTAAAGGTCTTGTTTATTTTTTTATAGCCATTTTTGTTTTCATTCAATAATGATCCGATTTCTGTTAAAGCGTTTTGATAATGATTGGAATTTTTATTATAGCTACCGCATTCTACAAGAATATTGTAGTCTTTTAACCACGCGTCTATTTCTTTTTTTGTTTTATCAAATTTACTAAGGGTTTTTTTAGTAAATCAGGTTCTATGAATTGCTTAGATTCAGTAACCCACCAGCTGTATAAGCTGGATTGCATTGGGTTGTCTGGATAATCTGCGCCTTGAGATGCAAATTTTCCCGTAGTAACATGTCGAAGTTTAGAGCCTGTAATCCTGATTCTATTGTGTTTAAAGTGCTCCCAAGCGATAAAAACAAAATATATCAGGTGATAAACAATTACCAAAAATAAAAATTTATCTATCAAAGAATTGTCGAGGTTTTTAATTTCCAAAAAACTAACATTTTTCACTGTAATATCTAGTTCTTTATAGTATTTAAATAACATGATTAAGCTAAAAACAATAAGATTTTTTCGTACTCGGTAAGTTCGATCATCAAAATTATCAAATTTTGGTTCTGCTAATACAGATTCCACATTCTTTCTTTCACTCATCTTCAAAATCTCCATATTTTGCTGCTAGTACAAGGGAGAATTACGGCAGAGGTACAAAGAGGGGAAAGAAGATCAACTCGGTGTACTCGGTCTGGTGATGGACGCCCTTGTGCAAGGAAAACTCTGGAATCTCAAGGAGAGAGACGCAGATTTTTCTCTATATAATATTGTTAGAGAAGAACACAGCTTAATGTTTGAACAGACCCCAATATCTAAATTATATTTTTTTCGGAACAAAAAAACAGAGGAAACCCTCACAGAAATCCTCCATATAAATTCTGAAAATCAGTATTGTCTCAAAGAAAATAGTCTTGAGTACAAGGTTAACCGCCTTATTTGCAAAAAAAATGGAATCGATTTAGAGGGATTACTAGAAAGAGTACCTATAAACTTAACAAAAAAATAGAATAGGTTACTACCATCAGTTGGTTACTTTTTTGTAGGAAAGGAAGAGAAGAATCTAATGAAAATTTCTTATTTTTCTATAAGGTTTAAGGATCCATAAGAGCTTAACGTGGTTTTTGACACTTTCCCGCAAACACTACCCCATAATTTCCAACAACCAAAGTTGACCTCTCTCTATTTAAAGTTGGGAGACTAACGTCTTTTTGATAAATGAGGCTGTGACGTAATGATAGGAAAAGTAAAAATATGAGATGATTTGTGATCTTGTAGATTAAAATTCTTGATAGAGACAGCCGGTGTGGAAAGAGATTTTTAAAAAGATTATGAGAGATCATAAAATATCTAACTGGATTCTGTATTAATAATTCTGAATATAGTTACCTTAGGCTTGAAATAAAAGGGTTGTATAATTTATCTTATGGAAAATAATAGAAATTTCTATACTAAAAAATCGCATTTACATCGAAGTATTACAATATAAATGCCATTAAAATCATGGTGGTAAACAGCTGAAAGAGGTTTCAAAAAATCCTATATCGCGTTACGTCTCTTTATCGAGTTTAGACCTAATTCTGAAACTTTAGTTTTTTAAGCCATCGTTTTATCATCTCGAAATTATCACTTGTCACCCTAACAGCACCATTACCTTCTTCTTTTGAACCTGTTACGTGTATACCGTAGCAGCTTATCGTATCATCTTCTTCTCTAATCCACACCCCTGATCCACTTTGACCACCAGATGTATCTATTCCATAGTAAAATTTTTGCTTCTTAACAGATGTAATAGGGCCACTCATTGTGTACATATCATAGACAGGTTTATCGAAAAAAGTAGAAATAACTCCTTTATGACCCGGATATCCGCTTATGCTGACTCTTGACTGTTCAAGGATTTCATCTTCCAAAACAACAACAGATGCATAACCCGCTTTTAGCCCTAGATCCATAGGAAGTTTTACAATCCCAAAATCATAGTTATCATCCTTGTTTAAATATTCTTCTGGAACTAAATACCCATTTGTTTCTAAAGCCTGAACAGAGAATGGATTTCTTGAATTAAGAGAATGCCTTTGCATCCCTCCGGGAATAAAATAGACTGTTTCTGCCGCATGAAATTTGTGATCAGCGTGATCAAAATGATACAAACAATGTGCCGCCGTTAAAAACGAATTTTCACTGATAAGTGTCCCTGTTCCTCTTTTTCTAATAATGCCGTTCTGAAAAGAAGAAATAACTAATCCAT
>DDGG01000036.1 GCA_002337525.1 Alphaproteobacteria bacterium UBA1908 | reverse complement strand
TGCTGTTCTGCCGCCGTCTTATCTGCCATAAGTTTTTTCTGTCTTGTGACACTTTCCTTTAAGTCTTTTTCCTTCTCTTTAACGTTTGCCTCAAGAGCCACAACATTTCGTTCTTTTTCAGCGTGTCTTTTTCTAAGCTGTTCATATTCTTTTTCTACTCTTTGAATATGTTGATTGAGTCGAGCAGCTTCTGCCTTCCACTCTCCTTCTACTTTTTTGTGGCGACGGAGCTCTTTTAAATTAGCTTCTTCAAGAGCTTCTCTTATTTTTTCCTGCTCTTCTACAATTTTTTGAGCCTGACGATTATGCTCTCTTCCTTGATCTTCCAGATGACGCTGATGGGCCTCTTTTAACTCTCTTTGAACCTGTTTATGACGATGTTTGCTTTCTTCAAATTCCTGTTTTGTGGCCTCGTGACTGATCTTTAAACGACTTTTTTCCTCCTTATGCTGATCAAGAGTTTCTTGATGCTCTGCCTTCAAAGCAGATAATTCCTGAGTCTGACTCTCGAATCTTGATCGCACTTCATCAAGCTGATCTTTCTGAGCTCTCAATTCACGACTTAAATGTTGATTCTCTTTTTCAAGAGCCTCTGTCTTTTCTTTATATTCCCTGGAAAGAGCTTCTTTTTGGTCGATAAAAGCTTTCTGTTCACGCCGAACTTGTTCCTGTAACTGAGACTGAATATCTTCATGGGTCTCACGCACCTTGCGAAGAGTCTCTGCGTGACGTGCGACTAAATCATCTTGTTGCAGACGATGAGCCTCTTCCTGACTTTCTTTTTCTTTATCATGCGCTAATTGAAGAGCGGACCGTTCCTGTTCGGAAACGCGTTGCAGAGTTTCAAGGTTTTGCTTATGCTCTGCACGATTTTTTTCAAGAGCGCTCGTATGACTTTCCAAAGCTTCTCTATGACGCAGCTCCAGATCTCTCTGTTGTTTCTGGAGAACCGTGTTCTCTTGCTTTTGCTCCGCAAGAGTCGTCTTGAGACTTTCTAATGCTTCCTTTTTTTGAGCAAGCTGTTGAGCCTGAGCTTGAAGTTTTTCCTTCAGGGCTCGTTCTTGCTGCTGAGCCTTTTCAACGGCATCCCTATGGGCCGATCTGGAATCTTCATGACGTGATTTTTCCACATCCAGATTTTTTCTTACTTTTGCAATTTCCTTCCTTAAGGCAATCTCTTTCTCTTTTTGAGCCTCGACTTTTTTCTTGAGATCTTTGTTCTCTGAAATCAGCCCAGAATTTACTTCCTCAAGGTGTTTCTCTTTTGCTACAAACCTGATTCTTTCTTCTCTTAAGTGATCCTCAGCCTGATTAGCTCTTTCAAAAGAGTCAGCCTGTGTCCCTTGCAGCGTTTCATGTCGTGCCTGTAGTTCTCTATGTTTTATTAAAGCTTGTTCGTGCTGCTTTTTAAGAAGGTCTCTTTTTTTCTTTTCTTTTTCAAGTTGTTTTTGGTGAGATTCTTCCTGAAGTTTTAAAATATCTTGATGAGTCTTTTCTCGCGTTTTCTGAGCCGCCACATGTGCTTCCACCTGATCTGCCAGTATAGCATCATGCCTCTCTTTTTGTGCCGCGATAGCTGAGTCGTGTTTCTGTCGAAGTTTTTCCAGATTGGCTCGACTCAACTGGCGTTCCTGTTCAAGATCCTGGCGCAATTTTTCATGACGATGGACTAATGCCTGATGCTTATCCTGTAATTCAAGCTTCTCTTTTTTGTGCTCTGCCTGTTCGGCCTCCAGAACTGCTTTATGCTTCTCGCGCAAGTCAGCTTGTTGAGCTTCTAATACTTGCCTGTGTTTCTCTTGTTGGGCCTTTCTTCTTTGCTTCTCTTTGGCCAGCTGCTGCCGATGAATATTCTCCCTATCTTGTTGGTTCTTCTCATGCTTTCGTGTCAACTTTGCAACCGCTGCCTCATGGCGCTCTTTTTGAAAAGCCAAGGCTTTTTCATGTTCAACCTTTAGAATCTCAATCTCTCTTGTATGCTCTTCCGGGTGCATCCTCTCCTCTGCTTTTTGTACTTCCATGAGTTCGTCATGCAGACTTTTTTCAGGACCTGCTTCTTTGGCATGCCTGAGCTTCAATTTCTCAACTTTCTTTCGCAACCGCGCATTCTCGTCACGTTGCGCCTCATGAAGACGGGACATTTCTTCATGAGCAGTTTTGAAATGATGAGCGGCTTCAAGGGCCCTTTTGTTTTTCAATTCCAGGGCGTTATGTTTTTCCATTTCCTGAAGACGAGATTGCTGACTTGCCTTCAATTTTTTTTCCAAATCTTTTTTTGTTGCAAGATATTGTTCATGTTTTTTCTTTGCCGCCGCAAGTTCGTCCTGAATCTGAATCGTATATTCCTGTGTTTGTCTGTGTTCCTTTTTTTCTTCCTCAATAAGTTTTTTATGCTCTCTCAAACGACGTTCTAAAGCTTGATGCGCTTTCTTCATCTCTAATATTTCGGCTTTTCTGTCTTCAAGATCATTAATGGCAACTTTTCTCTCTTCGTTTTTCTTTTGTAGATCCCTTATTTTTTTCTCGGCGGCTTGTTTTTCTTTTTCCAGGCCCGACAAAAACGTCTCACGATGATAGGCGTCTTCTAAAAGCTCATCATGAGACTTTTTGATTCTGGACCCTAGAGATTGCTCAGCAGCAACTTGCTCTTCCAGTTCTTTTATTTGCTTTGAAAGTTTTGCTTTTTCTCCCGCGTGTTGACCTCTCTCGGCTTCTAATTCTTTCAGGGCCCTCTTATGTTCTGCTAACTCTTCTTTTGTCCCGCGGATATCCAGTTTAAGATCTTGAATTGCCTCTTCAGCAGCTTTTTTCTCTTCTTCTGCTTTTTGGCGTGCCGCCTCTGCTTCCTGATGCAGGAGTGCAGATTTTTGAAAAATATCCTGAATGGCTTCTTTAAGTTTTGCATCTTCTGCCATTTTTTGATTGAGATGAGCTATGGACTCTTTTGTCGTAGAAGATTTTGGAGAAGAAGATGCGTAGGAAGATGCAGATAAGGTTATAAAAGAGTAAATAATAAATACAAAACTGACAAAATTCACTTTTCAAAAACCTCCATACTGCCTTATTCAGTTTACAGAAAGAATACTGAAAAATTTATTAAAATATGGAATTAAAAATACAAATTTTGAAACCTGTGATGACTCACAAAAACCGATTTTATAAGTAAGGTCCTCTTAATTTTGAAGTAAAAGACGCTTAAAAATCTTTACCCATGGTTAAGTTGAACTCGAAGATCTATAAAATTATAAGGCTTCAAGAAAACTGGTCATTACTTTTTTAGACCCTGCCTTGTCAAAATCGACAGCCGTTTTGTCTGCATCCAATCCAGATACAGTTCCTGGACCAAACTTCAGATGAAAAACCCGGTCACCAACTTGAAAAGGAGCTTCCTCTTTTCTGTGGGAAGAAACACCATGATAATTTTCCTGAAGGTTTTCTTGAACGAAATGATGGCCTTCTGACGCAAGACCCCTTTGTTTTACAGGATACGCGGACCACGCAGGAGCCTGTTGCCCGAATCCCCGTGTTGCCCTGACAAGATCAATATGTTCACGAGGAAGCTCATCTATGAATCGCGACGGAATAGAGGACTGCCAACGTCCATGAATACGCCGATTTGACGCATACGTTATTGTGGCTCTTTTCTTGGCTCGGGTTAACCCTACATAGGCAAGACGTCGCTCTTCCTCCAAACCTTTTGTCCCGAGTTCTTTAATAGAGCGGGCACTGGGAAAAAGCTCTTCTTCCCATCCGGCAAGAAAAACCGTATCAAACTCCAGACCTTTTGCGCTGTGCATCGTCATAATATTCACCTTGTCAGATAAATCATCCGCATTATTATCCATGACAAGACTTACATGCTCCAAAAATCCAGAAAGAGTGTCAAACTCCCCCAGTGCACGGACAAGCTCTTTAAGGTTTTCCAGACGCGTTGGCGCATCAGGGGATTTATCTTGCTGCCACATAGCTGTATAGCCAGATTCATCCAAAACAAGTTGAACAAGATCAGACGGCTTTAACGTTTGGCTTTGTTGGCGCCAGCGATCAAACGACTTTAAAAGACTTTGAAGGCTTGCACGTGCCTTTCCACGAATTTCATCAGTTTCTACAAGAGTTTGACAAGCTTCAGAAAAGGAAACTTGCTCAATTCGTGCATAATGGTGAATAAGCTGAAGCGTCGCATTACCAATCCCCCGGCGTGGAACATTAATAATGCGCTCAAAGGCAAGACCATCATGAGGTTGAGCGATCAATCGAAGATATGCCAGGGCATCCCTGATCTCCTGTCGCTCGTAAAACCTGGAACCACCAATAACTTTATAGGGAACACCAAGAGTAATAAAACGTTCTTCAAACTCACGGGTTTGATAGCTCGCACGGACAAGAATAGCGATTGTTGACAGGTCTTCCTGTTTACGATGAAGATTCTCAATTTCTTCACCGACAAAACGAGCCTCTTCCTGTCCATCCCAAAGACCTCGCACTAAAACAGGTTCTCCGGAGTCACGTTGAGTCCATAGGGTTTTACCAAGGCGCCCTTCATTATGGGTAATAAGACCGGAAGCAGCGCCCAAAATATGTGGCGTTGAGCGGTAGTTTTCTTCCAGACGAACAACGACTGCGCCAGGGAAATCTTTTTCAAAGCGCAAGATATTAGAAACTTCGGCGCCTCGCCAGCCATAAATAGATTGGTCGTCATCACCGACACAACAAATATTGCTGTTTTTCTGGGCCAACAGACGTAACCATAAGTACTGGGCAACGTTTGTATCCTGGTATTCGTCAACCAAAAGATAACGAAACTGATTTTGGTAGGATTCCAAAACTTCGGGAACTGTCTGAAAAAGTTCCAGAACCTTTAACATTAAATCTCCAAAATCAACAGCATTTAATGTCGAAAGTCTTTCCTGGTAAATTTCATAAACGTGAAGACTCGGATCTTCCGAGGTCCCCTGGAATTTAGAACCTGAAACTTTATCTGGTGTCAGCCCCCTGTCTTTCCAGCGACTTATAACCCCTGCAATAACGCGTGGGGGCCAGCGTTTTTCATCGATATTTTCTGCACGTAATATTTGCTTGATTAATCTTAATTGATCATCTGTATCTAAAATTGTGAAAGAGCTTTCAAGACCAACATTTTCCGCATGTCGGCGCAAAATGCGAGCACATAACGAGTGAAATGTCCCCAACCAAATACCATCAACTTCGCGCCCCAAAAGAGACGCAAGACGTTCTTTCATCTCACGAGCTGCTTTATTGGTAAAAGTTACAGCCAAAACTTGGGAAGGCCAGGCTTTCCGGGTTTCAAACAAGTGTGCAATTCGTGTCGTCAAAACACGTGTTTTGCCTGTTCCGGCACCCGCTAAAACCAGTAAAGGACCTTCAGTGGTTTCTGCCGCTTTACATTGAGGTTCATTCAAGGATTCAAGATAAGAGGGTACAGTCACGTGTGTCATTTCCCGCATTGTTTTTTCAGAACAGGTCATTGCTTCTTGCATTGTCCTTGGCATTTTGCTTATGGTTAATCATCTTAAACCTTAACCTACAGGAGACTGGGTGAAAATACCAGCGTCCAAAGTAACTCTTCCGGATACACCGTCGAAAGCTTTCAGTTCCCATTCAAAAGCTGTCTTTTTTATGATGTTTGCTGTGGGATTGTACGCGATTCAGGATGTTTTCGCAAAAACCTTGCCACCCAATATTTCACTTGTTGAAATATTGTTTTTTCGGTCTGTTTTTGGTCTTCTTTTTATTGTTCCGATGATTTTAAAAGAACGCCATCCTCATCCCTTTCGAACCAAATATCCTGTCCAACATTTTTTAAGAGCCCTTGCAACAATCATTGCAACCTATTGCTTCATAAGTGCCTTTCGTATGATGCCTCTGGCCGAAGCCTATGCGATTACTTTTTCTGCTCCCATATTTATGACATTTTTTGCCATTTTATTTCTGAAAGAAAAGTCAACTTTTCATCGCTGGTTCTCTCTGTTTCTCGGCTTTACTGGCGTTCTAATCATGTTTCGGCCTGGCCCTCCTGAAGCCAACCCGGGAAGTCTTATTGCCCTGACAGGTGGTGTATTTCATGCTGTCGCCCAACTGTTTACACGCAAGCTTTCTCAAGAAGATAGTCTTTCTCTTATTATTATTAGCTTCACCCTCCTCACTTTTATTTTAACAAGTATCGCAATGCCTTTTTATTGTCAGGCTTATTCGATAAAAATTATGATATCTTTTTCTGCCATTGGTTTTCTGGGGTGTGCCGCACAGTATGTTATGAGTAAAGCCCTGCAGCTTGCTCCTGTTGCCTCTATTGCTCCCTTTGATTATGCAGCCCTTTTATGGGGCCTTCTCTTTGATGCCCTGATTTGGCACTCTTTCCCTGATGTTTTTATGTGTTCCGGAGTTACCCTTGTGATAATTGCTGGCCTCTTTTTAATTCGCAGCGAGCAAAAGACACATAAATAGAAAATGTGTGCCTTAACGGATACTTCTAAATTGAATCTGGCCTCTAAAAAGTGCTAGATAGAATTATCGTTTTTTTAAAAATAGTGAAGTCAATCCAAGTATGACCTGTTTACAACGCCGTGGCCTTATGTTCGTTTTGTCATCACCTTCCGGTGCGGGAAAAACATCCATTACACGGCGTCTTCTTGCGGAAGATGACCGTCTAAGTGCTTCTATTTCCATGACGACACGCCATCGCCGACCTGGCGAGGTCTCTGGCCAGGATTATTATTTTGTAATGCCTGAAGAATTCATCAGAATGCGCGATAATAATTTATTTTTAGAGCATGCCAAAGTCTTTGACTACTATTATGGAACCCCCAAAGAACCCGTCGAAAAAAATCTTTCTAAAGGACAGGACATCATTTTTGATATTGATTGGCAGGGAGCACAATCTCTGACAAATTCTGCTCGTGCCGATGTTGTCAAAGTCTTTATTCTGCCTCCCAGCTGGGAAGAACTGGAACGTCGTCTTCGCGCCCGCAATCAGGATTCGGAAAATGTCGTTTTGAAACGCATGTCACAAGCTTCCAACGAAATGAGCCACTGGGCCGAATACGATTATGTCATCGTCAATCATGACCTGGAAGAAAGCATTCGGCAAGCACGCGCCATTCTTCAGGGAGAAAGGCTTCGCCGCGAACGTCAGGTGGGTCTTGCAAAATTTGTTACAACCCTTAGAACCCGATCTTGAAATCAGGATAGGCTTGAATCATTTTTCAAGGGTACCCTGAGAATTCTACAAGCGGGGGCGCCAACAGAAAAAAGAAACATATTCTGCCTGATCAGATAAAAAATTCAAAAAACCAAGTATTTCCTGGCGCCTTTTTTCTTTTTGAGCTTTAATGCCTCTTAAATACCTGGCGTTACTTTTAAAAACTTCACTCTTTTGACCAAAGAAACTTTTAACTCGATCATTGAATTGACCCCAGAAAAGTAACATAGCATCTCCAAAAGCGCAAAAACCATACCCTTCAGTACAAAAGTAATCATCCTTAAGGATATTTTGTTGAAATATTTGAAAAGCCTGTGGAAGATTTTTCTCTAAAAGTACAAAGGCTTTTAAACAATCCTCATTGCCGTGAAATAACTTATTCAAGAATAAAGAAAATTTCTCACCATGATCCTCGATAAAGGGCGCAGAAAAAATTTCATCATCACTAAAATATGAGTCCACCAATCTGATAAAGCCTTTGCGATCCTCATCTGTAAAGTCTTTTGCCTCTGTCGCGTTAAGGCTTTGAAAGATAGAAGAACAAATCAGGCAAAAAATCACAAAATATTTTGAAAACAATATACTTTCCCTTGTAAGATCCTTTAGCTTTTTAAAGCACAATCCCACCGATAGAACAATACTAACCCCAACAACTTATTAGAAAAGCTTCATCTTTGTTCAAACAGATTGTTTTTGATTTTTCGGCATCCCTGAGCTCGGTAAACTTTATTCCAAGTAACAGTTTTTTCTCATATTTGCCATTTAGAGAGCGTAAAAACCCACCAGGATCCAGAAAAAGTCTTTGCAAAACCTCTTTCTTTGATTTACGTTACAAAAACATAGTATAAAAGAGGTAAGGATGCAGTCCAAAAGTTTGCTTGGTTTTCTATGGCACCATATCAAGCCCTACCGATGGTATTACGCGGTCATGATTATGGCTCCTCTCGTTACCAGTTTTTATCCTTTTGCCTATAATTATGCGATTAAACTTTTTATTGACTTGATGGCAGAAGGTGAAAATATCTCTACTGAAAATCTGATGACACCGATCCTTATATTTTTGGGAGCACAGCTGATTCTGGATATTTCATGGCGCCTTAGTAGTATTGCCGAATGGAAGTCAGAACCCTTTGTCCGTCGCTCCTTATTGCTAAAATCCTATGACTACGTTCAACATCATTCCTTTCTATTCTTTCAAGATAACTTTACGGGATCTCTTACAAGCAAATTAAAAAGTATTCTGGATGGGTATGATACTTTTTGGTCGGAATGCCACAGCGGTTTTTTGTCTCGTATTTTTACAGTTTCTGTCAGTATTTCTGCTCTCTTCTTTATCAATTTTTCTCTCGGGCTAATAGTATGCTTGTGGAGTAGTCTATATATCCCTTTAATGTATAGGCTGTCAAAACGCCTGAATAAAATCTCCTACCAGGAAACAGAAAGTCGACACGCCATAATGGGGCAAATCTCTGATAAAATATCCAATATTATGACTCTCTTTTCTTTTGCTACACGCCGCCAGGAAACTGAAAAACTTGACCAGGAAATTAGAGATAATTTTATTCCAAAGCAAATTAAAGCATACAAGTATAATTTTAAATTACAGCTTATTGGTGGGGTTCTTTATATAGTAATTTTTACAATTCTTCTTTTTTACATGATTTACTTACGACAGCAAAATCTTGTTTCCCTGGGAGATTTTGCCTTTGTTTTTGGAATAACGTTAGGTGTCATGGAAAATATTTGGCGCATTACAGTAAACCTTCAAGACTTTGCACGACATATGGGCGATTTTAAAAGCGCTCTTTCAATTTTGACAATTCCCCATGAAGCCACCGATTCACCCGACGCGAAACCTCTTGCCATTACACAGGGACAAATCGACTTCAAGAATATTTCCTTTGCTTATGACAATGGTGTCCCGGTTTTTAAGAATCTTGATCTTACCATAAAACCAGGCGAGAAAATTGGTCTTGTGGGTCCTTCGGGAGCCGGAAAATCTTCATTAATTAATCTAGTGTTACGTTATTTCTCTCCTTTGAAAGGTGAAATTTTGATTGATGGAACCGATATTAGATTTGTTCAAGAAAATTCTCTGAGAGAGAATATTGCTGTCATTCCTCAAGATACTCTTCTTTTTCATCGCACTCTTTATGAGAATATCCAGTATGGAAACCCAAAAGCGTCAAAAGAAGATGTGATTAAAGCGGCAAAAAAAGCTCAACTTCATGATTTTATAATGGAGTTGCCTGACCAATACAGCACCCAGGTAGGAGAGCGTGGCATCAAGCTTTCCGGTGGTCAACGGCAGCGTCTCGCCATTGCTCGTGGATTTTTAAAAAATGCCCGTATTCTTATTCTCGATGAAGCAACCTCGTCTCTCGATAGTCAAACAGAAAAAGATATTCAGCAAAGCCTGTCACACCTTTTTCAGAGACAAAATAAAACCGTTATTGCGATTGCGCACCGGCTTTCAACTCTAAAACATATGGACCGAATTATTGTTCTGGAAAAAGGCCATATTCTTGACCAGGGCACGCATGAAGAGCTTGTTAATAAAGAAAAAAGCCTTTATCAAAAATTATGGAAGCTTCAGCTTCGATGAAGATAAGTTTGAGTCATCTACTCCATCTTATGGTGAAGAATGACGGAGCGGAAGCGCCATCGTGAAGAAGTCCGTTCATTACCTCGTCACCCGGAGAAGACACGTTTATTTCTCCGTCATCGTGAGGAGACCGCAGGTCAACGTCACGATCCAGACGAACTGTCTTGCCGTGGTAAA
>DDGG01000030.1 GCA_002337525.1 Alphaproteobacteria bacterium UBA1908 | reverse complement strand
TTCCAAAATAATGAAAGAAATTGCCAATGGATAAAGTTTTAGAATCTTTAAAAGAAATATTCTCTGAAGTTTTATTATGCACAGAAGCTGAGCTTAACCTTGATAAACCATATGTTGATATGGGAGTTGACTCAATTCTTGCAATACAAATTTCGAAATTGATAAAATACAAGCTTAATAAAGATATTCAACCTTCTGAATTGTATAATTTTATATCCATTAAAGATTTATCGATCTTTTTGGAAGGTCATATTGAAACAACTGAATTAATAAATCAGAGTATTGGACCTAATAACAATGATTCTTCAGATAACTCCAGTGATCCTGTCGTTATCGTGGGCATGGCAGGTATTTTCCCGGGAGCCTCTGATACTAATCAATTCTGGAACAACCTTACCCATAGAGTCTCCAGCATAAAGCCTGCCAAAAGATGGAACGGAACGGATTACCAAGGTGGATTTTTAGACCATATTGATTCTTTTGATGCCGATTTTTTTAATATTTCTCCAAAAGAAGCTCGCCTCATGGATCCACAACAGCGCCTATTGATTCAAATAGCATGGCAGGCTTTTGAAAATGGTGGTTATACAAAAACATCTTTAGCAGGTTCAAAAGGAGGTGTTTTTACAACAGCCCTCCCCGGAGATTATCGCTATCTCCTGGACAAAAATAATCAGGCTTATGATACTTTCAGTTTCACTGGAAATGCTGTTTCGGTTCAAGCAGGCCGAATTTCTCACTTTTTTAACTTAAAAGGACCATGCCTTAATATTGATACAGCCTGTTCCTCGTCTCTGGTTTGTATTGATCAGGCCACAAAAGCCATACAAGCAGATGAGTGTGATTTTGCCTTTGTCGGCGCCTCCAGTATTTTTTCAACACCAGAAATCTTTCGACTGACTGATTCTGCAGGTATTTTATCCAAAACAGGTCATTGTTACTCTTTTGATACACGCGCCGATGGTTTTATTCCCGCCGAAGTTGTTGCAGGACTTGTTTTGACAAGACTCTCTCTTGCCAAAAAGCAAAATCGAAAAATCTATGCTCAAATAGAATCAATTTCAACAAGCCATGACGGTTTTACGAACGGCCTCATGTCTCCTAATGGAAAATCACAGCAAGAACTCATTCAATCTATTTATAAAGGAAAAAAAATATCTCCTGAACAAGTTGGTTATATAGAAGCTCACGGAACAGGGACAAGAATTGGAGACCCTCTGGAATTCAATGCTGTCACGCAAGTTTTAAATCAGGAAAAGTGTTATATCGGAACTTGTAAAGCAAATATTGGTCATGCATTAGTTGCTTCTGGTCTTGCTAGCATTATTAAGGTTCTAAAAGCGATACAAAATAAAAAAATTCCACCTCAAATTAATTTTCACACTCTCAATCCCCAAATTAACCCTTCAAAAGTTCAGGTTAATACCGAAAGTATTGACTGGCCAGCAGAAAAGCCTTTGGCTGGTATCAGCAGCTTTGGATTTGGAGGAACAAATTCTCATCTTGTGCTTAAACATTACGATGAAAAAGTCACTCACTATCAGACACAAGGCAAACATTTATTTATTTTTTCTGCATACTCCCAAAAATCCCTAAAGGCATATATAGAATCTTTTCTACCTTTTGTGGATAGCCTGGAAGAAAAACACATAACCGAGCTTAGTTATACACTTTGTTGTCGCCGCGAAATTCATAAAGAACGTCTTGTTGTTATTGCTTCTACCCTTGAGAACCTGAGAGAGCAACTCCAAAAATATCTTGTAGTAGAAACAAATCCCTTCATCAAAGAAGTACCAAACAATGATGACGTTTATCTTTTAGGAAAAAAAGCCATTGAAGGAAAAGAGTTTTCCTGTGACAGTCTCTTCCCAGAAAAACCCTCAATGCTCGACCTGCCTCCTTATGCATTTAGAGGAAAAAGCTATTGGGTGGACGAGCCCCCTTCCGTAGATTCTCAAGCTTCTGAAAAGTTAGAAAAAAGCTCTCAAACACTTGATATTTTGAAGCAAAAGCTTTCAGAAATCCTTGGCTATTCTATCAATGACATATCAGAGACTGAAACTATTAAGTCTTTTGGCATAGACTCATTGATTGCTCTCCAATTGCTTGAACCCTTTAAGAATAAGACTGGGTCCCTTGCCCCTGATACGATCTTCAATCAGGAGACACTTCGTGATCTGGCACATTTTATAGATAACTCTCAAATACCAAACAATTCTTCTGCAACATTTGAGAACAAAAGAGATGAAGCAGGGCAACTTGGCTGGCGGATTGAAGGGATTCCTTGTGAAAAAATTATTTTATTATTACCACCCTTAAATACCTGCTCTCAGATTTGGGAACACCAAATCCAATATTTTGTAAAAAAAGGATACCAGGTTTTTATACCACATTATCCAGGCCATGCCGGGACCCCTTACTTTAATTTTGACCTACAGGAACTTGCCGACATCATTTGGAAAGAGTTCTGCCTAAAAGCAGGAACTTTTAAAAAAGTTTCTGTTTTTGGGTGGTCCCTAGGGGGATGCCTGTCTCTATTACTGGCAGAAAAATATTCGGATCAAATATCCAATTTTATTTTAATCAATACAGCGTCCAAGTTTGAAAAGGATCTTTTTTCTCAATCACCTAAACTTCGTCATGAATTGGAAAATAAAGGTTCCTACCTGAAACAATTTTTCAAAAAACAGAACTTACAGGCAATAGAATTAATTGGTGCGGGATGCTCCCTGGATATTTTAAAACACTATTATCAACAACTTTCATCTTTTAATGTCATTAACTCCCTTAGAAAAATCAAAAGTTCTTGTATGATTATTTTTGGAGAAAAAGACCCCGTTATTAATCACGACGACTTAAAAGAGTTGCTTGAAATTCCGGGATCAATTTCTGAAACTTTTCAAAATGACGGTCATTTTGTTCCTTTGACGTCCCCTTATAGATTTAATATTATCTCAGAAAGGTTTATTTCATGATACAGAAGGTTCTGACTATCTTGCTTGCTCTGGCATGTCTTCAGCCATACGGTTCCTGGGCAAGTAATCTTTATAATACGTTAAACATTCTGGTCAAAAACTCTTCATCTCTAAGAAGGAGCATCTTAATGAAAAATACAGTTGCCGGATTTAGCACAGCAACAACCGCAAATGTTGAAGTAGAAGATCTCTCTTATTTTGTAGGCACTAAAGAACTTTTTAGAGAAGCAGAGTTACACGCTTCAAATGGGGAACGTGTTACTATTGTGGGAGAAAATGGAGTTGGGAAAAGTACTTTTCTAAGAATATTAGCAGGTCAAATCACTGATTACGATGGCACGGTCAGGTGTCCCAAAACCATAGGCTACCTCCCCCAGTCCTTCGAGACTTATGATGATGAGCCTTTTATAAAACATCTTCTTTATGCCTGTGAGAAGCCAGAATGGATAGAGCATTATCATCAATCCAAAGGGGATTTTTCGCGAGAATGGATGCAGCACTTTAATATTCTTGGAGGGCATTCATTACTACGCTCTCTGGCTCAACTTGGCTTGAGCAGTATCCCTTTTGGAAGACCTCTTGCAAGTTTAAGTGGGGGCGAGAAAACAAAAACACATCTCTGCTCTCTTGTCCATAGAGAACCCTCTCTCCTTCTTTTGGACGAACCCACCAACCATCTGGATTTACACGGTATAAATTGGCTAGAGAAGCAACTTAGAGTTTTTACAGGCAGTGTTATTATGGTAACCCACGACCGTAGTCTTATTAACAACACTTCAACAAGAGTTTCGGAGCTATCTCCAATAACACATAGCTTTCAACATTTTACAGGGGGATATGATGCCTATCTTATACAACAGGAAAAAGAAAGAGAACGCCTGATTCAAAGACGTAAAGCCCAGGAGACAGAGTTAGACGCATTATCACAACGGTTAAATCGAACACAAAACAATCCAAAAACTGTTCGACATAGAACAGACAGGGATAAACTAAGTTATAATGCAAGAGGAGAACGCCAACAAAAAGGTTTAGGGCGTCAGGTTAAAGCATTACAATCAAAAAAATCAGACCTTGCGGATAATCTTGTGCATGTTCCAGGAGCACGAAAAGAAGTCCGGATCGAACTTGGCACACCAGAAAAACATGTTAGCTTAGCTGCAGAAAGGCTTTCCTATCGTTATACTGATAAAGAACTTTTCTCGGACGTCAGTTTTTCTCTCTCAGAAGATTCAAGGCTCTGTATTACGGGTCCAAATGGTAGCGGCAAAACAACTTTATTAAAAATATTGGCGGGATTATTTGAACCAGAAACTGGCCATGTTTCATTCTCTCATAATGCAAAAATAGGCTTTTTGGATCAACAACAGGAATCAATAGATTTAGAACAAACACCATCAGAACTTGTCAGAGAAATGGCCGATGATTTTGACGAAAGCGCCGCCTTTCGTCTTCTGAAAAAATTTGGTGTTTCTCATGGCCATGACCTTGATTCTACTCTTGATAAACTAAGTGTTGGAACAAGAAGGAAAGTTCAGTTGGCAGGTATTGTCGCTTCAGGTGCAAATGTATTGCTTTTGGATGAGCCAACAAACCATTTAGATATTATAAGTCTTGAACAAATTGAAGACCAACTCAGAGTATTCCCGGGAATAGTTATCGCGGTTTCCCATGACCGCTATTTTATCGATAAATTAAAGGCACGAGTCCTTGAAATTGGGAAGAAGAAAAAGCGAGGAAAAAATGTTAATAAAAAGAAATGAAGCCTGCCTGATCATATCCTGCATGCAGAAAGAATTCTTACCAACTCTAATTCAGGCACAAAAACTTATTGATGACTGCTTTTGGCTGATAGATTTTGCCTGCCAAATGGATATCCCTGTTATTATTGCAAACCATAAAAAACTTGGGGACCCCATAAAAGAATTTCTAAGTTTCTCAGAATCCATTATAAGCACAGAAATGACAACTTTCTCTTGCCTGGAAGATGAAATAACAAGAAAGGCTATAGAATCAACAGGCAGAACTCAATTTCTTTTAGCTGGTGCTGAAACACATATTTCTATTTTACAATCAGCCCAATCCTTTCAGGAAAGAAATATTAAAAGCTATGTTATTGCAGATGCATCATCAGCTCGAAGTGAGATAGACCACGATGTCGCCCTTAAGCGAATGACGCTATGGGGAGTTCCTGTTTTAACCAAGGAAATGGTCTTTTTTGAATGCCTTGGACAGTCAACATATCCCAACTATATGGACTTGAGTCTTAAGTTTCTTGATCAACGTTACTTAAGACATTAGAAAGCAGGAAGAATAACTATGAAAAGAAAAACTATTGCAATTATTGGTGGTGGCGGGGCCGGAGCTACAGCTGCCTGGGCTTTAAGCAAGGTTCATGATGTCAGTTTATTTGAAACAGAGCCTCAACTGGGAGGACATGCCTACTCTCACTCTCTCAAGGTAGAAGGACAGCAACTTTCTGTTGATATGGGAGTGGAATATTTTTCCGAAAAAACAGCGCCAAATCTTTTTGCTCTTCTACAAGAATTAAAGATAGAAACCTTTGTTGCCCCTCTATCTTTCTCGGCCTATTTCCCTGATCATCATACCTTTTGGTCCAATACAGAAAGTTCCGGACCTTTATGGGAGAATCTCAGAGCAGAATTTGATCGTTTTCATGTTCAAATGCATAATGTTATGCATAGTACTGATACTGCCCTTAAAAAAAAGACTCTAGGAGTATTTTTAAAAGAAAATAGCTATAGTGATGACTTTATATATAAAGGGCTCCTCCCTCTTATGACAAGTTTTTCAAGTTGTAAATCTCCTGTCCTGGACTATAGCCTGACTTTATGTTCCCTTTCATTTAGTATGGGACTTCTCTCTTTCTTTCATCCAACTTACTGGAGAAAAGCAAAAACAGGCATTCATAGTTACCTTCAAATGATTGAAAAAAATCTGGGTAAAAGCATTCATACTCATTGCGCAGTAACCAAAGTAAGGAGGACATCTTCAGGGGTTAAACTTTTCTTTAAAAAAGACCCTCAAAGAGACTTTGATGAAGTGATTTTTGCAACACATGCAGATGTTGCCTTATCTCTTATTGAAACTCCTACAGTAGAAGAAGAAAACATTCTTGGAGGATTTGAATATTCTCAAATTAAAGCTGTTTTACACACAGATGACACCCTACTCCCCTCACAAAAACAGAAAACATACCTTGAATATATTGGACTTGATAAACCTCAGAATCCCCAATCAGGTGTCGGCGGTTCATTAAACCGTATCCTTAATCACCTTGATTCATATTCCCATCTTAAAACACCAATCATTGTGACCTATGACCCTATGGCCCCAATAAAAAAAGATCGAATTATTAAGGAAATTAATTGGAAAATTCCCAATTTACGCCCTATAGACATGGTAAGAAAACTTGGTATTGGGAAATTACAAGGTAAAAACAGAACCTGGTACTGTGGGACTGACACCACATATACAGGTCACGAAGGAGCGATTCTTTCAGGACTGGTTATCGCTGATATTTTAGGAGCTGACTACCCTTTCGCTGGTAACGACTGGGCAAAAATTCAATTTCTGGTCGTCAAGGGACTCATGGGAGTTCACACTAAGTCAGAAAAAATATCAGATTTATTTTCCAAATCAATTCATAAAATTGCCAAAATCCTCGGACTACATAAATCCCAGATTTCCAGAGTGCTTCTTGACATGTATTCTTAAATGCAGTTCTCATATTCAACATACAAAATTGATTACACTATTGAGGAGTATCCTGAGAAGAGGTACTTTTTTACACTTGCGTTAATAAATGCTTCTTTAAGCAAACTTGAAAAGAATGCAGTATCTTTTCTTCACCCTGATGAAAGAAAAGAATTAAACTCCTATACATATAATATGCGCCGTCATAGCTTTCTTTTGGGTCGATGCGCTGCAAAAATAGCCTTTAACTCTTATAATGCTTGCCAAACACTCGAATCAAGTTTTCAAGTGCGAAATACCTTGATGGGAAGTCCCTATTTCCTGAATAAACAAAATCATTTATCTCTTTCACATTCAGGAGATTATGGTCTCGCCATGGTAGGAGAACGAGATCATAGTTTTGCTGTTGATATTGAAATTAAAAATAGCTCAAATCATCTTAGCAAAGAAGCTTTTGAACCAGACGAGCAAAAATGGTTACAATGTTTTGACTGGAGCCAAGATGAAGTGATGCTGGGCCTTTGGTCCATAAAGGAAGCCCTTGTGAAGCTGATTCAAACAGGCCTGACGGTTAGTATGGTAACGCTTGAAGTGAAAGAGGTAACCCAGGAAAATAAAAACCGTCTGAAAGTTAAATTTAAACATTTTCATTCTATAACGGGATGGATTATAAAGAAAGAGAATTATATATTAAGTATTTGTCTTCCCTCAAAAATAAATCCTTGTTGCTGGAATTAATCTGATCTACAACTTAGCTATGTGTCTATCTTTATGCAAAGCTGGTTACGATTTCAATTTTTTTTTGAGGAACACTCCCTGTTCTAAGACAGGTCTATATTTGGGCAACCTAACTTTTGTTTTTCTTATTGATGGAGATCTTACAATGACTTTTTATTTTTCACTGTTGAGAAAAGCTCTGCTCTTAATATTCTTCACATCATACTCATTATGGTCATCAGCCTTGGAAGGTGAGAGTGGCTTGGTTACTCAAGAAAAAAGTGTCGACGTTATTATGAAAAATGATGAATTTCCTGATCCTGATTCGTTGTTTCCTATAAAAGACAACTATAATTTATGTTTTCTTAAAAATTTATCTTTCGAAAATAATAGTGATAACATAGTTATTGGTGACTACACTTACTATTATGACTCTGATAACGTTCAGAATTTTGAAAAAAATATTCTATACCATTTTGAAGAAATTGGCGACAAACTGATCATGGGCAAATTTTGCCAGATTGGTCAGGGAGTTAAGTTTTTAATGAATGGAGGCAACCACAAGTTTGATGGATTTACCACTTTTCCTTTCCAAGCATTTGGAAAATCCTGGGAAAAAATTTCCACATTTGGTATTATCAAAGGCGATATAGTTATAGGAAATGATGTCTGGCTCGGAGAAGGAGCTACTATCATGCCTGGCATTAAAATCGGTGATGGAGCCATTGTTGCCGCAGAGTCTGTTGTCACAAAGAATGTTTCTCCTTATACTGTTGTAGGGGGAAATCCCGCCACGCCCCTCCGAGATCGATTCGACGTTGAAGTAACTAGTTTTTTACTTGATCTTAAATGGTGGAATCTTCCTATACACAGGATAACTGAACTTGCACCTTTTATTGTAAATGGTGATATTCAGAAATTGAGACATTTAACTAAAGAATAATATTTTGATATGGAGTTTTCGTAACGCCAAGGAACTGGCCATATGGAATTGATGCAGCTACAGTCTTCCTGACAGTTGATTGCCAGGTTATAATCACTTGAAAGGAACCTCCATGTCACGACAAACTCGATATCACTTTCTTTGCTATCGCTTGCATGAAAGTTCTTAAGCTATTTTGTTAACAATACCATAAAGAAAAGAATCTTCCTTATAAATCGCTTTTTTGTATAAAAGGCAAAGGGATGCCGGACGTTAATAAAAGTGATTGGCAAGAAACCATTTTAACTGTCCTTAAGAGACTTGCGCGGTTAGAAAGGGATGAGCTCGCTATAAATGAAGCATTTAGGATATCTATGAAAATGGTTCTTAGAATGAATATGGCATTTGAAATGAAACTTGATACTGAACAAGAAAGCATACAAAAATAATCACCATCCATCATCCCTTGGATGGGAACATATCATCCTCACCGGATTCTATAAATGGAAATAAAAAAATCCTTAACGTGGTTTTTGACACTTTCCTGCAAACTCCCCGTAAGGTGGCAATTATTGATGAGTCTCTCACGATTACTGGATCTTTTCACTTTACAGACTCGGCACAAAAACGAAACGCAGAGAATGTTGGTATTTTTGCCACACTGATGAACAGTGCTTCGACTCGATTCCTGATCATTGCAAAAAATCTTCAACTCCCTGACTTTCACCACAAGAAGATGGTTTGTACGCAAGCTTATTAAGAAGAGTGCCACAAAGCAATCGTTTAGCAACGCTAGGAACTTCGGCCGTTATTGCCACTTCAATATGTCAAGTACTTGAAAAATAATGATTAAACCCTCAATACATCTGTAGAAACTTTATCTATCTTAGACCAACCAGCAACATCAATTTCAATCGAGGCAGAAAAAGAAATAGATTGCGAAATATTAACAGAGAAAATTCCAAATCAATTGGACGAAAATTTCTCGCGAGAAAAAAATGATTTGGAGAGTTTTTTATAGAACATACTATTCCCCTGTAATTATAAATTATAGTCCTGACACATATGACTAAGTACCGTATTGTCAAACCTTAACAGTATTCAAGGCCGTCCCGATAAAACTCTTGGAAAAACTAAAAAAGTCCGGCAAGAATGCCGGATTAAGGTAACAAACCCAAAAAGTTTTGAGCTTACAAGGGGCGTCGGCTTCTCTCAAAGCCTTCCACTGAGAAAAGATGTAGACCTCTTTCCTTTGAAAATCAATTTATTATCATAAATATTTTCAAATAAATGGCCGAATGGGCAATTATGATAGATTCCGTCAAATATATGATATAAATTATCTGTGAGTCTGGGATTAAGCAGTGATCAGGTCCTTACAAAACAAACAGGGTTAGGAAATGGGCAACAACGATTATACCAAAAAATACCGGGACTTTATCACGCCCGGACTCACACTTCAGGAAGCTTTTATGTCTGACTTTTTAGATCAAAAAGCGCCCTGTTGTGCGCCAGGCTATATCCAGGTAAATGGCAAAACCGACGGCGCGTTTATTCTTAAAACAGATATCCCTTCTCCACCTCTGCCAGAAGAAGAGTTCTTCTTTGGATATTGTATCACCAGTTTTGAAAACACCGCCCTCTACTAATTTGTTTTCCATTTTGAAAAAATGGGAACTTTTTGTCTTTCCTTTATACTTGGAAACTTCTGGAGTTCTTATTTTATATCTTTTCCAAAGCCGTCAAAAGCAGAAACAACGCTTCTTATAAAGTCTTATTGTTAATAACCCTAAAGCCCATTATCCCGTTAAGTCAATAATTTTAGGAAATTTTTAGACAAACTGAATCAATACTCTGAAGTGACAAAACTAACTTGGTTACTTATTCTCTCTCTGTTTCAAAAGCTTATAGACGGTTGAGCTTACTATTTTTTCTTTTCCTGAAGAGCACTGGAAAAAACTGAGGGCCTCTAATCTTGCTGAGAGGAGCAATCAAGAGATCAAGCGACGTACGAAGTTGGTATTTTCCCCAATGAGGAATCCTACCTGCGGTTAGTGAGTGCTTTGCTAATTGAAAAAGATGAAGACCGGGCACAAGCAAAGGCCTATCTTTCTGTTGATAAAACCTAACGAGAGGAAACAGAATAAATCTGAATTTACAGAATAAAGGTTGCTTAACCCAGCCTAATTTAGGTATGAATTTGGTAGGTGGTCAAATAACGTTTCTCAGTGTGGTTTATAGCTTTACAAAAATTTCTATATCGCAAATTTGGACCTTCGCAACTTTGAGGCCAATCTTGAAAGTCTTTGTATCCTTAGGGTCGAGAGGCCCTACAGGGATGATTGGCAGGAGCCGTATGAATCAAGAGGTTCACGTACTGAGTCTGTGAGAAGCTGGAGGTAAAATTCCCCCAACTTACTCAGCCACCCGCCATTATGTAAAAATAACATGGGAAACCTAAATGAAAATCAAACATATTCAAGCACTTTTTTGTATGTTTTTGGCTTTTATTTTCTTTGAATTAAAAGCTTCAAACTTAACAGATACAGATGAAGAAACTCAAATAATCAGTGTTAAAGGCCCTAGTGATAGTGTGAAGGAAAATATAGTTCAAATACGTATAACTTGGAAAGGTTACGAGTCTCATCTTACACAATGGGGCTTCAACCAATATCCCTCCATACAATCAGAACCATTTTTTTGGAAGTCGGAGCAGCACACAAGAATAATATATTTAGATACCAGATGGTCCGCTATATATGATTATCATTCAGATAGTCCTCCACCAATTATATATACAAACTTCATATATAATTGTGTCGGGATCGGTATCCGTGAATACAATTCTCTCCTTGAATTGCAAAAGGTGGGAATGTTCCACCGATTCCCAGATGTTAAAACGGATGATTTAAGTGATTTCCTGTCTGCATTTTGTCCTGAGCACTCTAAAGTATCGTTAGTAAGTGGTTATGCGAGTGAACACCTAAAATTTGTGTTGCATTTTATATCTGAATTGGGTTTTAAGAATATAGAGCTTTCTGATTTGCCTTGTATCCGGTTAGCTGACCCCATTGATGAGGACGTGTCCGACTCCTTTTTATTTCCAACAAAACCCACATTATTAGATAGTGGTCTATTTAACCTAGAAGATGGTTATCAAAGCTTAGGATTTTGCCCTAAAAGGAAATCATTCTTTCTCAGAGAGAGTGAGCAAGAAGGGCATGAATTTCATCCTAATATAGAAGAGTTTGATTCACTAGAGCGTATCTTGACACAAGCGAAAGAAGATCCTCAAATGACTCTTGGCGGGAGATTAAAACTGGTAGCGCCCTTTCAACATTGAAACGCACCACGTGGCTGTAGATAGAGCAAGTGTTTGAGATAACCTCTAATGCTCACAAAAGGAGAAAATTTCATACCCGACAGTATGGCCCAGTGTTAGGAGACGTGCGACGAGAGGTCATCTTAAAATTATTTAGATAATTATCATGGAGTTGCCTTTTCCAAATAATTCACTGAACAAATATGAGACAAAAACAAAAGAAAAAGAAGGTAAAATGCTATGCCTAGAGAAAGAAATTCTTGTGCAAGAATGCTTCCTGGATGCGCATAAAAAGACTCTATTGAAAAAAGTACCCATTAAGCGTTGCCTCTCTCTGATTTTCAGAAAGAGATCGTAAACTTTGGAAACAGTCACTTCAATATCTGTCTCTTTTGCCGAAGACAAAATCAGAGAGGGGAGCCTCTTCCATAAACGAAACAAAACTTTTAAGAAATAGAATAGGACAAGGCTTTTTTATTTTGGACCCCGCACCAATACTCTTAATTTTGGAGAGAAATTCTAAAACTATTGGAAAGTCGTGGTGGGCGCTACAGGATTCGAACCTGTGACCCTCTGATTAAAAGTCAGATGCTCTACCAACTGAGCTAAGCGCCCCAAGACCTCGATAACATAATCTGTGTTGAACACAAGGTCAAGAGCTCATTTAAGAATATTCTTCTAGACCTTTAAAAAGGTTTCTCAAGCATATCAAATCAACCGGAGCATGGCTTCTTTTCGTTTTACAATTTTGCATTTCACAAAAGAGAAAAAAACGTTTATACAAAACTTATGAACGCAAAAGACATCACTCATGACAATTCCTCCTAAACTTACTATTACACAAGATGATGATGGCCTTCGCCTTGATCAACTTCTCAAACAACGCTTTAAAGAGCTCCCTTACGGACTTCTTCAAAAGGCTTTCCGTACCGGTAAGGTTCGTCTCAATGATAAACGTATGAAAAGTCCCGGCACACGTGTTAAAACAGGAGACACAGTAACGCTATATCTGTCAGTACGAGAGCCTGATAACACCCCTCCTGGCAGTCCAAACACAAAAATAATATCTCTTGCAAAAGATTTTGAGGCCTGGATCTTGTTTGAAGATAAGGATCTTCTCGTCTTAAATAAACCCCCTGGCCTTGCAACCCAGGCAGGCACAAACACAACAATTAGTCTTGATCGCATTTTGATCCAATACGCGGAAGAACGCTATCTACCCCGGATCACACATCGTCTTGATAAAGATACCAGCGGCATTATTGTTTTTGCAAAATCTCGCCAGGCAGCACAACACATGACAAAACTTTTTAAAGAAGGGACTCCCATAAAAACCTATTGGGCCTGTGTTGTTGGAAAGCCTGAAAAAAACCAGGGAAAAATTGATCTTCCTCTGGGTAAATTAATAGGCATTCAAAAAGAAAAAATGTCTTCAAAAGCCTCTGATGTTCGACCTGCTCTTACCTATTATAAAATTATAGAATCCAATGCTACCAATAACATTTCCTGGCTAGAGTTAACGCCAAAAACAGGTCGCACCCATCAGTTACGCGTCCACTGCGCTGAATCAGACTTTCCCATCCTGGGTGATGGCAAATACGGAGGACGTCAGGCACATCCCTTCCAAAGCCGTGTTCCCTTGTGTTTGCACGCAAGATCTTTAACTTTCCAGCATCCTGCTGGCCATGAGAAAACGATCACAGCACCTCTTCCTCCTGCTTTTGAAGAAACAATGCGAACTTATATAGATTCTAAAGGATATTAGCATGACCCCATGGAGTCTTTCTTTTGAGGGAACGGAAACAGAAACCATTTCGATTGAAGCAGCTTTAGAAGAAAAAGCTCTTAGTTGCTCTCGCTTTGAAAAAAAAGGAACAAAAGGCAAAATCTGGATTTTTGAAGCCCTTTTCGAGTCTCCTTCTATTATTGAAAACTATTCAGAGAAATACCCTGCCCTTGCCTCTTTTGCTTCAGAACGTTTTCAATGTGTCAAACTACCTGACAAGGATTGGGTTGCAGAAAACAGAGCATCCTTTCAACCATTGGAAATTGGCCCTTTCATTATTCACGGGGCTCATGATATTTCACCTCCCGAAAAAGCTAAAATTCCCCTTGAAATTGAAGCCTCTCTGGCCTTTGGTACAGGAAGCCATGCCACAACCCGCGGGTGCCTGGAACTTCTTTTGGATTGTAAGGGAAAATCTTGCACAAAAATTCTTGATCTTGGATGCGGCACAGGGGTTTTAGCGATGGCGGCGGCTCATATTTTTCCTCTCTCACAGACAATTCATGCTGTTGATAATGACCCGGATGCCGTACAAATTACGCAGGAGAACCTCCTTAAAAATGGTTTTGAAAAGCGCATTACAACCTTTCTTAGTGATGGTTTTAATAACCCTATTCTACAACAATCACCTTACGACTTGATTTTTGGGAATATTCTGGCAAGCCCTCTGATCGCGCTTGCTCCTGAAATGATGCATTCACTAAGCTCTCATGGGCACCTGATTTTATCAGGCCTTTTACAAAGCCAGGAAAATGATATTTTAGAAGCCTATGAAAAAGAAGGCGGCGTCCTTGTGAAAGCTGCTCATCTTGATGACTGGAGTGCCCTTCTTCTGAAAAAAAATTGTGTTTAATAAGCACGACCAGCCAAAAGAGAGGAATCAAACAGGTTTTTCTGAATTATCAGGATAAGCAGCCGATATAAATGTTAAACCACAAGCAGGTGCCGTAGGTCCCCCTTGACGGCGATCGCGGGCCTCTAGAACTCTTTTGAAGTCCACGACTGACCATTTCCCTGTCCCTACCAGTTTTAAAGATCCTACAATATTACGAACTTGATGATGCAGAAAAGATCGAGCTTTGATACAAAAAATAATTCGGTCATCCTGCGTACTAATATCTAACACATCAAGGCTTTTGACAGGGGATTTTGCCTGACATTCTGATGCCCGAAAAGAAGAAAAATCATGGGTTCCAAGTAACAAGGCAGCTGCTTCCCTCATAGTATCAAGGTCCAATGGACTGTGATACCACCAGGCACGGTGGGTCTCCAGGACCAGTGGTGCCGGACGTATGATCATGAGATATTCATAGGAACGCGACAAAGCCGAGAAACGAGCATGGAACGTTGCAGGCACTTCCCTGGACTGGATAACAGCAACGGGTTTTCCCCGCAAGTGGGCATTGGCAGCGCGTAAAATTCGTTCTGGATCCCAGGTTTTTACTAAATCAATATGGGCAACCTGACCACGAGCATGTACACCTGCATCTGTTCGTCCTGCTGCCATTGGAGTGACTACCTCGCCCGTAAAGCTATAAAGAGCTTCCTGCAAAATTCCCTGAACAGAGCTGCCCTCTTTCTGACGCTGCCATCCAACGAGTGAAGTGCCATCGTATTCAAGTGTGAGTTTATATCTGGGCATAAAACACCCCCCTAGAAAGAGAAAATATGTTTAAAAAGAATCACGATATCATGATAATAAAATAAAAGTTGATCCATCTTCTCAGTCATATCCAGTAAGATTTGATCATAATGAATCACTTATTAAAGTACCAACATCAATCCTTGTACCATTTAAGAAATCATGTGCTTCAACAACACTCTTGCCTGGTCTTTGCAATCGTTTAAGCCGGAGTGCCCCCTGCCCACATTGTATGGTCAAGTGATGATCTAAAACAGTTCCTGGAGGACTGGAGACTTGGTCACAGGGTATGACATCAACCTCCATGACACGGTAACGTTTTCCTTCCCGTAGAAAATATGTACCTGGCCAGGGATTTAAGGCTCGCACTCGACGATCCAGGACAAAATCAGACTCTCTCCAGTCAAGAAGGCCTTCTTCCTTGGATATTTTTTCTGCATATGTCACCCCCTCCGTGGGCTGTACTTCAGGGGAAAGAGATTCTGATCTCACCTTTTCTAATGCCTCGAGCATCAAGGTAGCCCCCAGTCTTGCAAGATCATCATGTAAAAGAGGAGCTGTTGTCGAGGAAGTTATAGGAACAGTACCTTTTAGCAGCATATCACCCGTATCTAACCCCGTATCCATTTGCATAATTGTTACGCCTGTTGTTGTATCTCCAGCCATAATAGCACGCTGAATAGGAGCAGCCCCTCGCCACCGGGGTAAAAGAGAAGCATGAATATTCAAACAACCATAACGAGGCGTTTCAAGAATAGTTCCAGGCAAGATAAGCCCATATGCTGCAACAAGTACAATATCAGCATTTAGTGCCTGGAAGTTTGATAAGGCATCTGGCTCTGAAAAACGCAGGGGGGTAAAAATGGGGAGGCCAGCTTGTTCTGCGCATTGATGAACAGGGCTTTTTTGAAGGCAATGGCCACGCCCTGCCGGGCGTGGAGGCTGGGAATAAACAGCAACAACTTCATGATAACTTGACAAAAGAGTTTTTAAGGCAACACACGCGAACTCCGGGGTGCCCATAAAAACAATACGAAGACCAGATTTCTTTGAAAGAGCCATCAGGATTTCTTTTTATTTGTTTTTCCCTTTTTAAGGGCTTTTGCAAGTACCATTTTCCGCTTCAGGGCTGTCAAATGATCCACAAATAAAATACCATTTAAATGATCAATTTCATGTTGAAGACAGGCACTTAATAAGCCTGAAGCCTCCAGTGTTCTCTCTCGGTTTTGACGATCGAGGTACTTTACAACTATTCTTTCCGAGCGGGTTGTTTCAGCATAGATCTCTGGTACAGAAAGACATCCATCCTTAATGGTAATCACGTCCCTGGATAAAGAAATAATCTCGGGATTAGCCATAAAAAGAGGATCCTTATTATATTCGGGACCAATATCAATAACGATGACGCGTTCAAGAACACCAATTTGGTTGGCCGCAAGGCCTACACCCTGATCATCAAAGGTCATTGTTTCGTACATATCATCCATCAATGAACGTAAACGGTCGTCAACCTTCTCAACTGGTTTTGCCTTTTCTCGCAGCCTTTTATCCGGAATAGTTAAAATCTGTCTCAATGCCATTTTTTCTCGTACTTATTTCCTAGCTACTGTGACTCATCAAGAGTCCGGGCTTCATCAACAAGCAAAACAGGAATCCCGTCTCGAATTGGATATGCAAGCTTTGCAGCATGACTAACAAGTTCCTGTTTCCTGGAATCATAGGAAAGTGTTTCCTTTGTCAAAGGACACACTAACATTTCCAAAAGCTTTGGATCTACGGCCTGTGACATATTCATTCTCTCCCTTCCAACTAATGAAAACGATTTCTTTGCTCTGTCCCCTTAAGACAAGCAATTTCCATAAGAGCAATCATCATTTTTTCGCGATCTTTTAAAGTCGGCATTTCCAGTAAAGCCTGTCGCTCGGATGCATTAAAAGGACACATCATTGCAAAAGAAGTCACCAAAGTATCATCATTAGCCTTTAAAACTTCTTCCCAATTCGGATTGATATCATGCAAGTGACAATACCCACGCACCAATTCCAGAAAATCTTCACGATTTTCAACTTTTTCCCGGTGCTCAATCCCGTCAAATGAAAAAGGCTCGTATGTTACTTCCAGGTCTCTTACATCCGTCTCTTTATCAATACAATTGATAACACGAAATCGTGTTATCCCTGTCAAGATAACAAAATCCTGGCCTTTCTCTGCTTCGCTGAAAGCACTTATACGCCCAAGACAGCCGGCCTGAAAAAAAGAATCATCAGAAGTTTTTATTTCATCTGTACGCTTTTGAACCACACCAACCAAGCGATCTGATCCCAGTGCTTTCTGAATAACAGGAGCGTGGTGTTTTTCAAGCGTTACCGGTAACTGCCCCCTGGGAAGAAGAACAGCTCCAGAAATATCGAGTAAAGGAATCCTTGAAGGCAAATCTTTAGGAAGTATAAAAGAGGGCTTTTCAAGCATTTCTCTCCAGGTGAACATGTTAAACCTAACTTTATTTAAGAATTAAATACCAAAATACAACAAGAAAACCATAAAACATAAAATTCAAAGGACTCTTTTTTAAAAAGGAGAGCCCCTTAACATGGTCACTCGCCTTGACGACGTGCCTTGGCTTCATAACCATAATAATCAACGAACCAACTCACAAAGTTTTCCAGGCCCTCTTCAATGTTCGTCTTAGGCATGAAGCCAAAGTCTTCTGTTGACCGGGAAATATCGGCAACTGTCTCTTTAACATCACCTGGTTGCATTGGTAACAAGTTTAATCTGGCCCTGGTTTTAAGGCAATTTTCAAGCACTTCAATAAAACGCAGCAAGCCTTCTGATTGATCATTACCAATATTATACAGGCTAAAAAGAGCGCCCTCCTGTGATTTTGGAATTGTATCAATGACACCCAAAACACCCTGAACAACGTCATCGATATAGGTAAAATTACGCCGCATTCTTCCCTGATTAAAGACAGGCATTTCTGTACCATCAAGAATCGCCTTTGCAAAAATAAAGGCAGACATATCAGGACGACCCCAAGGCCCATAAACTGTGAAAAAACGCAGCCCCGTAACAGGAATTTGATAAAGATGAGAATATGAATAACTCATCAGTTCGCAAGATCGTTTTGTTGCAGCATATAAAGAAAGAGGTTTTTCCACCGGATCATCAATTTTAAAGGGGAGGGTTTCATTCCCGCCATAAACAGAAGAACTGCTCGCATAGACAAGATGCTTTAAAGAGGTAAGGTGGCGTGCTCCCTCCAAAATTGATAAATGACCTAAAAGATTTGAATCGGCATACGCGAAAGGATTTTCCAGTGAATAACGAACCCCCGCCTGGGCCGCCAGATGTATAATCGTTTCAATCGTCTGATGAGACCTGAAAAATGAAGCTACTGTGTTTCTTTCAGCAAGATCAATTTTATGGAAACTAAAGCTTTCATAGGCTTTCAACTGCTCCAGACGTGACATTTTCAGCGTGATATCATAGTATTCGTTCAGGCTATCAAGACCTATCACGCTATTTCCACGTTCAAGAAGGGCTTTTGCCACTGAAAAACCGATAAAACCAGCTACACCTGTAACCAGGGTCGTCATATATGAACCTCATTAAAATACTATAACTCTTTTTAAATACCCGTTACCAACGCATCTGTAAAGAAAGACAGTGTAAAACGGCACAGAAAACAATAGAAAAAGAGAACAAAGATTCTTTGCACTTTGTTTGTAGGAGAGAAACAAACCTATAATAATTTTGTAAGCAAATAACATAGAGAAAAATGCCGAGTTTAGGCCATCCCTCAAAAAATAAGAAGCTTCAGATCAGTACCAATTTTCCATCGTAACCTGAGAAAACAATAAAATCATAGTGATTGTATAAATTCTAGCGAAGGGACATATACAATATTATTAAGGAGAATTAAATAATGCCACCACCACTTGTGAGATTTTTACAGTTTGAGACGAAAGCTTTTCCTTACCCCGGATGCCCGGCAAGATTTAAACTGGATGACAGAACAACTCTACCCAGAAAGGCCCCTTCCTGGGTACCCGGAGAAAGTAGAATAAATTGCCAAGACCCAAAATCTTCATACTCTCTTTATAAATAGTTAGGCTCAAAAAAAAAGGGCTCTCAATGAGAGCCCTTTCAAAATTAAAGAAATCTTAAAATGTTTAGAAGCGGTACTTCGCTGTCACAACAAAGCTATGCGAAGAAGGCTTAACTTTTTGGGAATCAACATTAGTGTTAAGTGGATAAGCACCAAAACCAAAACCAGCAGCTGCTCTTGCTACGTTATTAGTCTTTGTATCATATTTTACATCGCCATAACGTGCATAGCGGTATTCACCCCCGATGGAGAAACGATTTGCAACAGGCACTTCAACACCCAGACCTAACAAAAGACCTGTTTTACGAGAAGACTTACTCCCTTTCGCAAATTCACCAAGGTTCCCAGCTACTCGGCTAGAGTAAGTTGTCTCTGCTTCAACCTTTGAACTGATCACACCAATCAACCCATAAACAAGGGCATTTTCAAAAGCGTACCCTAAACGGAAATCCGCAGAAAATGAGTTTTTGAGCTTATATTCATTTTTAATATTATGAGGAGCAGAGTCTGAAGAGTTTTGTTCACCTTTAAAGCCGGAAAGATTTCCTGCCAAATGAACCCCGAAATACACATGCGATGGCGCATGTACATAGCCATACCCCAGGTTCAAACCACCGACAATACCTGTCGCAGAAACATCCGATTTTGTTGATGCACCATCAACACCCAAAATACCAAACGCACCAGCTGCAGAATTATCAGGTGTACGGTTCTGGTCAAAGCGGGCAGATCCACCACCAAGTTCACCCCCGACATAGAAACCACCAAATTTTTTGTTGTGACCAGCTTGGGCTGCGGTTGTTGCTACAAGAGCAGCTGCTGTTAAAAGAAGAATCTTTTTCATGTATAAACTCCATTAAATAAATTGTAAGAGCTAGAACTCTACGCTTCAGACTATTCTTTACATGAGGAGAAAAATCAAGTGTCGACTTTCGTCAATGTGACAAATAGCCTCGAACGTTGCATTTATGGAACACTTTACCTAGTTTTCCTCGTCAAACCTGGCATTTACAAGTTTTGAAAGAGCCGATAAAGCAAAATGACTTTCTTTGCCAAAGGCTTGAAATTCAATTTCGGCCCCCTGATGGGCTGTTAGAATAAGAAGTCCCATTAAAGATAAAGCAGATACTTTTTTATCTCCATGAAGAACAAAAATTTCCGCATCAAACTGTGCGGCGAGGCTTGTCACCTTAGCAGCAGCCCTGGCATGGAGTCCTCTTTTATTTTGAATCACAACCTTTTTTGAAAGCAATCCGGGCATCATTGCACCTTTAACCAGTATTTAAAAGTTGTGATGCCACATTAATATAGGATTTTGCGGCCACCTGAGCTTCTTCTGCAGCCAGATGAAGAGATTTTTCCCCGCGAATACTGACTAATTTAACAAGCATCGGAACGTTCATCCCTGCAATAACTTCGAGATGGTTTTCTGTCAAAAAAGAAATAGCCAGATTTGAAGGCGTCCCTCCAAACATATCTGTTAGCAACAAAACACCTGCCCCCTTATTGACAAGAGAGATTTTGTCTTGAAGCTGCTTGCGTTTATGGTCCATATCATCATCCGCCGCAATATCAAGAATCTCGAAGGCTTCCTGAGGGCCCATGACATGTTCAACAACTTTACGCAATTCGGTAGCAAGTCCTGCATGTGCCACTAAAACCAGGCCAATCATTTTCTGTGTCCTTTCTTTAAAGGGATCAAAGCTATTTTCTACTCCCTAGTGTGACAACACAATAGTAATCTCTTGAAAGAGATGCAACTTTTTTACGGCCAGGAGACTTTGCAAGAAACAAGCACTCTGATTCATAATGGCTCTAAGGCGTTCAAACAGCTTGCATCATTCGTAAAACCCTTTTATCAAATTGAGGAGAGTAACAAGAGATTCTATAAAACATGTCATTTTTAAGCCACCGTCTTAAAACTATAAAGCCTTCCCCAACCTTAAGCTTAACCAGAAAGGCAATGGATTTAAGAGCCCAAGGCCGCGATATCATTAGCCTGGGCGCCGGAGAACCCGATTTTGGAACACCTGATTGGATTAAAGAAGCCGCCAAAACAGCCCTGGAGGAGGAAAAAACAAAATACACGCCTGTTGCCGGCACACCAGGACTTAAAAACGCTATTCAGCAGAAATTCAAAAAAGAAAACGCTCTCACGTACACTCTTGATGAAATCATTGTTAGCACAGGAGGAAAACAAGTCATATTTAATGCCTTTATGGCAAGCCTCAACCCCGGCGATGACGTTCTAATCCCGGCACCTTATTGGGTTTCATACCCTGATATCGTCAGTATTGCTGGTGGAACACCCTGTCTTATAGACTGCCCGGAAACTGAAGGTTTCAAATTATCAGCAGAGCGTTTATCCAAATCTATCACTTCAAAAACCAAATGGTTGGTGCTCAATTCTCCCTCAAACCCAACAGGGGCCGTTTACTCACAAGAGGAACTTCTGGACCTCGCAGAAGTCCTTGAGAAACACCCTCATATCTGGGTTCTTTCCGATGATATTTACGAACACGTTTTATTTACCGGAAAACCTTTTAGGACAATGGCTGAAGTTGCCCCTTCTATGAAAGATAGAACCTTAACACTCAATGGCGTTTCCAAAGCCTATGCCATGACAGGATGGCGTATTGGGTATGCCGGGGGACCTCGTGAATTGATCTCTGCCATGAGCAAGTTACAATCTCAAAGCACTTCAAATCCTTGCTCCATTTCTCAAGAAGCCGCAGAAGCAGCTCTTTCCGGGCAACAGGATTTTCTAAAGGAACGAGCACGTGTCTTTCAGTCACGTCGCGACAAGGTTACCACACTGCTGAATTCACTAGAGGGAATTTCCTGCCAAACGCCTGAAGGTGCCTTTTATCTTTACCCCTCTTGTCAGGGACTTATCGGCACAATAACACCTTCTGGTCAACGCCTTGAAACAGACTCGGATGTCTGTGATTATTTCCTGGAAAGTGCTGATGTTGCTCTGGTCCCCGGGGCTGCTTTTGGGTTGTCGCCTTATTTCAGGCTCTCCTATGCAACAGACCTAGAAACCCTGGAAAAAGCGTGTGAACGCCTTCAAGGTGCTATTAAAAATTTAAGAACTTAAAAGATCAAAAATTAGAAAAACCTATTTTAGCGGGTATTTTTTGCCCGCCAATTCTCACGAACCATCAAGGCGCATGGTGTGACAAACAAAGTCAAAATTGTGCCAAATGTAACACCAAAAGCAATAGCCGTCGACAACTGGACCCACCACTGACTTGAAGGAGCATTATAAGAAATAGTCCGGCCCAGGAAATCCAGATTAAGACGTAATACCATTGGCATAAGCCCGAGAACTGTTGTGATCTGAGTTAACAAAACCGCCCTGACACGTTGAAGGCCTGTCATAAGGATGGCTTGCCTTTTATCTTTTACTTTGTCTCTGATAGCATCAAAAGTGTCGATAAAAATAATATTATTGCTGACAATGATGCCGGCCAATGCAATAAGACCTAGCCCTGTCATAACAATACCAAAGGGTTGCTGTAAAAAGACAAGCCCCATAAAAACACCGATTGCCGATAAAACAACAGCGCTTAAAACAAGACCTGCACTGAAAAAACTGTTAAATTGTGTCACCAAAATAATGGCAATTAAAAAAATAACTATTAAAAAGGCATTCTTCAAAAAGGCACTTGTTTCTTTTTTATCTTCTTCCTCGCCCTTAAAAGCAATACGTACATCCCGATGAATATTGGCCTCTTCTTTGAGCCATGACTTGATTTCCTTAATTTTATCATCTGCCAAGACCCCATGACGCACATCTGCCCGAACTGAATACACACGATTCCCGTCTACCCGACGAATCACACTTTCTTTTTGTTGAAACGATTGTTTTGTAAACCCCGAAACGGGAACGACCCCTTTTGGTGTTTGAATTTTCAAATACTGTAACTGATCAAAAGTCCGATATTTTTCAGGATACCGCACAAGAATGTCAATCTCATCACGGCTATCATCCGGCCGATATGTACTAATTTTAAAGCCATTTGAAACAAGACGGACACCAGTCCCTATTGCATTCACATCAGCCCCGAATTTATTAGCCTGGGCTCGATCAACCGTGATACGCCACTCAAGCCCGGGAATAGGTCGCGTATCTTCAAAGGATTGCAGACCTGGTAACCTTTCCAGATAAGTACGAATTTTATCAACTTCCGGCAACAACAAAGCAGGATTACGACTACTTAGTTCAATATCTATTGGTTTACCCGTTGGGGGACCTGGTTTATTCTTTTCAACCTCTATTTTAAGTCCAGCAATATCACGTGTTCGCGATGTGACATCCTCTAGAATCTGGTCTGCTGTTGGACGACGTTTCCAGTTGACAAACTCCAGGGTAATAATACCAATTGTGTCTTCACCATAGTTCTTTCCACTCTTTTTAGACCCACTACCTACCTCGGTATTCGTATAAATCGTTTTAAATTCCGGCATATCAAGAAGCCGTTGTTCAACCTCACGAACAAGCATATCCTTCTCAATCGTTGATAAGTTACCACGAGCATGAACTTCAAGGGCAGCTGTCGTGGGTTCAACGTTTGGAAAAAACTCAACGCCACGACCAAAGAAGCCAAACACAATTATAATCAAAACAAGTAAAGTTGAGATAGCCCCCAGCACTCTACCAGGTTGATCAAGAGCTTTTTCAAGAAGCGTTAAATAATATCTGAGCATTCCGGTCACTTGTGAGAAATTGCCCTGCTCCGCCGCTTGAAGGTTTTGTTCTGTTTTCACGCTTTGAAAAGAAGATCGCTTTCCAATTAAAGTCCCGATAGTAGGTACAAAAATAAGAGCCATAAGAATAGAAGCCGAAAGTGTCGCGATCAACGTAATCGGCAAAAACTTCATGAATTCACCAATAAGTCCCGGCCAATACAGAAGAGGTAAAAAAGCGACCACAATTGTAATAATAGACGTTATAACTGGCCACGCCATTCGTTTTGCTGCCTCGCGGTAGGCTTCAAACTTACCAGCACCTTCATTCAATCGTCTGTCAGCATATTCAGCAACAATAATAGCCCCATCAACCAGCATCCCGACAGAAAGTATCAGGCTGAATAAAACCACAATGTTGACAGTAAGCCCCATCAGGGAAATAATTAAAATTCCTGTTAAAAAAGCACCTGGAACGGCAATGCCAACAAGAATTGCCGAGCGCCATCCAAGAGCAATTACCATGACAATCATTACTAGCAAAACAGCCGCAATCACATTATTTTGCAAGTCTGATAGCATCTCTTTAATCTCATCAGACTCATCCTGTGAGTAAGTTACCTGAACATTTTGCGGCCAGAAAAGTTGATTTTCCGAAACAACTGAACGTACTTTTTCAATTGTTTCAATAATATTTTCACCAGTACGCTTACTAACCTCCAGAGCAATTGCAGCACGTCCATGTTCCCGGGCAAATCCAGCAGGATCTTTGAAAGTCCGACGAATTTCCGCCATATCTTTAAATTTAACAACGGCCCCCTCATGAGAACCCACAGGAGCTTCAAGAATATCAACAAGATCTAAAAATAAACCGGGAATCTTTACCGGAAATCGGCCCTGATTAAGATCTAGTGTTCCTGCTGCAATCAAAGAGTTATTGCGTTGGAATAGAGAAATAGTTTCAAAGAAATCCAACCCATAGGTTTCAAGTTTTGAGGGGTCAACAATAATCTCGACGGCTTCTTCCCGATCCCCAACAATTGAGACTTCAAGAACACTTGACACGTGCTGTTCAATATCGTCCTTTAAATCATTCGCAATTTTTGACAAGGCACGAAAAGACGTATCCCCTGATAAAATAACAACCAGGACAGGAAAAAGGCTAAGGTTTACTTCCTTAACAATCGGCTCGTCGGTATCTTCAGGAAAATCAGATTTTGCCTGATCAACTTTTTCACGCACGTCGGCCAAAGCTCTTGTGGAATCAAAGCCAGCAGTAAATTCCAGAGTAACACTTCCCCCATTTTCATACGCTTGCGAGGTCATTTCTTTAACCCCTTCAATGGACCGTAGTTTTTGCTCCAGGGGCTTAACAATTTGAACTTCGCTATCAGCAGGAGAAACGCCTTCTTTATGAACAGAAGTATAAATAATTGGTACCTTGACATCTGGCGTGGACTCTTTTGGAATAGAAATATAGGCTTCAACTCCTGCGAACAATAAGAAAGTCAAAATTAAAAGAATTGTTCGCGAACGTCCCAAAAATGAATCAATAAGAGAGGTCATTAAAAGGCCCCATTCCCGGATTTTTCTATTTGCCCCCTCTGGGTCTTAGAGGATATTGCGTCATCTCTTCCAGGACCTTCATTTGTTTTTTTCAGTTCAACCTGAACCTTTTCCCCGGCAGTAACAAACCCTTGTCCACGGGCAATCAAATTTAAAGCCTCCGGCAGATTTCCTAACCAAATACCATTTGCGTTATGATTGATGACTTTTGCTGGATGAAAGTGAACCTGACTCTTGTCATCAACAGCCTTGACCCCTATGAGACCTTGATCATTAAGTGATAAAATTGCAGGAGATACATAATGCGCGTTTTCGACCCCCAAAGACAGGGTAACCTCTGCTGTCATCCCATCCAAAACTTTATGATCTGCATTCTGGAAACGGACTTCGACCTTAAAAGTACGTGTATTGGGTTCTGCAATAGATCCCACAAAAGAAAGCTCTCCCTGACAACGACTTTTGTCCTGAATTTCAATCATTGCCGGATCCCCCATCTTTAGACGCGTTACAATGGCTTCTGGCACATAAACAATAACGAGTAAGGGGTTTAGATCAACAAAAGTTGCTAACTCATCTCCTACTTGAATACTATCACCAACTTCCAAAGAACGTCGATCCAGGACACCTTTAAAAGGAGCCTTAATCGACGTTTCCGAGATTTCACGACGAATACGAGCAAGGTCTGCCTGTGCAGCCTCCAGCTTAGCCCGTGCATCTGCTAAGCGTGTTCTGGATCTAAATTCCTTTTTTGCAAGAATTTCCGCGCCTTTAAATTCAAGTTGGCGTTGTTCAACAAGAGCACGTGCTTCTTTCAATCGTTCTCCCCGCTCATCCAGGGAGAGGCGAATCAAAATATCTCCACGTTCAAAGGCTTCTCCCCTTCTACCGGGCAGTTCTGTCACAGTTCCTTTAGTTTCAGCACGTAAAACAAGGCGACGATCAGCTTCCGTAAACCCCTGAACTTTCAGAAAAGCCTGGTGATTTTGTGCTACCGATTTCATAATAGTCACTTTTGTTAATGCTTTTTCCGAGGGTTCAGATACTTTTGTGGAGGAAGAATTTTGAAAAAGTCCGCTTAAAAACCACAATAATAAAAAAAGAAGAGTCACCAAAACCGATATTTTTGGTGATTTCAGAGACTTTAGAAGAGTCAGATTCACAAAAAAACCCAAAACAGTTTATCATAAATTTTAGTGTAACGGATAAAACCTTAATTCCAAAGATTTTTCATTTCACATACAAAAATAAGAACACCCAACAGATAACAGATGAGTCGACCCAGGCGATACTGTAAGAAAGGATAGAAAAAAGACTTTTCACCTACTTTTCCCAAAAGAAAAAGAGGCAGTGCAATCGCAATAACAACCAGAATCATTCCAGCAAACCCTAAAACTGTAATAAAGGCATTAGGAACAAGGCAAGCAATACTATAGGCAGGGCCAAGTGTGAGGATAACTGACATTACCCGTCGGCTGGAAAAAGTTGGTATAGCATTCTCAAGAACCTTGTCCCACGTATCAATCAGTCCCCGCCCAACGCCCAGCACAGAAGTTAGAATTGCCAATGTCGAAAGCCAACCAATTAATTTTTGCGCCAGACCTCCGGGGGCTAGGTGACTAAGTTGTTGTACTAAATCTCCAACAGTTGCGCCTGAATGAACCATTCGTCGATAAAAATCAGGTGCAGCCTCATATGTTGCCCCTAAAACTCCAAAAGTCCATAAAGTATAAACAAGGGCCGGAATTAAACTTCCCCAGAAAAAAACTTTTTTTAGAGTATTTTTATCTTTATGACAATAGTTCGTTAATGTGTGAAAAACAACGTGAAAACCAAAAGACGTAAAAACAATGGGGATAACGTATGCCCAGGCTTTTAATGACCCCACCTCGTCACCAACCAGGGGGAGAGCTTTCCAGGTTGTTTGAAACACAAGCCCAATCATTAAAATGCCAACAATTGAAATCAACCCTAGAAACAAGAAACGATTCAGATAGTCAATCCATCTCATGGGCAATAAGAAAAAAGCAAACACAAGGACAACATAAAAAACTGAGAAATCTGCAAAAATAGTTGTTTGAAAAGGCAGCATTTCCGAGGCAAAAAGACGGGCCAGAATCGATGATCCCCCATCCAGGAAAACAGCTAGCAACGCATAGGATAAAAGTTTGAGACTTGTCACACCAGCAACAGAAGCCCCGGCCCCTGAAAAAGTCCGCCCTAAAGACCCCAGACTAAGACCCTGACCCGCTTGAAGGTTGAGTTCCAGACTTACCAAAGCCGTGTAGTACATAAGAATCCACATTCCCCCCATCAAAAGGAAACTGGGTAAAAGACCAAGCTTTGAAAGTACCATAGGTAAGGCCAGCATACCGCTTCCAATACAGGTTCCGGCGACTAAAAGTGTTGCACCCCAATATTTTTTCATACGACTTCTATTTGCTCTTGTTTTATTGCCTGAACTATAGATTTTTTCACCCGAGTTTTAGATCGTCAAAGCCCACACTCTTGAAATATTGAAAAGACAAAGGTCCAGGCTAAAAGTCGGATTAATAATCATGTTAGCTCTTATAACCCACCAGACTTTCTTTTTCTATAGCCAACTGCTCGATAAATCCTGATAAGTGATTTGATTTTCACTGAATGATAGCTTCCCCTCATCCCACTTTTCGAAGGGGGCCCCTCCTTGCGCCCTTCAGAGAGAGCTCCCTATGTCATTCAGAAAGAGCGAACCCCTGGCGTCATTCTGAGAGAGAAAAACGAACGAAGAATCTTGTCATTCCCCAGGGTGCAAAACCCGGCCCAACTGGATCCCTACGGGTGGCATTACCACCCTCTGGATGACCTTGAAACTGAGCCCTCTGGGGTGAGCCCTACCGCCCTTCAGAGAGTCCTTTACGTCATTCAGAGAGAGAAAAGCGAACGAAGAATCTTGTCATTACGAAGAGAATCCTCTTGCTTCACTTCTGGTAACAAACCTTATAGTGGCAACCGTACGAAGGCGATGGAAAGGGAATTATTTACGGGCCCCAAATCGATAATGCACTTTCAAAAGAACGGCATTAAAACGGAGTTTAGACGGAAGGTCTTTCAAAGAACCTAAAGGCTCTTCTTTATTAAGAATATCTGCTCGGAGCTCGCCAGAAAGAGACAGTTTGTGAGGCATTCGCCATTTATATTTACCAAGTTCAATTTTTTCAGGAGGGCGCCACTCAAAACCAATGCCAGGCATAATAAAACTTTTTTCTGCCATCTCTTTATGAGCCCACTCACGTGACTTGTAACGTTGTCTCACATTCTTAAAAGAAGCCGTCACATAAAGTGATGTTTGACGCGAAAGTTTTGTACCAAATTGAACCTGGTTTTGGGTTAGAGCCGTTGGTTGAGGCTTTTTTTTCGCAAAGCCATAAGAAGCTCCGTCTACCACGCTATTAATCTTCGTCTTGATATGCAATGCTTTGGCAAGAGACTTTTTGCTTTTCAGAGAATGCTTTGATGAGGAAAATGACCCTTTTTGTTTTAGCTTTGAAAGATCCAGAACCCTGGGGCCCATTTCTACAGAAAAAACAGAACCAGAATAAAACATACACAGCGAAAAGCTTGCGAGAGCATAAAGTCTTTTTGTAAGCTTTTTATTGTGTTCCAGCATTATCTTTTCTCACTAATTCACAAGAGTATTTTGTACCCTTATCCTCTATTATATTCTAATAGTAACATTTTTATAAAAATTTTCAATAACTCGTCAAAACACCAGTATAAAAAAATACTTAGTTCAAGAAGAACCATCTTTAAATTCGAGAAGTAAACAAAACATTAAGAAATTCAAAGACTTTCTTAATGGTGCAAAAATAGAGGAATTTCTGAATTTTCCATGAGTGTTTTTGTGCACGAACCAAAAAGTACCTCTTTTAAGATTGAATGGCTAAAGCCCCCCATGACAATCAAACCTGCTTTATGATTTTGTGCCATGGTAAGAATAAGCTCTGCACGATTGCCCGATTTTGTTACAGTATGAGCCGAGGCCTTAACATCGTGAGCTTCGCACATACGAACACCTCTACCCGCAATAGAATCAGCCAATTCCTGATTTTCATGAATAGATACAACTTCAACTTTTTTGCCCCTTGCAAGACCCAAAAGCAGGAACATATGCAACGCACGAGATGACTGTAAAGACCCGTCGAGGGCGATCAGGACTTTATCTCCCTTTGCAGGATTCTCCGGAACAATATAAAGAGGACGTGGATTGTCACGTGCAATGTGACGTACTGTAATATCTGAATCCTGATCCAGGTCAAAGTGAAAATCTGTTGTTTTCCCAATGACAATAAGGTCATGTTCATGGGACAGACGCTCTATTTCTGTTGTGGGAAAACCTTCGACCTCTACAATATGGCTTTTAAGCTGATGGGTCCTGGCATCTTTCTCGAAATCAGCCAGAAGTTCCTTCATATGCTCATGGGTATGCTTGATCATAGCTTCATCACGTTGGACCTTAAAAGAAGCTCCTCCAATTGGTTCTGGCTGGGCTGCTGTTATCCAGGGTGTATCAAGAACCCCTACTGCTGTCATTGATGCCTTAACATCTTTTGACAAATCAAAAGCAACCTCCCTGGCTGCTTGACCTGCCTGGGAACCATCTAAAACTAAAAGAATTTTTTTTAACATTTATGACCCTTTTCTCTTTTCACTATATCGCTATCTTCTCCTGTAATTATAGCGACATTTCAGAACACCAACCAGAATAAAATGCTTTAAAATCATAGATTACCTGGCTACCTGCGTTTTATTTTCATGCTGCTGTGATAAAGCTATGACTCTGTCTGCAACTGCCAGAACATCTTCTTCCACAAATCCTTTAATCACAACACGCACAGCATGGGATGTGGGGGCAGGTTTAAAAGGGTAACTGCCAATTTCTGTAGATTGATAGTGTTTTTGAAGAGTTTCAAGATCCTTTGCAAGAAGCCCTTCAACAATATTGACGATAACCTCTCTGCAAAAGGGGACCGTGCCTTTTTGAAGTTTTTTTGAACATTCTTCAAACATTGCTCTCATAATTTCAGGAACACCCGCAAGGACAAAAACATTCTTGACTTGAAAGCCTGGTGCTGCACTAACAGTATTGTGGATTAAATGGGCCCCCTGTGGCACGAGAGACATACGCGCCAAAGCTTCAGAGGCTTTTGAGTCAGGATATTTTCGGGTCATTTTCTGGTACGCCTCTACCGAGCATACAAGAGGCACCCTGAAGGCCTGAGCAATACTGGCAGCTGTAATGTCATCGTGAGTTGGTCCAATGCCTCCTGTTGTAAAGACATAATCATAACGTCTGTGAGCTTCTCTCACTGCTTCTACAATATCTGTTGTGACATCCTGAATAAAACGTGCTTCCTGCAAATGAATACCCATTTCATGAAGTTGCTTTGAGAGATAGTGCAGGTTTTCGTCACGAATCTGACCGGAAAGAAGTTCATTTCCAATAACAAGTATACAGGCAGAGAGATTTGTTTTAAATGAATCGGTTGTTTGCATCTTCCCTCCAACGTGTTACTCCCTTAAGTAGAGTGACTTTAACTAACTTTAGGCAGGAGTCAAGTATGCGTTTACCCTCTCCCCTTTTAAAAGGTAAATTAATCCGAAGATACAAGCGTTTTCTCGCTGATATTGAGCTTGAAAATGGAGAGATTATCACAGCCCACTGCGCAAATTCAGGATCGATGCTGACAGTTAATAAACCAGGACTTTTTGTGTGGGTTTCAAAAGCACCGGAGGGATCAAAAAGAAAATTAGGCTATACCTGGGAACTGGTTGAAGCTAATAATACACTCATCGGTATTTTTCCTGCGAAGTGCAATGATATTGTAGAAGAAGCTCTTCAACATAAAGTCATCACTGAATTAAATCATTATTCAAACATACAACGAGAAGTTAAATATGCAGATCGTTCTCGTATCGATTTCCTTCTGACGGCCCCGGGTTTGCCAGATTGCTATCTGGAGGTCAAGGGAGTACACATGCGGCGCACAGATCATGCTGAATTCCCGGATGCAAAAACAGCACGCGGAGTCAAACACCTGGATGCCCTGGCCCAAATGAAAGCCGAGGGGCACCGCGCTGTTGTCTTATATTGTGTTCAACGAAATGACTGTGATACTTTTATGCCAGCGCACGATATTGATCCAGATTATGCTGCCAAAACTAAAGAAGTTTGCAAAAAAGGCGTTGAGGAACTATGTTATTCCTGTCGTGTGACCTGTGACGAGATCACGCTTACCAGGCCCCTTAGTATTATAGATTTTTAAGAAAATGGATATGATGACTTCTCTTGCCCCTTCTACCAGAACAGACCCGTTGACCCGTACAAAGCGTGAGATCGCCTACTATCAGGGGGAAGAAATTATACTTCACACAAGAGCTGACTTTGATAAAATGAGGGCGGCTGGTAATCTTGCCTCCAAAACACTCGATTACATTACACCTCATATTGTAGAAGGCATAACGACAGAGGATATCAACACACTCTGTCATAATTTCATTCTTGAAAACGGGGCTATTCCTGCTCCTTTAAATTATAAAGGTTTTCCAAAATCTATTTGTACCTCGTTAAACCATATTGTCTGTCACGGCATTCCAAGCGACCAAAAGTATCTTAAAAAAGGAGACATCCTGAATGTTGATGTCACGGTTATATTGGATGGTTGGCACGGAGATACAAGTCGCATGTTTAAAATTGGCAAAGTTGGTGTTAAAGCCGACAAACTGGTTGCAGCAGCTTATGATGCGATGATGCGTGGCATTGAAGTTGTAAGACCTGGTACAACTTTGGGCGATATAGGAGCCGCAATTGAAGAAGAAGCCAAAAAGCATCGCTTCACTGCTGTCAAAGATTTTTGTGGCCATGGCCTGGGTCAGGTCTTTCATGCTCCCCCCAACATTGTTAACTTTGGAACACCGGGGAAAGGTTTTGTTCTTCAAGAAGGAATGTTTTTCACCGTAGAACCCATGTTAAATGCAGGCAAGCCCGACGTCAAAATCCTGGCTGATGGCTGGACAGCTGTCACCCGGGACAAGTCTCTTTCTGCCCAGTGGGAGCATTCCATTGGAGTAACATCCACAGGGTACGAGATTTTCACAACATCCTAATATAATAAAACTGGTTTTGGTAAAAATCCCACAAGGGTTTTTCTTCTGTGAAATTCTGTATTTTTATCTGAAATACAGATATACTCAGTAAAAAAATCAGAGTCTCTTTATGATACTTTTATGCTTACAGGTTCTTTTAAGCCTCGCTGTTCTTCTTTATAGCGCTGAAAAATTTGTTGAAGGAGCCGCTGGAAGCGCAAGATTTCTGGGACTTTCTCCTTTTTTAATTGGAGTTTTCATTCTGGGATTTGGAACGTCTGCTCCTGAAATTCTGGTTTCTGTTCTCTCCGCCATGAAAGGTAACCCCGGTGTTGCCCTTGGTAACGCGTACGGATCAAATATAGCCAATATTGGCCTGGTTTTAGGACTGACAGCTATGATGAAACCCATTACGGTTCTGTCCAAAACACTGTATAAAGAAATGTCCTTTCTTGTTTTTGTAACCTTATTAACGCCTTTTCTCTTTTGGGATCAAACATTAGGGCTATTTGAATCTATTCTTCTCCTTGGATTTTTTGCTTTTTTTGTCGGATGGATGCTTTGGACACATATCACTTCACCAGCAGTTAAAGGGCCTTTTCACGAAGAATCTAAAAAAGAAATTGAACGATCCCCCCTTTCTCCCTTAAAAGCCTTCTTATTTTTGGGGGTTGGTGGCCTTATGTTGGTTATCAGTTCAAAATACCTCGTCGAAGCAGCCGTTGATATTGCACGCCTTTTAAATGTTAGCGATCTTGTCATCGGTCTCACTCTTGTTGCTGTTGGCACCTCACTACCAGAGCTTTTTTCTTCTCTTGTCGCGATCAGGAAAAACGAGCACGCCTTGGCGTTTGGCAATGTTATTGGCTCCAACCTTCTCAATACGCTCGTTGTCGTCGGCATTGCAGGGATAATTAAACCTTTCAAAGCAGATCCGGAAGTTCTTTTTCGGGATTTACCTTTAATGGTTGCTGCAACGCTTGCCCTTATCACCTTGCGTCTTTGGCAGAAAACAAAAAATCAGATTTCTCGCCTGGAGGGAGGACTCTATTTTACGATTTATATTCTTTATATGTTGTATCTAGGTTTGAGTGCGGGATCGCCCCAAAGCCCATAAAACACAATATCCTAAAAGAGCCGATACCGTTGAAGCTGTCAAAACACTAAGTCTGACTTGCAAAACCTGATGTAACTGAGTAAATGCCATGCCCCCAATAAAAAGGCTCATCGTAAAACCAATCCCTGTTAAAAAAGACATGCCTAAAATACTCGTCCAGCTTGCCCCCTCTGGTCGTTCAGCCAACCCTACTCGAACAGCAATCCAGCTTAGTAACATGATACCCACCGGCTTTCCAAGGATAAGACCTGACTTGATACCATTTGATAAAGGGGAGAACAAATCATCGAGGGTAACAGAAGCAAGAGGGATCCCCGCATTCACAAAGGCAAATAAAGGCATAATCAAGAAAACAACCCAGGGATGAAGGCTTTCTTCAAGATCTTTTAAAGGCATAGAGCCATCAGGCGCTTTCATTGGAATGCAAAAAGCTAAAATAACACCCGCCAGGGTTGCATGAATGCCTGACTTTAAAAGAGCCACCCACAATACTCCTCCCACAAAAAGATAAGGGCTGACACGTCCCACTTTCAGGCGATTCAAGAGATACAAGACACCGGTTAATCCACACGCTGCCAACAATGCAATTTTATTCAGATCCCCTGAATAGAAGAGAGCGATAATCAAAATGGCCCCCAGGTCATCAATAATTGCAACGGATAAAAGGAATGTTTTTAAACTTGCAGGAACACGTTTGCCCAGTAAAGTTAAGACCGCCAGCGCAAAAGCAATATCTGTTGCACAAGGAATTGCCCAGCCATGAATATTGCCACTTAACCCCCAGTTGAAGAAGAGAAAAAAAAGAGCCGGAAAAAGCATTCCCCCGATAGCTGCGAAAACAGGTAAAGACGCTTTCTTGCCATCAGAAAGTTCACCATCAACAATTTCACGTTTAATTTCCAGGCCAACAACCAGGAAAAAAACCGCCATAAGGCCGTCATTGATCCAATGTGCAATTGACTTATCCAGCAAAAAACCATCAAAACCTATAATAAAATGAGTTTCAATAAAGTTTGCATAGAGATCATGAAAAGCTGAATTCATTGCAACTAATGCCAAAATAGCCGCAGCAATAAGAACAACGCCCCCTGAACTTTCCCATCTCATGAATGATTTTACAGCCTGAAGTGGCATATTATGATTCCCTGATTATGACCTAAAAGATGCTTTAAGAGTAATAAGAATGACACCATAACACAAGGAAGGTGTCTTCCTTTCTTTACTTTTTAAAGAACGAAATAAGCTCAATGTGATGAGACCACTTAAATTGATCAATGGGGTAAACGCTTTCCAGACGGTACCCCCCCTCTTCAAGAATCCTTGCATCGCGCGCAAATGTTTCCGGCTTGCAAGAGACGTAGCAAATCAGGGGAATACCAGAAAGTGCCAGTTGCTCACATTGTTGACGCGCTCCATCACGGGGAGGGTCAAGCACAATCGCTTCATAAAAAGCCAATTCCGAAACGTTAAGAGGATTAGAGAAAAGGTTTCTTGAAAAAACATCAACCGAAGAAAAAGAGCCCCCTACTTTACAAAGGTCACCTAACGCCCTTTTATCCATTTCAAAGGCATCAACTTTTTTAGAAACTTCTTTTAAAGAGAGAGCAAAAAGACCTCTTCCTGCAAAAAGATCAGCAACACGCTTTAATTCCCGGGGCAGATGGTCAAGAAGAAGTGAGAGCATTGCCTCCTCAGCATTTTTATTAACCTGTAGAAAGCTCTCTGCCGAGACCGCAACAGGGGTACCACCAAAGGTCACCACGGGTTCTATTCGTGTTAAAAGAATTTCACCATCAAGGGAAAGTCGAGCCAGGCCCTGTGATTCAGAAAAGTCCCTTACGGCTTCATGAAAAGCAAGGTCCTGTTTGATGCCTGATTTTGTTTTCAAGGCAATATCAATACCCGTCTCTGAAAGAAGAACAGAGATAGCTCCCTGGCTGGAACATGGTATAGCTCTCCCCAGAAATTCTTTAAGCGGCACCAAAAGAGAAACCAGTTGCGGATCCAAAACAAGGCACGTTTCAAGACCACAAATAGTATGAGAACCACGTTCATAAAATCCTAGCTCAGGTTTCTTTCCTCTCATTGAATATTGAAAAGTAGCCCGCCTGCGAAAGTTTTTATTAAGGGTAAAAACGTCTTTTACCCCGGCAGTTGAAAGGCCCGCACGTTTCAGGGAAAGACAGATTTTTTCTTTTTTAAAAGCCTTGTAAAGAGGCGCCGACATATGTTGCAGACGGCATCCCCCACATGATCCAAAGTGTTGGCATGGAGGTGCTACACGGTCATCACTTTTTTCAAGAAGTTCAAAATCTTTGGGCTTCCTAACAGGACTTGAAAGAACTTTCAGCCTTTCGCCGGGTAAGGCAAACGGAATATGTACCCCTTCATTTTGTGTGGAATAACCATCTCCCTGTGCTCCAAGAGACTCAATTTTGACAAAATTATTACTCATATTCTTTTCATACCATAACCTGAAGGGGCGAGTAAGGGGATCTTTTCAAAATCTCGAGAGGCCACCCTTATTGCGTTTTCACAATAATTCAGTCCCAAATTCCTTATTATATTTGACTTTCTAACCCTTTGTATGCTTTGTCTTTGCTTTGAGTAGGCATTTCCTGATATAATGGAATTATGGAAGTAGAAAAAATTGATACTACATATAAATCTCTCAGTAAAAAGCCAGACCCAGGGCTTTGTCAGGAGATTGTTGGTCATTTGGAAGAAAATAAAGCAGTTGATCTTGTTGCTATTGACCTGGCTACCAAATCATCTATCGCAGACTATCTAGTCATCGCAAGTGGTACATCAAGTCGCCATATAAAATCCCTATCAGATAAAGTTAAAGAAAAACTGCATCATATCGGGATCAAAAAAGTGCGTGTTGAAGGCACTGAAAATGCAGACTGGATACTCGTAGATGGAGGCAATATCATTATTCACCTCTTCAGGCCGGAAGTCAGAGATTTTTATGGCCTGGAAAAAATGTGGCAGGCAGATTTTGCCGAGAAAGAGTGATTTTAGGTCCTCTTTAAAAAATCAGAGTTTCCAGGCGCTTTAAAGGCGCCCGTCATAAGTGGCTGTAAAGCTCCAGAATGCTTCAAGGCGTTGCAAAAGACTTTTCAAAGTCTTGATATCTTGTTCCATGACGCCGTTGTGCCGCATGTTCTTGGCATGATTTTTAAACATGAGGTCCAGCTGTTCAAAAAGCTTCAACCCCTTTTCAGAAAGCTTAACATGGCTGGATCGGCGATCATGTGGAGACTGCTCCTGAATAATATAACCATTCTCTACCATTTTTTTTAGATTATACGTAACATTTGAACCCAGGTAATAGCCTCGATTTGAGACCTCACCTACAGTTAGATTATTCTCCCCGATGTTATAAAGAATGAAACATTGCACATTATTAATGTCGTGGAGAGCCATTTTATCAAGCTCGGATTTCACAACTTCCAGGAAAAGACGATGGAGCCTTTCAACAAGCATGACTGTTTCGAAGTAGACTTCTTTCACTTTCTATCCCCATTCACCAATAAATTGTCTATTATTTATCATAACCTTCAGTAGTTAAATTTTAATTAATCTTGAAGATTTCTTGTCTTATTAAGAAGTAAGCACCTTTAAAATAATAACAATCTATACCACTGGCCCCTCAATTCCAAAGGCATCAGCATTATTCTAGGACCATAGATCGGCCTGAGTAGATTCCTCTTTCTTTTTACGGGGTTTTTCAGGAAAGGGCTTTTGAGGTGTCAGAGTGCCTAAACAAGTACCATCAGAAAAAATAATCTGTACACTTTCTGTTCTATGAAGGTCTTCCAACCGTTTAAGATAGCCCCCTTTCTGCCGCTGGATCACTGTAAAACCACGCTTTAAGACTGCCTCATAAGAATAGCTTTCCAAAAGATTTGCCCAGGAAGAAAGTCCCTTTTCCAAAAGATCTAGCCGCACAGAGCCCGTAGAGACAAGACGACCTGAAAGATTTGAAACTTGCAACATCGCCTTTTCAAGCATTTCCTGTGGCGTTCTAAGGCGGGCCGCAAGAGAGTGGGTACTTTGTGAAAAACGTTCAAGATAAAGAAGAGGCGCTTGAAAAAAACGATCCGTCCGATCATCAAGGCGTTGTTCGGTTTCCTGAATCAAGCGTTTCAGGTTTCCCTGAAGGCGCTTCTGTTGTTGGTCAAGATATCCCAACACATCTGCTTTAACGGGAACAACCATTTCTGCTGCCGCTGTTGGAGTAGGAGCCCGTTTGTCAGCAACATAATCGATCAGGGTCACATCAGGTTCGTGGCCGACTCCTGAAATAACCGGAATTTCAGATCTTGCAACAGCCCGAACGACCTCTTCTTCATTAAAGGCCCAAAGATCTTCGAGGCTTCCTCCTCCTCGAGCAACGATAATAACATCAGGACGTGGGAATTCTGCGGGCAAAGCATTAAATCCATCAAGCGCGGAGGCAATCTGATCCGCAGCCCCTTCTCCCTGAACAGCCACAGGCCAAAGTTGTACGGGTCTTGGACAACGTTCAGACAGGCGATGTAAAATATCCTGGATAACAGCCCCTGTAGGAGATGTTACGAGAGCAATATTTCGAGGCAAGCGGGGAAGAGGTTTTTTCAGGTGCTCATCAAAAAGGCCTTCTATCGCAAATTGACGACGTCGATCTTCCAGAAGTTTTAAAAGAGCCCCCTCCCCAGCCAGAGTCATATCTTCTATAACAATCTGATATTTCGATCTCCCCGGATAGGTTGTCAGGCGACCTGTGACAATAACATCCATCCCGTCCTGGGGTTTAAGAGCAAGACGCCCTGCGTTACCACGCCAGCACACGCCATCAAGGACACTTTTATCATCTTTTAAGGCCATATAAATATGACCTGAGGTATGATGCTTACAACCAGAAATTTCACCTCGAACCTGAACACGAGAAAAATGATTTTCCACCATAGATTTCAGGTGATGAGAGAGCTCGGAAACAGAAAGGGGGGGGGATGCCTCTTGTGATATCGTCATAAAACTTGTATTTCTCTTTAAATAGGGTACTTTTTCTACATACTTTCCTATTAAAGGCTATTTTACAGCACGAGACAACAAAAGAGGACGATTAAGAGCGCATGGATTACAAACTTTTTTTCAAATCATGCCTGGATACGATCAAAAATGAGGGTCGTTACCGTGTTTTTGCGTCTTTGGAAAGACTTCAGGGTGACTTTCCTTACGCCCGCTTTCATACGCCAGAAGGGATAAAAAAAGTCATTGTCTGGTGTGGTAACGATTATTTGGGCATGGGGCAGCATCCTGATGTTTTAAAAGAAATGAAAGCAGCCCTTGATCAATGCGGTGCCGGTGCAGGGGGAACTCGCAATATCTCGGGCACAAACATTCATCATGTAACACTTGAAAAAGAGCTTGCCGATCTCCATGATCGTGAAGCAGCCCTGGTTTTTACTTCTGGTTATGTCGCCAATGAAGCAACTCTCTCGACACTGGGGCGCCTTTTACCCAATTGCCTTTATTTTTCGGACAGCGATAATCACGCTTCGATGATTCAGGGAATCCAGCATAGCCGAGCCGATAAAATTATTTTCCGTCATAATGACCTCGCACATTTACGACAAAGCCTTGAGGCTGCCGATCCATCACGCCCTAAAGTCATTGCTTTTGAATCTGTTTATTCAATGGACGGCGACATTGCTCCTATAGAAGCTTTTTGTGACCTTGCAGACGAATTTGATGCCCTTACTTATTTAGATGAAGTTCACGGCGTTGGTATGTATGGGCACAAAGGCGGGGGAATTGCCCAGGAACTGGGACTATCTCATCGTCTGGACATCATACAGGGTACCCTTGGCAAAGCTTTTGGTGTCGTTGGAGGATACATTGCAGGTGACAGGGATATTATTGATTTTATCCGCAGTTTTGCCGCAGGATTTATTTTCACAACCTCTATTGCCCCTGCGATTGCAGCAGGAGCCATCTCAAGTCTGCGTCATCTAAAAAAGTCAGAAACAGAAAGAAACCGACAAAAAGAAAATACAGCTTACCTGAAAACCAGCCTTGATAAGCTTTGCATTCCTTTTTTAAGAAGCCAAAGTCATATTGTTCCTGTTGTGATTGGAGAGGCTCACCTTTGTCAGCAAGTGTCAAAAAAACTTTTAGATACCTATAATATTTATAGCCAACCCATTAATTACCCCACAGTGCCTATTGGAACAGAGCGTCTCAGACTAACACCATCGGCCCTTCACACACGCGGTATGATAGACATTCTATGTCAGGCACTGGACCAAATATGGGGTGATTTAGCGTTACCAAGATCACATAAAATGGCAGCTTAGGCCAATATAGTCGGAATCTTTTAACTTAAGGATCTTATTTTTGATAGTAGCTTCAAAATTTTCTAAAATAGCTCTTCCTTATCGAGACCGGCGTGTTTGGGTGATGGTTGTCCTCGGTTTTTTTTCAGGGCTCCCTCTTTTACTGACAGGGTCAACAATGACTTTCTGGCTTTCTACAGAAGGCCTTAATCTTAAAACTGCTGCTTTATTCTCACTTGTAGCTTTACCCTATCCCTTGAAATTTTTCTGGGCACCTCTGGTTGATCGCCTTAAAATTCCTTATTTAACAAACTTTTTCGGGCGCCGCCGAAGCTGGATGCTCCTGGCCCAAACCCTCCTGGCTGCTGGACTTTTTTATATGGGGACTTTATCACCTCATGAAAATAAAGTCCTTATTGCCCTGACAGCCTTTATTATTGCTTTTTCTTCTGCAACTTTAACCATTGTTTTATTTGGCTATCAATTTGAACGACTGGGACCAACCCAATATGGCGCAGGTGAAGCCACCTTTGTTTTTGGATATCGATTGGGAATGCTTATGGCTGGAGCTGGTGCGCTTTATCTGGCAAGCTCTATGACATGGGGAGCCGTCTACCAGATAATGTCACTCCTTTCTGTAGGAGGTTTAATCTTCACCCTGTGTATTCGCGAACCTACTCCAAAACCTAATCATGAGGCCTTACAACGCGAAAAAAATATGCAAAAATATTTGCACTCTCATCCTAAACTTTCATCGCGACAGGCACATTTTCTGGCATGGGGATATGCAGCTATTATATGCCCCTTTAGTGACTTTATAAGGCGCAACAAAGGGTGGTTTCTATGTCTTGCTTTAATGTTTTTTTATCGTCTTGGAGATAACTTAATAGGTAATATGAGCGCCATTTTTTATTCTGAATGGGGGTTCACCAATACAGAAATTGCCCAAGCCTCTAAAACATTCGGCATGGCAGCCACAATCTTTGGGGGTTTTATTGGTGGCATCCTTGCAACACGCTGGGGAATGATGCGGTGCCTTTTCTATTGTTGTCTTCTACATGCAATTGCCACCCTCGCCTATCTATATGTTTATTATCAAGGCAATGATCTGGCAGCTCTTTATCTTTCAATTGCTCTTGAAAATATAACAGGTGGAATGCGTGTGACGGCTCTCTTTGCCTATCAACTTACTTTATGCAGCTCAACTTACGCGGCAACACAGCTTTCTCTCTTGTCGTCCCTGATTGAATTTGGACGAACAACATGTTCAGCAATATCAGGCTGGCTTGTAACATTCCTGGGGTGGCATTCTTTCTTTTTGCTGGCAACAGTGGCAAGCTTTCCTGCACTTCTCATTATTTTTCTTTTAGCACGGACCAGAGGAGACACTCTGTCGTTTAAGAAGATCCCTTCTCAAAGCCCTCTAAAAACAGTACACTACTCATAGTTAAGCTAAGATTTTTTTTCCAAGAGAGGCTGTGTGCAGCACAAGACAACAAATCCTGAAGAATTTTTTGTACGCTGTAATGGGGGACACCCTGAAACAGGACATCCGGCTGTATTTCTTGATTTAACAAAAACAGAACAGATTTCCTGTCCCTATTGTGGTACCGTTTATAAGAAAAAAGAAAATGACTGAACAAGAAGCATTATTGAGCCTGGGGAGGCCGTATGAAACTACATTACTGGCGTTCATCACCACATTCCTGTAAGGTATTATCTGTCCTGGACATACTGGGGATTAAAGAAGATATAGATCTTATCCCAACACATCCCTGGGAAGAACAAACAACTTTAAATGACGTCAATCCGCTCGGGAAAATCCCGACTCTCGTCCTAGAAAATGACGTTGTTTTATATGACTCGACTGTGATTTGCGAGTACCTTAGTGACTATGCGCGTTTTAAATTAGGTACTTTCAACACTTTATATCCTCAAGAAAGTGAAAAACGCTGGATCAATCTCCGCCAGGAAGTTTTGGCTCATGGCATCATGGAGGCCTCTATTTTAAGGCTCTTGGAAGAAAGAGCACGCCCTTTCCATTTGCAGTCTCGGTCATGGATTCACCGTCAACAATTGAAGATAGACCGCAGCCTGAGGCACCTGGAAGAAGAAACGCCTGTTTTTGAAGCAACTTGCTTAACCATTGGTCAGGTATCTTTGGCCATCGCCCTATCCTATATCGGCTATCGTTTTCCTTCCTATATCTGGCACACGGATTATCCACGACTCACCCGGTGGTACGAACAAATGATGCACCTTCCTGTTCTTTCAAGAAATACACCAAAAGAAATTCATACCTTACCCGAAAAAATGGAAAGAATAGAAAGGTAATGATACAATATTTTTGAACAATATTAAAGCCTTGACCAAATTATCATTCTGTTCCATGTTCATGATATCACTGTCTAGAGGATGATTTTAATCAATGGAAGCCCGTCAAATAGAGTTACTCTCAACCCCCTTGCCCAATGATTCACAAAAGCAGCAGGCCGCTTCATGGTTTTGCGAACTAAGAGATCATATTTGTGCGACTTTCGAAAAAATTGAACAAGACTATGCCCGAAAAAAAGGGGGAGAACCGGGTCATTTCACTTTTAGAGACTGGCAAAAGCCTGACGGTGGTGGTGGTCGGTCAGGCATCATGAAAGGCCAGGTTTTTGAAAAAGTCGGCGTTAATTTCTCTCAAGTGCACGGATCTTTTAAAGAAGAATTTCAAAAAAAAATTCCGGGTACAGAAGAGGATTCTGGTTTCTGGGCCTCCGGCATTTCGCTGGTCGCACATATGCACTCGCCCATTGTACCGGCAGCTCACTTTAATACACGCCATATCATCACAGGAAAATCCTGGTTTGGAGGGGGGGGAGATATGACACCCTATGTTCCTTTTGATGAAGATTCAAAAGCCTTTCACCAGGCCTTTAAAACAGCGTGCGATACCTATGATCAATCTTTGTATCCTGCTTATAAAAAATGGTGTGATGAGTACTTTTATCTTAAACACCGCAAAGAACCTCGTGGCATTGGTGGTATCTTCTACGACTATCACAACACGGGAGACTGGGACCGGGACATGGCCTTTACCCGAGATGTGGGGCGCGCCTTTGAAACAGGTTATGAAGCTATTATCCGCAAGCGCATGTTTGCCCCGTGGACAGAAGAGCAACGCCATCACCAACTCGTTAAACGCGGGCGTTATGTTGAGTTTAATCTGCTTTACGATCGTGGAACCCACTTTGGCCTTCAAACCAATGGAGATACCGAAGCCATTTTAATGTCCCTGCCTCCGGAAGTTCATTGGCCCTAGAATCCAGCCATTTTTCTAATTTTAGGTTTTCATAATACCTAATTGTTTTATAGACCTGTTTTTTGTTATTTATTGTTGATATTTAACACTATATTTATTGACATTTTGTTGAATTATAATAATATGACACTTAGGAATATTCTTAAATTTGGTGTCCCCTATGACAATCTCACCCAATAATATCGTTGCAATGTTTTTTATTAGCCTTGGGTTTTCTTCTGCTGTTTTTTCAACAGACTACGTGAGTCAGCATGACCTCTCTGCCTTTGATAGGGAGTACAGGCGTGGCTTTGCTCCTGGTGGAAGCAGTATTGGAGATACTGTTGATCTTGAAGCGTTTAAAAGAGTTTTGGCAACTCTTGAACATTCTAAAGCAGATGAAAATATCCAACTAAGGGATGGCAAAAAAGTTGTAGCTTTGGATTATCGTAATGCCAGGGTCTCAGATTTAAAAATTCAGGCTTATGGTTCACCAAAGTATATTGGAGACATTTTGGCAGAAATAAAAGAAAAAGCCCTTCAGTATCCTGACTTGCCGATAGAAATTGATTTCCATGGAAACCTCATTAAGGACACAGGTATTAGTGCAATTGTTTCTTTCCTTGAAGAGAACGAGTTCCTAAAAGACAGGCTTGTTCAATTAGACCTGAGTACGAACAGGTTTGGTAAGGAAGCTTTCCCAAACATTAAGAAGGTTCTGGATTTTTGCCCCAATTTGAGGCTTGATCTTTCAATAAATCTTCACTTTAGAAAAGAAGAATTTGAAGAATCTTTTTCTGACACGGAGTACTTAGAGAGAATTACCTACAATTCTTTTTAATTTTTTTTTAAGGCTTTAATTTCGAAGAAGAGAATTTCTATGCGTCTACCGACTTGCCTAAAAGGAAAAAACCTCTGTCTTTTTTTCTTTGTTACACTTTTTACTTTGGGAAATGTTTTTGCCTGTGATGGCCTTGTAGAAGAAGGTTGGCGATATAGGATGACCCTTAAAGTAGAATTTTTTACTGAAGGTAGTGAACGACCGGTTATTATAGATGATGAACGTTTGTTGCAAATTCATGGAAGCATGGCAGCCATAGATGTTCATGCAAGAACATCTGAGGCAAAAACAATTTTTGCAACACTTCGTGTCACTCCAGTTCTTAAAAGTTTATCACGCAGGCCCGAATATTCTTTGGGTCGGACACACCCTTTACCAAATGTTTTGATACAAGACGATTCTTCTCTCGAAACACCAAGATTTGAAATAGTTGCTTCCAGTAAGAGTGTTGATCTTAATACACTAGACAGCAAAGCTATGGGACGTTCAGGTGTTGTCCTGCCGCCATGCCATTTTGAGAGTTATGATCATCAAGGAATGTTTGTTTTTTCCCCTTCTGGTAATTTTGTAACGCCCTTTTTCTATTTGAAGCGTAATTATTTTTCGCCCTCTATTCTTGAACAAAGACTAAGGCAATATTTAGGAGAAGCAAACGGAGATGGTGCTTCGTCATCAGCATCAGCAGCTGCCTCATCCTCATCGGCCTCTATTGTATCAGCAACCTCGGTTGTAGATCCTGAATATTTGCATCGTGTTCATGACATGACTCTTGACAGTTTGAGACAACGTCAGGAAAGTCTCATAAGGGAACTGACTCACCTTCCCGTAAGAAAAGTTCATGAGCTCTCTGAAGCTAAAAAAAAAGCGGGCGCCCCTTCATTCAATGTAAATCCTATGACAAATAGTTACACTTGTGCAGAGCAAACGTTACTCGACTATGTTCATACTGATGAAGTCCAACAAAGATTAGGGACTCTTAAAAGCCATTATGAAGAAGATTTCGTTGGAATGTTAGTTCATATTCACACTTCAGAAACACCTTGCTCATGCTGTGCAACTTCTCTTGTCCGTGAATGTGAAAAAGATGGTATTTTTCCTGCTATTTTTGAGGTGCCTTGCTTTTTGATAGAAACCTGTGGAGAACACTATCAAAGGAAAGGTGAAATGTTATCCTATGACAAGACACGTTCTATGGGACCAGGACCAGAGTCAGGCTCGTCAAGTGAAAGCAAGACTATTAGAATTGCTGCTGAGCAGCCTCATATTGCTCCTTTTATTATTTTAGAAGAGGATGAAACAGGAAATAGATTTGAAATTGTTCGCCCACCCTCGATTTCCTAAAGTAAAGGTATCTTGTTCTTAGAAATTCTGTAAAGCATACAAACAACTCCGCCAAAGGTCAGAAAGCTGAGACCTGTGATCAGGTTTTCGTATGCTGTCACCTCAAAAGAAGGCAGAATACGACTTACCAAAAGAATAGCTACCAAGATACCAACAAGCGCATCCCCTGCAATCAAGCCAGCAGAGAACAAAAGCCCGTTTGAATGTGTATTGTGTGGGCTAGCTTGCTGACGCTGAGTTAAAAAATGAACAAGCCCCCCCACAAAAGTCGGGACCGAAACTTCCAAAGGCATATAAAATCCAAGGGCAACAGCCAAAACAGGCATATGAACCCCTGTCCTTTTCTTAAGAATATAGTCGATCAAAAGAACAAGACCCGCAAGACCATTACCAATCAAAAAAAGGTTCCAATCAAACCTTGACTGAAAAAGTGCCTCGACAATCCCCTTCATCAAAATAGCTTTTGGCGCCGCAAGAGGTGTCTGAAAGTCACCTTCAAGAGAAGAGCTATAAAGCCCATAGGCCTTAAAAAGAATGTGTAAAAGAGGTCCCACAAGGGAAGCCGCAATAATAACACCAATTAATAACATAACTTGCTGCTTCCAGGGTGTTGCCCTGACAAGCGCCCCTGTTTTAAGGCTTTGCAACGTATTGGTACTCACTGCCGCCGCACACGTCACGATCGCACCCATAATAATGGCAAGGGGCGGCAACAAATCAGAGATTTGAGGTCTTTCAACAACGAGTAAAATAGTGCATAGGAAAAGTAAGGCTAAAAGGCTGATACCCGAAACCGGTGAGCTGGATGAACCAATCAAGCCCGACATATATCCCCCCAGCAAGGACGTTAAAAGCCACAAGAATGCGATAGATAAAACCAGGACACCAACTGTGGCAAATCCAAAAGATGCCTTGGCGCAAAACCCAAAAAAACAGGCAACCAACGCACAACATAACAAGAAAAGAAACACAATAAAGTGGGAAGGAAGTTCTTTATGATGCAGATCAAAACTCTCAGACAAGGTTTTATGAAAAATAGATTTTTTCAGACTGATACCAAGAGGTTTCAGTAGTTTCAGAGAAACAAAGATACCACCAAAAACCATCATACCAACACCAATTAAGCGAATTTCCTTGCTCCAGAGAGTAAAAGCATTTTTTGATGCCGAAAAGGTTGGATCCGGGACTCCCTTTAAAAAGCTGAGCACAGGTAAGAAGATCCCCCAGGACAAAAGACTCCCAAACAGCATGGAGGCGCCGATACCTAAACCCACTGTATACCCGGCGCCTAAAAGAGCCATACCGAAACCAATTTCACCCCCCACCAAAGTTCCTCTGATTGATGTAAAGTAAAGCCAGTTTCCCTTTAAGATAAAAAGACCATCCTGAAGCATTTTAACAACGGCGCCTACAATACCTCCATAAATAAGATAGCGATGACCTTTGTGATGTGTCTGGCTTTTCAGGATTTCTGCTGTGGCACGCCCTTCTGGAAAGGTCAGGTCTTCATCTTGCAAAAGGGGCTTTCGGAAAAGACTGACACACAAAACACCCGCACATCCCCCAATAGCCGTTATTAAAAATGTTGTAAAAAAGGGAATTTCTGTCCAGTATCCCATCATGACCAAAGCCGGCAGAGTAAAAGAGGCTCCAACCGCAATGACTTCTCCGGCAGAAGCCGTTGTTTGCACAAGGTTATGTTCTAAAATTGAAGTGTGACGAAAAACCCTTAAGACCAAAATAGATAAAACGGCGGCCGGAATAGAAGCCGCAACTGAAAATCCTAGTTTTAATCCAAGATATAAATTGGACGCCACCATCACAGCTGATAAAAGGCAGCCTAAAATAAAAGATTTTATAGTAATTTCTTGTCGGTTGCTTTGACTCATTTAAAACACTTTTTTCCAGAACTCTTGATCATGAAATGTTTTTTAAAAGGAGTCAATTCCATGGACCTTCCCCGGGTTATATTTATGGGAACACGTTTACTTCCCTGTCATCGAGGAAGGCACGTTTGTTTTTCTGTCATCCAGAGGACGTGCTTATTTCTCCGTCATCCAGTTGGACTAGATTGCCACACCTTACTTCGTAAGGTTCGCAATGACGAATACGGATGTCATCCAGAGGGTGGCAGGGCCATCCGTCGGGATCCAGTTGAACTGGGCTATGCGTCCCCGGGGATGAGATTCTTCGCTCGCTTCGCTCCCTCTGAATGACGCGAGGGGGACGGCTCCCCCTGAATGACGTAAGGAGAGAGCTCCCTCTGAAAGGCGTAATACAGACGTCATCCAGAGGGTGGCAGGGCCACCCGTCGGGATCCAGATTGGCCAGGGTAGCATCCAGGAAAGATTACATAATAAAGGTGTCAAATCTTTCATCGGGGATGGGTTCGCGATGGTGATAACGACCCATTGGAAGTTCACCAATCATAAAGGGAATTTTATTTAAAAGAATTTTATGAGTCTTTTGAAAAGGCCAACTTCCATAAAGAACACAGTCCTGGTGATCTTGTTCCTTTTCGCCCAGTGTCACAAAATCACTGAGGTTTTGGGCCACTGCCAGATTAATAAAAACCTGATAAAGTCCCCGGTAAAAATCCTGAATCGCAATGAAAAAAGCCCCGTTTTCGTGCCCCTTATGATCCGGATCCATTTCAAAGGAGATTAAGCTTGCTTCACGCATGGTTTTCAGCTGCTGACTGTTAAAACGCTTTTGGTAATAAAAGGCAACAGGAGAATCTTTTAAAAGGTTCAGCCGACAGCTGGCAAACACCCCCAAAGGCTTGTTTTCATACGCAATATAAACGGTGTTTTCTGTATCCGACAACGCATCAACCCGGGGTGAAAAAAAGCTTTCCCGACTTTTTATTATTTTTGACACAAGGGCAGAATTCCTGGCAAGAAGAGCTGGCACTATAACAGTGAACATTGTTTATTTTCCATTTTAAAAGATCAGAACATATTCCCTAAAAGCTGCCCCTCCCGAAGGAGAGGCATAAGTCTAACAGGGAAGTATACGCCAGCAGAGAGTCGCTGGCGTGCTTTAACGGGCACAACGGGGGCCCGTTAAACCGGGGGATTAAGAGAGCACCCTTAATCGCATCTTATAAAAACTCATCGTTCAAACCTCAATCATCTGTTAAGTCATTTTTTGTATGCTTTATATTTAACAATGCCCATCTTGGATGTCAACTATTTTTTTAAAAAATTGATTTTTTTATTAATTAAAAATACTTAGGAGGAATAATTCACAGACCAATAAAACAAAGTATTTTAATTAAATGCAAAGTAACCTACTGGTAAAAACGAACTTAACCTTCTAAAAATTCCGGTTAATGCTTTGATAGGAAACGATTTTTAACGATTGCACAGATTTGTTCATCAAACATGACGGGGCAGAAAACGACTTTTTTACAGGATGAAAAGATCTGGATTTTTCTAAAAAGCAAAAGAAAAGACCCCTTTAAACAATCAATCCTTTATCCGTTTAGTTGCTGATGAAGGTATTCCCCAAAGGCCCTGACCCGCCGCAGGGTATTCATTTTCTTGTGATACATATAGAAAATATCAATTATTTTCCCGGGTTCAGTTGGGAAAACTCTGACAAGCTTTGCACCGTGTTCCTTAACCAGTTCATCACCCAAAGAAACGATTCCTAAATTCTTTTCAGCAGCTTTTAAAAGGCCGACTGAAGAATTAATATTCAGCGCAGGCTTAACCATCTTTTTTTGCTCACTTAAAAACCAGTCAACATCACCGAAAGAACTTCCTCTACCACCTGCAAAAGAAATAACTTTATGATCATGAAGGTCTTCGTAATCTTTCGGAATACCATATTTTCTCAAGTATGGTTCACTGGCATACAGAAATAATCGGTAACTCCTTAGAAAAATTTTTTCCAGAAAATCATAATTTTCACTTAAGGGGCCTACAACTACTTCTGTCTGAATATTTTTAAGATCTATTAAATCATTAAGTCCAACTATATCCAACTTCACTTTTGGGTTATTAAGTAAAAAATCAGAGGCTTTATCTACCAACCAGGTATTAATGCTTCCCTGAGTTGTCAAAATCTTAATGTCACCCTCAAATTCCTTTTTTGAGGCGTTAACTTTTTCAATAGCCTCTTCCTGAAGGGTCGCAATATCGCAGGCCAGTTCATAAATAATTTCCCCGGCATCAGTCAGGGTCAAACCAACTTTGGACCTGTTAAGTAGTTTATAACCCACTTCTTGTTCCAATTTCTGAATTTGGCGCGTGACGACAGAGCTAAAGGACCCAATATCATGGGATGCTTTTTGAAAGGAATTGGCTTCATAGACCTTTTTAAAGGCAAGAAGTTTATCAAGATTCACTATTTTAAACCTATTTTTAAAAATCTTTTCCAACGTAATATTATATTAACATTTTAGGAAAATTATTGCTTAATAAGAATAACACTGCTATTCATATCATAAGTCATTTAACTTTAAAAGGAGTTGACATTGGAGAAGGTTTTTTTGGAAGAAATCCAAAAATATCCCAGCCATATAGTTATCATTAAAAAAATTTCATAAAAATACGTATGAAGTAAGAGGATATTTTATGCTTAATTGACTTAATTTATATTCTTTTAGTTTTACATACTAAATATACAAAAAATACCAATTTGTCAATTAAGTAATTATCTAATATCTTAAGAATTTTTTATTTTCCTTTTAACGCAATATCCTTTACGCTTTGAGTTAGTAACTAACTTTAAAAGAGATTGACAATGCAAAAAGTCTTTTTGGAAGATACCCAGAACTATCCAGTGCATATTGTCGTCATCAAAAAGAAACGTTAATGAGGCTCTATCAGAATCCTTTTGTATTTTTTTTAATTGAAGAGTCGGATATCCTGGTCTGGGATTACTATCATCATCAGCAGTTCAAAATTGATGTGTCTTATTTTGAGCGGCTTTTGTTTTGGAGTCCCTTTAAAGACAAGTCGACTTTGGATCGTATTGATACGGACCTTCTGGAGGGAGGGCTTCTTCAGGAAGAACCTCTGAAAATGCCAAATTGGCAATGGGATGTGTTGTCCAAAATTTTTCACATGGGAACGCAGAACATTCCAGTTTATGACAGCCCTCCTTCAAAAAAGGAGTGGATCCGGGAATACGCCGAAGAATGCGAAGATCTGCCCCGGGAGATCACCTTTTCCCGCAAAGGTCCGGTGGTTGAGTTGCCTTCTGCCGATACGGCTCTTTTAAAGGAAAAAGACTATTTAACTGTTCTGTTAAGCCGCAAGACCAACCGGGTTTTCAGGGACACTCCCATGTCTTTGGAAACGCTCAGCACCCTTTTACGTGCAACCTTTGGCAACATTCATGAAGATGCCCGGGAATCTTCGGGGGGATTTTATACCGCCGGCGTACGTAAAACCAGCCCTTCGGGTGGCGGGTTGCATCCTTTGGAAGCATACGTTGTTATTTTCAATGTACAGGGTCTTGAAAAAGGTCTTTACCACTATTCTTTTCAGGGACACACCTTGACACGGATTGGGGATGAAGTGACGTACCAGGACATGATTCCCCTGTTTTACAACCAGTTTTACCTGGAAAATATTGCCATGGGTGTTTTTTTGGTGGCTCACTTTGATCGATGCTGGGATAAATATCGGCATTCACGCGCCTATCGCATTGCTCTGATGGACACGGGGCACCTGTCTCAGACTTTCTTGCTGAATGCGACGTCTTTGGGCCTCAACACATGGTTAAGTGCTGCTTTTCAGGACAAGGAGATTGCCAGGCTGCTTGGTATAGACGGCATGACCCAGGCGCCACTTCATTTTGTCGCTGCCGGAGAGGGTGAAAATCTGTCAATTCCATCCGTATGATACCCTCCTCCTTCAGAAAAAGTCTCTTCCCGGGTGGTGTTTTCAGGTCGTCATTTAGAAAGAGCTCTCCCCCTCGCGTCATTCAGAGGAAGCCGTACCCCTCACGTCATTCAGAGAGAGCGGAGCGAGCGAAGAATCTCATCCCCCGGGAACACATAGCCCAGCTCAACTGGATCCCGACGGGTGGCCCTGCCACCCTCTGGATGACGTCCGTATTCGTCATTGCGAACCTTACGAAGTAAGGTGTGGCAATCTAGTCCAACTGGATGACGGAGAAATAAACGTGCCCTCCTGGATGACATCCGTCTTAAAGAAATAGTTTGGTTAATTAGCTTTGATAGCAAAAGAAGCCGTCACAATGGCTTTGGCTGATTTTTTAATTGAAGACGTATCATTATAGCCATAATCAGAAACATCCTGCGAATTTTCTGGTGTAACCTGAAAAACTCCCTGACGAGCTGTTCTTAAAACCCCAACCTTACTCCCTGTTTTTTCAACAAGGCTTTTGGCTCTGTTTAAAGCATCTTCAGCAGCTTCTCCCAAAAGATCTGATTTGATATCATCAAGCTTTGTATAAAGGTAACGCGCATTATTGCCCGTGATGGTAATCCCTTTCTTTAGAAGCTCTGGATAAATCTCTACAAGGCGCGCAATAACAGCGACATCTTTTTCTTCATAGGAATAATTACGCGAAACCTCAAAATGTGAAATCTCGCCTGTTGGTTGTCCCTTATCATTGTATTTCAGATGACGCACATGATAAACAGGGGATTTATGCAGGGTACCTAAACTGACACCAAGAGAGGTGAGATGTGCCAGGACCCTGGCTTCTGTCTGCTCATAAAGAACATAAGCCTTTTCCAGCGATTGTTCCTGAACTGAAAAACCACCATCCCAAATACCAAGATCCGCTTTAATACTTTTTGTTGAAAGTCCCTTAACCGTAATGACCTGACTCGCAAGCTTCACACGTTCAAATGATTTTGAGACAAGAAGAGAACTGATAATAAGACCAACAGCAATAAAAAAACCAAGAGAGCTTAGGGCAGGCAATGTGGAAGAATTTTTTTCAGACATATGAAGAACCCTATTATTTTATGGCGGGAGTGACGGGACTCGAACCCGCGACCTCCGGCGTGACAGGCCGGCGCTCTAACCAACTGAGCTACACCCCCAAGGTGTTTCTTGTGATCTTAACTACCGTAGTTCAGGGATAGAGTCAATACCTTACAACGCATAATCACATAAAATTAATACTAATAGGGCAGAAAGCCTTTTCAGGAGTAATTTTCCCTCCAGGTCTCCCCTTAACTAGCCGCCAAATCTTCAAGACTTTGACCCTTCCGGGTTTGATCTGAAGATACTTTTTCACCTTTAGATTGCCCGGACAATATTCCAGGAGCTTTTTCAAAGGCTTCTTTTGATTCTGGTCCATCCGGCGCCACTTCAAAATACCCTTTTTGGCCCGAAAAAAGACCTGGTCTAGAGTCTTTTTGGTAAGACGTTGCTGGCTCGATATGGTCACACCCAACCAGCATAAGACCACCTGCAAGGTAGATAAAAACGCCTGAGAGCAGAATTTTTCGCCCCCTTACAGAGATTCCCGGAATTCGCTTCATATTAAGACCGCCTCCTCTAGAATTTGAGTCGGGCCCCTGCCAGGAATGCTGTAATCCCCTTATACTCTGCATTAACTTCTGAACCTGCATGCTCGATCGTATTGGCATCCAGCACATAACGCTTCACGCCAAAATAAACATCGGTCGAAATCTGGTCGATACTTTGAACCAGCGCAAAACCAAAAGCTTTGGCTTTAAACTTATCATCCGGCATATTTCGAGTCGCAAAAAGGTCGTTAAATTCTCCATAGTCTAAAGAAAAAGCCGTTTCTCCCCACTCGAAAAAGTTTGTGCGGTAACCGATTTTAGTGCTCCACATACTTCCTCGCTTTAAAGCAGCATTGCTGTGATCTCGGCGACCTCCTGCAAGATAGAAGTTAAGCCCACAAGGCAACAAAACACCAATGGACCCATTATATTGATTATAGGCTGTTTTCCTGGTTCCGACCTGAGCTGTGTCCGTCATATGACCCTTAACGTTTGCATATCCGGCGGCTGTGGCGACTTTTACTCCATAGATCTTTCCTTCATATCGAATTGCAAATGCATTCGTATCCGCGCTCCGCCCACTATGAGAAACAGAAGCCTGCAAACCTTGCCAAATGGGTGTATCATAACGAATGACATCACGGCGATTGCCATCAAATCCATCAATAACATCTTCGACAGAGATTCCTTCTCCATCATTACCCGTTGCATGGCTATTGGTTGCTGAATTAAAGAAGCGGTGTCCCCCGGCAACATCACTGTGACTTGCTCCTGAAAGAACAAGACTTGTACCTGATAAATCATTGTCTTCCATAACACCGTAGGTTGCCTCCCCTAAATGCCCCATGGAAAGACGACCGTATCGATCACTTTCACCATAGATATAAAGGTGGCGATTATTAATATTATTTGAATCTGTTGATGAAAAGCTTTTCCCTGCAGCAACAGAACTACTGGAATTTTCGTTGACTCCGACTTCCCATACAGCGCCCACTTTTGTGTCTTGATTTAATTTGGCTTTCGCATGGAACTCAAATGATGTAGGTGACATACCTCCATCGACATGTTTCACTCGGGATCGGTTGCCGTCATGAACAGCCATGACCTTACGGTTAACCTGACCGGAAATTTGCAAAGAAACATTCTTGCTGCCTGATGTCACTTTTAGATTTTTATCATGAGCCTGCTGAGTAGCTTCTGTTTTTTTCTCAAGCTTATCTATTCTTTTTAAAAGCTCTTGTACTTGTTGACGCAAAACTTCAACTTCACCTGGAGAATCTGCGAAAACAGGTTGAGAAGAACTTAAAGCAAGTAAAGAAGCACCAGCCAGAGCAAATATTTTTTTCATGAACCATTCCCTATTAAAACTAAATGATGACCCTATTAGATCTTTTAACATCATTGAAAGCAAGCGCAATTAATGAAATACCATTCCTGCTGTTGCCAGGAAAACACAGGAAGATCCGAAAGAAACACCCCCCTTAAGGGTGCACAGACTCTTGAATTTTTTCTTTGAGAAAATGATCCGGCAAGGAAGGGGTCAACCAGGGGTCTTCCAAATCAAAAAGATGTGCCTCTATCTGAGTAATATCAAGACGAAGAGCCGCCCCTTGAGAAAAAAGAAGATGGATACCATCTGCTTCCCGTTTTAATGCAAGCAGGTTTAAAGTCAATGTCGCATTTTTGAAATCCATGTTTTGATAATGAACCTTTTGAACATGGGAGAACCGAAGGCCGGAATGTGTCCTGTAGTAATGAGGAGTATCACTGCTTTCTTCAGGATCTGCTTCCCACATAAAGCGATTTAATAAAAGAGTAAAGGCGTGGTCAGCAAGATTGAAGTCCATTCCGACCACCGGCACAAGAGAATCTTGAATACAGCTCCCTAAAACAAGGAGATCATGCGTGTCCGCTGCTCGCAATCTTAAGGGAGCTGGTTGTGTTAATGCTTGGCTCATCAATGACCGGATCCTTCCTGATACGTTTGATATGTGCGCCACAAGCGCTCAGTTTTTCTTCTATTTTCTCATATCCACGATCTAAATGATAGACGCGCGATACTAAAGTTTCGCCTTCGGCTGCAAGGCCTGCAAGAACGAGGGAGACAGAAGCTCTCAAATCCGTTGCCATCACAGGAGCTCCCTTTAAACTGGAAACACCCCGGACCAATGCTGTATTGCCTTTTACAGCGATATCCGCTCCCATCCGTGCTAATTCAGGCACATGCATAAACCTGTTCTCAAAAATTGTTTCCGTAATTGAGGAAGCCCCATTAATAGTCGTCATAAGAGCCATAAATTGCGCTTGAAGGTCTGTTGGAAATCCGGGAAATGGCTCGGTAATAATGTCCTGGGGTTTCAACCCATGTGCCGGAGAGTTAACTTCAACATTATCCCCTTTCTGTTCCAGACCAAGACCCACCTGACAAAGTGTTTGCGTCACCAGAGGTAATAACTTTAGAGAAGTATTCTCAAGAGTAATAGAACCACCCGTTATAGCAGCTGCTATCGCATAAGTCCCTGTTTCAATACGATCAGGAAGAATAGAATGCGTGGTCCCTCCAAGCTCGGCCTGACCTTCAATAACAAGTGTACTTGTTCCTATACCCGAAATTTTAGCTCCCATACCCACCAAACAATGGGCCAAATCTGTAACTTCCGGCTCCTGGGCTGCATTTAAAAGCCGGGTTGTGCCATGAGCAAGACACGCCGCCATCAAGAGGTTCTCAGTTCCTGTGACAGACACGATGGGAAAAGTATAATCGCACCCTTTAAGGCCTTTAGGAGCTTTTGCCGTGACATACCCTTCACTCAGGATAATTTCGGCGCCCATTTTTTCAAGACCCTTGAGATGTAAATCAACAGGGCGCGTTCCGATGGCACACCCTCCCGGCAAAGATAAACGGACTTCTTTAAAACGTGAAAGAACAGGGCCCAAAACCAAAACTGAAGCCCGCATTTTCCGAACAAGTTCATAGGGAGCTTCCAGATCCAGTACGTCAGGAGTCCGTAACGTAACCTGGCCAGGTTCTCGAATACAATCACACCCCATATGCGCCATCAAATCCAGAAAAGTTGTAATATCTGAAAGTTCGGGTAAATTCGTTAATATCACGGGGTCTTTCGTTAAAAGCCCTGCTGCCAGCAAGGGAAGCGCCGCATTTTTTGCCCCGGAAATTTTAAGACTGCCTTTAAGCGGGTTCCCCCCAATGATCGATATTTTATCCATTAATTTGCCGTTTTGATTTTAGGAAGCGTCACACCTTGCTGTCCCATGTATTTACCCGCACGATCTTTATAAGACGTTTCACACGCCTGATCTCCTTTAAGGAAAAGAAACTGGCAAGCCCCTTCATTTGCATAAATTTTAGCTGGCAAAGGCGTTGTATTTGAAAATTCAAGAGTTACGTGACCCTCCCACTCTGGCTCAAGAGGTGTCACATTGACGATGATGCCACATCTTGCATATGTTGACTTACCAAGACAAATGACCATCACATCCCGAGGAATACGAAAATATTCAACAGTTCGTGCTAAAACAAAACTATTTGGTGGAATGATACACACATCACTTTCACGCTCTACAAAACCTGAAAGCGAGAATTCCTTGGGATCGACGATTGCATTATCAACGTTTGTAAAAATCTTGAATTCTCTTGCAACACGAGCATCATACCCATAGGATGAAAGTCCATAAGAAATCACACCATCGCTGGACTGGCGCTCAACAAAAGGCTCGATCATACCAGTTTGAGTGGCTTTTTCACGAATCCATAAATCTGAAAGAATTGACATATAAATGAAGCTGTATAACCAATATTATTCTATATGTAACTCATTTATCCTGATCCGTCACGCCCTGAAATAAAAAGAATATAAAATTATCAAATCTCCATTTATCTTTTAAGGATCTTAACAAGTTTTCATGCGCAACGGTACTTTTCTTCAGAGGGTGCCCCTTTCATTCTCCGTCATCCAAAGTGGCCCTTTCATTATCCTGTCAACCAGAGGGGCGTGTTTATTTTTCTGTCATCCAGAGGGGGGCAAAGCCACCCGTAGGGATCCAGCTGGACTGGGCTATACGCGCCGGAGATGATGAGATTCTTCCCTCGCGCTGCTCGGTCTGAATGACGTATGTGGTGGACACGGTCTGAATGACGCATGGGGAGGGGACATGAATATTCCCTTTCATCCAGAGGGTCTAGATTGCCACACCTTACGTCGTAAGGTTCGCAATGACGAAAAAATGTCATCCAGAGGGGGGGGCAAAGCCACCCGTAGGGATCCAGCTGGACTGAGCTATACGCGCCGGAGGTGATGAGATTCTTCCCTCGCTCCGCTCTCTCTGAATGACGAGAATAAAAACGTCATCCCGGAACTCGTCAATTTTGAATAAAAAGCAATAAAAAAGCCGGGACAACGACCGGCTTCAAAAAATTAAATTGATGTTTGACTAAAAGTGGTAGCTTACTTTAACAAGAGCATCATGAGAATTAAATTTTATAGGCTTTGTATCACTTTTAAATACTTTAGTTTTAGAAGAAGATTCAAAATAATATTTGTATTGAGCACCCATACTCCAACGATCATTCAAATGAACATCAAATCCAATACCTGGAGCAAACCCTCCAATAGTATCATTAGACGTATTTTTCTCAGTCAGCTCTACGCCATTACTATCAAACTTGGTAGAGAGTGTCAGACTACTACGCTGGGTTCTAGCGGCAAGAATAGCGTAAAGAGCCCATTTATTATCAAAGTTCCATCCAAGGCGTGTGGACAATTCTACATAAAGCTTTCGCTTAACCTCGAAATCAACTTTCGCATTCGCCGTAATACCCGGGGTAACTACAACATTTTTCTTGTCTGTTTGAGTGCCAGAACTCGCCCCAAAACCGTACCCGATATTCAGACCAATACCGAATAAAAAGTCATTGGCTCTTGACTTTGTCCAATCCAGGTGAAGACCTGCAAGGCAAGAATTAATACTGACATTCCTATTTTCCAATTGAAGAGCACCAATACGAATTTTTGATAGATCTATATCTGCCCTTGTCTGATTCCAACCACCATGCGCCCCAACAGACCAACCATTAAAAGGCTTTGCCGCCTGGGAAACAGTTCCCCAAACACAAAACGCTGCTGTCAGCATAAGAATTCTTTTCATGTCATTTACTCCATAATTGTTTAGACATCACTACCTAACACAAAGATACAAAAAGATACAGAAATATATTCGGTATTTTTTAAGAGGGAGGAAGCAAAATGACAAAAAGTAAAAGCAATAAAAAAGCCGGGACAATGCCCGGCTTTAAAAAATTAAATTGGTCTTTGACTAGAAGTGGTAGCTTACCCGTACAAGAGCATTGTGAGAACGGAATTTAACTTTATTATCCGCATCAGATGCTTTAGCTGTTACAGAAGAATCAAAGTAGTACTTGTATTGAGCCCCAAGACTCCAGCGCTCGTTGAGACGAACATCAAACCCAACGCCCGGTGCAAAACCATAAAGCACATCAGACTTTTCTTCTCCCTTTCTCTCAACACCATTCTCTGTAACTTTTGCTCTAAGTTTAGTTCCTTGAGCTCTTGCAGAGAGAATACCATAAAGAGCCCATTTGTTGTTAAAGTTCCAACCTAAACGAGCATCAATACTTGCATAGAGGTTACGCTTGAATTCAAGAGAAAGCTTATCACCATCTGCTTCGGCAACAGTCACGTCCGGAGTTCCAAAACCATGCCCCAGGTTTAGCCCAAAACCGAAAAGAAAAGCGTTGGCTCTTGACTTTGTCCAGTCAAAATGAATACCGGCAAAACCTGTATTAAAAGTTTTCTTTGTATCATTAATTTCATCTGATTTAACTTCTACACGATCCTGGTTCCAACCACCATGTAGACCAACAGACCAACCGTTAAAAGGTGCTGCTGCCTGAGCTAAAGTGCCACAAGTACAAATGGCAGCTGTCAGCATAAGAATTTTTTTCATAATTAAGACTCCAAATTTATTTCGATATCCTATCTATGGCTTATCTCTACCTGGAAAAACAGTCTATTTTATACCCCAAACAACCTTTTTAACCTTTGTGGTAAAATTACAACAAACCTTTCATTTATCCCGGCTTTATCTCCTCAGGTAGTTTTTCCTCTTTTCATTGAATCAGGGGGGTTGTAAATATTATTGTATGTTTTTAAAGTTTTTTGATCCGTGCCTGTAAAGTTTTTTGCGACTCTTTTTATTGTTCTTTTGCTCACGGCCTGTGCTGGCCACCATGACTCGTATACCCCCAGGTCACGGACCCCTACCGTTACAAAGTTTGCAAAACGAGCCTACAACAAGCCTTATAAAATCAAGGGAAAGCAATACCGCCCTCAAAAACACTATGAATATAGCCAGGTTGGCATTGCCTCCTATTATGGTGGTCGTGATATTTTCCATGGACGAAAAACATCCAATGGAGAAATTTTCGACATGAATGGCCTGACGGCAGCCCATAAAACACTTCCCATTCCATCGGTTATTCGGGTAACAAACCTTAAAAATGGCCGTAGCATTAAGCTGAAAGTGAATGACCGGGGCCCGTTTATCAAAGGACGGATTGTTGATGTTTCCAAGCGAGCCGCACAGCTTCTTGGATTTTACAAACAAGGTATTACAAAGGTCCGCGTTGAAACCTGTCTAAATGATACAATACGCATGGCACAGGGTGGATCAACACGTTTTAACCCTCAATTAACACAAATCAGGCGTCTTCCTAAAAAGCCTTCTCCTGCTGCCAGAGCCCCTATTGTCCTGGCCAAAAATACTGTAAGATCCATACCCACCCGGAAAGCTCCCCAAAAAGTTTCTTCTTCTCCTGTCAAAGATGGTATCTTTGTCCAAACAGCGCGTGTGACAAGTTTAGCCGAGGCCAAAACAAGAGCAGGTTCCCTTCTTCAAAAATTTCCTCAGGTAGATGTGCGTGTTTCTCCTCATAAAGATGGCCATTATCGTGTCCTTATGGGGCCTTTCAGAAGTAGCCAGGAAGCAAAAAATTTGGTAATGTTAATTTCGGGTGGCAACGCGGGTCATTAAAATAACTTGCTAAAACTCCAGGCAAATGAAAACTTCTGGATTTTCCAGGCACAATCAAATTTTTCATTGAGGTAATGGATGCCGCAGAAACAATAAAATCATATGGTATTACAAAAATAGGTCTGATATGCGACAAAAACTTTTTTTCCTTGCCTTCTTTTGCTGTTCCTTTCTAGATCTTTCCCATGGCCACGCCATCGATTTAAATTCAAAGCAAGCTTTCCTTATTGATTTAACCACCAACACAGTTCTTTTCGAGAAAGAAGCCGAAACACCTGTTCCCCCCTCTTCCATGAGCAAATTGATGACCGCCTATCTTGTTTTCAAAGAGCTAAAAGCTGGTCGCCTGATGATGAAAGACCATTTCCTTGTCAGCAAAAAAGCATGGAAAAAAGGCGGGTCTCGTATGTTTTTAAATGTGAATTCCCGAGTGAGTGTTGCCGACTTGCTGCGTGGTCTTATTGTCCAGTCCGGTAATGATGCTGCCATCACCCTGGCAGAAGGCATCATGGGAGATGAGAGTGCCTTTGCCGAGCAAATGACTCGTCAGGCACGTGAAATGGGTGCAAACACATCAACTTTTAAAAATGCAACCGGGTGGCCGGATGATGGGCATTTATCAACGATGAAAGATCTTGCGATTATCGCACAGCGTACCATTCAGAACTTCCCTGAGTACTACTCTCTTTATGGTGAGACAGAGTTCACTTACAACAAGATAAGACAGAAAAATCGTAACCCGCTTTTGTATGCCAATATTGGAGCAGATGGCCTTAAAACGGGTCACACGGATGTCGCTGGACATGGTGTTGTTGCTTCTGCTCTTCAGGGAGGACGGCGTCTTATCCTCGCAATTAATGGTGCTAAAACAAAAGCTGCACGCAGTGAGGATGCAAAAAAGTTAATGGCGTGGGGTTTTACTTACTTTGCCAGTCCAAAACTCTTTAATGCCTATAATACCCTAGAACATGCAGATGTATGGTTAGGTAAAGAAACAAACGTCCCTATGGTAATTGATGAAGATGTCTATATCACAGTTCCCCGCTATCAGCTTAAGGACGTTTCTGTAGAACTTGTTTATAATAACCCAATCCAGGCTCCCGTTAAAGCAGGTCAGGTCATTGGTAAAGTCGTCATTGCAATTCCAGGCCGTGACTTAATTGAGAAGCCTTTGACAGCAGGGCGTGATGTCGAGCGTGCAGGGTTTTTAACACGTATCAAAGCCGCTTTTTCTTACCTTTTGTGGGGTCATAACTAGAGCAGAATATGCTAAAAAAGATTCATTGTTCTATAGCGCTGTTATTAGGGGTTCTGTGTGGGTAATCGGGGTATTTTCATTACGTTTGAAGGAGGTGAAGGGTCAGGCAAGTCAACACAAATCGCCTTGCTCGAGACTTTTTTGGGAGATCAAGGCATTCAATGTTTACGGACTCGTGAACCTGGCGGAAGTTCTGGAGCAGAGCTAATTCGCAACCTTATCCTTCAGGGAGATGTAGCCCGGTGGGATGCTCTCACAGAATACCTTTTATTCAGTGCCGCTCGACGAGATCATTTAACGCGCACGATTGAACCTGCCCTGGCACAAGGAATCTGGGTTATTTGTGATCGTTATATTGACTCGTCAAGAGTCTACCAGGGGGTTGTACAAAATCTTCCAACAGAAATCATTGAATCAATTTATCATGCTATATCCAATGGTCTGGAACCGGATCTAACTCTTGTTCTTGATATTCCCGTCAAAGACGGTCTGAACAGGGCTGAAAAGCGAAAAAGTATTGAAAACAGATTTGAAAACAAAGGGGAAGCCTTTCACGAACATGTACGTCAAGCCTTTTTAGATCTTGCCCGCCAAAACCCTGGTCGTTGCCATATTCTGGATGCGGATATGCCTATAGGAGACCTTCAACATCTTATTCAAAAATATATTTCAGATCGATTTTTATTAAAGGGTGTATAATGTTAAAGAACCATCCTCGCTCGACCACCCCCCTGATAGGCCATAGAGACCCCATCAAAACTTGCTCTGAATTACTTTCTCAGGATCGTTTTCCCCATGCTCTTTTGCTTCAGGGACCAAAGGGCATCGGAAAAACAACCTTTGCCTATCATCTGATTCGCCACCTTTTCTCACGAGATAAAAATCTTCCTATAATGACTCCATCCCGGGAACATAATGGTCTTGAGACCTTCATGGAAAAATTTTCAAAAGCAACAAAAACATCTCTTTTTAAACGTGTTCAAGCCCTGGGTCACGGAGACCTGAAAGTTGTTGAGCGAGTTCTGGATGATAAGGGAAAGTTACCCCGTGACATTTCTGTAGACCAAATCCGAAAAGTTGTTTCCTTTTTTGCCCTGAAATCAATGGAAGGGGGGTGGCGCATTGCTCTAATCGATAGTGTTGATGAAATGAACCTGCAAGCTGCCAATGCTCTTTTGAAAATTCTGGAAGAACCTCCTCAAAAATCTCTCTTGATTTTGATTAATCACACACCTGGAAAGCTTTTGCCTACCCTTTCCTCGCGCTGTCAAAAAATAATGTTCAGACCCTTAACGCCTTCTCAAACACTTGACGTTTTAAAAGAAAAACTACCAGATTCAGCTGATACTGGCACTTTTAATCCAGTAACACTTTTCCCGGGGCGTCCCGGTAAAATTGTGTCTTTACTACAGGACCCCGACCAAGACCTTCTAGAGACTTTTAGTACCCTGACAAAAATGCTTGTCACACAAGACTCCTTTAATCCTTTTCCTTTTCTGGATAAAGCTTTACCGGGGCGTAGTACTGAGAAATCTGCCGTTTTTCTCCCTTTGGCAGAAGCTCTCCTTGAGTGGCTTCATACTTTGATTCAAGAAGGTCTTCAGGGGATATTGACATCTCCTCGACAAACCCTTTTTTCAAAAAAAACACCTCATGAGTGGTCTGAGCTTTATATAAGGCTATCATCTCTCTTTCAAGATACCGAGCGATTAAGTTATGATCCTCGACATATTTTACTCCTCGCACTTATGAAAATTACACATCACAAGAAATAGAAAGAACGCTATGTCACGCCCTGAAAAATCCCCTTTTTATGTCACAACACCTATTTATTATGTGAATGATGCTCCCCATATTGGTCATGCCTATACCAGTATTGCAGCCGATGTTCTGGCACGTTTTCATCGCCTGGATGGTCGACCTGTCTTCTTTTTAACAGGTACTGACGAGCATGGCCAAAAAATTGAACAATCTGCAGAAAAGGCAGGACTTGACCCTCAAGAATTTACAAATAGAATTTCACAACACTTTCGTGACATTTCTCCCCTTCTTGATCTCACCGAGACACGCTTTATTCGCACAACAGAAACAGAACACAAAAAAGGAGCGCAGGCTATATGGCAGCGTCTTATAGATAATGGCCATATTTATTTATCGACTTATGCAGGGTGGTATGCTGTTCGAGATGAAGCCTTTTATAATGAGAAAGAACTTATAAATGGCAAAGCCCCAACAGGCGCAGATGTCGAATGGGTTGAAGAACCCAGTTACTTCTTTAATCTTTCCAGATGGCAAGATAAATTATTAGCCTTTTATGACGATAATCCAGATTTCATTGCGCCCGAAAGTCGACGTAATGAAGTCATCAGTTTTGTTAAATCCGGCCTTAGAGACCTTTCCATCTCCAGATCCAGCTTTTCCTGGGGAGTTCCCGTTCCCAACGATGAAAAACATGTAATGTACGTTTGGCTGGATGCCTTAACCAACTATATTACAGCTCTTGGTTTTCCTGAAAAAAATGCCAACAACTATCAAACCTATTGGCCAAATGTTGTGCATCTGGTTGGGAAAGACATCCTGCGTTTCCACGCAGTATACTGGCCAGCCTTTTTAATGGCCGCAGACCTTCCTCTTCCCAAAAGACTTTTCGCTCATGGATGGTGGACTATTGAAGGCCAAAAAATGTCTAAATCCCTTGGAAACACAGTCACACCTCGGGACCTTGTCGATCGTTACGGTGTGGATCAAACTCGCTATTTTCTGATGCGCGAGGTCCCTTTTGGCAATGATGGGGCTTTTTCTAAAGCTGCAATGATCCAACGAGTAAATGCAGACCTTGCCAATGATCTGGGAAATCTTGTACAACGAGTTCTTTCTTTTATCCACAAGCATGCAGATGCCGCTATCCCCAACCCGGGAGAGTTAACTACTGCAGATACAGAGTTGTTAACTTTCACAAAAAATCTTTTACCAAAGGCACGATGTGAAATAGATCAGCAAGCACTTCACAAATACTGTGAAACTGTTTGGCAAGGTGTGAGTGAAGCAAATCGATATGTCGATGCTCAAGAACCCTGGGCTCTCAGGAGAAGCAATCCGGAACGCATGAAAACCGTTCTTTATGTTCTGGCCTCTGCCATTCATCACTTGGCTCTTTTAGCCAGTCCGGTAACCCCTCGCGCAGCAACCAAAATTCTGGATCAGCTAAGTATTCCGAAACAAAACAGAACATTTAGCCACTTTGATGAATCTCTTATTCCCGGGAGACCTCTTCCCAAACCCGAGGGCGTCTTTCCACGCCTTGCGTTACAGGACGGTGAGTAGCAAAAAGAGTTTCTTTAAAGGAAGATTCTTTTTTGTCACCCAAAGGTCTACCCTGTCATCGCGATGGGGGACACATTTACTTCCTTGTCATCCGGGGCGAGACACCGCCACCTCCCGGTCATCCAGAGCGAGACACCGTCGA
>DDGG01000002.1 GCA_002337525.1 Alphaproteobacteria bacterium UBA1908 | reverse complement strand
AAGGGGAAAAAGCTCTTAATGACTATAATAATCGTGAACCTTATGATAATTTTGTTGAACGCCTTTTCTACCGAAGTGATAGTATTCCCATTCTATTTAAAGCTGGTGCCCGGGAGCGCTCTTTCTTTGAAGCACCGATTCAGTATAGGCTACTTTTCCTGTCAAGCATGATACAAGTAAAACGCCTGTCAAAAACAGTTCCTTCATTTAGGATTTCCTTTGCTTAAGACATAAAATATGTCTCCATAAAAATACATTTTCTTGCATATTAAAGGTAAAAATAATAATCAAATTAAGATTTTATAATCATTAAAATATTATCCTTGTCTAATATCCATTTTGAACAGACATTATAACAGGATCTCTATGAGGCTTGATAGGCAGGCAACGCTGACCCTGGGCCTTAAGTTCGGCACAAATTTCAAGGGCTTCTGCCTCTGTCAGGCCTGAAAGACGAGCTCGATAAAGATTGCGACGTTTTTGCTTGGAAAGAGTCACTGAAACAGTCGCTTCATAAGAAGGTGATAAACGAGCAAGCTGCCCAACAGCGACATCATGGGCATCCTTGGCCAGGGAAAAGGCTCCTACCTGAACCGACCAATCTGGATCATGACGTGGTAACCTTGCGCGCGATTCCAGGCGACGTATTTTATCACCAATCGGATCAAGAGAGCGGATTTTATCGCCAATAAGATCGAGAGAGTCCCGGGGTTCTCTCTCACCAGATCTTGTAAGAGTTTGAAGAGATGCTCCCTGACGGGATACCTCTGCAAGAACGAGTGAATTTGAAGCAGGTGCTCTGGCATGCATTGAAAGAGATGCCCCTGCCGGTGCCAGGATCTCGGGCAGTTTACGATCAGGAAGGGGAGGAGGTGTAATAGTCGCCCCCTCAGCCATCACAAGAACAGGTCTATCATGCCTAAAAGGTTTATGAGGAGGCGTAACACTTGCCAAAAAGAGATGTTGATCTTCCAAGACTTCTTTAAAGGTAACCTCCAGTAGCTGAGCCATACGCCGGTCTCTGGTTTGAGAGGAACGTCCGCCCATCACAACAGCAACCAAACGCACTCCATCTCTTACTGCAGATGTAACAAGATTAAAACCTGAATCATTGATGAAGCCTGTCTTAATACCATCCACACCCTTTACTTTTCCCAGCAAGCGATTATGATTTTTGTACTTTCTACCCTTATACCAAAACGCCTGTGTGCTAAAATATTTATAGTAAACAGGGAAACGTTGTAAAAGCGATCTTCCTAAAATGGCCATATCTTCTGCACTGGTATACTGACTTCTATTAGGCAGACCATGAGGATTTTTAAAAACTGTATTTTCCATTCCAAGAACGCGTGCTTTCTTTGTCATAAGACGAGCAAACTTCTGTTCTGAACCTGCAAGATGCTCTGCAATTGCAATTGCCGCGTCATTGGCAGATTTGGTCATAAGACCCAAAAGAGCATCCTTGACACTTAATTTGCTGCCAGCTTTAAGACCCAGTTTGCACGGTGGTTGACGAGCAGCCTTTTTTGAAACTTTAAGACGCGTTCCCAGCTTGACCTTCTTGGACTCTAATGCTTCAAAAAGAAGATATAGAGTCATCATTTTAGTTAATGAAGCCGGGTAACGTTTTTCGGTAGGATACTCACTGTGCAGAATAGCACCATCACGGGCATCTATAACAATTGAAGCATATTTTCTTGGCGCAGCATAAGATTTTGGGGGATTTAGAAACCCCCAACATAGAATAAAAGCAACAACGAATGAAAACCTGTTTCTCACTCTACCAACAATATAATAGCCCAGATACCACAGTTTAAACGCAAGAATATTTTTTGTCACGCCCGAAGCAACAGATTTCCTTTCTCCTCCTCAAAAAATCTAGGCAACGGACTTTAAACATGAGTGATTTGAAGCTTTTTGTACAAAGGCATCAATCGCTTTTGTGACAAAATCTGGTTTTTCCAGACATGATATATGACCTGCATCCGGAATCACGTGACACTCTGCTCCAGGTGTTAATGAAGCCATCTCTTCTGATTCTTTTGGAGGACGCGGTCCATCGTCAGATCCGACGATATACTGTGTCGGTACCTTCATCGACTCCAGTTTTTTTAGTAAACAGGAACGCGTGAAAATGCCTTTTCCAATGGAAGTAATCGTCTCAATTTTCTCTGCTGTGATAGCAGCCAAGCTCTCTTTGAAATTCTCAATAAGTTTTGGATTTGAGTGGTAAGTTTTAGGAGAAAAGAAATAAGGCGCCAGCATTTCTTGTAGTTCTTGAGAGAAATATCCTGTCTCGGAAATCTGGGACATCAGTGCCAAATATTCTGCCAAAGTGTCAGATGGTTCTGCACCAACATAAGATCCCATCACCGATAAAGATTGAATTTTTTCCGGATGGGACAAAGCCAAAATTGCCCCGATCATTCCCCCAACAGAAAGGCCCACAAATGCAAACCTTTCAAGGTCCAGAGCTTCAATGAGGGTCCAGGTATCTTCTGCAATCTGTTCAAGTGAAATCTCTTTTTCTGGCCGAGAGTCACTTAAACCATGCCCCCACAAATCAATATTAATACAACGATATTTTTTTGAAAGAGCATCAATCTGTGGTGCCCACATTTGATGATCCCACAAAAAACTATGCGAGAAAACAAGGGGAAATCCGGCCCCCTTCTCTTCATAAAACATTTCACGATCTCTAATCAAAATTTTTGACATTCTAAATCCCTTTCCTGCCTTTTCCATTATTATAAGGTTTCAACAAAATATTCCACTTACTCAATCAGTATGATCAAGCATGCCCCGCATCAGAAGACAATAGTTCCGGATGAATCCCCATTTTCCCCAGAGCATTTTTCCATTTTTGATCTGGCAGGGTATCAAACAGGGTTTCTAAATCTTCCTCACACTGAAGCCAACAATTATCAAATAACTCTGCTTCAAGCTGACCTTCTCCCCAGCCTGCATATCCCAGGGCACATAAACGTTTTTCGGGACCTTCTCCTTTTGCAATTGCTTCAAGGATATCAAGGGTTGCGGTCAAGCTTATCTGCGGGCTGACTTTGATCGTCCCTTCCTGATAGTAATCATTAGAATGCAAGACAAAACCACGACCCATTTCCACAGGTCCTCCAAAGAAAACGGATTCTTTATCCAGGTTGGCTGGAATTGTCTCCAGATTTAACTGAACGATAAGCTCTGACAGGGTATGAGATTCAATCGTACGATTAACCACAAGCCCCATAGCACCGTTTTCATCGTGCCCGCATATATAGATAAGACTTTGAGCAAATCGAGGGTCCGCCAGTTGTGGCATCGCGATTAGAACTTTGCCCGTTAAATTTTCTTTCATGAAAGTGTTCACTCCCTCTTGGTTCTATGGAACTTTCTCGTTACACTCTGATTTTAGTCAACTTTTTGAGGACATATCTGATGCAACCCTGGCTTCGCTTATTGATTATTATTTTGAGCTTAGCAGGTGTTATTCCCATAACTCAAGCTTCAGAAACAGAAAAATCACCTGTTATCTGTACCTTAATGAGCTCTGTCACCGCAACAGGCTCTCAAGAAACACTTCTTTTAGGGGTTCACTTTATACTTCAACCGGGATGGAAAGTATATGCTCCCCCTCTTTCAGGAAATCAGGAAGAAAGCGCACGACATCCCGTTTTTAACTGGAGTCGTTCTCAAAATATTGAAAATATTCACCTTCACTGGCCCTCCTCAAATCCCTTGCCTTCTGAAGAAGAACCTCTTCGTGGCTACACTAAATCCTTTATCCTGCCCTTTACAGTTGACCTTCAGAAAATGAATGTACCATTATCATTAACTGGAACGGTCTCTTTTATTGCGTGTAAAACACTCTGTGTTCCAGTCACCCAAACCCTCAATCTTTTCCTGCCACAGGGAACCGGACAACCAACTAAAAATGCAGATAAAATCCTGGAAGCCCGGTTCAAACAGGACATCCACGACTTCTCTTATGAAAGAACTCCGGATTCTTTCTGGTGGATTTTGATTATTGCTTTCCTCGGTGGTCTTGTCCTGAACGTGATGCCCTGTGTTTTACCTGTTTTGAGTTTGAAGCTTCAAAGTTTTATGCGAACACAGGAAGGCATAAGTCTTCGAGCAAAATCACTGGCATCCCTTTTGGGTATTCTTGTTTCATTTCTGGGGCTTGCCGCAGGTGTCATTATTATTGAACGAAGCGGGGAGATTTTTGGATGGGGCTTTCATTTTCAATCTCCACCATTTTTGATTTTTATGCTGATTTCTGTCGCTCTTTTTGCTAAAAGCCTTTGGCAAGGCGGCACTTTTGATTTGCCTGTCTTTATAAAAAACAAACTTCAAACTTTCCTGGGTCATACTGCTAAACGTCATCAAGTTTTAGCCGAGAATTTTTTAACAGGTATTTTCGCAACTCTTTTAGCCACTCCCTGCACAGCCCCTTTTCTGGGAACAGCTCTTACCTATGCCCTGTCACAGGGACCTCTTGAAATTTTCTTGATCTTTATGGTTATGGGGCTGGGTTTCTCCTTACCTTATTTTATCCTGACCATTATTCCCTCTTCGGGAAACTGGCTTCCAAAACCAGGAGCCTGGATGGAAAAAGTGGCCAGATTTTTTGCGTTTCTACTTATCGCAACAGCATGCTGGATTGCATGGTTGTTAAGTTTTTTGATTTCCCCTCCCTTGCTTTTTGTTTTAAGTGGGACTCTCCTGGTTTCTCTTTTTATCGACATTTTAAGTAAAACATCGCAATCATACGAGCAAAATCCACGTCAAAAGCTTCTAAAATATCTTCAAAAATTCTGCTGGATAGTCATGGGGAGTCTTTTTATCTTGACCTTCTACAGGACCCCTTTAAAAACAACATCTCCTCTTGAAGAAGGGTGGCAGGATTTTAATGAAACGATGATCCATAGTGCTGTTCAAAACGGACAAACCGTCCTGGTTGATGTCACGGCAAACTGGTGCATAACTTGTCAGGCGAATAAAAAACTGGTCCTTAATTCGCCTCCTATCCAAAAAGCTCTTGCCCGGAAAAAAGTCATCAAAATGCGAGCAGATTGGACACAAAAAAATCCTTCTATCAATGCCTATCTTAAATCTTTTGGTCGTACAGGCATCCCTTTTAATGCCGTGTATAGCCCCGAATACCCTAAAGGTATTGTTCTGCCAGAACTCTTAACAAAGGATAGTATTCTTAAAATCCTTAATTTAGAGAGTCTAAATCCCTAGTCCTCTTTCTGGAGTATAAAAAAGCCCCGCTTTTTTAAAAAATGAGGCTTTTATCTTATTGGTTTTCAATGATTATAGGGAATTTAGTGTTATTGGGACCAGATAAAGTCTTTAAAAGTTGAGGAAGAGACGCGCGCCTCTAATGA
>DDGG01000012.1 GCA_002337525.1 Alphaproteobacteria bacterium UBA1908 | reverse complement strand
AATATTTAAACTCAAATTAATCAAGAGCCACGCATAAAAAAGAGGAGTGTTTAAACACTCCTCTTTTCAATTAACGTAGGATTTTATCTTATTATTTTATTCTCCCCATTCACCTCCATCTTCTTTTTTATCCTGATCCCCGGCAATGGCCTCTCGCCGACCCTTAAAGGCAGGGTGATCTTTTAGGAAGTCAAGCATACTCTTTGGATGATGCTCCTCTAATCGAGGTCTTTTTGCTCTTCCTGCTTCGATTTCCTCCTGAGAAGGTGTTTTATTTAACTTCCTTCCTTTACGAATCTCTGCTAAAAGCCCCCCGCTTTCAGATTGACCAGATGATTGCCCTGTATCCTTGTTTTCTTTTCCCGGGTCTGCTGGAGGCGCTACCGGATGAGACGGATTGTGGGTTTTAGAGTCATGCGTTTTTTCAGAAAGATGTCCTCCGTTTTGCTCAATGATAAAAATTGTATGCTCTCTTTGTTTTTCAAGGTGTTGAATTTGTTTTTCCAGATGATTCCTTAAATGCCTTTTCTTGAGTTTCTTATGCTCGCTACGCAATCTCCGGATTTCCCATTCAATCCTGTAGAGGCGTTCTTTTTCAATACGAACCATTAGCTTTCTATGAGACTCACTATGATGGCGGGCATGCTCATTATAATGTCGTTCATGATGCTCCAAAAGCTCTTTATGGTGATCCATCTGAGTTCGATGATGGTCTGCTTCCCCAGGATTTTTTTGCATCTGTTGCTTGTGGTGCTCCATCAGAATAGCATGCATTTCCGCTTCACTTTTATGATAATTTGCTTTCTGAACATGGACATTGACAACTTGTGGTTTAGTTACCGGGGTACGAGCTTCTGTTGGTGCTTTCGGGGCAATAGTATGTGGTTGCCCTGTATGAGCTCCGGGAGCAAGAGATTTTGGTGCATGAGGAACACTCTTTACCGCAGGAGCTTTATCTCGTGGTGGTAAGGGTGGTGGCGTTTTGGATGGCACAGGATCCCGTGGTGGTAAGGGTGGTGGTGTGTCGACCTTTTTTTCTTGTTGAACACTTTTAGGAACGGCCTTCTTTGGAGAGGATGCCAACTTACAGGCTGTATACCTATCCTGAAATTGTGACAGCCCCTGGCAAGCAACTTCACATTTTTTTGCAACATTTATATCTGACTGACACATGTTTGGCGCACACGATATGGCACAGGTTACTGCATCATAAGCTTTAGCAGGACCTGAAACTAAAGCAGTCGCAATAAATGCGCCCCCTAAAAGAAGTGAGTATCTGGTCATGGAATCCCCCTTAAAAATCTTATTTCAAATTAAAAATATAATTTTATCGTAAAGGAATTTTCTTAAGATTTTATTAAATTTGTTGCATCTCTTTTCAGGTTCTGGCAGTTTCCTAGCGTAAGAAAGAATAAAAAGTATCATTTATGATCTTTTTTTCAGCAACAATAGTAAGAGGTAATACCCATGTATGAATATGTCTTTGTCATTGCGTGCGCCTTGCTTGCCCTTCTTTATGGGCTCCTTGCAGCGCGACAGGTTTTTGACTCTGGATCCGGAAACACCCGGATGCAAGAAATTGCCGCCGCCATTCAGGAAGGCGCCAAAGCTTATCTTGACCGCCAGTACCGGACCATTGCTATCGTTGGCATTGTCGTTGCTGTTGCTCTTTCCTTTTTCTTAAGTCTTTATGTTGGGATAGGATTCACAATTGGAGCAATCCTTTCCGGAGCTGCAGGATATGTCGGCATGAATGTTTCAGTCAGAGCCAATGTTCGAACAGCAGAAGCCGCCCGTACCAGCATGGAAAAAGCTCTAGACCTTGCTTTTAAGGGAGGTGCTGTTACAGGTCTTCTTGTTGTTGGTCTGGGCCTTGTTGGTATCACCGGGTATTATATTGCCCTGCAAGCCAGTGATGCAGACAGCCGTACAGTTCTTGAAGCTTTGATTGCCCTTGGTTTTGGGGCCTCTCTAATTTCGATATTTGCTCGTCTGGGAGGTGGAATTTTCACAAAAGGCGCAGATGTAGGAGCAGATTTAGTTGGTAAAATTGAAGCTGGTATTCCAGAAGATGACCCTCGTAATCCAGCCGTCATTGCTGATAATGTTGGAGACAATGTCGGAGACTGTGCCGGAATGGCAGCAGACCTTTTTGAGACATACGTGGTAACGATTGTTGCAACAATGCTCCTGGCCTTTATCTTTACAACCGGCGAAGTACGGGAAATGCTTACACTTTATCCCCTGATGATTGGCGGTGTTTGTATCATAGGCTCTATTCTTGGAACGTTTTTTGTCAAGCTTGGCGCAAAGAAAAATGTGATGGGTGCCCTTTATAAAGGACTTGTTGCCTGCACTTTGTTATCTGCAGCGTTTGTTGTTGGAGCGACATGGTACATCATGGGGTTTGAACAAAGTTTTGACGTTGGAGGATACACCCTTAACGGCATGAAGCTTCTTGTCTGTGCCTTCACAGGCCTTTCTGTCACAGGTCTTATCGTTTGGGCAACCGAATATTATACTTCAACCAGTTTCCGTCCTGTAAAAAGTATAGCGGCCGCTTCTGAAACGGGGCATGCCACGAATATCATTCAAGGCCTGGCAATTTCAATGGAAGCTTGCGCTCTTCCTGTTATCATTATTTCTGCGGGTATTTTGGTTGCCTACATGAATGGAGGTCTGTTCGGAATTTCTATTGCAGCAACATCTATGCTCGCCCTAGCCGGTATTGTTGTCGCTTTGGATGCCTTTGGACCTATCACAGATAATGCCGGTGGTATTGCTGAAATGTCTGAGTTGCCAAGTGATGTTCGTACGGTAACAGATGCTTTGGACGCCGTTGGGAACACGACCAAAGCTGTTACAAAGGGATATGCGATTGGTTCTGCTGGTCTTGCTGCTCTTGTTTTGTTTGCAGCCTACACAGAAGATCTTAGCCACTACTTTCCTGGCATCAAAGTGACTTTTCAACTTCAAGACCCGTTTGTTGTTATTGGTCTTTTCCTGGGTGGATTACTGCCATATCTCTTTGGAGCTATGGGCATGATGGCCGTAGGTCGCGCGGGAGCTTCCGTTGTTGTCGAAGTACGGCGTCAGTTTAAGGAAATAAAGGGAATCATGGAAGGAAAAGCAAAACCTGACTATAGCCGTTGTGTTGATTTATTGACAAAAACAGCGATTAAGGAAATGATTTTGCCTTCTCTCTTGCCCGTTCTAGCGCCTCTTGCCCTATGGCTTGTCATTCGTTTTGTCGCAAGTGAAGAGGCAGCCTTTACAGCCCTTGGTGCGATGCTTCTTGGAACCATTATCACTGGTCTTTTTGTCGCAATTTCCATGACATCCGGTGGCGGTGCCTGGGATAATGCCAAAAAATACATTGAAGATGGCCACCATGGTGGTAAAGGATCTGAAGCACATAAAGCTTGCGTAACAGGCGACACTGTCGGTGACCCTTACAAAGATACAGCCGGTCCTGCCATCAACCCAATGATTAAAATCATCAATATTGTGGCTCTTCTATTACTTGCTATTCTTGCAAAATTCTAGAAGTCTCATCTTATTAAGACTAGGAGCTCTTTCATTGTGATAGTGAAAGAGCTCCTTTTTCTTTTCTGACCAGATCATTCTATACCCTTAATACCTTAGGGCCAGACTTTGTATAAATATCCCGATAAAATTAACGAGGAAAATTTTTGTGAAATAAATCCGGAATTGTTAGATTTTATTCTCTCGAGAGAGGCCTTAATATATAAAGATCCTTATCATGAATCAAACGACTTTTCATTGACCAACGAAGTTCCACACGTTCCTTATTGATTGGCTTAATAAAAACCGAGGACTGTCCAACACCACCTTTGGAACCTTTTCCTTTCCATCTGGAATCATATTTACGACTATGAGGACGCCTTGTACAATCAACAACCCTTACATGATAAAAATTATCTTTAGCCCTTTCTTTTAAGGACTCCACAAACATAATATGAGTACCTGTTCTTTCAGTTTTCTTTTGAGGTGTCTCGGACAGAGTATAGCCAGGAGATAAATAAACAAGAAGATCCCCTGCTTGACAATCCATTATACTTAAAATACGTTCCCAATAATGCAGTCTTGTCGTTTTAATGGCATTAACGTAATGAAAGGGACAGGGAATTCCATCAAAAGAAACAGGTGTTTGACAAGCCGTATCGTGCATAACAGACTCAATCTCTCTATACGCTCCGGGAAAAGTTACTGTTAACACTATTGCCGCGAATCCATAACAATTTGTCCGCAGAGCATAGCTTTGGTCTTTTTGCTGCGTAAAAGCATGATCATGCCCATACTCTGATATCAAATTATTTTCTCCTGCCGTCAAAAGTGTCATCATTTCCTCTGCAACTTTTCCGGGAAAAAAGAGAACAGTATCATCACTTGTATCTTGAGTAAGAAATCCAGTGCTGGGCATATCAAAGTAAAGCCTTTCATCGTCAGCGCTTGAAAAGAGAATTTGTGGTAGGGTAAGAGAAGATATTAGTAAGGTCAAATGTTGAATGCTGAAAGGCACCTCCATAGTTGATTTACAAGAAAACCAATAATTACAAATTCTAAAATTTTGTCAAGAGCCTTAAGCCTTTCTTAAAATACTCCTATATTAGTCCAAATATGATTTGAACAGACTAAACCTTTAGGAATCAGGGTTATAACGACGAATAAAAGCATCAGAAGAAATCTCGTAAAATGCCTCAATGCCAACAGCCTTTTCTCGTGATATAGGATCTAAAACGCCTTCTCCCATGATGGCCGTTAATTTCTTTAAACTTTCCTGATTGCGATCTTTCGTTCGTTGAAAGAACGGACGTGGATCAAAGGAAGGATAAAGAGGATCCAGCTGGGAAACGTGATCTCTAATAGATAAAATTTTACGATCGAGAGTTTTCTGATCAAACGAAACAAGGATTAATTTCCTGGCTTCATAAAGCGGCCATTCATTATAAGCTCCCCGATATCCATAAAGTGTTATATTCTTTATGCGTTTTTCCTTCTTTAGAAATTCCAAAGCCTGAGCAACAAGCTGAGTTGTTAAGCCGTGCGCTCCATTAGGATCATTTTCTGCCGCAAAGTAAATATGATCAGGCTGAATCTCTTCAATTAACGAAGTCATCCGCAACCAATCATTATGACTAAAAGGAGAAAGGCCCGGAACGCCGCGACGATTATAGTAGTCTCCCTTGAAAAAAATCAGATTCTTTGAGGGAATACCCAAGCGCCCCGTTGCACGCAGTGCCTCATTTTCTCGTATACATGCCTTGGCTTGACAAATGATTTCTACCATATCTTTTTTGTCTTCAAAGTAATCCTGTAATTCCTTTAAGGTACGACTATATTCTGGCACAGATGTACTTACTGCATTGGCGCCACTCACACCGTACAAAATATAGACATCGTTGGCTCTCTGTCGAAGGCGTGTCAATGTTGCCCCCATACTGATGACATCATCATCGGGATGAGGAGAAATAACCAGAATGCGCTTTCCCTCAGGAAGACTGTTAACATCTATACCTTTAGTCAGGGCACTTCTAAACTGATCTCGATGCTTGATAAATTGCTCTTCCGTAAGTCCTTGACGTAAGCCAACATGAGAAAGGTCACTAAACGTAATTGTTGTCAGCTTATCCTTACTTGCAAAGTCACACATAGCCTCCCAAACCCACTCTCTTGGGCATACTTCATTTTCTTTCAGAGACCTCCACGGTCTAACCGAAATCCTGGATGCGGCAGAAGAATCCAGATACCAGCTTACCTGAGGCAAAGAGATTAGATGCTTTGCAGGAAATAAATCCGCGCTTTTATCTGAAAAAATATGCTCAATGACAGGGGCTTTATCTTCACTAAGAGCGATAACAATAATCTCATCGGAACGCTTTAAATCACGAATACCTAATGTGACAGCCTGATGAGGAACCTCACAAGTATAACTAACAGAATCAGGTTCCTGGACAATCCCTTCACAGATTAGCCTTTTTAAAGAAGCAAAACGGTGTGATGTATCCTGACGTGTTTTTTCTGTTAGCATGACAGAGCGTATTCCCGCCTCCGGAGATGTTCCCGGTTCATTAAAGGCAATATGCCCCCCTTTAAATACCATATCACCTTCTTCAGTCTCTTCCGGGTAAGCTCCTCCAATTCCTAAAATTGCCAGAGAAATAGACTGAGTGGGAGACTCCTCAATCAAGCGTTCAATCGTGTCATGAAAAAAGAGAATATCACCCGTCGAATTAGTTGCTGGAGGGATATGAATATTGGATGCATGAGGAGCTCGCCCTGCATCAATTTTCCGGAGAGGGTCATAAAAATGAACTTCCATATAATATTGAAAACTAAGGGGATGGCCCTCTTCAAGACCAATATATTCGTCTAAACTGATAAAATGAACTTTAGAAAAATTAATGGTTGCATCATTTTTGAATCGTTTAATAATTTCCGCATAAAGTTTTTCAGGCGTTGTCCCTGTCGGGAGAAGAATAACGGCTTCAGGATTCCTGCGGACTGTATCAATAACACGTGATGCAACATCTTCGAAAAGACGTTCAAGTTCTGTTTCCCGATAAACACGTAAATCCTGGGACTCTGGTTGTTCTGCCCATAAAGGTAATGCAAGTGCCATATAAACCCATGCTCCAAAACAAAAAACACTTTTCAACATCAAAATCCTCCCCTTTTTTATTGAGGCTATAAAGGTTAAAGAGGAATTGCAAGGCTAGAATAAAAAAACCAGCCTTTCGTAACTTTAAAAGACTGGTTTCAGAAATACTTGTTAAAAAATTACTTAACAGCTTTTTTTGCTTTTTTCTCAAGCTCTTTCTTGATTTGTGCAGACCCATGAGCTTTCAAAGGGTTTTTTGACCCTCCTCTGGTCTTAACGGTTTCACCCTCGGTACGGGTTCCCCATTTACTAACAACATCACCAGGACTACGGATGTGTGTCGTTGTTGTCGATCCCGATAATGATTTTGGTGACAAAAAGTCTGTCCCTGGTGCATTCAAGGTCACAACTTCATTCGGATTAACGCGTGTTCCCACATTCATTGCAATACCACCTCCCAATGAATGTCCCGTTATAACCGTTCGAGAAAACTGGCCTGAGGCTTTTTTGACCATTTTATGGTAAAAATCAACGCCAGCATTAACAACATTATTGTAGGCTCCCCGTGAAGCAAAACCGGCAAGACCAACTTTACCCGCCAGGTGCGCCACACCAATTTGCAAATCCTTGACAACGTCCCCCTTGTTAACAGTCCCCCGATATGCCACATACAGGACACAGTCCCTAATACCTGCCCAGGCAACCAGTTCTGTTTTCTTATCTTTTAAATGACCTACTTCTTTAAAGTCAGGGCTTTTGTGACCGCCTTTTTCTCCAAATTCATAAGCATACTTTGCGGCAACAGCTGCCGTTGCATGAACCAGAGACTCGTTAGGTGTTTTTTGAGAACATTTTGGCTTGGAAACTGGAGTTGCAGAAGCTTTTTTACAAACATCCTCTATCTTTATTTTATGACTACAGTTCTTCTTGCACCATTCAATTTGTTTCTTATCCTTTCCACAAACCAAGGACGGTTGATCACAAACTCCCGTACATTGCTTTCCCAAACGCTTTATAAAATTAAGGGAAATTGCTTCAACTGAACTCACGGTCAGAAAAAACCCTGCCGCTATGTATAGAATACTCTTTTTCATGTCCTGGCTCCTTCTGTTCCTTATAAAAAAGGAAAAATCATTTTGGTTTTTAAATAAATTAACCTGATTGTGATTATACACTTAAAACTCTTAATTTTTTATTGATTAAGGGAGAAGAAAATCACATTTTCCACTTTGGATCCTTTCCTGATCAACTTTTTTAGAATTGCTGCCTTGTAAAAGGAATGTTAACGTAAGTCAGTATTTTATAATGATTTGCTCTTGATGACACCTAGAGATAAGCCTTCTATAAAACCTGATAAACCTTTCTTTTCATCAGGTCCGACAGCCAAAATTCCGGGATGGTCCCCCTCTCTTTTATCATCAGCCCTTGTTGGCCGCAGTCATCGATCAGAGGAAAGCCTTAATCGTCTCGAATACTTTTTAGAACTCATGAAAAAAGTTCTTCAGATTCCAGAAGAGTATGAAATTGCCATTATGCCTGGTTCCGCCACAGGCGCCATTGAATCGGCTATCTGGAATTTTTTGGGAACCCGGCCTGTTGATGCCCTTGCCTTTGATGTTTTTGGCGCCCGCTGGCAACATCTCCTTGAAACACAGCTTGAAATTCCTGGACAACGTCTTATAGGCGGCCCTCGTTCTGACCTGCCAGAGCTCACCCAACTTAATTTTAACCATGATGTTTTATTTACCTGGAATGGCTCAACCGGTGGCCTGCGCTTACCAAAGACAAATTGGATTCCTGACGATCGTACAGGCTTGACCATATGTGATGCGACAAGTGCTGTTTTTACGGTTGCTCTTCCATGGGATAAATTAGATATAACAGCTTTTTCCTGGCAAAAAGGCCTAGGGAGTGAAGCCGCACATGGTATACTGGTTCTTGGTCCTCGTGCCCTTCAACATTTAAAGGAAAATAAACCCGTTTGGCCAGTACCTTGCCTCTACTCTCTACACCGGGGAGGACACTTTAATGTTGATCTTTTCCGGGGACTAACATTAAATACTCCCTCTATGCTGTGCCTCGAAGACGCTCTCATGGCGCTAAAGTGGGCCGAGTCCATAGGAGGACTTTCAACCCTAATTCAACGGACAGAAAGAAACGCTCAAACCATTTTGGACTGGTGCCAGGAAAAAGACTGGATTTTTCCTTTACGACCGGATCCGGCTACGCGGTCCCATTCAACCTTATGTCTTGAAATTATACCGCCACTCCCTCTTGACGAAGTAACTTTGTGGCAGAAATTAAAAGATATGAGAGAACTTGTTGAGCGAGAACAGGCAGGATATGATTTTATCAATCATACCGCGGCACAACCTTGTCTCCGTTTATGGTGTGGACCAACAGTTGAATCAAGTGATCTCAAGGCATTGATGCCCTGGATTTCTTACGCCTACAGCCAGGTTTTCAATATCCAGGGCAGTATCTAACACCCAATTTGTGGATTTCTTTCCGGGCTTACCCCTTTTCAATCCAGTTTACCGCTTCTATTAAAATCTTCAGAAAAGACTGATTCAACCCTGTGACAAAAGCCTCAAGAGATTCAGATACAGGACGTTCATCATAAAAAACTCTTTCGCGCTGCAACGAATGGTCCTGGTAACTGACTTCTCGTAAGGATAAAGAAACAACAGCCTTATAGGTTCCCGCCCCTTTTTCAATCTCAAAATGGTGAAGTGCCGGGAGATAAAGGAGATCAGGCTTAAAAGCTTCCTGACTGTAGCCTACCCCCTTGAACATTCCTCCATTTCTTATCGCCTCAATAAGGCGACACTGGACGAGACTTGCCAATGGTTCATGCCAGACCACATCGGCCAAATAATGACTTTCAATTAACCCTGCCTCTTTTGATAAAAGAAGAATTCTCTGAGCCTGAAGAGGAGCTGCTGCTATTGTTTTATCTATTTTAATGACAAGATCTTTTGAAGGTGCGACTAATTTTTTCTCTCCTCCCAGAAAGTCAAGAGTAAACTCTCTGGGAGGAGAGCTCGCTTCCGGCAATAGGGAAATACAGCCCCCAAGGAAAGGCAACAAACCTAAGCATATAAAAAAGGGATATTTAGAAAAGTTCATGGAACACGATATCCTTGAGTTGTATTTTTGTTCAAAAAGTTACTTGGGCTTTGCTCCAGATCAAGCAGGACTCTGTTCAGAGTTGAAACAGTTTGCCGGGTTTCCCCCATCAAGCGTGTAAAGTCCTCAAGCCCAAGTGACGTAAATTGCTGGACAGAACGTCGATTTTCTTCCAGAAAACGATCCAGTTCCCGGGCAGCATTGGTAACAGATTTCAGAGTTTCAGCAAAATTGGGCCCCTCAAGAGTAGTCGTAACGCCTTTAAGGGTCCCTTCAAAAGCCTCCAGAGTCTGACGTGCCTGCCCCATAAAAACATCAAGTGAATTCGAACCTGTCGCCAATTTTTCTGTCAAGTCAGAAAAATGTTTAATTGATCCCGTTAGATCTTCCAGATTTTTGTCACTTAAAAGACGGTTAAAACGGTCAGAGAGCTCATAAATTTTTTCAAGAATATTAGGCAATGACCCAAACAACATTTCAATGCTGGAAGCCTCTGACTGAATAACAGGATACGACTCCCCGGGTTTGGTTTTCAAAATTGGTGACTCTTCAGTCCCACCCTTAATATGGATGTAGGAATAACCTGTTAACCCCTGAGCCTCGACAAAAGCCACAGAATCTTCGCGAATCAAATAAGTGTGATCAATCGTGGCCTCGACAATAACTCTTTCAACGTTTTTTGGATCAACAGAGATTTTTTTAACTTTTCCAATCGGAATCCCATGAAAGCGAACACTATCATTCTCGCGTAACCCTGCTACAGAGCCTGAAAAATAAATATGGTATGTTGGTAAATGCGCCCTGAAGTCAACACGCGACATCCATAAAACAAAGAGTAAAAGCCCTGTTAACAAAGCCAGGACAAAAGCACCGACAGTAATATAACTTGCACGTGTTTCCATGACCTTATTCTATGACTTTCCTTGCTGTTTGTGAAGAGCCCGCCCCCGGGGACCCGAAAAATAAGCCTGTATCCAGGGATGAGAGTGCTGGTGGAGTTCTTCCAAAGTTCCGGTAACAAGTTTTTTATCGACCAGGACCGCCACTCTGTCACACAAAGCATGCAAGCTGTCCAGATCATGAGTTACCATTAAAACCGACAAGCCCAAACTATCACGCAAGTCTTTCAGTAAGCGATCCATTCCTTCTGCAGAAATGGGGTCAAGCCCTGCCGTTGGCTCATCAAGAAAGAGCAGCGGCCCCTCCAGTGCCATAGCGCGGGCCACTGCCGCGCGCTTGATCATTCCTCCGGAAAGTTCTGCCGGATATTTATCATAGGCCTCAGGAGGCAACCCCACCATACTGATTTTCAAACGCGCCAACTCATGTATCAGGGGCGGTGTCAGCCCCATCACCTCACGCAGAGGCGTTTCAATGTTTTCCCCTACCGTTTGGGAACTGAAAAGAGCCCCACTTTGAAACATAACCCCGATTTGTCGACGATCTTTTAATGGCGTGCCATCAGGCTGTAAGAATGTCAATTGACCTGACTCATAGGGCATCAGTCCCAAAAGAACACGCAAGAAAACAGATTTACCACTACCCGAGCCCCCCACAAGTCCCACGATCTCGCCCGACTTTATGTCAAGTGAAACCCTATCATGCAGGATTTGCCCCTGAATTTTCGTTGTCAGGTTTTCAACACAGAGAAGGGTCGTCATCTAAAGGTGCTCTCATTTATTATCAAGGAATTGTCAGGGAATTCGCCTCAAAAGGAAAGCTTTTTTTAGAAAAAGCAACGCGCTTTACAGTCAATAGAAGAAAATAATTCTTGACAATATTTATTCGGATTATTAATTCCGTTTTGAGTTTTTTAGAAATGGAGTTTTAAAATGATAAATAAAATACTTTGTTTTTCTGTGTTTTTTCTGTCAGCTTTGGAAGTATTTCTTCTACATATGCTTCAGAAATGATGGGACACGTATGGGACTATGATGAAGCAACGCAGACTGCATCTTATTCATGTCCCCCTTGCGACTGTTGTGAAACAGATGTCTTTGCAACTTACACGTACCCTGCTATTCTTACAGGAAGCAGTTTGATTCTGGCTTGGTTTTATACAAAAGGGGCAGATTACTTCTGGCAAAGAGCCCCAAGATATGTGAGAAAAACAATGTGGCCCCAAACAAGAAATAACCTGGGAAATCTAAGCAGAGGAGTTGGTAAGGCTTTTACAGGATGTAGAGCAAGAATCAATGGGTGGTTTGTTGAAAGACAAGAAGAACAACCCGACGCATCAGAATAACAAAAAACTTGCTTTTTTTGCCTTTTGGTTAAATAATAAGATATAGTTTGATTTTATGCCTCCCTCGCAAGGGTGTTAGAATTTGGTAAATAAATAGTAGTGGTATCATGAAAAAAAGGTTTTTGTTTTTTATGATCTTCTTTGTTTCTGCATGCTCACTTGGCGCTTTAAAAGCAAGTGACTGCGAGGAATTTGATCCCCTTTTAAATCGTTCGCATCATCGAAAAACAGATCATCTAACTAATCCTGATAGTGTAAAAAAAGGAACACCAAATGATAAATTTAAAGAAGGATTTATCTATTTTCATAACAAGAAATTTAGAGAAGCAGCTATATGCTATCAGGAAGCCGTTGAATTGGGGAGCTCAAAGGCCCAATTCAACCTTGGGTTACTCTATGAATTTGGCGTCGGGGTACCTGCTTCTTTAGAAGAGGCCATCAAATAGTTTACCCTGGCAGCCGCAAGCAATAATAAAAAAGCTATAGAAAAGGTACAATATTTCATCCAAAATCCGCAGGGCTCCCTGTGGGGTCAACTTTTTTGTTATTGATTTGTAAAATTTGATATTTTAGCTCTTTTAATGGTTTGCCATTACAAGAGTTTATCCAATCTTTTATTATAGATTTTTATCATTAAAAATCATGCCTTTATAACCTTTTACGTCATTATTTTAAAAACAGGTTTGACCTCGCCTGAAATCGCGTTACAATAAAGTATAAGAATAAAAATAGAGGGGGAAAAAATGCTAGAACTTTTCATGACATTCTTTCAAGACGACGTCACACAATCTTCTTTAAGAGATTCATCGCCTCATTTACGGTTCGAAGAATTTGATGCGGCAGATTCCTTTATTTGCTCTTTAGAGCTGGAAAGCGAGGATCAGCCTGACGTTCTGATGCACTAGGAATCCTTTAAGGCCTGTTGGCTATTGATTTTTTAGGTGGAAGAAGTAGCGTCGTCCGGGATCTATACACTTTTCTGTCCTCCAGAGGGTGGCAAAGCCAACCATAGGAATCCAGATAGGCCAGACTATCGCCTTTATATAAGTTACTGGATTCTTCCCTCGTTTCACTCGTTCTGAATGACGGGAGAGAGGAAGGATCGTTCTGAATGACGAGGTGGGGCATACTCCTTCTGAAGAGCGTGCAAGAAGGAAGACCCTTCTCAATGACGGATGGGTAGGAGTTTTCTTCTGAAGGACACGCGAAAGGGACTTTTCTTTTGAAGAGCTGGATGAGAATCATTTACTTCCTCATCACCGTGAGAAAGCTCGTCTATTTCCCTGTCATTGTGAGGAGGCTCGTTTACGTTCCGTCATCCAGAGCGAGACAGCGTCGAGCGTCGGGATCCAGCACTTCAAAGGGCCGGTGCTTTGCAGAAAAAGGGTAACCTGGATTCTTCAGTCGCTGTCGCTCCTTCTGAATGACGGGCAAGAAGGAAGACCCTTCTCAATGACGGATGGGTAGGAAGTTCCTTCTGAAGAGCGGTACGAGAAAAAATTTCCCTTTTTCATCACTTTTTTGAAGAAAGACTTGAAGCTTATACCAAATCGCAGCAAAATAGGCCTAAATTTTTTCATAGGTTCCTTGATTATGGCAAAACTCTATTTTTATTACTCCGCAATGAATGCAGGTAAAACAACAACACTCTTGCAATCGGATTACAACTATCGTGAAAGAGGCATGGAAACACTCGTTTTTACGCCTGCCATTGATGACCGCCATGCAGAAGGTATCGTGGCCTCGCGGATTGGTTTAACCTCAAATGCTACTCCTTTTGAAAATGATTTTCATTTTTATAACTATATAAAAGACAAAACAAAAACACTTAAAAACCTGACCTGTGTTTTGGTTGATGAGGCCCAGTTCATGACAAAAGATCAGGTTGCCCAGTTGTGTCAGGTTTCTGATGACTTACACCTTCCTGTACTATGTTATGGGCTTCGAACAAATTTCCAGGGTGAGCCTTTTGAAGGAAGCCTTTATTTACTTGCCTGGGCCGAAGAGTTAATTGAAATCAAAACGATTTGTCATTGCGGCAGCAAAGCCACAATGAACCTCCGCGTTGATGAATCTGGACATGCCGTTTACGAGGGAGCCGAGGTTGAAATCGGCGGAAATGATCGATATGTCGCCATGTGTCGTAAGCACTATCTGGAAGCTATGTCTGGAAAATCTGCAACACAGGCGGCCTAAGCCCCCTGTTTAAATTAATTATCAGGGCCTTAAAGCTTTGAACACAGGCCCTTTAAAACAAAAAAATAAAATGTGCTCTTGCACCTTGCATCTGAACACGTGTCGTTTTATATTTCGGTGTGTCGGAGCGTAGCGCAGCCTGGTAGCGCATCACGCTGGGGGTGTGAGGGTCGTGGGTTCGAATCCCGCCGCTCCGACCATTTCAAACAGAGAAGGAGTACGCCCTACTCTGGATAACATTCTCATCCCACCCTTTCAAAAGAATTTTCTCTCTCGCATGTCCTTCAGAAGAAACCTCCCAACTATCCGTCATTGAGAAAGGTCTTCCTTCTTGCCCGCTCTTCAGAAGGAGTACATCCCACCTCGTCATTCAGAACGATCCTTCCTCTCGCATGTCCTTCAGAACGAGTGAAACGAGGGAAGAATCCAGTATCAGGAAGAACCAAAATGGCCCCAGCCTATTTGGATCGTTACGTCGACCGATGGTCTCCTCACGATGTTGGAGAAATAAATGAGCTTCCAACGATGACACAATCAATACCTAAAAGATCAGAGATGTGGCACTCAACATGCCACAAAAAAGAATTAAGGAATTAACAAATCGTAAAATTCAACCATATTAGTCTTCAAATTAACGCTAATTGAAAGCCCTGTGAAAAACTTCTGATTAATGGCACTGTCAGACTTACAAAGAACTTTACCCCTACTATCCTTTAAAGTTGTCATAATCACGCTATTAGACACCCATGCAGGACATGACTCAATCTTAATCTCGAAGATATCTTCATCACATTCTTTCTTGGTTATTAAGCTGAATCTTTTTAGATGGTCATCCTCTTTAGAACTTTTAAAGACAATATTAAAACGACGACTGTAAGAAGACTGTTGCTCATCTTTATATAGTAATGAATCATTGATCTCAGTCCCGTGAACATCAAATGTCAAAATAAAAAACAGAAAGACAAAAATGAATTTTTTCAATGTGATACCTTTAAAATTAGTTGATCGCTTAGTTAATTTTTAGGATCGTCTTCGAAATTATATATAATGTCAACATGAAAAATATTTTTCGGGATTTGATCAACACAAGGGCTCCTCATAAAGAACCCGAAAGGAGCACCCGTGATGGCCTCACAAGGTGCCCTCTCGTCTTTCTGCTTAAAGGAGGACTGACATGCCTTTCTCAACCCGAGCTTGAAATCTGTAAACCATCATCATTAGCTGTGACAGAAACAGCTTTGCCAATTTTCCCTTCCAGAATTCTAGCGGACAAGGGGTTTTGTAAATACTGCTGTATAACGCGTTTTAAGGGGCGTGCTCCATAAACCGAATCATAGCCTTTCTCTCCCAGCCATTTCTGAGCCGCGTCATCAACTGTAAGGTCAATCTGACGAGAGACAAGCAAAGACCGCAAACGCTCTAGCTGGATTGAAACAATGTCGGACATATCTTCAGGACGTAACCGGTTGAAGAGTAGAATATCGTCAATACGATTTAAGAATTCTGGCTTAAAAGCCTGACGCACAACAGCCATTACTTCATCCCGTTTAACTTCTGCACTTTCTCCAACAGGTTGGTCTGCCAGAATATGACTCCCTAAATTTGACGTCATCACAATAAGCGTATTTGAAAAGTCTACCGTACGTCCCTGGCTATCCGTTAAGCGCCCTTCATCCAAAACTTGTAAAAAGACATTAAAAACATCAGGATGAGCTTTTTCAATTTCATCGAACAGAACAATTTGGTAGGGCCTGCGGCGTACTGCTTCTGTTAGGGCTCCTCCTTCCTCATACCCGACATATCCGGGAGGTGCCCCAATTAAGCGCGCAACAGCATGTTTTTCCATATATTCGGACATATCAATGCGCACCATGGCAGTTTCATCATTAAAAAGAAAATCAGCAAGTGCTTTTGTCAGTTCCGTTTTACCAACCCCTGTAGGCCCTAGAAACAGAAAAGAACCAATCGGTCGATTAGGATCCTGAAGCCCTGCTCTTGAACGCCTGACTGCATGACTGACTGCTTCCACTGCCGTTTTCTGTCCAATAACCCTTTTATGAAGATGACTTTCCATCGATAACAGCTTTTCTCGTTCACCTTCCAACATTTTATCAACAGGAATCCCGGTCCAGCGAGAAACAATGCTCGCAATTTCACTGTCTGTCACCTCTTCCTGTACCAAGTGACTCTCACTATTAGACTCTTTCTCGGCCAACTCTTTTTCAAGCGAAGGAATAACACCGTAAGCCAACTCACCTGCCTTAGCAAGATCACCACTTCGTTGAGCAATTTCCAGGTCCATACGCGCTTTTTCAAGAGTCTCTTTCACATTCTGACTCGCTGAAAGCTTTTCTTTCTCTGCCAGCCACAAAGTTGTCATTTCTGCTGATTCAGATTCCAACGCCGTCAGTTCTTTTTCCAAATCACTAAAACGTTTCCTTGAATCTTCATCATTCTCTCGTTTGAGTGCTTCCCGCTCTATTTTAAGCTGGACAATCTTACGATCTAGTTCATCCAGTTCTTCTGGCTTGGAATCTACCTGCATCCGCAAACGACTCGAAGCTTCATCAATAAGGTCAATTGCTTTATCGGGTAAAAATCGATCGGATATATAGCGATCTGATAATTGGGCAGCGGCTACAATGGCGCTATCTGTAATACGTACTCCGTGATGCAATTCATATTTCTCTTTCAAACCTCGCAAAATAGAAATTGTATCCATCACGGTAGGTTCCGGCACAAAGACAGGCTGAAAACGACGGGCCAAGGCAGCATCTTTTTCGATATACTGACGGTACTCATTCAGGGTAGTCGCCCCAACACAGTGTAAATCTCCTCTGGCCAAAGCAGGTTTCAACATATTTGAGGCATCCATTGCACCATCAGCTTTTCCCGCACCAACCAGGGTATGAAGCTCGTCAATGAACAAAACCATATTGGCTGTAGAAGAGGTAATCTCCTGAAGAACTGCTTTCAGGCGTTCTTCAAATTCCCCCCGGAATTTTGCTCCTGCAATCAGGGCGCCCAGATCAAGGGACATTAACCGAGTTTCTTTTAAGGCTTCAGGCACATCACCATTCACAATACGCTGGGCCAAACCTTCGACAATGGCTGTTTTCCCAACGCCTGGCTCTCCGATTAAAACAGGATTATTTTTTGTCCGGCGAGCCAGGACCTGAATTGTACGCCGAATTTCTTCTTCTCTCCCAATAACAGGATCCAGTTTGCCGTCACGCGCCAATGCCGTCACGTCACGAGCATACTTTTCAAGGGCCTGATAAGACTCCTCGGCCGTTGCTGAGTCTGCTTTTCGTCCCTGACGCATTTTATCAATAGCTGTTTGAAGTTTGGCTTCTGTTAGGCCCGAAGCTTGCAAGATCTTTTGGGCTTTTGTGTCGGGTACTATTAACAACGCCTCTAAAAGGCGTTCAACGGTTACAAAAGTGTCCCCTGATTTTGTTGCGATATTTTCGACTTTCTCAAAAATAGCTGTCGTTTTAGGATCTAAAAAAACTTGACCTGCTCCCGAACCCTGAACCTTTGGCAAGGACTCAAGAGCTTTATCTGTCTCTGCCAAAAGATTTTTTTTCTCAACTCCTGTCATGGCTAGGAGGCTTTGAACAGGTGTTTCAGAAGCCTCTAGCAAGCTATAGAGCAAATGCTCTGGCGTGAATTTCTGATGACCACGACGTGTCGCAAGTGTTTGTCCACTTTGTAAAATGAGTTTAGATTTTTCACTGTATTTTGAAACGTCCATTTTAGATTCCCTCTTTCCCAATATAGAAAAACAGTCCTGTTTATTCTTAAGTTGATGCTCTACTCATCCCCTTTTATATTATAGCTTATAAAGAAGGTAAAATTCTACTAAATGAAACTCTTTTTAAGCTCTTCGTAAGGTTGTCCCATTCACACTTTTATTAGGCCATGTTTAAGTTTCAAACCTTTCAAAAACATCATGAGAACTTATGAGAACTCATGATACCCTGACCTTCTCCTTCTCTAAGACTCTTAGGGAACACCTTGATCTATAAATAATCTCTTTTTCACTTAAAAGGCTTGTTTTTAGATCATGCTGTCTTTTATAAAGAAGGGGTATTTTATCTTTAAGAACAAGTTGATATTTTGGAAGCCTATCTCGCGGAATATGGCCCCTCAGTGGGCTACCTGGTTTTATTGCTCGGATCTTTTGTAGAAGGTGAATCCGTGGTGCTCACAGCAGGTTTTCTATCGTTCAAGGAATTTCTGTCGTTCCCCATTGTTGTTCTCATTGCCTTTTGTGGATCAGTCACAGCCGACCAACTCCTCTTTTTTGCCGGTCGTTTTTATGGCCCTGGACTTCTTGAAAAAAAACCTGCCTGGCAAGAGAAATCCCAAAAGGTTTTTGAACTTTTACACCGCTATAATGTCTGGTTTATCGTCGGATTTCGTTTTGTCTATGGTATTCGAACCATCAGTCCCTTTGTGATTGGGGCCAGTGGTATTGACATTAAACGCTTTGCAATCCTGAATATTATTGCAGGTATTATCTGGGCTGTTCTGAGCGTCAGTGCAGGATATCTTATCGGCTATTTCTTTGCTGATACAATCGACCTTATGATTGAGAAATTTATTCAATATCAAAAAATTGGGATTACGACTATTATAGGAATTATTGTTTCAATTATTCTTTGGAAACGCTGGCGGCACCCTCGCTCTTAAAAGCTCCCTGTTTATTTTCAAGGCTTCATTAAAGTCGGGCAACTAAAAAGCCATGCTTGTTCTGGCCCTGAAAAGCTAGGCTAAAAGAAGAAGCGCATGCCGTTTTTTACCAGCTGAGATCTTGGCTGTACCCTTGATCATGTCTTCCAATGTTAAAAACTGTGATTCATCTTGCAAAGGGTGGTCATTTAAACGGGCACCGCCTCCCCGAAAAAGGCGTCGTGCCTCCCCTTTACTTTGACAAAGGCCCACCTCAACAAAAAGATCAACCAAAGGAATAGTTGCAAGAATCCTTTCTGTCGTTAATTCCAGACGCGGTAAAGAATCAAGACTCTGACCACCGCCTTCAAAAAGACCAGCTGCTGTTTTCAGAGCGTCTTGCAACGCTGCCTCTCCATGACATAATCGTGTTACTTCTGATGCCAAAACTTTCTTGGCTTCATTGATTTCTGATCCTTCTAGAGATTCCAGACGAGTAACTTCATCAAGAGGTAGTTCCGTATATAAACGCAGGAAACGCCCTACATCTGCATCTTGAGTATTGCGCCAGAACTGCCAATAATCATAGGGGGAAAGCATATCCTCATTTAGCCAGACCGCCCCCTCAGAAGTCTTACCCATTTTTTTGCCGTCACTGGTTTCAATCAGGGGAGAGGTCAGACCGTAAGCTTCTTGACCAAGAACACGGCGTACAAGGTCAACTCCATTTAGAATATTACCCCATTGATCCTGTCCTCCAAATTGAACAAGACAATTTTCTGACCTAAATAGTTCAAGAAAATCATACCCCTGAATAATCATATAGTTAAATTCAAGAAAGCTTAGGGGTTGTTCCCGTTCCAAACGTCCCTTAACACTTTCAAAAGACAACATACGATTGACCGAGAAATGACGGCCATAATCCCTTAGGAAATCAACATATTTCAGATCTTTTAACCAGTCATAATTATGGACAAATTTCGCGTCACAAGGACCAGTACCAAAAGTCAAAAACTTCTCAAAAACTTTGGAAAGACTGGATTCATTTTCCTTGATTTCTTTTTCTGTCAGCAAAGGACGTGTTTTGTCTTTAAAAGAAGGGTCCCCAATTCGCGTCGTCCCATCACCTAAAAGAACAAGAGGCCTATGACCTGTTTTTTGCAGAAGACGAAGCCACATAATTTGCAGTAAGCTTCCAACGTGAAGGCTTTTCGCCGTCATATCAAAGCCTAGATAAACTGTGACAGACCCCTCTGCCATTCTAGAATCCAGGGCCGACAGATTAGTGCCTTGATACAGGAAACCGCGAGCATCGGCTTCCCGCAAAAAATCCGATTTATAAGAATTCTTTATCAAGGTCTTCTCCTTAAGATGAATTCTTTATACGTATATTTTCATCTTCTTTCTTCTGAAGGTGCTTACGCAAATCAAAGTTAAGAAGAAGAGAAACAGAAAGAAAAATTGACGACAAGGTTCCAATAACAACTCCCACCAAAATAGGAAGGCTGAAAGCTTCAATGACACCACCGCCAAGCCAATATAAAACCCACAGGGCAAATATCGTTGTTCCAGAAGTTAAAAGTGTCCGTGAAAGTGTCTCATTCACACTAAGGTTCAAAACCTCTGGCATAGCTGTCTTTTTATACTTTCTCAGGTTCTCGCGAATACGATCATAAATAACAACCGAATCGTTAATTGAGTATCCAACAGTCGTCAAAATTGCCGCAAATGCTGTTTCGTTAAATTCCAGGCCAGAAAGAGAATAAAACCCTATGACAGCAATGCTATCATGAACAAGAGCAATAATACCGCACAATCCAAACTGCCACTCGAAACGAAACCATATATATACCAGCATACCGATAATTGCGAATAAAAAGGCCCATAGCCCATTTTGAACCAAATCTTCGCTTACTTTTGGGCCGACACTTTCAAGACGACGATACTCGACTTGATCTCCCAATGCCTGTTTTATTTTTTGCTGCGCTACGACCTGGGCTGACTCCCCCCCTGGCTGATGCTCAACACGAATCATAACATCCCGCTCCCCTCCAAATTCCTGAAGTTTGACATCTCCAAGATCCAGGGAGTTAAGAGCTTCTCTCATGGAAGCTAAATCAGGCTTGTCCGGTGTTCGAATTTCAAGGAGAAGACCTCCTTTAAAATCAATCCCCAGATTAAGTCCCTGAAGTGAAAGGCTTATGGCCGATGCTGCAATAATCAAAATGGTAATAATATAAGCAATCCAGCGCTTACCAATAAAATCAATTTTCGTTCCATAGGGAACAAGTTGAAGGCCTCGCATTCTCTTACTCCCCTAAAGTGATAACGTTTTCGGTTTAAAAATATTAAACCACCAAACAACAAGCATTCGCGTTAAACTAATTGCTGTAAACATTGAAATAATAATCCCGAAAGCCAGAGTCACACCAAATCCCTTGATCGGCCCAGACCCAAAAAAGTACAAGGCAGCCGCTCCAATTAATGTCGTCAGGTTAGAGTCCAAAATTGTTGCAATAGCCCGTTTATACCCCGCATCAATTGCTTGGACAGCCCTTTTGCCAAGCTGCAGTTCCTCTTTAATACGTTCAAAAATCAAAACATTCGCATCAACAGCCATCCCCATTGTCAAGGCAATCCCTGCAATTCCCGGCAAGGTCAAAGTTGATCCAGTCAGCGTCAAGGCAGCAACCAGTAAAATCAGATTAAAAACCAATGCAACATTAGCAATCAAACCAAAGAACAAATATACAAGCACCATAAAGGCAACAATGACAATAACAGATACAATTGTTGCATTCTGGCCTGCCTCAATAGAGTCAGCCCCAAGATCTGGACCAACCAGACGTTCCTCTAAAATTGTCAATGGAGCGGGCAAAGCACCAGCGCGCATCAACAAAGCCAGGTCATTAGCTTCCTGAACACTGAATCGTCCTGTAATAACGCCACTTCCACTTGGGATAATACCATTAATACGGGGTGCACTGATCACCTTCTTATCAAGAATAATGGCAAAAGGCTTGCCAATGTTTTTGGCTGTAATATCAGCAAATTTACGCCCCCCGACATTATCCATCCGAAATGAAACTTGAGGCGCATTATATTCATCATAGGACACCTGAGCATCTACAAGGTGCTCACCACTGATCTCAACTTTTTTACGCACAACATAGAAAGCAGAATGACCATCATTGCTTGGCAAAACCTCATAACCTGCCGGCGCAGAACTTCTTGCAGAATCTGCATAGGGTTGTTCCGGGTGTACCATACGAAAAGTCATCTTAGCGGTTTTGCCAAGAAGGCGTTTCGCATCTGCAGCATCCTGCACACCTGGTAATTGAACGATAATCCGATCTTTTCCCTGACGTTGGATATTAGGTTCACGGGTTCCCAGCTCATTAATTCTGCGATTTACAATTTCAATAGACTGATTCAGAATATTTTTCTCAAAAAGGTTATGTGCTTTCTCATTCATGCGGATTTCAAAAGTCTCTCCATCAGACATTGCAAAGGAATAATCCTGGCCTAAAGACCGCAACGCTTTTGAAATCTTTGGTTGGTCACTTTGATCACGCAGTTTAAAAATGACCGCTCCCTTTTGGGCACGTAGACCAAGATAGCCAATTCTTTGCTGACGCAAGTTTTTTCGGACTTCATCAACGACAAAAGCCAAACGATCTTTTTCTGCCGTTTCAAAATCAACTTCAAGAAGCATATGCAGTCCACCCCTCAAATCAAGACCCAAATTAATTTGTTCCTTGGGAAACCAATCGGGATAAGACGCCAGGTTCTTTTCCTGAATAAAGGATGGCACAGCATAGAAAGTTCCCGCAAAACAAACAAACAGGATTAGAAAAACTTTCCAAAAGGGCGTTTTTAACATAGTGATTTTACACCTTACAAAAAATATTTAGCCTCTATTAACTCACAACTTTTTAATACAGCAGTCTTGAACCAAAGAGTTTATTTACGAAGAACCTGTTTTCTTGGCACGTGTTGATGTCGATTTACGTGTAGCTGAGGTTTTACGTGCGCCTGTCGCAGCTGTCTTTTTAGCGGTCTCCTTTTTCACAGGCGTTTTCTTCGCAACTTCTTTTGTTTCTGACGTGTCAGCGGCTTTTTCTTCCTGTGGATGTACTGTTGCCGTCTTGTCCATAAGCTGTGTCACAGCCCCTGCAAGAAAGCGAACACGGTTACCTTCTGAAATTTCGATTAAAAGTTCACCACCACCAAGAACTTTATGAACTGTGCCAATCATACCACCGGTTGTCAAAACACGATCACCACGTTTAAGAGCTGCGACCATTGCCTGGCGTTGTTTTTCTTTTTTCTGTTGGGGCCGAATCATCAAGAAATACATGATAGCAATAATAGCAACAAAAGGTAGAAACTGCATAACACCCCCACCAAAAGCTGACCCTGACGTTGCACTGGCTTGTACCAAACCAGTTAAAGACACTAATGGTTCCATTGAATATACTCCTTATAAAATCTAATTCTTAAATAAAACACCCTGCAAGACACCATTAACAGTGGTCCTCACGAGGCTCTCCGCCATCATTAAATACTGTTTGAAATCCCACACTACTCGAGAAAGCGTCTGGGATCAACCGGTTGTGAGTGATGACGCACCTCAAAATGAATCTGTGGATGAGAAACGCTCCCACTACTACCAACTTTGGCGATCACTTGACCACGATTCACAGTATCTCCACGCTGAACATGAACTGTTCCTAAATGAGCATAAGCGCTCATCCATTCATCATCATGTTTGATTAAAACAAGGTGGCCAAAGCCGTGTAATTCATTTCCCACGTAAACAACTTGCCCTTGACGTGCCGCCCGAACAGGATCCCCCAAAGCTCCTTCAATATTTAAACCATCGTTACGTCCTGACTGGCCTGACTTAGAGAAGCCTTTTAGAATTTTACCTTTAAGAGGCCACGAGAAAAGAGAAGAAGAACGAGTCCTTGTAGAGGTATCCTCTACCTCAGGCGCAAAAGAAGATTTTGGCGATGCCAGGCGCTCTTCATCAGAAATGGTTTCCTCAAAAAAGAGGTCCTCTTCTTCTTTTGCAGCCGGGGCCACAGAAAGCTTTTTATGGGAAACAACAGGACTCTCAGAGTGCGATGGCACTTTAGAAACTCTCTTCTGCATTGAACGAGGGGGCATAGAAGGTGCCATAACAGAAGGTCTCGCCGAAACAGAATTTGGTTTACAGAGGGGAACCGGAATCAAGAAACGAGTATTAACATCCTCTGCGGTTGCCTCTGGTTCTTGTTCCTCAACCATTCTATTCGGCTTAAGAGTCGGAACAGGCAAACCCGGGATATCTTGATTTTCGGAAAAAGAATTTTCCGAATCAGAATTTGATACTTTTCTTTCAGTTTCTGAAGGAGTCTCCAAAAGGCGTTCTTTACCTTCCTGAATCTCAATAATTTTCAAATCATCAGAAGTTTCTTTTTGCTGTTTTGAGGATAGACGCTTTTCTCGTCCATCCTGGATTTCGAGAATTTGAATATCATCGTTAGCCAAACGTGATTTTGTCACCACAGGTTTGTGCTGAACTCCTCTGTTGATAGCAGGTTTAACAGACACTGAAGACTGTGAAACAGACTTTGTCGCCCGAGAGGAAGTCGCGGCCTTTTGATACCCCCAAACCACAGGTGCAGGTGAGCCGGAACGGCCGCATCCCGCTAACGTCAAAAGGCATATCAACCCGCAAAAAAGGGGATTCCTGCCGGAATGCTTTTTACTCACTTAAACCCTCTTCAAAAGCTCTATCAAGTTCTTCTAGCGCACTTTTATTTGTTAAATCAAGGTGCAGGGGTGTTACAGAAATATATCCGTTTTGAATAGCCTCAAGGTCTGTTCGCACCTCTGTAGGTGAATCGTCTCTTTCTGCTCCGCCAATCCAGTAAAAGGGAACACCACGAGGATCAGTCCATTTTATAAGACTATCACGGATATTACGAAGCCCTTGAGAAACAACTTCAACCCCTTTGACTGATGCTGTAACAAGATTTGGAAAATTTATATTAATTAAGGTTCCTTTTGGAATGCCAGCTTCCAAAAGTTTTTGGATAATCCCGGGAGCGAAGTGCTCTGCCGTGGCCCATTTAACATGTTGGCCATGCTTTGTAACCTGACTCAAAGCAATTGCAGGGACACCAAGCAAGGTCGCTTCCATTGCTGCCGCGACAGTTCCCGAATAAGTCACATCTTCCCCCATGTTTGCCCCATGGTTAATACCCGACAAAAGCAGAGTGGGTTTTTGCTCCTTAAGAACTTCGGAAATTGCAACCATCACACAATCCGTTGGCGTTCCATCTACCGAAAAACGCCGCGGAGAGATCTTGTTGACTCTTAAAGGCCTCCTTAGTGTTAGAGAGTGGGCCGCTCCACTTTGTTCCATTTCAGGAGCAACAACCCAGACATCATCTGATAGAGTCTGGGCTATTCGTTCCAGAACTTTGATGCCATGAGCATGCACACCATCATCATTAGAAACAAGAATCCTTAAAGGTTTATTGAGCATGGAGAATTACCTCTTGTTGTCCCATATAAGGGCGCAAAACATCTGGAATCACAATTGATCCATCTTCCTGTTGGTAGTTTTCAAGAACAGCAACAAGCGCTCGACCCACAGCAACCCCTGAACCATTGAGAGTATGAACAAAGTCAATAGACGATTTTTTACTCTGTCCCGGCACGCGACAACGAGCCTTCATACGCCTGGCCTGGTACGCTCCCGTGTTGGAACAACTTGAAATCTCTCTATATGCCTCTTCACCAGGCAACCAAACCTCCAGATCATACGTTTTTTGTGCTGTTGCCCCTGTGTCGCCTGTTGGCAAAAGAATCACTCGATAAGGCAACTCGAGTCGTTTCAGAACCTCTTCTGCAGCGCCAACCATGTGTTCATGTTCGACAGCAGATTTTTCTGGATGCGTGATGCTCACTAATTCAACTTTATGGAATTGGTGTTGACGAATCATACCCCGTGTATCACGTCCTGCCGCCCCTGCTTCAGAGCGAAAACAGGGCGTATAAGCCACATAACGAAGAGGCAAGTCGCGACTCTCCAGAATTTGCTCTCTCACAAGGTTTGTCAGAGAAACTTCTGCTGTCGGGATAAGCCATCTACCATCTGTTGTTTTAAAAAGATCATCCGAGAATTTAGGCAGCTGACCTGTCCCAAAAAGAGCCTCATCCTTTACCAAAAACGGCGGGGATATTGGCATGTAGCCAAAAGAATAAACATGAAGATCCATCATAAAGCTTGCTAGTGCTCTTTCAAGACGAACAAGATCACCTTTCAGGACAACGAAACGGGACCCGGACATACGGGTTGCTCCCTCAAAATCCATTAGGCCAAGGTTTTCACCTAACTCAAAATGGCTTTTTGGGGTAAAAGGATACGTTTTTGGTTCCCCCCAACTTCTTTCCAAACGAAAAAAACTTTCATCAGCCCCTTCAGGCACATCTGAGTCCATGATGTTAGGAAGTTCTGCCATTAAGGTGTCAAATCTGGTCGTTAATTCACGTTCTTTGGCTTCCAGAACTGGCATTTCTGTTTTTAGCTCTGCGGTACGCGTCAAAAGATCAGTTACATCTTCACCTTTCGTCTTACCCTGACCAATTGCTTTGGCAAGAGAATTACGTTCTGATTGAAGATCCTGCAACCTCGACACACAAGATCTTTTTTCCTGATCAAGAACCAGTAAAGATGCAGACACATTGCTCAAACCTCGCCGCGCCATGGCTTTATCAAAGTCTTCAGGATGATCTCGGATCCATTTAATATCGTGCACTTATGATTCTCCGTCAGTTTATCTTTTTAACGAGTTTTTCTGGTTTATTGGTTCTAGGTCCCATTTGTTTGCCGTTTTTTTTCAACTAAACGCATCATAAATATGGACAGTTCAAAAAGACCATATAAGGGAATAGCCAGCCCCAACATACTTAACACATCCGGCGGTGTCAAAAAAGCCGATGCAATTAAAATTAATATAAAAGCATAGCGACGTTTTTCTTTCAAAAACCCTGATGTCACCAGACCAACACGTGCTAACAAAACCAAAAGAACAGGCATCTGAAAACTAAGCCCAAAAGCGAAAAGTAATTGCATCACAAGAGACAAATACTCCCCAACACGAGCTTCAAGTTGAATGGGTAGAAAAGTTTCAGGAGCCTGAGTCTCGAAATGAACAAAAAATGACCAGGCTGCCGGAATAATGACAAAATAGGCAAAGGCCGCCCCAATTGCAAATAAAACCGGCGTTGCCAACAAAAAAGGAAAAACCGCCAGACGTTCTGTTTTATAAAGACCTGGTGCAATAAAAAGCCAAACTTGAGAAGCCAGGAGCGGCAAGGTTAAAAAAAGTGCGCTAAAAAGAGCCACTTTCACATAGGTTAAAAAAGCTTCTGCCATGCCAGTGTAAATCAAGCGTCTGGATTCTTCCCCCTTCAAAACTTTGGCCAGGGGATAAATTAAAATATCGAAGATTTCCTTTGAGAAAAGATACGATAATGCGAAAGCTGCCAAAAAAAAGGCGGCCGTTAATAAAAGACGTTTACGAAGCTCCAATAAATGAATAAGAAGAGGCTGAGGTGTGTCAGAAGGTGCTTCTGTCATTTTACATCCTTACCTTTGTCAAAAGGTGCCTTGGAAGTCCGTTTTTTCCTGTCATCATCCTTTCTTTGAGATGATGATTTGGCTGTTTGAGGTATCTCTTTTTCTTCCTCTAAAACTTTTTTATTTGTGTCTTTTATGTACTCTTCCAATTCCCCTTCCTGGAGATAAGTATCATAAGTTTGGCGAAACTGTCTAAACGTTTTTTTAGCACGATAAATCCAGCGTCCTAACGTTTTTAAGAGACCCGGCATTTCCTTGGGACCAATAAGAATTAAAGCCGCCATAGCAATAATCAGAAATTCGCCCCAACTCCCCAAATCAAACATAAAGTTCTTCAGTCCTTTTTATCAGAAGAGTCTTTTTTAGAGGCTCTGACAGACGTTTTCTTTGCGGAGCTTTTCTTTTTAGAAGAAGCTTGAACAGATGTTTTCACTGAGGATTTAGCCGTTTTGGAACTTGTTGGCTTTTCTTCCTGTATTTCAGTTTTTTTCGGGAGTGCTTCACTTTTCAGCAAAGGTTTTGAGTCAGATTGTTCTGTCTCTTCCTCTTCACGAAGCCCTTTCTTAAAAGCCTGAACTCCTTTTGCAAGGTCTTTCATAACACTGGGTAATTTCCCGGCACCAAACAAGACAAGAATAACGACAAGAATCAAAACAACTTGCCAGGGACCCACGCTCATTTTAATCTCCTTATTTTTGCGGAAGACCTCTCACCCTAAACAAGAAGGGAGGCCTTTTGAAATTGACAATAACAACTGATCCTAATGTATACCAGCCAGAAACAAAATTGTTTTTATAACCATATCAATCGGCCCTGCCAGCAACCAAAAGAAAAGGCTGAAATCCTTCCCTAAAAGATGCGCTATATATGGTATCCCTATGAAAGCACCAAAAACAATAACAAAACCCCATTTTTCCATACGTGCAAGGGGGTTTGCCATAAAGCGGGGCAACAAACCAACCGCAACTCGTCCTCCATCTAAAGGAGGTAGAGGCAACATATTAAAAAGAGCCAGGGTCACATTAATAATAAGTGACGTCCGTAAGCCTTTTGCGAGTGGTAGTGCAAAATCTTCTGGTAAAAAAGAAAGAAGATGAAACATCAAGGCAGAGATAAAGGCTAACCCAATATTCATTGCAGGCCCGGCTAAAGCTACAAAAACCATATCACGACGCGGATGACGCAGAGCCCCAAAATTAACAGGAACAGGCTTTGCATATCCGAACAAAAAGGGGGATCCCGCAAAAATCAAAAGTCCAGGTAATGCAACGGTACCAATTGGATCTATGTGTCGCAAGGGATTTAAGCTAAGACGCCTGGCCCGCAAAGCTGTTGTGTCACCACACCGTAGAGCGACGTAACCGTGGGCCGCCTCGTGAAACGTAATCGCAACAAGAATCGGAAGCGCTATGATAACGATGTCAAGAACAGGAGGAAAGGAATCCATTCATCTAACTTTCTTTTTAAATCAATTTGCAAAAGTCTCTCTTTAATCAGGAAGTCGCGAGACCTGAATCCCTCTCCTGGAAAGGTCTGCTTCAAGCTGAGATGCCACGTCTTTAGAAAGCCTGGGTAAAATCACATGGTAACGAAAGCCTGTTTCCAACCCATGATCAACCTTTCTAAAAAGAACTTTGTGTGCCGCCAAAAGGTCAGGCACCTGACGCCTTAGTCGACCCCAAAGCCATCGAGCCTGATCTTCCGAGGCTGCCTGACAAAACTCCAGACAAAACTGATTTCGGCTTTCTTGTTCTATACAAACCCCTTCAACGCATAAACCTTCTGCACACGTCATTTTATTTTCGGATAACAAACCCTTCAAAGAATATGCTTTTTCAGAAGCTTCTCTCTCTTGGCTCTCTGAGTACTTGTCAGATGATGTTATTTTGAAAAAACCTTCTTTTTCTGCAAATGGTGAGGGTTTTTGATCGTCTGCCCCGAAAGGGGATTCTGACCCCGCACTCTGCGGACCTTCTGGAATCAAAAGAGTCTCACTATCGGCTCTTTCATCAGTAAAAGCCTGAATAAAATCTGTCGGTAGTGTCGGGTCTTCCTGTACAGGAGCCTCAGGTAAAGCGCGCATCTTGATTTTTGAGCCAGGTACCTTTTGACGCGATAAGTGCTCATAAATTGTTTTTTCTTTATGAGGAATTTTATGCGTATGTGGATCTTCCGGGCGTACTTTGTAAGGCCCCTCCTCAGCGTGAATCACAGGAATCTTACCTATGTGTTGTGTCTTGATAAAAGTTAAATATCCCCACCAAATAAGAAACCCCGCCCCAATCAGGAAGACAACAAAAAGAAAAAGAGAAAGAGGCCGCCGCAAAAAAGAGGTTTTTTGGAGATCAGCTTTATAAGGGCCATGAATACCCTGTTCCTGCCAACGGCTTTGAGTCATTATCTCATCTCCTTGGTTAAGGTAACGCCTAGCAAATCAAGTCCAGACCTCAAGACAGCAAGCACTGCCTGCACAAGTGCCAAACGCTGATATGTCTTCACAAGATCATCTGGATGCACGAAACGCAACTGCGTTTCCTCTTTGCCCTGATTCCAAAGGCTATGGAAAGCCGCTGCAACATCCTGCATAAAATAGGCAATACGGTGCGGTTCTTCTGCAAGGGCCGCGCTTTCAACTTGACGAGGCCAACTTGCCAGAAGTTTCACCACAGACAAATCAGACGTGTTTGTCAACTCCTCAAAGTTGATTTCTGCAAGACCTTTACATGAGAAGTCAGCTTCTGGAAAAGCTTCTTTGGCGTGACGCAAAACTGAATGACAACGGGCACTGGCATATTGAACATAAAAAACGGGATTATCCTTACTCTGTTCAACGACTTTTTCAAAATCAAAATCAAGAGGTGCATCGCTTTTACGAGTCAACATAACAAAACGCAAGGCATCTCTGCCTACTTTTTCCAAAGCATCTGCAAGACTAATAAATGTCCCTGCACGCTTGGACATTTTAAAAGCCTGTCCCCCTTCGAGGAATTTCACCATCTGACAAAGAATCACAGACATTGATCCCTGACCCTGTGTAATAGCCCGCACTGCTGACTGGAGACGTTTGACATATCCCCCGTGGTCGGCCCCCCACACATTGATCATGTGAGAGGCGCCTCGCTTAAATTTATCATAGTGATACGCAATATCACTGGCAAAATAAGTCCAGCTGCCGTCACTCTTTTTAAGCGCACGATCGACATCGTCTCCAAAGTCTGTTGACCTGAACAGTGTCTGCTCTCGAGCATCATAATCTTCTATCTGTTTTCCTTTGGGAGGCTCTAAAACACCTTCGTAGATAAGACCCTTTTCAGCCAGAACATCCAGGGCTTCCTGAACAAGACCTTCATCCACCAGTTCTTTTTCAGATGTAAACACATCATGATGAATATTAAGAAGAGCAAGATCTGACCGAATCATTTCCATCATGGATTCAACAGCAAAAGCTCTAAAAAGATCCCGCCATTCAGATTCGGGATGATCTAACCACTTATTACCTTCCTGCGCTGCGATTTTTTGAGCAACAGGGATCAGATAGTCACCCCCATAATCTCCCAGTTCTGATATTTTTACCCCAAAGTGTTCCTGATAACGCGCATAAAGAGACCGTCCCAATGCCTGGACCTGTGCTCCCGCATCATTAACATAGTATTCCTTGATGACGTCAAAACCAACCTTTGTCAAAAGGCGGGACAACGCATCTCCTACAATAGCTCCCCGGCTATGACCAATATGCATAGGCCCTGTTGGATTTGTTGAGACATATTCAACATTAACGGATTTTCCCTCCCCCAGAGAAGAGCTTCCGTAGTTCTTTGCGTCAAAAAGTAACGTCCTGAGACAATCCTGCCAGAACGCATTGGTTAACTTCAAATTCAAAAAGCCCGGCCCTGCAACGGTTGCAGTCTCAATATGAGGCAGTTTCATCATTTCATCTGCCAGAAGCGTTGCCAACTCCCGCGGTGACATTCTGACTTGCTTTGACAAAACCAGGGCAGCATTTGTGGCAACATCTCCATGCGACAAATCTCGTGGCGGCTCAACCGTCAGGCGATCAGTACTGCCAACTTTCCCAATATGGCCATCACGTTGAAGGGCTTCAAGAGATATGAGAACATCCGATGTAAGGGACTTGAAATAATTCGGTTCCTGGGTTGTCATAAAAAAGGCGATCTTTCTGTTAAGTTATAGACTTTGTTACAGTTTACAAAACACGGCCAAAAGGATTCATACCCCTTTGGTTCAAATATAAATACAACACCCCTTCTTTATGGCTCAGTTTGTGGATCGTTTTCAAGCTTTAATGAAAAACCTTTCATTAAAAAAGGAACTGAACAACCGGGAATAAAGAAAAGACTTTTCCCCTTCAACTGTATAAGGTAAATAGAAATATGGCACCAAAACTTTTCTCTCACTTTCTAAGGAACATGGTTTTTAGATGAGTACAAAAATGCCCCCGGCTTTTGACATGATCAACATTGATAAACAAGACACACGAAGCCTTAAAATAACACAGGCGGCCTGTGATCGTTTAACTCTATTGTTTCAGGAAGAAAAGCAGATAGATCCTTCAGCAAATCCTTTGTTGGCCCTGCGCGTTGATGCAGGGGGCTGTTCAGGATTCCAGTACTTCCTTGATATCATCAAAGGCCCGGAAGACAATGCTGTTATCCTTGAATATAAAAATATTAAAGTTTCGATTGATGGCCCTTCTCTGGATCTTTTACAAGGTTCCTATATTGACTTTGCCCAGGAACTAATGGGGGCTGCCTTTGTTATTCGTAATCCTAATGCTGCCTCATCTTGTGGATGTGGCAGCTCTTTTTCGGTTTTTTAGCTTATGAAAATTGCAACATGGAATATCAATTCTGTTAAAGCGCGCCTTCCACATCTTGTTGAATGGCTGCAATCCAGCGCCCCTGATGTTGTTCTTCTTCAGGAAACAAAATGCCTTGAAGAAGCTTTTCCTTTCGAGCCTCTTGAGGACTTAGGATACAATATTTCTGTTTATGGTCAAAAAACCTATAACGGGGTTGCGATTTTATCAAAATACCCTTTGGAAGATGTAACGAAAGGCATGCCGTCTTTCTCTGAAGATCCCCAGGCACGTTATATAGAAGCGGTCACAAACCAGGTCCGTGTAGCCTCCGTCTATGTTCCTAATGGCCAGGAAGTGGGGAGTGAGAAATTTGCCTATAAGATGGCTTTTTATGAGGCTCTTTTTAAACATAGCCAAACTTTGTTGACCCTGGATGAAGCGATTGTTCTTGGAGGAGATTATAACGTTGCTCCTTTCCCTGAAGATATGCACAATCCTACCCTTTCAGGCACTGATCGTATTTTATGTTCTGTTCAGGAACAAAACCAGCTCAGGCGCCTTTTCAACAGTGGCTATCAGGATGGACTTCGGCTAACACATCCAATACACCTTGAAAAAAGTCACTCCCTTTTCACATGGTGGGATTATCGAGCAGGCTCCTTTGATCAAAACAAAGGCTATCGCATTGATCACCTTCTACTCTCTCCTCAGGCCGCAGATCGTACTCTTGATGCCGACGTGGATACTACGCCACGGGGCTGGCAGCGCCCTTCTGATCACACGCCTGTCCTTGTCAAACTGTCATAGCTATGAACATTGGTTAATTCTTTCTTAATTTCAAGCCCATATAATAAGTAAGGTTTTTATAAAAAACAGGGAAGAAAACATGTACAGAATTGCTCTAGTCTTTTTATCCTCCTCATTATTTTTTCAACACAATTAATGTCTCAAACAATTAACTTTAAACAATCTTCCAAACTATAATGTATTGATTATTCAGGTCGAACACTAAAACAAATCTTTCCCGAAAATGAACTTTTAAAAGTCATTGATCTAAAAAAAAGAACTCTGGAACTTGCAGGAACACTATGGCGTGTTGCAATCAAAAGCGATCAAAAGGCTCAAGCTAACTATATAATTAGCAGCACATCAAACTATAATGACTGGTGAGAAACTGATGTGTACTTACAGGCTTTATAATAAAAATAATAAAGCAAGAGGAACTCTCATTTTAACCGAAGCAGATCCAGGCAAGTTAAATACTCATAAAATTATTACTCATCTTGGAAAACCTGGTAAAAATAATTTTATTAGATCAAAAAGCTTTCTCCAGTTTCAGGTTGATAACAAGGGCAACGTTATTAAAAGATAATATTTTATAATTGACTTTTAACAGGAAAGTGAGCCATTTTCTCATATGGCTCCTTTCCCTGTGGAGGCCATCATAACATACTTTCTTTACCCTGTTGTTTTGCGTTGGAGATTTCAAACTGTGGCACCAAAAAAAATATCTCCTTATATGCCCTATAAGCTGGCTTTTTTACTCGCCTCAATGGTCGCTGTGACTGATATTCATGTACCTAGCCTGCCCCAAATGATGGCCGACTTTCAAAGCACTGAACAAGTTCTTCAGCTTACTCTCACACTTTGTTGTTTGGGCTTCCTGGTGTCAGGTCCTTTTATCGGCCCTGTGGCGGATGCTTTTGGTCGTCGTGCCACTTTATTAAGTTGTATTGCATTGCATATTGCATCAAGCCTCGTCTGTTCTATTGCAACAAATCTAGAAACACTTATGCTCTGCCGCATTATTCAGGGAGCCGCTGCCGCAGGTGGTCCAATTATTAGCCTTGCTATTGTTGCAGATATTTATAAAGGAGAACGTTTCCAACAAATCACTGCTCTCCTGGGAATGGTTCTAACCTTTTCCCTGTCTCTGGCTCCTATTTTAGGAGGATATATCGGGCAACACTATGGCTGGCGAGCAACTTTTGTAATTTTAAGTTTTATTATCGCCTGTGCCACGTTTGTTCTTTATCCTACTCTGCCAGAAACTCTTGTTCAAAAAAGATCCCTGACCTTGAAAAAAGCTTTTCAGGATTACAAGGCAATGATCTTAAACTGGCGTATTGCAGGATATGCCTTTCTGCCAGCAATCCTTATAGCTACTATTATTGCCTATACAGGAATGGCTTCCTATTATTTTGTAGATGAACTAGGAATTACACAATCACAATATGGCTATTTTCAAGGTGTTGGTACCTTTGGTAATGCCCTTTTCTGCCTTTTTACATCGCGGTGGGTCATACAATTTGGAGCTGCACGGGTTTTAAAAACAGGAATGATGGCCGCTTTAACGAGCGCGCTTCTTATAACTCTTTTCTCTCTCATAACACCGAAAAATCCCTATTTATTAACAATTCCTCTTTTTATTTTTGGTGCAAGCATCGCAATGACTTTTTCTCCCGCAACTCACAAAGCTATTGAGCCGTATTTAGATCGCGCCGGTACCGCTTCGGCTTTCTTAAGTATGACCAGGATGATAGCTGCCGTCTTTATTACTTCTATTGCTGGATTTATCTATACGGGAACCGCTTTCTCCCTAGGTCTTATTTTTATCATTTTTGCTCTTATCACAGTAAGCCTTTACCTTATTTTGGAGGCACATCAGAACCCTTGATTTTTTTATAAAAGACAGGAAGCATTGACAATAAAGCCAACCCTCCAAGTGCTACCAAAATATCGGGACTTAAGACCCCCTGAAGACTTAAATTTTTACCTTGATCAAAAAGGCTTCCCAATCCTGTTCCCACAGAAACGTAGACAAAACTTCCCGGAATAATCCCCAACCCTGTTGCAATAACAAAAGTGCGCGCAGAAACGCCTAAAAAAGCAGGGACTAAATTCACAATAAAGAAGGGGAAAAGGGGCACCAATCGCAAAACAAGTAAATAGCTGAGGGCATTATCTTTAAAGCCTTTTTCCATTTTTTGAAGCCATGGGACCGCTTTGGAGCGGAGTTTTTCTCCAAGAGATGTCTTTGCAATAAGAAATAAAATGGTCGCTCCCAGCGTTGCCGAAATTACAACAATAATCGTGCCTAATAAACTTCCAAATAAAAATCCTGCCGTAATCGTCAGGAAAGTTGCTCCTGGAATAGACATCGCCACAACAACAATATAAAGAAGGGCAAAAATAAGAAGGGCATTCCAGAAAGAATTTTGTACAAAGTTCAGAATCAACGCACGATTTTCTTTCAGGGTATCAAAGCTGAGATATTGATAAATGCCTGTCAGCCATACAATAAGAATTCCTCCCACCAAAATGAACAAAGGAATCATCTTCGTCATGATGATATTATCTCCTTAAAATAAAAAGGGTGGCTGTTCCTAGAACCACCTCATTAAAAATCGAACAACGGCTCTTGTCTTATGACCATAAAGTGCGGGCGTATAAAAACTTCCTGCAACTCTTTTAGAGACCTCACTATAAGTTGGATAGGGAATGATAGTCCCTGCCAAATCAGACAATCGCATCTTTTTTGTGATAGCCAATGACCAGGGAAATATTAATTCTCCTGCTCCCTTGCCTGCAATACTGACACCCAAGACATGTCCACGTTTTGTTGTTAAAACCTTTATCAAGCCTTCTGTCGCATGCTCCGCCTGCGCTCGGTCATTTTCATTAAAAGGAAATGTCATGCTTTTAAAAGAACTCCCTTCTTGTGTTCTAGCTTCTTTCTCCGTCATTCCTACGTGGGCCAGTTCAGGGTCTGTATACGTCACCCGGGGAATCGCCTTGCTCGACAGCTTTGCAGGCCACTTAAAAAGGATATTTCGAATAACAAGCCCCGCATGATAGGATGCCATATGTGTGAATTGATGTTGCCCTATGGCATCACCAAGGGCATAGATATGCTTTTGTGATGAACGAAGTCTTTGATCAACGTTAATACCTTTTGAGGAAGAATCAAGACCCGCTGCTTTTAAATTTAATGCTTTCAAAGATGGCCGTCGTCCAACAGCCACAAGCAAATGTGACCCACTTACAGTTTTTTCTTCTTTCTCAGACTTGTACGTTAAAGACACGTTTTTACCAGATGATTTCACACTAACGGCACGCGCACCTTCAATAAAAGTAACTCCCTCTGACAGAAGTTTTTGACGAATAACATCTACTAATTCCGGATCATCTTTTGGTAGGATAGAGTGTGACTGAACAACCGTGACTTTTGCTCCCAACCTCTGAAAAGCCTGAGCCATTTCAATACCAATGGGACCACCCCCCAATATGATAAGGTGATCAGGGCATTCTTTTAGGTCAAAGAGAGTCTCGTTTGTCAGGAAAGGAACTTTTTCCAATCCTTTTAAAGGAGGAATAAAAGGATGACTGCCGGTTGCAATCACAAAATATTTTGGTCGTACAAGATAGTCTCCCGCCTTAACTGTTTTCTCATCAATAAAAGATGCCTCTGTTTTCAAGACTCGAACCCCTAACCCTTCAAATCTTTCAACAGAATCATGAGGGGCAATTGCCCTAATAACCTCATGAACATGCCGGTGAACTTTTTCAAAGCTGACAGTAGGGGAATTTTTCTTCAGACCAAAGAGAGAAGCCTCGCGCATAGACTGTGCCACATGGCCTGCAGCTAAAAGAGCTTTAGACGGTACACAACCATAATTCAGGCAATCTCCACCCATTGAGGCTTTCTCAATCAAGACAACGCGAGCCCCCATTTGAGAAGCACCGGCAGCAACAGAAAGACCTCCTGATCCAGCTCCTATCACACAAATATCAGGTTCTAATAATGACATCAATTTCTCCCTGCTTTTTGTATTAGTATTTGGTATTTTGTAAAAAACAACAAGCTTTAAAAAAACATTCTACTCTCATGAAGAATAAAATTTTTCTTCAAATATTTTATTCTTTGCAATCTATATATTTATCAATACATTACAGATATTTATTTGCAATTTATTGCTTGAAATGGTATTCTTAAGTAAGGGACTTTTGTTACATAGAATCATTTTATTAGTGAAGGGAGGCGAAAATGATCTATTTTCAGACCTCCATTCCACGATTAACACTCCACCAGTCATTTTTTCAGGACTTTATGAAAAAGGCATCACCTTGCTTTTCTTTAGGCTATATCGAGTCAGCAGGTATTTTTTCTGGCGCTTTTATTCTAAGACCTGAAAAACCCATCCCGTCAACATCAACAGATCTGGGTTTTTGCTTTGGTCACTCTGTTCTGGAAATGGGGATCTGCCCTGTTTTTCATTTTGTTTTTCATTTTTATGATCATGGTACATTCAATGGATTGGTACACCTTAGAAGTTCCCTTGCCAGACGAATCCTGCAGACTATGATTAAGAAGCAGGATTATTTTTTTGTATCAATCAATCCTAATCGTACAATAACGGCTTTCAGGTCAACTCATGAAGGGGAAGATCTGGTCAGCTTGAAAACAAATTTCAATTGTTACAAGGCGTCTCCTTGCCCTTTTGAGCATTATAAAAACGCGGTTAGAATTTTCTCGAAAAATTTAGGCCCAAGAGGTCGATTCCTTCGATGGGTCTGTCGTGACAATGCTGATTATTTAGATTTCAAAGCACCGCGACAGGAAATTATTTTTGAAAAACTGTCCTGTTAATTTTTGAATAAATTATCCCTTGTTATCTCTGCCATCGTTTAAAAGTACTATACAGCATTAAGGCATTCCAACTCCTTCACCTTATTGAAGTCATAGATGACAGGAATCTTTCCTCAAGGCGCCCCCTCCCCCATAGATACATAAGAACTCAAGGACAGCACTGATAACTCAGCCGACCAAAGGAAATTAAAGCAATATTCATATAAGGAAAGTCGAAGGCATTAAAGCCATTTCATGAAATTGACTTCAAAAAAATTGAAAAATAGAGTTTAGGATTTATCATCTTTTTTAAATTGTTCAACAAGTGATTTCCATTTATTTTTTCGACGTTCGATATAGAATCTCAATATTTTATAGTAATATTTATGAGAATCAAAGAAATTATAAATCTCTTTTGAACCTGAGAACTTATTCTTTGTTGTAATATAGGCAGCATAATCCATAATATCAATCATATGTACAATCAAAAAATATTTCTTCGTATCCGACTCCTTTTTGCTCTCCCTTAAGAAGTCTAGCCAGTTATGGACTTTTAATATATCTTTCTCGTCTAGTAATATATCTTTCTCGTCTAGTTTTCTCGAACACGAAATCTCATTATGGATAAGTTCTCTTGCATCATAAATACGTTTTGAGGACCATAAATCAAATATTTTTGTGACATGTTCGATACGCTGTTGATCTGTGGCTTTAGTCAACTGATTCCGAAGAATACAAGCCGTAAGATGTCGCAATAGCCGTCATAAGGATAAAAGGATCTGTGATTTCTAGAATATCCGGTTCTATTTTTACATCTCCAATAAAAAAATGCCAAAAAATAATTAATAAAAGAATTATAGACAAAAATAAAAGTATATGAATCAGGTATTTACTTGCCCACTCACACAATTTTCTGATTTTTCCACACATTTTTCTTCCCCCAAATATCTTTTATTTATTAACATATATTATTTTATAATTTAAAAAAAATTATAAAAAGATCAAATATAAAGCTAATACAACATAAAACAATGGACATGCGCCGTTGCCCATAAAGGAAGAGTACAAAAAGATAACCCTCCACCATCAGTCAGAGCGAGAGGTGGACCCTTCTCTTTATCCAGAAAGACATTAGGCTTCCTTATCATTTAGAAGAAGCCCTCGCGTGGAGAAACCTTCATAAAAAGAGCTATCCTTCACAATCCCTGTCATGCCTTAAAGACCCCAAAACATCTCTTTTTTGTGAATCAAACGATTTTATGTGAAGACTTTTTTCTTTGATCCTTATACTCGGGCAAACCTCTCTGGATGAGAGATTGTTCTCAAAAAAGAAGCCTCTTTTTTATCATCCGGAGAAAGTAAGACGACCGTCTGGAATCCGGAAAGAATGTAAAAAATTCTCTCAAAAAAATTAAGTGTTTCCTAGACATCATTGTAGTTACAAAGATCACCGTAAAAGATTGAATTAAAGGCCTGGAAAAGTTCTGTCAATAAAAGGATTAAGGGCTTTCAGTGATGAGATAATTGCGCTGTGAAATGCTTGGGGTATTTTCTAATAGTTTAAATGACAGAGTCCTGGACACACATGATCAATTTCTCAATGTTCTTTGAGAAGAAATCAGGATTCGCCATCTTGGGATATTGTAGATAAAAAAAGCGCCCCGAGGGCGCTCTTAAAACATTTATCAGGACTTATTAGGCTATCTCAAAACCAAGTTTAAGATTTCTGCTGTTTTTGAGAACAGATTGTCTTAAGCTTCAGCCGAAGATTCATCTGTTTCAACACTCTTCTCAGAAAGTTTATCCTGAGGAGAAATTTTTGCAGACGGATCTCTCTCCAGAAACTCAATAATAGCCATTGGAGCGTTGTCACCATGGCGATAACCCGCTTTTATGATACGCGTGTATCCACCCTGGCGTTCTTTATAACGATCAGCAAAAGAATCAATCAATTTTGAGGCAAGAGTCTCGTTACGAAGGATTGAGATAAGACGTCGGCGTGAAGACAAACCACCATCTTTTCCCAAAGTAACAAGTTTCTCAACATAAGGCCTCAAATCCTTTGCCTTCGGTAAGGTTGTTCTTAGTTGCTCTTTTTCAATCAAGGAACATGCCAAACCCGACAATAAAGCACGGCGTTGCGACTTTGTTCTTGAAAACTTACGACCACTTATACGATGCCGCATTATACTCTCCTACTTCTTACTAGTATGGCTCATCAATTTTACGAGCTAAATCTTCAATATTCTCTGGAGGCCAGCCTTCAACTGCAATCCCTAGTTCTAGGCCCATACGGCTTAGAACTTCACGAATCTCATTAAGAGACTTACGTCCAAAATTAGGTGTTCTTAAAAGATCTGTTTCACTTTTTTGAACAAGATCACCGATATATAAAATATTTTCGTTTTTCAAACAGTTTGCAGAACGAACAGACAGCTCCAACTCATCAACCTTACGAAGAAGATTCTTATTGAAAGGCAAATTAGAATGAATTTCTTCTTCCTCTACCTCATCAGGATCTTCAAAGTTAACAAAATTGGAAAGCTGATCCTGAAGTATACGTGCAGCAAGAGCAACAGCATCTTTCGGCGTTACAGATCCATCCGTTTCTATGTCAAGAACGAGCTTATCATAGTCCGTTACCTGGCCTACACGAGCATTTTCGATCTTGTAGGAAACCTTACGAATCGGACTATACATTGCGTCAATGGGGATATAGCCAAGAGGATCTTCATCAGAGCGTAATTTCGATGCAGGGACATATCCTTTACCTTTTGAAACAGAAAGCTCCATCTTAAGCTCTGCCCCGTCATCAAGGTGGCAAATCACAACATCCTTGTTTAAAATCTTGACGTCTGCTGTTTCGGATATGTCACCCGATGTCACAACACAGGGTCCCTTCGCATGCAACTGGATCTTTTTAATACTCTCTGTCTCACAGCTGACAGGAATCATCTTAAGATTTAAAATGAGGTCCGTCATATCTTCACGAGCCCCTGGAACAGGTGAAAACTCATGTTGAGCCCCTTCAACCTGAACACCAATGATTGCAGACCCCTGAAGAGATGAAAGCAAGACTCGTCGCAAGGAATTTCCAAGCGTCAGGCCAAAACCTCTTTCAAGAGGTTCTGCCGAGACCTGTGCACGACGAGATTCATCATTTTCTGGGCTAACATCAAGCTTGTAAGGCTTGATAAGAGACTGCCAATTTTTTTGTATCACTACTATCTCCCTCAAAAACGTTTAGTTTTCTAGGCTAATATTAAACACGACGACGTTTTGGAGGTCTACAACCGTTATGCGGCGCAGACGAAACGTCACGAACTGAAGTAATCGTAAACCCAACAGATTGAAGTGCTCTCAAGGCAGATTCTCTTCCAGAGCCAGGCCCTGAAACTTCTATCTCCAGGACACGCATACCATGCTCTTGTGCCTTTTTTCCAGCATCTTCTGCTGCCAACTGTGCAGCATAAGGCGTAGATTTCCTTGAGTTTTTAAACCCAACTGCTCCAGCAGACCCCCAAGAAACCGTATTTCCATGGGGATCACTAATGGTAATAATTGTATTATTAAAGGTAGAGCGAATATGGGCCATACCCGTTGTTATGTTTTTTCGCTCACGACGGCGTACGCGAGCTGAAGATGGTTTTGCCATTTTCAAATCCTATCTAATTATTTTTTCTTACCAGCAATAGCAACCGCTTTACCTTTACGCGTTCTTGCGTTTGTATGCGTCCGCTGCCCTCTTACAGGTAAGCGCTTACGATGACGCAAACCTTTATAACAACCCAAATCTGTAAGTCGTTTTATATTCATTGATACTTCACGACGAAGATCTCCCTCAGTCGTAAAGTTTTCATCAATATGCTCACGAATTTTGAGAATTTCCTCATCCGTCAATTGATTAATTCGTTTTTCTGATGGAATCTTAAGCGCGTCGACGATAGAAGACGCATGTTTTGGTCCAATTCCATAAATATAAGTCAAGCCTACTAAAACACGCTTTTGCGCTGGCAAGTTTACACCACCAATACGAGCCACACTTAAACTCCTTACTTAAAAATAATATCTCGTCAACATTATCTACAGCGAAAGGTCACATGCAGTCAAGCACTATGAACACTCTCACACAAGATAACAAACAATATCTACGTTTTCAGAACCTGAAGAATGTCAAAAGTAACACTTTCAGGTTTCTTTGTACCATCAATAACAAAGAATGGCAGTTTCTCTGATAAATACTTAACCATTGGTTCAGTCTGTGTTGAATATATCGACAGCCTCTTTTTAACAGCACCTTCAGTATCGTCTTTTCTTCTTATAAAAGAAGTCCCTTGGCAAGAATCACAGACACCTGCTTGCAGCAAAGGTATATCATCGCTAAAAATAGCTCCACACTCAGAACACATAAAGCGATGAGAAAGTCTATCAATAATAGTTTGATCAGGCACATCGATACGCACTGCGATAATATCTTTTATTCCCGATTTAGAAAGCATCTCAATAAAAATGCTAGCTTGGGGTAAAGTTCTTGGAAAACCATCAAAAACAATGCCACGTGTTGCTTGTCTCATAAAATCTTTAACAAGCCCAACAACAACACTATCATCAGGAAATCCTCCCGACTCAACGATACCTTTAATTTCAACACCTAATGGAGTTTTAGCGGTAATTTGTTCACGAATCAAATCACCTGTACTCAGATGAGAAAACCCATTTTTTGAGGCAATTAATTTGGCCTGTGTTCCCTTTCCTGACCCCGGAGGACCTAATAAGATAAGATGCTGTATAGAAGAAGACACCTTTAGCGATCCTTCTTCTTATTTTTCTTGAGCCCCTTCGAACGCCTTATTAAGCCTTCATACTGGTGTGCCAGAAGATGTGTCTGAACTTGTGTAATTGTGTCAATCCCAACACTCACCACAATCAACAAACTAGTTCCACCAAGATAAAAAGGTATAGAATATTTAGTTATTAATATTTCTGGCAGAACACAAATTGCTGCTAGATAAGCTGCCCCAACAACAGTTAAACGTGTCACAATAAAATCCAAATGTTCTGCGGTGTTTTTACCTGGCCTGTAGCCGGGAACAATAGCACCACTCTTCTTAAGATTTTCAGCTGTTTCAGTTGGATTAAAAACAACTGCTGTATAGAAAAAAGCAAAGAACACAATGAGAGCTATGTAAGTAGTAACATATAAGGGTTTACCTTGCCCCATATAGAGCAAAATTGTACTTAAAATTCCACCTTCATCAGCTTGTCCGGCAAACTGGGCGATGGTGATAGGAACACCGAGAAGAGACCCCGCAAAGATTGGAGGTATAACCCCTGAAATATTGAGCTTCATAGGTAGATGAGAAGATTCTCCTCCTGTCATCTTCATTCCAACTTGCCTTTTGGGGTATTGAATGTGAACTCGCCGCTGTGCTCTTTCCATAAAAACGATAAAAACTATAGCAGCCAATAATAAGAATAAAATAACAGCAATAAAAAATGGAGAGATAACCCGAGTATAGCCTAACTCCAATGTTTTCTTAATAGCACTTGGAAGATTAGCAACAATCCCGGCAAAAATAATAAGAGAAATACCATTACCAACGCCACGGGATGTAATTTGCTCACCCAGCCACATTAAAAATAATGTTCCCCCGGTCAGTGAAACAATACCTGATACCATAAAAAGAACATTAGGGTTTGTCACAGGTGTACCGGGCATAGAAACTAAACCTGTTAAAATACCCCAACTTTGAACAGTCGCCAAGGCCACAGTCAAGTATCTCGTATATTGATTTAATTTTTTCCGGCCCGATTCACCTTCTTTCTTTATCGCTTCAAGGTGGGGACTTACAGCCGTCATAAGCTGTATTATGATGCTTGCAGAAATATAAGGCATTACACCAAGAGCAAAAATCGTCATTCGCCCCAGTGCCCCGCCTGTAAACTTATCAAATATCCCCAAAATCCCAGATGAATTTGAGGTTGCAATCTCATTCATTACCGCAGCATCAACACCAGGCAATGGCAAGAAAGTACCTACACGGTACACAATTAGAGCAAACAAAGTAAACCAAAGACGTTTTTTAAGGTTATCGGCCTTAGAAAACGCCTTTAGGCTAAAATTAGAAGCAAGCTGTTCTGCTGCGGAAGCCATAATTCCTCCCAAAGGAAGTCAGATTAAAGTATCTTAATTTTCCCATTAAGCTTCTCAACAGCATCAAGCGCTGTTTTTGAAGCCTTTGACACTTCGAAATTCAAAGGTGTTTTCAAGTCACCTTTACCCAAAAGCTTTAAATCCTTTGCGTTTTTCTTTAAAAGTCCAGCATCTATTAGAGATTGACGAGAGACTGTTTTGGCAGGATCAAACGTCTTTGCATCAACAGCAGCCTGTATTTGTCCAAGATTCAATTCGGTATAGCGCTTGCGAAACATAACATTTGAAAAACCACGTTTTGGCAAGCGTTGGTATAGCGGATTTTGACCACCTTCATAACCATTAAGAGACACACCAGTACGTGCTTTTTGACCTTTTTGCCCGCTTCCACATGTTTTACCTTTACCAGAACCTTCACCACGTCCAACACGAGTACGTGCTTTCTTCGCTCCTGGGTTATCTTTTAATTCATTCAGCTTCATAATGCTGCCTCAATTCACTTATATAGTTTCTTCAACAGAAACAAGATGTTGAACTTTACGAATCATCCCTCTAACAGACGGAGTATCTTCAAGAATTTTTGATCTGTTCAACTTATTAAGGCCAAGCCCAATAAGTGTTTGTGTTTGATCTTCGCGACGCCTAATTGCACTTGCAATTTGCGTCACTTTAATTGATTTCTCTTTAGACATGAGCAACCTCACCTCCATCTTCACGACGACCAATGATATCTGCAACTCTCTTATTCCGCTTAAAAGCAACTTGTCGAGGCGACAAAATACTTTGAAGAGCCGCTAAGGTTGCTCGAACCATATTCAATGGATTGTTGGTCCCCTGAGATTTACTCACAACATCGTGCACCCCAAGAGCTTCAAAAACAGCGCGCATCGGACCACCAGCAATAATACCTGTTCCAGCAGGGGCAGAGCGTAATATAACTTTTCCAGCTCCCGCAGAACCTTTTGCATCATGATGAAGCGTTCGGCCTTCTCTTAGAGGGATACGCATCATATTCTTACGTGCAGCCTGAGTTGCTTTTGTCACAGCATCTGGTACCTCACGGGCTTTTCCTGTGGCAAAACCAACACGACCTTTTCCATCACCAACAACAACAACAGCTGAAAATGAAAACCGACGCCCCCCTTTTACAACTTTTGCAACACGACGAATTGTTACAAGTTTTTCAATAAGTTCTTGTTCTTTATCACCACGATCTTTTCCGTTATTGCGTGCCATATTTAGAACTCCAATCCATTTTCACGTGCTGCTTCAGCAAGCGATCTTACTCGACCATGATAGACATAAGGACCTCTATCAAAAACTATTTTACTAATTCCTGCTTTCTTAGCACGTTTAGCAATAAGTTCACCAACTTTTGTAGCTGCACTCTTGGTCGATCCATTTTTTAACTCAGATCGCAACTCTTTATCTAAAGATGACGCAGAAACGACTGTATGCCTTTTCCCATCATCAATAATCTGAGCATAAATATTCATATTTGAACGAAAAACACTCAAACGCAAACGGTCACCACTAACTTTTGCAAGGCGTGCTCTCGACCTCTTAAGACGACGATGGTATTTATCTCTAGCTGATAACATGATTACTTCTTCTTACCTTCCTTGCGCAAGATCCATTCTCCTTCATATTTTACACCTTTGCCTTTATACGGCTCTGGAGGACGATATGATCTGATCTCAGAAGCCACTTGACCCACTTTTTGCTTATCAAAACCTGATACAACAACAAGCGTCGGCTTCTCGCATGTTATTTTAATACCGTCAGGAATTGGAAAACGAACATCATGACTAAAGCCAAGCTGCAAAACAAGCTCACTACCCTGCACAGACGCTCTGTAACCAACACCATTAATTTCAAGACGTTTAGAAAAACCTTTGCTAACCCCTTCAACCAAGCTAGAGATTAGCCTTTGAGTCGTCCCCCACAAAGCTCTTGCCTTTTTGGTAGAAGAAGCAGGGGATACCGTTACCTTACCTTCGCTAATATCAACTGAAATTTCAGATGATACCGGAAGGTCAATAACGCCCATAGAACCTTTTGCTGAGAAAATACCTTCACTAAAGGCACAACTCACACCATCTGGTATTAAAACAGGATTTTTTCCTACTCGTGACATACTCACTCCTCCTAAAAGACCTGGCAAATAACTTCGCCACCGACATTATGTTGACGAGCTTCTGCGTCAGACATCACACCTTTAGAAGTTGTTAATATAGAAACTCCTAATCCACCCCGTACGCTGGGGAGATCTGATAGTGAAGAATAGACTCTTCTACCTGGTTTTGAAATTCTATTAATCTCTCGAATAACCGGCTCACCAGAATCGTACTTAAGCTGTACCTTTACACTTGGCTGTGGTTGATCTTCATTCATAAGCGTATATCCGCGAATATAGCCTTCTCGCTTTAATACTTCTAAAACAGCTAAGCGAGATTTAGAAGAAGGAGATTCTACTGACTCAAATAAGTTACGCTGTGCATTGCGAATACGCGTCAGCAGATCTGCAATTGGATCTGTCATACTCATAATTAGGAAACCTTTCTACCAGCTTGACTTTGTAACACCTGGAATCATTCCAAGTGACGCAAGCTCTCTTAATGCAATCCGGGACATATTAAATTTACGGTAATATCCCCTTGGGCGACCAGATATCTCACAACGATTTCTAACTCGGATTCGAGCACTATTCCTAGGAAATGATGCTAGTTTAATAGTCGCTTGAAAACGCTCTTCTGCAGGAATTTTTTTGTCCTGAATCTTTGCCTTCAAGCTCGCACGTCGAGAAGCATAAGAGTCTGAAAGAGCTTTGCGACGATTATTTTTCTCTACTGCACTTTTCTTTGCCATAATTTATTACCTCGTAAAGGGCATGTTGAAGCCTTTCAACAATTCACAGGCTTCTTCATTAGTTTTAGCAGATGTTACGATAACAACATTCATACCACGAATTCTTGCAACACGATCATAGTCAATTTCAGGGAAAATAATATGTTCTTTAATTCCCATTGAGAAATTACCTCGACCATCAAACCACTTTGTAGACAAACCTCGAAAGTCTCGAATACGTGGCATAGCGATGTTAACAAAACGATCCAAAAACTCAAGCATACGTGATTGACGCAAAGTAACCTTGGCACCGATATTCATGTCTTCACGTAATTTAAATCCAGCAATTGAATTTTTAGCTTTTGTAGGAACTGCTTTTTGTCCAGCAATCAGTGAAAGTTCATTTGATGCGGCTTCAAGAAGTTTTTTATCTTGCACAGCATCGCCTGCACCCATATTGAGGACTATTTTTTCAATTTTTGGAACCTCAAAAGGATTTTCATACCCAAACTTTTTCACAAGCTCAGGAACAACAACATCCTTATAATGGTTTTTAAGCCGCGACATAGTATTACCTTTAACTGTCAATTTGATCGCCAGATTTCTTAGCGATACGAACCTTGCGACCATCATCCAAAACTTTGTAGCCAATCCGTGTAGGCTCTTTCGTTTTTGGATCGATGTGCATAACATTAGAAATATGGATTGGGAGTTCCTTCTCCACTATTCCACCAGCAGAAGATTGAGAAGGTTTCTGATGCTTTTTTACAACACGTACACCCTTCACAAGGACTTTCTGATCTTCAGGAAAAACTCGCAGAACCTCTCCTGTTTTACCGCGATCACTGGAGCGGCCAGATGTAACAATGACGTTATCACCCTTTTTTACATGACACTTAATCATTTATAAAACCTCCGGAGCAAGCGATACAATTTTCATGTATTTCTTGGCGCGCAATTCACGGACAACTGGACCAAAAATACGCGTCCCAATAGGCTCGTTTTGTGCATTGATAAGAACAGCCGCATTTCCATCAAAACGAATTTCCGTACCATCTGCACGTTGAACACCTTTTTTAGTGCGCACGATAACAGCTTTACAGACATCACCCTTTTTAACACGACGATCTGGCATAGCATCTTTAATAGCAACAACAACAACATCACCAACTGAAGCACATTTTTTACGCGATCCACCCAAGACACGAATACATTGTACAAGCCGTGCACCTGAGTTATCAGCGACAGAAAGATTTGTTTGCTCTCTGATCATCTTTACTTCCTAACTTTCCTGTGCAGATTTGGTCATAACCTGCCAACGTTTACGCTTTGAAATTGGGCGACACTCGATAATTTTAACATCATCACCCACCTTAAAAGAATTAGCTTCATCATGAACAGCATACTTCTTTGAGCGTGTAATAAATTTTTTATAAACAGGGTGCATCACACGCCGCCTAACTAAAACAGAAATAGTTTTATCAGCTGCATCACTCGTTACAACACCTTGTAAAACTCTACGTGGCATTTTTAACTCCTTGTTGTTCCGAGCTTGATCCGGAAGTTGTCTCAGCCAGAATAGTTTTAATTCGCGCAACTTCACGCCTTGCACTTCGAAAACGTGCTGTTGATTCTAATTGCCCAGAAACCCTCTGAAATCGTAAGTTAAGGATTTCCCGTTTTAATTCAACAAGGTGATCCTTAAGCTCTGTAGAGGTTTTTTTTCTTAACTCATCGACTTTCATCTTTAGTCCTCTGCTCCAAATCGAGCTACAAATTTTGTTTTAATGGGAAGCTTTGCAGCCGCCAACTCAAAAGCAGTCCTTGCAAGAGGAGCAGGCACCCCACCGAGCTCAAACATGATTTTCCCGGGCTTGACACGACAAACCCATCTATCAACAGACCCTTTACCACTTCCCATACGAACTTCAGCTGGCTTAGAGCTTACAGGAACATCCGGGAATATACGAATCCAAACACGACCAGCGCGACGTATGTGACGTGTGATAGCTCGGCGAGCGGCCTCGATTTGCCTTGCTGTTATTCTCTCTGGCTCTAAGGCCTTAAGTCCATATTCTCCAAAATTCAAAGAAACACCACCAGTCGCAACACCATGGATACGACCCTTACGAGCTTTTCTAAACTTTGTTTTTTTAGGTTGTAACATAATAGTCTACCTTTTACCTAGATGCCTGTCGGGCAGCTGAACGTTTCTCCGTGGCAAGAGGGTCCCGAGAAAGAATCTCCCCTCTGAAAATCCAAACCTTAACACCCGTCACACCGTACGTTGTATTTGCACCTGAAAAACCATAATCAACATCTGCTCGGAGCGTATGAAGAGGGACACGACCTTCTCTATACTCTTCATCACGAGCAATCTCTGCACCATTTAAACGACCAGAAACGCAAACACGCATCCCCTCAGCACCCATCTTCATTGTAGACTGCATAGCTCGTTTCATAGCACGCCTGTAGCTTCCCCGCCGCTCAATTTGTTGAGCAATATTGTCAGCGACGAGTTGCGCATCAAGTTCAGGCTTTCGTACTTCGACAATATTCAAACTTAATTCACCGCTGATACGTTTTGATAAATCAGACTTCAATTTTTCAATATCGGCCCCTTTCTTACCAATAATCAGACCAGGCCGTGAGCTATAAATAGTGATCACAGCTTTTTTAGCCGGACGTTCAATAACTACTTTGGAAACTCCTGCCTGAGATAGTTTCTTCATTATATAAGTGCGAATTTTGATATCTTCAATAAGAAGAGATCCATATATTTTTTCTGCGTACCATCTAGAATCCCAAGTACGGTTTATTCCAAGACGAAGCCCAATAGGCTTTACTTTTTGACCCATTACGCTGACACCTCTTGTTGACGAACAATTATTTCCATACGGCTGAAGGGCTTTAAGATACGAGCACCTCTACCCCGAGCACGGGCATGAAAACGCTTCATAACAAGTCCTTTACCAACAAAAGCTTCTGCAACAACAAGCGAATCCAGATCCAGACCGTGATTGTTTTCCGCATTAGAAACAGCAGAAGTTAATAATTTATATACAGATTTCGAAGCTCTCTTTGAAGAAAAACTCAAAAGATCGAGAGCCTCAACAACATCTCTTCCACGAATCATTTCCGCAATCAAATTCAACTTTTGTGGTGATATGCGCAATGCTTTTAATGTAGCGCTAGCTTCATTATCGTTTAAACGACGCGGGGATTTTTGCTTTCCCATAACTATCCTCTTTTCGCCTTTTTATCAGCCCCATGACCATAATAAGTCCGAGTCGGCGCGAATTCACCGAATTTTTGACCAATCATTTCTTCGGTAACATATACAGGTATAAACTTATGCCCGTTATGCACCCCAAATGTCAAGCCTACAAATTGAGGTAATATTGTAGATCTTCTCGACCAGGTTTTAATAATGTCATTTCTGCCTGAATCTCGGGCTACTTCAGCCTTTTTCAGGAGGTAACCATCTACAAACGGTCCTTTCCATACAGATCTTGCCACGGTCCTAATCCTTATTTTTTCTTGCTACGACGACGAATCATGAATTTATCACTCGGTTTACGTCCACGAGTCTTTTTACCCTTAGTTGGGACACCCCAAGGAGAAACAGGGTGACGACCACCCGATGTACGTCCTTCACCACCACCATGTGGGTGATCAACAGGGTTCATTGCCACACCTCTCACACTAGGACGACGACCTAACCAACGAGAGCGCCCTGCTTTACCATGACTAATGTTTTTTTGGTCTGGGTTCGAGACGGCACCGATTGTCGCGCGGCATTCACCCAAGACAATCCTGAGCTCTCCCGAGTTCAGACGGAGCTGAATATAACCCGAATCACGTCCCACTATTTGGGCGTAAGAACCTGCGCTGCGAGCAATCTGACCACCCTTTTGGGGCTTCATTTCTACATTGTGAACAATCGTTCCAACAGGCATTACTTTCATTGGCATACAATTGCCAACTTTAATGTCGGCTTTCTCACTTGATATAATTTTATCATTTTCAGAAAGACGCTGTGGAGCTAAAATATAAGATCGATCACCATTCTCATACTTCAAAAGAGCAATAAAGGCAGTCCTGTTAGGATCATATTCTATACGTTCCACAGTTGCCCATATATCGTCTGTACGACGCTTGAAGTCAATTAAGCGGTACCGACGTTTGTGACCACCACCACGATGACGAACCGTGATTCGTCCTTTATTGTTGCGACCACCTGAACTAGAAAGACCCTGAGTAAGCTCTTTAACAGGCTTACCTTTCCAAAGGTCTTTACGATCAACAATAACCAATTGGCGCTGGCCTGGTGTCGTTGGTTTAAAATATTTTAATGCCATTTTAGAGCCCTGCCCCTACATCAATAGTTTGCCCTGAAGCCAAACGAACATATGCCCTCTTAATATCTGGGCGACGTCCTAAACGACCCCTAAACCTTTTTACTTTTCCTGGACGGTTAAGGGTTGTCACACTCTCAACTCTCACTTTAAAAATTGCTTCAATAGCTTTTGCAATTTCATATTTCGTAGAGGACTTATCGACATCAAAAGCAAACTGACTAAACTGAGAGCCAAGAGTGGTTTTCTCAGTAATAACAGGCGCCTTAATAACGTCGTAGGCTCTTTCTAATGAAATACTATTATGCCTTAAATACTTTCGACCACTCATGACAACCTCTCCTCAAGAGCTTCCAGGGCTTCTTTAGTTAATACGAGTGTCTTGCGACGCAAAATGTCATAAACGTTTATTCCTTGCTTTGGAAGTACATCAATGAGAGGAATATTCGAAACAGCCCGAGAAAATGACTCAGGAACTTTCTCACCTCCTATAATGAGTGCAGATGACAAATTTAATTTAGAAAAAGAAGAAACCATTTCTTTCGTTTTTGCAGATGTCTTATCAAGCGTATCCACAACAATGAGCGCTCCTTCTTGTGCTTTAAGGGAAAGAGCTGTCTTAAGAGCAAGTTGCCTCACTTTTTTTGGTAGACTATGCGCATGATTTCGAACAACAGGGCCAAAAATAGTTGCCCCTCCTCGCATTTGTGGAGCACGCAAGCTTCCTGCACGTGCACGCCCTGTGCCTTTTTGCTTCCAGGGCTTCTTTGTTGTTCCACTAATTTCACTAATACCTTTTGTCTTATGGGTACCAGCACGACGTTTCGCACGTTGATAGTTAACCATCCGCGACAAAATATCTTTGCGCTTAGGTAGGCCAAAGACACTCTCACTAAGAGAAGCGTCACCCACTTTTTTATTGTCAAGTGTTACGATTGGACACTTCATGATGATTGACCCTCCTCACTCTGAGAGTTTTCAGAAGATGGCTCTGATAACACCTCTTCTTTTACTTTACTTTTTGCCTCTACAAGAGATGCGGGAAAAGGAAGATCTTCCGGCATTTTTTTCTTAACAGCATCTCTTAGAAAGACAAATCCACCTTTTGATCCGGGAATAGCACCCTTAACAAAAATAAGACCTTTTTCTGCATCTGTCTCAACAATTTGCAAATTCATCTTTGTAACGCGCTCATCACCCATGTGACCAGCCATTTTTTTACCTTTAAAAACTTTTCCGGGATCCTGACATTGACCTGTGGAGCCGTGACTTCTATGAGAAATAGAAACACCGTGACTTGCACGAAGACCTGAAAAATTGTGACGTTTCATGGCACCGGCAAAACCTTTACCTTTTGATACACCCGTTACATCTACGAACTGCCCCTTAAGAAAATGAGTAACGCAAATCTGGTCACCAACACTTAACAGAGCATCTTCTGAAACGCGAAATTCAGCCACTTTTCTTTTAATATCAATTTTTGCCTTTGCAAAGTGGCCTCTAACTGATTTAGAAACTGTTTTTGCACGACGCGCTGAAACACCCAACTGAAGGGCAAAATAGCCATCACGATCCCGAGTTTTAACATCAACAACTTGACACTTATTAACTCTCAGAAGAGTCACTGGAATATGAGTCCCGTCCTCTGAAAGCACTCGGCTCATACCGAGCTTTTCTGCAATTAAACCTGTACGCACATTTGGCTCCTAAAGCTTAATTTGAACGTCAACACCAGCCGCAAGATCAAGCTTCATAAGCTCATCTACAGTCTGTGGAGACCAATCTACAATGTCCATCAGGCGCTTGTGTGTCCTTATCTCGAATTGTTCACGAGATTTCTTATGAATATGGGGACCACGAAGTACGGTGTAGACTTCCTTCTTGCAAGGCAGAGGAATAGGTCCACACACGCGCGCGCCTGTTCTTTTTGCCGTCTCTAATATTTCTTTTGCCGACTGATCCAAGACCCAATGGTCAAAGGCTTTCAATCGTATCCGTATCTTTCGGTTTTCCATATTAAGTTCCATTAAAAAAGCGCTCTTTATATAAGAGCGCAATATATTGTTTCAAGATTAGTCGAGAATTTTGGTTACCACACCG
>DDGG01000019.1:24153-24500 GCA_002337525.1 Alphaproteobacteria bacterium UBA1908 | reverse complement strand
GCTGCCGGCTCTCTCACAAATGAAGACGCCACTATCATTGCCACAGACAGTGTCGATGTTCAGGGAACCTCGGTTCACAATACCGGCCTTCTTCAGTCAGGACGCACCCATGTTGCGGCAATGACAGGTTCTGTCACAAATACAGGGGCGTTTGTTTCCGGCCAACAAGGTCTTTTTATTGAAACAGAAGAAGATCTGATCAATAGAGAAGGCTTTCTGGGATCCGAGGGAGGGATGCATCTGATCGCCAACCATGATATCGAAAATGATCTGGGCGAGATCGTTGCTGTCCTTGATATCACCCTGAACGGAAAAAGCGCCCCACGGGCCCGCCATATCAAAAATCT
>DDGG01000019.1:0-23971 GCA_002337525.1 Alphaproteobacteria bacterium UBA1908 | reverse complement strand
GGCCCGCCATATCAAAAATCTGTCCGGATCTATTCACAGCGATCAGGGGACGATCACGCTGCGCGGTCACCGCATTGAAAACACGCGAAAAAACCTGTCCCTGGAGACCTTGTACCGCTATCGCTCTCGGGGGCAAAAAGTAGCCTCAACAACCCTGACGAACTATGATTCTTATTCAATGTGTCACAGAGGCTGGTGTCCTGGTCTTTTCTCTTCCAATATGACAACTGAAGCAAAATTTCTTTTTTTTAAAGGTAGGGCCGCTCACGTCCCTCATCCAGTAGATGATAGCAAGATGAGCTATTATTCTTCAACAAGTGGTGGAACGATCAATACTTATACCAAAGAAGAGATTTTATCCGACGGGACCCAACCAGCAGCACTAATCTCTGCAGGACATAACATCATTCTGGACGGGGACCATATTCACAATAAAACCAGCACCCTCGTGGCGGGCCATGATCTTGTTCTGGAGGGCAAGGACTTTCACAATGAGGGGTATGCTCTCTACAGGAAAATGTATGTCAGCAGCAACAGTTCGACCTATACCCGCGCCTATGGACCGGCCAGTGCCTGGTTTACAAATGGTGGCGGAACACTTTGTACTGAAAATATCCTGGTCGATGCGGTGCCGGCGACCCTCCAATTGGGGGGAAATATAATCAATCGTCTGACAGGACGCTTTCTTGTGGACGAGCAGGATATTAAGCCCAACCCTTCCCCCTACAATGATCACGCATCCCAAACGATTGTTCGCCAGAAACAGGATCTGGTCAGAGGCGTTGGCCTGCCTTCTTCCCTGACCACCCAGGAAGACATTGCCAGGGACCTGGCCCAAACCCTGATCGGGGTTGTACAAGTTGATCAGGCCCGGCCTTACCATAAAAACTATCTGTTTGAAAGTCGCTTTCACTATCGAGACCATGGGACGTTCTATGGCTCTCAATATTTCTTTGACCGCATCGGCTTTAATTCAGAGCATCAGATGAAACACTTCGCCGAGGCTCGGGTCGAACAAAACTATATCGCCTCCCTGATTCAACGCCACACGGGTCAGCGATGGCTTGAGGAAGATATCCGCAGTGATACAGAGCAAATGAAGCGCCTGCTGGATGCGAGCCTTCGTTTTGCAAAAGACCACAACATTGCCCCGGGGATTACCCTGACCGAAGATCACCTAAAACACCTCAAGGAAAATATGATCTGGTACGAGTCGGTCGAGATTGATGGCGAGATCGTCATGGTTCCCCGCCTGTATCTCAGCCAGCTGACCCGGGAAAATATCTCGCCAGAGGGCGTAGTCATGATCGCAGATACCATGGATTTGCGCGGTGTGGAGAGCTTTCACAGCAATGGTGCTCTCAGGGCCCGCCGCGATCTCCTGATCGGGGCCCGGAAAGACATCACCCTGTCGGGCTCCCTCACCGCCGGGCACGATATAGCGGCCACCACTCAAACAGGGGATATTTCTATTGAAACACGCGTTGAAACGATTGCTTTGAAAAAGCCACCCCGGGCACATCCCTTCAATTCTCTGGGAGCCTTCATTGATTTACTCTCCTCCACCACAGGCTCGGTCTCCCATGTCCACGAACGTGCATTACTTCAGGCAGGTCGAAACCTCACCCTTGAGGCGGGGCGGGATCTCGGGGTTCAGGGCGCCGATCTCACCTCGGGTCAGGATACAACGCTTGTCGCCGGTCGCAACGTCACTCTTGAAACGATTGTTCAGGAATCGCATCTCGATCACAAGAAAGGCGGAAGAACGCTCAAGCGGGATCAGATCGTTCATCACGCCTCGCGCGTTAAAGCCGGTGGCAAGATCAACATGCACTCGGGACGTCACACCATCATCAGCGGCAGTGATCTCTCTGCCCGGGACAAAATCCACGTCCAGGCTCAGGGACACGCGATGGTCAGCTCGGTCGCCAACCTGTTCTTTGAAGAAGGCACCGAAAAGAAAAGCAACAGCGAGAAAGCCTCCCGGAAATTCACAAAAACCCAGCAAGGCGCCCGCCTGACCAGTTCTACCGGTATCACAGTTGAATCGTCCCTGGGGGATGTCACCATCGCGGCCTCCTCCCTGAAAGGTGCGGGACCCAAAACCCTGCGCGCGCCTCAAGGCAAGGTCGCGCTGAAAAGTAGGGAAACCGACGCCTATGAAAGCTATCAGGCCGCCTCGGAAAACGAGGTCTGGCAAAGCCAGGAAGCCAAGGGATATGACCGCAAGGACCACCAGTTCGTTGATCTGGACACCGAAGGCGGCCTGATTATCGACTCCAGAGACGGCATCGAGATGGACTTCAGCCTCGACACAGGCCGTACCCCCTGGCAACAGGCCCTCGCGGGACGAAAGGATGTGACCTGGCGCGGTCAAAAGAAAAGCTATGAGGACTGGCACGAAGAACACGAAGGCATGACAGGACCCGCCGCCGCTGTAGTCAACCTGGCGGTCAGTGTCGCTAGTGCAGGCACCCTGACACCTTTGGGAGGACTCATTACCTCGCACCTGGCGGTTAATCTGATCAACAATAAAGGGCGTGTAGAACAAGCCGTGGAGCAGACGTTCTCGCGCGAGGGGCTTAAATCCCTTGGTAAATCCATGGTAATGGATACCCTGATCGGAGGAGGAGGCGCCTCCTCCTCAAGCACAACCTTTGTCCAGCGTCTGGCCCAAAATGCCGCGCGCGCCACGGTGTCTGCCGGGCTTGATATGGCACTGTATGGTAAAAGCTTTAGGGAGGCCGCAAAGTCCGCAGCCCTGAACACGGTCGCGGACACGGCCGGGGAGGAACTCTCGCGCCGGATCGGGGCAGAGTATGCCAGCAAGGACAGTGTCTTTAACCCCGTCACACACAAACTGGTCCACGGTTTGGTCGGTGCGGGGACCGGGGCCCTTATGGGCCTTGAATCAGGCGATGTCCGGGGCAGTGCTGCCTCCGGGGCTCTCGGTGGCATTGTTGGCGAGACTATCATGGAGATAAATTCTGATGATATTCAGGCCCGTGTTGAAGACAGAGTTAAAGAGCTCCATTCCAAAGGACATCATGTAACAGAATCTGACATTTATGCTATTACCCGAGAAGAAGCAAATGCAGCCATTCAGTTGGGTAAAATCAGTTCTGCTCTTGGGGCCTTTATAGCAAAAAAAGAAGTCTCTATTGCTGCTCGAACAGCCGAAACGGCTATGGAAAACAATTCTCTTGGCAAAATTGTTCTGGGTGTGGGAAAAGCGCTTATCAAAAATTCTAAAAAAATCTTCTCCAGGAAAGCAACAAAAAAAGCGGTCTCCAAAGCAAAAGAGAAAGTGAAGAAAGAAACAGAATCTGGTATAAAAATAAGCAACCACGGAGTTAGCCGCAAGATAGAACGCAGTATAAAATCAAAAGATGAGTTAGATGCCATAAAAAATCCTTTAAAAGTTGGAAAGATTAAAGTTGATTCTTTAGGACGAGAAAGTCAGAAATACTTTGGAAAAAAAGCAACAGTTTCAATAAATCCTAAAACGAAAAGAATTATTCAAACAAATCCAACAGAAACTAAACTGTCAAAACGTTTAATGAAAGGAAAAAATCTTGAATAGATCATATCGACTGACTAACGAAGATATTATTTTTTTAATAAACGAAATTGTTAAGGATTCTCTTCTTAAAACAAAATTAAAGGAAAAATCTTGCTTAAATGAAGACGATTTAATTGAACTATGGGATCTATGCACAGATGCAGTATGCTTAGAGTTTGATGAAAATTATGAACCGACACAAAAAGGACTTTTCATAGAAGATCTTATTGATAAGTTTTATGAGCTTGGAGAAAATTACGACCCTGAAAAACAATATAAAAAATAAAATCCTCTTTGAAGACTTCTTACAGATTGTTTTTCAGTTCAGGAAAAGGTCAACGCCAGGATTGATGAACTGAGGGCTTCAGGGGTTACCCTGACCCGGGACGACGTCCATGATATTGCCCGTCAGAAAGCTGACACCACGATTCAGGTCGGACGTCTGGCCTCGGCCCTCACCGCCTTCGTCGCCCATAAAGACCCCAACCTCGCCGCTCAAACCGCCTCAACCGCCATGACTCATAATTCAATGACACAGATTACTCAACACGCGATGGGAAGGACTTTAGGGGCTGGTGCTGCATCAGGGGTTGGCATCGCCGGGAAAAAAGCCACATCAGAAAAAGAACGCTTGCGGCAAGCCTATCACGGAACACCAGGGCAAAAAGAAGCTCCTTCTTCTGGTCTGGATGCCGTAGGAAACTTTATCTCGGATCACATTGTGGACCCGATCGCAAGGATTTTTGAACCCGCAGAGACACTTCCACCCGTGACCACAGTTGGACCCGATCCCATTCTGGAAGACTGGTCTACCGCTTTTTATACTCCGCCAACCGCGCCAGGAACGTCTCTGCCTTCCTCCGGAGAATCCTTCCTGCCGCCGGAAAACTTTCCGAACTTTACAAAGTCGGCCGCCTCAACTCCCTCATCTTTCTCCGGCAGTCCTTTTATGCCACATGAAGAGAAAGGACCCGGACTTCTCTGGACACCGGCGTTTGACGGACCCAAAATTGATGTTGAAAGCTTCCCGATCTTTACCAACCCTACACCGCCAATCCTTTGGACAACCGTTTTTGATGGACCCAAAATCGATGTCGAATCCTTCCCGATCTTTACCAACCCCACACCGCCAACCCTCTGGACACCTCCCGCAAGTGACACAGGGCCATCAGTGTTTTATAGTAAAACTGAGCCTACTTTACCTAAAAAAACTATTGTTGATGAAAGTGGAGTGAAAATAAAGCATTATACAAAGAGTGGAGATCATGCACCCGCACATGTGCATGTTGTAGGTGAAGGTAAAGAAATATCTATTGGGCAAAATGGCAAGCCTTTAAAAGGCCACGGGGAACTAACACCTAAACAAAAAGAGGTTGTACAAAAAAACTTACCTTCTATAAGAAAAGCAATCAAAAAAATTCAAAAATGGCATAAATATAACAATGAGTGAGCAAATGGAAAAATATAGTTATATCTGGATTTTTAAAGGAGAAAACAGTCATTTTAGTTCAGCTGTTTTCACAGAGCAAAAAGATGCAGAAACATGGATTGCAAACAATCTTTTAAGTGGAATTTTAACTAAATACCCTATTGATATTTCTGTGTATGACTGGGCAATTCAAATGAAATACTTTTCACCGAAGAAAGACCATGAATTTTCTAACGAGTTCATTCAAAAATTTTCAAGTGCAGCACAAGAGCATTATCATTTTTCAAATGGTGTGAAAGAATAAGTAGAATCTTTTAATGCATTCACCAATACAGTCAGTCAGAAATTATTCCGTGAGACTAACCTAAAATATGAAAAGAGTGGCAACAAGGTAATTCGAAAATGACAAGACGCGTCGTAGGGCTTCGGTTCTTAACAAAGAAACCTTTAACAAAAGAACCTTTGGGGCGTCAATTATTAACGTATTTGTTTGAACGTTACCCTGAAATCAAGCCGGAATATACAAGTTTTTATGATCCGGTGAATGTACCCATCACAGATGTTGAGTCTGCATTAGAATATTGGTGGAAAGGTGACTTTTACGCACGACGACGCTCAAACCCAAAAGGGGATTGGAGTTCTGGTATCGATATTAAACAAAATTCCAGATTTAATATTGACCTGACCTGGAGTAAAAAAATTCCCTGGTATGAAATTTTCTGTGAAATTCAAAAAATCCTGACACCCTATCATGCCCATATTCATCTTTTTACACCAACGGAAAAAGAAATTGGCTATGAAAGAGGATTATCTGCCTACTGCAATTTTAGAAATAGCCTCGTAGGTGTCAAAATAGAAAGAGAGGGCATTCATGATTTAGGATGGGCGAACTATTTCGGTGGGCATTTTTTGGAAATCCTGCCGCCTCTGGATGCTATCCGTGATGCCGGTGCTCAGGTCATCCCGCAAGGGGACGGCTATATTATAAGATTCTCCGACGACATCGCCGACATGCTGACCGGGTTTGAGAGCTTTGATCAGCACCGCACCGCCGTTAAAGCCCTCTTCCCCGCCGGAACCTTCCAACCCTACACAAACGACTAGCCTCGCCTCACGGCGGGCGGTCGGATACGCCTGCACTCGGGTCAGGGGACCGTCCTGCAAGGGGTTGATGCCGCCTTCGGTCGCGGGTTCCGGGTCACCACCGAAGGGGAACTTCAGTCCCTGCCCGTCTATGATCAGGACCAGCAAACCCTGCACATGGAATCCAAAGATACCTTCTCCAAATCAAAGCTTGATGACCAGCGCCAAAAGGTTCAGGTCCGAAGCAACACCTTTACCGGACAGGGGGATATCCTCCTCTCCAGTCGGGGCGACAACACCAACCAGGCCAACGTGCTTGATACCGATCAAAAAGCTACCCTGCGATCGCAGGAGGGCAAGCTACATCTCAAGGCCGCCAGATCTGTGTCCGCGGCCGCGGACACAGCCGCTCATACGATCGGTAGGGAGGTCTCCCAAAAAATAGGGGACGAATATGGCACTCCTGACGGAAATCTGAATTATGTCACCCATAAGGTCGCTCACGCTCTGACAGGAGCGATGACGGGCGCCATTCGGGGATCTCTTAACCATGATGCGGGAGGAGGAGCAATCTCTGGCGCAATTGGAGCGGTCACCGGAGAAGTCATTGCCGAATCACAAAATCAAGGCAGGAGTCAATCCTTTCAACCCCAAGTTTCAGAAGTACTTTATCCAGGGAACAAAAAGAAGAAAGAGGAAGGTCAACTGCAAATTTCAGCTGCCAGATCAAACAAGATTGATTTTATCAGGGCTCAAGCGGAGTGCAGAAAAAATCGCATTCTCCGTTCCTGGAGGGCGGCTTCCAGATAACCGGGGAGGCTACCTGAAGAAAATATCCATACTGATATTTCTCCCTGTTCCAAAAAAACTGGCCAGATTTTCTGTGTAGGTATTTTTGCACTTGATTCTAAAACTATTTGTAACCTAATCTTCCATAAATCTTTATAGTGCGATATCCCCGTACGGTATGACAAAAAGGTTAGAACCAAATGAAACTCCCAAACAAAGCCATTCAAAAATACTGTCCTTTTTTATTTTTGTTAAGTTTCGGAGTCGCCACCCTTCTTTTTTGGCCAGGCATAATGACCTCTGATGCAAGTGTTCAATATATACAAGCAAAAGCGGGAATCTATTCAGATCACCACCCTCCTGTGATGTCTCTCATATGGCGTCATCTGGATTATCTTTACCCCGAATCAGGCCTGATGATGGTTTTGCAATTCCTGCTAATTTATGGGGCATCCTTTATTTTTTATCAAACGTTTCAGGAAAAACGCGGAGCCTGGGCTTTTCTGGCATTACCCTGGATACCTGGCGTTCTGGTTTATGAGTATACTATTTTAAAAGACATCCACTATGCCTATTCATTTTTATTCTCCGCAGCTTTACTGACCAAAGCCCATATACAAGAAAGAAAACTAACCTTCCGGGAAAGCCTTCTCTTCTTTATCATTTTGCTGTATGGCACCTCTGTGAAATTTCATGGACAGTACCTAGCTCCCGTCTTTCTGTTTTGGTATGTTATACATCAACTTTCATTCTCGGAAAAAACCACCCTTAAAAAGAGCATGATCCTGCTGTTTGTGAGTGGTCTTTTTTACGGTGCTCTTACCTATATCAACACCGCGCTTGTTCCCCCCAAACAAGAGGACCATTCATGGCAACTGGTAAAACTTTTTGATTTGGCTGCCATCAGTCTTGCAAATGACGAAAGCTATATTCCTGATGCCAACAAAGGTCCAGGCTATTCCTTTCAAGACATGAAGGACAAGTTTTCCCGAAATTATGTTGATAGGCTGACGTTTGACCAACAGCCTGTCTTAACCAAGGGAAAAAACGAAAAAGAAAGAGAAGCCCTTTGGAAAACATGGGCCCTAACCATTCTAAAGCATCCCCTTGACTACCTAGGGCATCGTTTGAAAAATCTGGATAGCACTGTCGTGGGTATACCAAGGTTTTCAGAAATCAAACAATCTATTCGATCTTGTTTTTCCGAAGAAACAACTTTTTATAAAGTAACTCATAGCCTTACAAGGGTTTTAAGTTTTTTACTACTTTCTCCCCTGCCTGCATTCCTACTGGGAGGTTATTATGCTTTTCTGGCCTGGAGAGCACGTAAAATAGCCCCGGAAGCTTTACCCATCCTCTATATGCTAACGCCGGCCTTTGGAATGATGCTATTACTTTTCGTTCTCTCCATGGCCGGCATGACGCGCTATGTTTACATCTCCGTCTGCCTAATTCATGCAACCCACTTTATGGCCTGGCAATGCGCCACAAAGTTACGCAACCCTATGGAAGCTTGATAAGGCAACACCTTCAAAGAGTGATTCTTCAGGATAAGTTATGGTCTTCGTTTTACAGACAGGCTCTGAAGAATCTGTCGAGCAAGGAGGCGAGCTTTCTTTTCACCCTCTCCCAAGAACTGAGCGTGCAACTTTCCCCGCACTCAGCTCAAGCCCTTATAAGGCAGATTATTTCTGCCCAGCCCTGCGAATACGAAGGCATGAAAGGCTCTGCCAGTTCTGTGGACTCAATCCCCGCCGCTCAAACTGCCTCAACCGCTATGGAAAATAACTTTGGATTCAGTGCCGGCAATCAGGGAATTAAAAACCTTCACAGAAAAGAATTGAACCTTTTAAAACGTCCTTTCTATTGGTTCTGGACCTTTTGCAAAGAAATGTTTAAGGTAGCGTATCGTTTAATAGAGCCAACTCACTTTGTAATTTACACATGACCTTTTTGAAAGTTTACTCCTTATGATGGCACGTACTCAAATTCGTTTTGTTGCCGGAGCCCTTTGTCTTTTCCTCGCGATTACGATTGCGTTAGTCGATTTTTTCAGAGCCCATCATGAACCAATCATTGAGAGAGATAATGTCTCTGCGTCGACTCCTGTCCAGGAAACAACTGACACAGATGATACCGAAGCACAAGAGGAAATTTGTGTGACGGAAGAGGGTGAACCCTGTCCAGTCGATGAAACCCTTCAGGTGATGCGAGGAGACACATTATCAAGTGTTTTATCGCGATCAAAAATAACGTCAAGTCAGTCTTACGAAATCATTAAAGCGCTTAGTAAGGTTTTTAATCCTCGCGATTTACGGCCAGAGCATGAGCTTTATATTACCTATATTCCTGTTCGCAATAATCCAGAGATGATACGCGATCTGATCAAGCTTTATATCCGTCCTTCTCTGGAAGAAGAAATTACTGTAGAGCGCGGAGAAAATGGACTTTATAAAGCACGTAAAGAAGAAAAAGTTCTGACACATGAGGTCAAAGTTATTAAGGGGCATATACAAGATAGTCTTTATTTGGATGCAGGTCGTCAGGGAGTGCCTGCGCGTATTCTTCATAATATGATCAAGGCTTTTAGTTTTGATGTCGACTTTCAAAGGTCCTTTCAAAAAGGTGATGAATATGGCCTGATTTATGATACGTACTCTGATCCCGATACATTACGTGAAGAATCTGGCGATTTAGCCTTTGCTTACTTGAAACTTCATGGTCAAGAACTTCGTCTTTATCGTTTTCAGCCCTCAACAGGATCTGAAGGCTATTTTAATGAAAAGGGCGAGAGTGTTAAAAAAGGTTTGTTAAGAACGCCTATTGATGGTGCCCGAATTTCAGATGGTTTTGGCCGTCGTCGCCATCCTGTTTTAGGATTCACAAAGATGCATAAAGGTGTCGATTTTGCGGCACCTAAAGGAACACCGATTATGGCTGCAGGAGATGGTGTTGTTGAGAAAGCCGCCAGGTGGAGTTCATATGGTAATTATATTCGCATAAAACATAATAGCGAATATTCAACGGCGTACGCACACCTCAGTCGGTACGCAAAGGGTATTAAAGCAGGCAGACGTGTTCGCCAAGGTCAAGTTATTGGATATGTTGGGGCAACCGGCCGCGTAACAGGAGCTCATCTTCATTACGAGCTTTTGCGCCGTGGAAAACAGATTAATCCGAAACATATTAAATCGATGCCAGTTGCCAAACTTGGTAAAAAAGATATGGCTGCCTTCAGAGTTCTAAAAAATAAAATTGACAAGAAATTTAAAAATCATCAGGTCCTGCCTGCCCTGAATAAAGAGGTTGCCGGGACTTTGAGTGAAGGAAATCAAGAATCACCAAATGATACAAACCCTTCTGAAACACCTCCAATAGTGCCAAAGTCAAAGCCAGAAACTACGAAAGTCTCTTGAACAAAAGATAAGAGGGGTTCTTTCCTCCTGGACAACATAACACCAGGTGTTAGGCTCGTTATTTTCTTATCGAGATTTCTCTAAAGTGACTTTTACATCTGAATTCAAAAGAGGCTGTAGCCTCTTTTGAAAAGGCAAATCAGATTTTTATCTCGTCAAGTGAGTCGACGAAAGATACTCTTCCAACGACAATACCAAAGTTTTAATCTTTTGGCTTCATAGTTGGGAAAGCAATCACGTCACGAATACTTTGTGCATTGGTTAAAAACATAACAAGACGATCAATTCCAATTCCCAAACCACCAGTGGGCGGCATACCGTATTCAAGAGCCGTCAGGAAGTCTTCGTCCATGGCATGAGCTTCATCATCACCAGCTGTTTTGGCCGCAACTTGCTCTTCAAAACGGTGCCGCTGGTCAAGAGGATCGGTTAATTCGGAAAATCCATTAGCAAGCTCAATACCATTCACAAAAAGCTCAAAGCGCTCTGTCAGACGATCATTGTGCGGATGCACTTTGGCCAGGGGAGAGATATCACGAGGAAACTCAGTCACAAAAGTAGGCTGGATCAGCGTTGACTCGACCTTTTCTGCAAAAACTTCTTCAACAATCTGCCCCCAGTTTGATTTGGGGTTAATCGACAAACCAAGATTTGTGGCAGCTTTGTGGGCTTCTTCTTCAGAAGAAGAGCCAAGGTCCAGACCTGTTGCTTCCTTTACAAGAGTCAGCATCGGCGTACGTTTCCAGGGAGCTTTAAAACAAAGTTCGTGGTCACCATAAGTGAAAGTTGTCTTTCCAAATACTTTTTCAGCGACCCCTGAAACAATGTCTTCTGCAATGCCCATCATATCATCTCCATTGGCATAGGCTTCATAAAGCTCCAGCATCGTAAATTCGGGGTTGTGACGCGTTGAGACACCTTCATTACGAAAATTGCGATTAATTTCAAAAAGTTTTTCTCCAAGACCCCCGACAATCAATCTTTTCAGGAAAAGTTCCGGCGCAATACGCATATAAAGGGGGATATCGAGTGCATTATGATGCGTGATAAAAGGTTTGGCACTAGCCCCCCCTGCAATTGTTTGAAGCATGGGCGTTTCAACTTCCAGAAAGCCTTTTTCAATCAATATATCCCTGACAGCAGTGACAATGCAGGATCGCAAACGAAGAGTATCACGACTTTCAGGATTCATGATAAGATCAAGGTAACGCTGGCGATAACGAATTTCTACATCACTAAGGCCATGATATTTTTCAGGCAAGGGTAAAAGACTTTTAGAAAGAAGAGTCACTTTCTCTGCATTGATCGTCAGTTCTCCTCGCTTTGTGCGGCGGATCAGTCCATGAATGCCAATAAAATCCCCAACTTCAAGAAGCCTAACAAGGTCTAATTGGTCTTCTTCAAGAATTGATTTATGACAGAAGATCTGAATCTTGTTTTCTGTATCATGAAGATCAATAAACATACCGCTATTACGAAGAGATCGAATACGTCCTGCAACCTGGACGCGATCTTCGGTAACTTCATCATCGGCAAGAGATTTATATGCTTCCTGAAGCTGGCTTAAACAGTGGGATTTATTAAACTTTGATGGATAGGGATTAATGCCACGATCACGAACAGACTCAAGTTTTGCAAGACGAGAAGAGCGGAAGACATTTTCTTTTTCAGGACCCGTTTTAGGGGTTTTAGCAGAGAGTTCAAATAAATCAGACATACGATTAGCTTTCCAACTGTACAAACACTTTTTAAAAAGTCCAGGAGCCTTAGAATAAAACAAAAGTCAGGATTAAAAACAAGGGTAAAAGTAATCCACAGGACCAAATCATATATCCAAAAAAGCCGGGCATAGTCACATCCTTACTTTCTGCGATAGATTTAACCATAAAATTGGGAGCATTTCCTATATAAGTTAAGGCCCCCATGAAAACAGCTCCTGTTGACAAAGCTGCTAAAGTTTGTGAAAGAGGCCCCATAAGAACTGCAGGATCTCCCCCTGCCATATTGAAAAAGACCAAATAAGTTGGAGCATTATCAAGAAAGGCTGAAAGAGTCCCGGTCAGCCAAAAGTACATTGCATTAGCAGGGGCACCATCGATTGTTACCATTTCCATTAATGCCTTAAAACTGCCATTTTCTCCGGCTTTTAAAATAGCAATGACCGGGGCAGCTGTAATAAAGATGGCAGCAAAAAGACGGGCAACTTCTAATAAAGGTTCCCAGGTAAAATGATTATCTTGACGAGCAGCTTTAGAACCGAAAGTCCAGGAGCACCAGCTCATCAGTAAAAGCAAGCCGTCCCGCGTCAAGCTCTCAAGCCCCACAGAAATACCGAAAATGGAAAAAGAAAAAGTGGATTTCCAGAGACCGCTTAATAGAACACTGGCAATTGCAACGGCAAGAAAAATCAGGTTTCTTTTTCCTGAAAGTTTCAGGCGCTTAAAAGATTTTGTCTCGGGTTTGTCAAGACAAGTGGAAGATTTTTGTAACGAATTCCTTATGTTGATATCTTTTTGGGCAAAGATACTATCGATTACAAAGTAAGTTATTAACAAGGGAACAGAAACAAGAACAAAAGGTAAAAAGAGAGCTTTAGTAGGCCAAAAGAAATCAATACCGTTTAGAAAACCGAGAAAAAGAGGTGGGTCCCCAAGGGCAGTCAAAGCACCTCCAATATTACAAACCAGCAAGATGAAGAAAATAACAGTATGTGTTTTGTAGGTTCTATCTTTGTTAATGACAAGTAAGGGACGGATGAATAACATGGCCGCACCTGTTGTCCCTATTAAACTTGCAATAAGACTAGCAATCAACAAAAGCAGAGTATTTGTTGTCGGTGTCGCAGGAAAATGAAGATCTATTTTGACTCCTCCACTTATCGTATAGAGAGCACCAATTAAGATAATAAAGGGAATAAAATGCAATAAATACGTATGTAAGGTTTCGTACAGCATGACCTCAACGCCATAAAAAAGTGTCATGGGGATCAGCGCTGCAAGGGCCCAGCCAAGACTAAGTCTCCCATAATATGAATGCCAGATTTTTGGAATAGCGAGTGGCGCTAGTGACAGTGTTAGCAAAATACCTGCAAAGGGCACAGACCATAGAATAGAAAGTTCGTGACCAGGAAGAGACGTACCAGATGCAACGGCGGATGTTGGCAAGACAAGAAACCCTAGCATCAGGTTTCTGAAAAAGAGGAACATTTAGAACAAACCCTTTATTAAATTGCCAACAGCTTTTGCGGGGGCCTCTACAATATCTTCAACCGGGTTAGAATTTTTTTGAGAGGAAGTCTTGTCTGATTTTTCAGGGTCTGATGATGATTTATCGGGAGACCCTTCTGTCATATTGCCGAGCAGATCTGAAACAACAACTCCAAGTGGTCCTCCTGCAACACCTCCAATGATTTTCTTGAAAACATTTTTTGCAAGGTACGCTTCAAGATCGCCTATATCAAACTCTTTTTCAGGGCTGTCAAGAGGCCCCTTCAATGTCATTTTAAAGGGAGGGAGTTTATCATTTTCTGTCAGGCGGAATTCTGTTGCTATATTCATATAATAGCGCGGCAAATTAAGCTGGCCTGAACCGTGTCCCTGCCCTCCATCAGCGATCAGAATCAATTTATTAATCCGGCCGACTCCCTTCTGGAAGGCAATTGCCAGGGAAAACTCGGAAAAACGAGTCTGACCAGAAGACATGGCAGCCTTAAACAGATTTGTGAAAGCATCCAGCGTATTTAAACTTTTTAATTTATGACTAATATTTTTCAAGTCAAAACCATCAACAATACCTTTGGTCGCTTTTAGATTCACAAGACCATCCAGGTTAGAAATAAAATCTCGAAGACTACTACCGGTTGTTGTCATGTTGATAAGGCCATCCAGATTCCCGTGAGTTAGACGAATCTTCTCATCTTGCATTCTTGAAAAGGCCCTTTTAAGTGACAGATCATCCAGACTTGACCTTAATTTAAGAGTTGATTTCTTTCCTCCCTTAACTGAAAGCCCAAGATTCAATTGTCCTCCATGGACTTGACCTGTGAGAGCAGGAATTTCCAGAAGGCCACCCTCCAGTGTTGCTTTTGCCGAAAGGTTATTAAGGACATGGTCTCTAAAAGTTATAGAAGGGCACGATAGAGTAAAATCCCCCTTAAAATTGTTTAAGAACGATAAATCAATAGGATCCGATGACCAACGAGAAGCCCCGGGGGAAGATGGTGAAGCTTGATTTTTTCCAGAGGTAGTAGACGACTTTTGCCGGGATTGCTTCTCAGGAAAAATCTTCGATAAATTAAGAGGGCTAAAAGCAAGTTTTCCCGTTACCTTTGGCGTACCCGCAAGAGCTATACTGGTGCCTCCAGTCAAAGAAACAGACCCTTGCCCCATACCGATAGACGCTGAAAGATTTTCAAGGGAAAGAGTTCTGTTTTGATGCTTTATCAGGGCCTTCAAAGCAAGTCCTTTAAAAGATTTAATATTTAACAATGTATTTGGGTCTGTGATAGTCGTCTCAGTCTTGAGGTTCAGCGTTGGAATCCCCTTTTTTTCAGGAACTATTGCACCATCCAGAAAAACACTTCCTCCTGGAAGATCTAATGTTGTTTGTGTTGTAAGTTTTTGATTTTTGTCTGCCAGACGTGTCTGACCTTTGAGATCAATAGACGAGAGATTAACACCCGGGTCAATATCAAAAGCTTTCAAGATAGTTTCAAGCCCTGCACTTCTCAAATGATATCGTGCTGTCTTATTTTTTGAAGCATAAGATGCACTTCCCGACAAGTGTAACTGTCCCATTTTCCCATTAAAAGAAGTAAGGGAGGAAATGCTTTCTGTTTGGTGGAATGCTGTCGTGAAGGATAATCCTGAAAAGTCTATGTTTTTAGGAGGTTTAATATCAACCCACGCGAAAAATTTCTTTGGAGACGCTAAAGATAGCTCGAGCTGACCAGACAGTCCTTTATTTTCAGGTCTACCAGAAAGTGTAAGTGATAACTGTCCCGGCAATCCTCTTAGACGACCAGAAAATGAGAGAGGGTTCAATGCAACTGAAAAATTACCTGTCAGTTTTTCTTCATCCGCCACAAAAGACAAATTCTGGATTTCAATAGAAGTTTCATTCGCTTTTACAAAACCCGAGAGTGATAGCTTTTCTCCAAGGAAGTCAGGAACATCAATTTTATTTTGAAAAGTTTTCTCAATCGACTTTGTATCTCCCGAGATTTTCAGATCTCCCTGAAAAGTCGCTTCTGCCTGGACAAAATCTCCTTCCAGTTCGAGGTCAATTCCCATCGTCTCCAGTTCCAGTTTGACAGGTGTTTTGTCACCGATCTCTTTAACCTTGATATCGAAATGAATATCGTGATCTAAAGCTTTCAAAAAACCTTCTGCTTTAAGGGGACCTTTTAAGTCTTCAATTTTAAGATGGGTTGTTAGATCTTTAATGCTATGACTTGTTTTGCCTTCTTTGTAGTGAATATCAGCTTTAATCACCTCAATATGATCAAAGGAAAAGTCAAAACTGCTTTGATCTTTAGAGTCTTTTTCCTCAGCAGGAGAGTTTTCTTCTTTTACAACAGACGTAAATGTCCAGTTATTTGAACCGTTCCTAAACTTTTGCAAATGGATGACAGGCTTTACAAGTTGAACTGTTGTGACTTTAAGCTTTTTTGTCAGAAGGGGGAACAAAGCGACATCGATTCTAACTTTTTCAAGAGAAGCCATCGTTGGCGTGCTGGCATCGTTTACGTTGGATAAATGGACTTTTTCCATTGTAACAGAGGGACTTGGAAGAAGAGATAAACTAATGGGGCCTTCCAGGAGAAGGTCTCTTCCAATCGTCTCCCTTGTTTTCTGCTGAATCTGGCCTTTATAACTGTTAAGGTCAACAAAGAACGGGACGATAATCGCTGTCAGAATCAAGAGAGCAATAAAGCCGAGAACACTAAAAGCAATTTTGCGGATCATTGAAAACTCCTGACTGACTTAATGACGTAAACGACGTAGAATAAAGCTGAAACATATTTCAAGAGTATAACCGGGAATAAAAAGATTGTACATTCCTGTTCTGGTTAAAATATTTAAAAAAAATATGTTTTTTAAAAGGAACTACCTTGAAAAAAAGGATGTTTTGGACTATACTTTTCTCGTTGGCAAATTATTGTTGACAACCCTGTCTCCTCAATAAGACAGGTTTATGAATAGGAGACCGGACTGTGCTCAATTGTAGAGGCGGCTGGTACTTGCTAAAAAGGAGAAAACTTATGGCTAAAGTCATTGGTATCGATCTTGGTACCACAAATTCATGTGTTTCAGTAATGGATGGTAAGGAAGCACGCGTTGTTGAAAACGCTGAAGGGCTTCGTACAACACCTTCAATGGTTGCTTTTACCGAAGACAAGGAAAAACTTGTTGGCCAACCGGCAAAGCGTCAGGCTGTAACCAACCCTGAAAATACTCTTTTTGCGATTAAGCGTCTTATTGGACGTCGTTTTAATGATCCTACTACAAAAAAAGATATGGACGTTGTTCCCTACTCTATTGTGGACTCTGGTTCTGGTGATGCCTGGGTCGAAGCCCGAGGTGATAAATATAGCCCAAGCCAGGTTAGCGCTTTTATTCTTCAGAAGATGAAAGAAACAGCAGAAAAATTTCTTGGAGAAGATGTTAAGCAAGCCGTGATTACTGTACCTGCATATTTTAATGATGCCCAGCGTCAAGCAACGAAAGATGCAGGCAAGATTGCCGGACTTGAAGTTCTTCGCATTATTAATGAGCCAACAGCAGCGGCTCTTGCCTATGGTCTTGATAAGAAAAATTCAGGGACAATAGCTGTCTATGATCTCGGTGGTGGTACTTTTGACGTCTCAATCCTTGAAATTGGTGATGGTGTGTTCGAAGTAAAGTCAACGAATGGGGACACATTCCTTGGGGGAGAAGATTTCGATAATATGATTATCGACTATCTTGCCGACGAGTTCAATAAAGAACAAGGCGTTGACTTGCGTAAAGACCGTTTGGCATTACAGCGTTTGAAAGAAGCGGCAGAAAAAGCCAAAATTGAACTGTCAAGTGCAACCCAGACAGAAGTCAATTTGCCTTATGTAACAGCGGATGCCTCCGGCCCAAAACACCTTAACATTAAAATGACACGTGCAAAGCTTGAGACGATTGTCGGAGATTTAATTAAAAGGACAATAGAACCTTGTAAAAAAGCTTTGAAAGATGCGGGACTTAAAGCCAGTGATATTTCAGAAGTCGTTCTTGTAGGTGGAATGACGCGAATGCCAAAAGTGATTGAGGCCGTCAAAGAATTTTTTGGGCGCGAACCTCACCGTGGTGTGAACCCTGATGAAGTCGTTGCTATGGGAGCCGCTATTCAGGCAGGTGTTTTGCAAGGTGATGTTAAAGATGTTCTGCTTTTGGATGTTACGCCTTTATCGTTGGGAATTGAAACGCTGGGAGGTGTCTTTACCCGCCTGATTGATCGCAACACAACAATTCCAACACGCAAAAGCCAGGTGTTTTCAACGGCAGATGATAATCAATCGGCTGTAACAATTCGTGTTTTCCAGGGAGAGCGTGAAATGGCAGCTGATAACAAAGTTTTAGGACAGTTTGATCTGGTTGGTATTCCACCAGCACCTCGTGGCATGCCTCAAATTGAAGTCACTTTTGATATTGACGCCAATGGTATTGTCAACGTTTCTGCCAAGGATAAAGCGACCGGAAAAGAACAACAAATCAGCATTCAGGCCTCTGGCGGGCTTTCCGATGATGATATTGAGAAAATGGTTAAAGACGCTGAAGCGCATGCTGAAGAAGACAAGAAACGCCGTGAACTTGTTGATGTAAAAAACCAGGCAGAGGCCCTGGTTCATTCGACAGAAAAAAGCCTTTCAGAACATGGTGACAAAATCGAAACGTCTGACAAAGAAACCATAGAGACCGATGCAAAAGCTTTAAAAGAAGCGGCAGAGGGCGATGATATCGAAGATATCCGTGCAAAAACTCAAAAGCTAACGGAATCTGCGATGAAATTGGGTGAAGCTGTTTATAAGGCAAGCCAGGAGGCTGCCGCGACAGCAAATACCGAAGAAGCTTCTAACGATTCTGATGATAAACCTGTTGAAGGGGAGGTTGTTGACGCAGACTTTGAAGACGTCGATGATTCAGATCAAAAACAGGCATAAAGGAACTTCTTTTTGTTTTGAGGCGATTGAATCGCCGGGGCTTTAAAGGCTTTTCTTGGAAAAATACGGTTCTGCTTGAACAAACTGTGCGTTACTTTGGAAAGCCTCCTGGCTTATTCTACACAAGATCGTTTTTAGAAGTCTCTTTGCAGTCAGCAGAGGGACTTTTTACATATTTACCGTTTTCACCTGGCGGACCTAAAACAGGTGTAGAGAATGTTTAAAATTGGTTTTTAACGTCTTTCCTGAAAGATTTTTGAGAAAGAAAAAAGTCTTTTTCAGGAAAGCATAATTAAAAATAGAGTGGTTATTAACAATGTCCAAGCGTGATTATTATGAAATCCTGGGAGTTTCAAAAGGGGCTAGCGATGATGAGATAAAGAAATCTTATCGAAAACTGGCAATGAAATATCACCCAGATAGAAATGCTGATGATAAAAACGCCGAAACAAAGTTCAAGGAATTGAATGAAGCCTATGAAGTTTTAAAAGATAAGGAAAAACGAGCAGCTTATGATCAATATGGTCATGCGGCTTTTGATCCATCCATGGGCGGTGGCGGTCATGGAGGCCCCAGAGGAGGATTTCATGCCGGAGGCGCAGGCTTTTCTGATATTTTTGAAGAAGTTTTTGGAGACTTTATGGGAGGAGGCGCTCGTCAAGGAAGTAGTCGACATGGCACATCTGGTGCTCAACAGGGCGCTGACCTTCGCTACGATTTATCAATTACCCTTGAGCAGGCCTTTAAAGGACATCAATCCAAAGTCTCTATTAGTTCCTCTTTAAAATGCGATGACTGTAATGGCAGTGGTGCCGAAAAAGGCTCGAAAAGCACAACTTGTCCGCTCTGTCATGGAGCCGGCATGGTGCGAACACGTCAAGGATTCTTCACTATGGAGCGAACTTGCTCACGCTGCAGCGGCGCAGGTCAGGTCATTGAAAAACCTTGCAAAAACTGCTATGGACAGGGAAGAAAACAGGGCAAACGCTCTTTGAATGTTTCGATTCCAGCCGGTATTGAAGATGGATCACGTATTCGTTTGCAAGGAGAAGGAGAAGCAGGACTTCGTGGGGGACCCGCAGGAGATTTATACGTTTTTGTAAGCGTTAAAAAACATGACTTTTTCAAAAGGGAAGGAGCAACTCTTTATTCAGAGGTCCCTATTCCCATGATCACTGCAACTCTCGGGGGAAGTATAGATGTCCCCACTATAGAAGGTGGAAAAGCCCGTGTAACAATTCCTGAAGGAACTCAATCAGGCAAAATGTTCCGTCTCAAGGGAAAGGGAATGAGCCAACTGCGTAGAAGCCTGAGAGGAGATTTGTATGTTCAGGCGCAAGTCGAAACACCTGTGAAGTTAACGCCTCGTCAGAAAGAGATCCTTAAAGAATTTTCAAAACTTTCTGAAAAAGCAAATAACAATCCGCAAAGTGATAGTTTTCTAAAGAAGATTAAAGGCTTTTGGGATAATTTAACCGCTTGAATAACGACAGGAAAACTGAACTCAGGTGTAAAGCGCGAGACTTGATCTGACGGACACATCAGGCAGCACATGTGAGATTATTTGTGCTGTCCGATGATTCAGCACCAGGAATGATCTTCTCTGTTGCTAAATGCTTTGCTTCATGGAACGTTTGCATAGGTGTTTTTCCATAGCAATGTTTTCCAGAATGAGGCCTTCTTTCATTATATTTGTCTATCCAATGATCTACGTCAATCTGTAATTCTTCCAGTGAAGTGTAAATTTTCTTTCTGAAAGCAATATCATAGAATTCCTGCTTCATGGTTTTATGGAAACGTTCACAGATACCATTGGTTTGTGGATGATTGGCCTTGGTCTTTGAGTGATCAATATCCTCCATGGCCAGATAAAGTTGATAGCTGTGATTCTCAACCTTACCGCAATATTCCGTCCCACGGTCCGTCAGGATACGCAGAAGGTCAACGCCTTGCTCATCAAAAAAAGGAATGACTCTATCATTAAGTATATCTGCAGCAGTGATGGCTGTCTTTTCAAGATAGAGCTTTGTCTGGGCAACACGTGAGTAGGTGTCAATGAAAGTCTGCTGGTAGATACGACCAACACCTTTCATCGTGCCGACGAAGTAGGTATCTTGCGACCCAAGATAGCCAGGGTGATAGGTTTCAATCTCACCATGGGCTTCTTTCTGTGACTTCATTTTCTCCAGCGCCGCAATTTGCTCCTCAGTGAGGACTGTTCCCTCTTGGGCAGATTTGGCTTCCAGGGCTTTCAGGCGCTTCTTCATAGTTTCCAGATCATGGCGTAACCAGATAGACCGCACACCGCCGCTGGAGACAATAATGCCTCGTTGCAGTAATTCTTGTGAAGCCCGAAGTCGACCTAAAGCGGGGTTCTCAATGGCCAGTTCCACGACAGACTTCTCAACATGTTCAGGAACACGGTTCTTGATAATAGGTTTCTTCTTACTGATCTCACGAAGAGCCTCCTCACCACCATTCTCGTATAGCTTCTTAAAACGATAAAAACTGTCACGGCTATAGCCCATTGCCTTACAGGCTTGAGAGACACTCCCAAGCTGCTTTGCTAACTCCAAAACTCCCAGTTTCGGTTTGATGATCTTCTGTTCAATGTTATTCATTTCTGTAATCTCCATTTTGAACGATTCTAATCAAAATGTCAGATTAAGTCTCGTGCTTTACAACTCAGGTCCCCTTCTCACAAAAACCAGGCGGAGACCTTTTGATTAAAAGAACTTTCAAGATTGAATAGAAAAGCCTTCTTTGCTCCCTGCTTTTGATTTCCGTCTATGCTTTAAGTAATCGTTTTTCTCCCTAGAAAATCCAGGCCTTGCCTTTTTCATCTGCAGTTTCGGAGTTTTCTGGTGAGACCTTCTCAAAGGTTGGCCTCTCTTCTTTTTTATCTTCTGCTCGATCGCGTTGTTGTTGTTTTCGGCGCTTTAAATTGGCACGAAGGGCAGCGGCAAGGCGTTCTTCCTTCGTAATTGGTTTTTTAGGGGTTTTGGGATCTTGCATCTTGCATCCTTTTCATGAATTCGATATTGTTCACTACCCTTCCTGAAAGGTTGGGTTAGCCGCCGTAGCTCAGTGGTAGAGCGCACCCTTGGTAAGGGTGAGGCCGGGAGTTCAATTCTCCCCGGCGGCACCATTTTAAAACCTTTCTTTTTTTATCCTGTTTTGAGTCATTCATCAAGTTTTGAATCTCATTCCAACTTGTCGCAATCATAAGGAAAATTATATGTATAGAAAGTTTATGATTAAAACATGAGTTGAAAGAGTAAATTTTTTCCCTGGTTTTATGATTGCATAACAAAGCTGCTTTATCCTAAAATAAAGCTATAATTTTTACATACTCGAATCACTTTAAATGCCTGACCTCATTGCATCTCATGAAAGGTATATATGTTAGATTTTATCAATAGCGAGTTTCCTCTTAAGAATATTCTCATAACATGCATTATTATTGTGACATTAATGGTTTTGCAAAGTCTCTTCTTAAAATTTCTGGCAAAAAAGAAGTGGCAATCAGAAAAAGTTTATCTGCGGGTTAACACCCATGTCCGCAATGTCTTCATTGCTCTTATTACACTCTCCATTATCACAGTCTGGATTCCACAAATACAATCTTTTGCGCTTTCTATTGCAGCCATTGCGGTTGCTGTTGTTGTTTCTATAAAAGAAATTATTACGATGCTTACCGGAGGATTTATTCGTTCTTCCACCGATCTGCTTGATGTTGGAGACCGCATTGAAATTAATCATATCAAAGGGGATGTCATGCGGATCGGGTTCTTTAATACAGACCTGTTGGAAGTTGGCGAATGTGGGCAAAGAACAGGACGTATTACCCATTTACCCAATAATTACTTTTTCACTTATCCTCTGGTTAATGAAGGCGCTGTGGGAGACTTTACCTTTCATACCATCTCACTTCCTCTGGAAGTAAAAGAGTACTCGGAAGTTCTAAAAGCTTCTCTATTAGATTTTGTCACAGAATTATCAAAACCCTATCTTAAAAGCGCAGAAGAAAAATTCAAAAAGTTTTCTCGTAAAAATGGCATTTCTGGACTCACTGTTCAACCCAGAATACTCCTTCAGCCCATTGATCATGAACATTTAAACCTTGTGCTACGGTTTCCATCTCCTATTCCTGAAAAAATCAAGATTGAACAACAGGTTATTGATAAATTCTATGTCCTATTAAGCGCACAACAAAAAAGTCACCCTTAGAATGACACCTACACAAAACCAAGCACCCTCTAAAAGGGATAGTGAAATTGCAAAAAAATTTCCTTTTGTTCAGCATTATACAGATGATACAGGATTAAAAGGCATTCTAAGCAGCCAAACTCTTTGGGCCACTGATGCCTTTAACCTTAATGATAAAGCTGAAATTAGTTACTCAGAAAAAGTTTTTGAAGAACTGTTGGAACATCTTATAAAAAAAGAAGAAAAAGCATATAGAATGGCCAATATATTCACTACTGTAGTGAAAGGAATGAAAATTTATATTCTTTCTTTTTGTGGCATAAACAATCAAGAAGATGCCTATCAAAATGGCTATTTAACCATGTGGCGAGGCTATGGAAACTTCGCCCTGGTTTTCAAAACAAAGGATCTGATTCACAATATCGCAGAATTTGAAAAGAACTTTGATCTGGGCGCTTTTCTTTTTGATAAAGCAATTTATAAAAATCACGTAGGATATATTCGAAAAGAGTTTCCAAACGATCTTAAAGATTTCAGAAAGTACTGTTATGAAATAGAACATCGTGGCTGTAATAGTCATAAAAGGGCCATAGAACTATTAATACGTATATCTTGGTTTTCAAAACATCCTGGATTTATTGATGAGAGGGAAGTACGCCTTATTTTTAGCCCCAGTCAAGAAAATGAAAAAATAATGAACAGAATGCAAAAAAATAGAGAAGAACTTAAAATACCTCTCCAAAATCCACCATCTCACACAAATAAACGAGTATTATTTGGACAAAAGGATCAAAAACTTCCTATTCAAGAAATTATTATTGGACCAGGGAAAAATCAAGAAGAAAATGAGCAAAAAGCTAAAGATCTTGTTCAGGAATTAGGGCTTAATATCCCAGTTAGAAAATCAACTATTCCTTTTTTGTCTCATCACTCTTCAAAAGATTGAGCCCCTACTCTTAACACGTATGTAAATGTTAAAAAAATATTAACGCACAGTGACTCTGATTGCCCAATTTCCTCAACGTTTATAGACATTTTTCTTCAAGATTTATACAGCTTGTTTAATTTCAAGAGGGAAGAAATATTTTATGATCGTCTTTCACTTATCATTTTTATCTTAGAAAGCCGATATCCGATAAAATATCACTTCTATAGAGAAGATTTAAAAGCTTTTCGCTCTTGATGGAGGATTGTACCTCTCATGGGGTTATTTTTAAATTAGAAATAGTCCTTAAAAGGAGTGTGGTAGAACTGGAAGTAAGAACGATAAAAAAATGATAGTTGCCTTAAGA
>DDGG01000011.1 GCA_002337525.1 Alphaproteobacteria bacterium UBA1908 | reverse complement strand
TTAGAATCTATTCTGTTGTTCCAGCTACAATATACATTTCAAACTTGTCTCCTATATCAGACATTCCCAAGCATCTAAGACGATTATATAAGTAGCCAAACAATTTTAAACCGTGCAAGCGAGCCTATCAAAAACTCTGAGAGATGGTCGATGCCGTCTATTCAGGACTTAGCCTCCTTGATGGATGATATCAGGGGGCGTGCCCCAGTTCTGAAAGTCGTTCAAGAGAGATATATTGTTCTGGATGATCTTTCCTTTTTAAAATTTGAAAGGCCTGTGAGAGGTATTCATAAGCTTGTTGTTGCTTTTTTTGTAAGAGGTATAGATGTCCCAGGGTGTTAAACAGGCGGGCAAGTTCTAAATGATTTTGTTTATATTGGTCTTTATAAATTGTCAAAGCCTTTAAAAGGCATGTTTCTGCCTGTGAATAATGTTGACGTTTTAAAAAAATTGATCCCAGAATTTCAAGAGACCACCCAATATAAACGTGATTAGCCTTGAGAGATTTTTTGTAAATATCGACTGATTTTTCTGCCAGGGTCTGCGCTTCATCCAAACGACCCTGTTCCTTTAAAACCATACTCAGATATAAGAGCCCCCAGGGAAAATCTTTTTCCAGAAGAGTTTTTTCTAAAGAAGCGATTCCCTTTCTTATATGGTTTTCTGCAAGAGTATAGTCGCCGCGTTCTTTATAAACTCTCCCAAGATGTATGAGTGCCCAACCTTTACCAACATGATTATTTTTACCATGTTCTTGATAAAGATTATAACAAGATTTCAGGTATTGTTCTGCAAGGTCAAAATCCCCCATTTCTCTTGCAGCTATGCCAATACCTCCAAGGACACGTGCCTGTCCTTCGTGGTGACCTGGTAAGTGGGTTTGATAGATTTTATAGCTCTTTTCAAAGTAATCTTTTGATTTTGAAAAGTTTCCATTTTCTCTTGAAATAATGCCTAGATAATCCAGGGTCCTGGCAAGACCTTTGGCGTTTTTTTGTGGGGCAAGCTGATAGATTTTATAACTCTTTTTAAGATAATGCTTCGCTTTATGAAAAAATCCCAGTTCTCTTTCGACAATTCCAAGGTATGAATAAAGGTTAGCCAGTTCATGATTCGGTAGGTCATGGTATTTTTCAAGGTCCGAAAGGCATTGGGTAAGAATTTTTTTTGCCTTTGAATAGTGGCCTAAATAAAAGTGTAGACCGGCGAGGTGAATATTCAAAGGAACTGTGAGTTCAGAATTTAATAAGTGTTGATGCTTGAGAAAAGAGTCTGTTTGATAAGAAAGAATTTTCATTAAAGGGAAATTTTCTCTGGAAATAGAATATTTCAAGGACTTCTGTAAAGCGTTTGCCATTAGAGGGAGTAAACTCTTTTTTTGATTTTGTGAAAGTATATTCATCAAGTAGGAATAACTCATTTCCTGAATGCTCTGATTCATTGAAAGTGTAGGGATATTTTTACCTGCCTTATAACTTATATTAGAAATAAGAGAATATTCCTTTAATTTATATACAAAACGATCAACAATAAGATCACTTTTAAAGTTAATTAGAAGCTCTCGAGGAATATTATTTGAGTTAAGTAATCCCATAAAGAAAAGAAGCTCCATCGAATCAGAGTCATTATCAAAACACTGTTGAAAGGAAAGACTTAGAATTTTATAGCGCGTTTGCTCTGCAGCATTTGAATCCTTCAAGAGGTTTTCTTGCAAAGCGATAAAGTCTAAAGGATTTGTATTGAGGTAGTGCATATACTTCTTATATGAAATATGTGTTGTTTTTAAATAATAGGCTGCACTGATTACATCTAAGGGAAAAGGAGGTATTTTTCTTAAAAAACCTTCAATTTGCTTTTTATGCTCTTTAGAAAGGGGATTTTTTGTCTCATGAAACATGATTTTTTCAAAGAGAATTTGTTTTTCACGGGGAGAAAGGTCAGGGACTTGAAAAACATCGTGAAGATAATTGTTGTTTTGAATATTGCTGTTACGAGTTGTAAGGATTACAGTTCCATTTCCCCAGGATTGGTTTTCCTGTGGCAAAAGGTGTTGTATGTCACTTAACCTTTCAACATTATCAATGATGAAAAACCATGATTGATAGCTTTTTAAGCGATTTTGGATCCAGAATATTAACTTTTGAGATTTTTCGGCATTTTGGCAATTCCTTTGAAGATACGACACTTCTTTTTCCTCCTCAGAATTTTTGGCAAGAAAAAAAGCAAGTTCTATTAAGGAGGCTATGGCAGTCGCTTGAGATGCTCCATTTAACTCCCATGTTAAGAGAGGGTTCTTCATTTTAGCAAGTTGACGTGCCAGAATGGTTTTACCAGATCCCCCGATGCCAACCAGGGCGAGTTTACGGACCGAGGCAGGACGAGAGTTTATTGTTGAGTGTATTTTGTGTAAGAGATCAGTTCGTTCCAAAAAAATAGAGGGTGTTGTAAGGTCAATACTCTGCTGATTTTTAATGAATTTTGTTTGTGAAAACTGATTGGATGAAAAGTAATGCTTGTACACCCAAAATGTGAAAAGAAAAGCGACCAGGCAGAATAAGGCGTAAATATTTTTTTTAAGGAATGAAGCTTCTGTGGTAGAGGCAATAGAATTTTTTTCTTCCGGTTGATCGTGTTGCAATTCCTTTTTATGAATTGGTTTTGGATGAAGAAGAATATTTTTGATTTTACTTAATATCTCATGATGAGTGGGAAAAATTTGTTCGAAGAGGTTAAGAAATAAAAAAGAGCTATCCTTATCATTGAGAAGAGTTATGATTCGGGGGAATTCGCAATCGATATTAAAGTCAGGTTGTCGATCATGAACAAGGAAAATCTTATGTTTTGAACTGTTTCTTGGTATGATTTTTTTTATAAGACTTTGAATATCCTGTTCCGATACACGGTGTTCTCCAAAATATAAAAAATAGATTGGTATCTTCCCCTTGGAGATGTCTTGTTGGAAAGTATTGGAAGATAAATCTTGAGGCTTCTCTTTTGTAAGGTGGACCTGAAGTCCTGTAAGCGAAAGATAGTGTTTGAAAGAGGGGAGTATCGAGGTTTCAAATAAGCCAGGGTCGCAACAGTTAATAAGGGAAAGAGTAAAAAGAGAGTTTTCTTTTGAAAGGTTGCTTGTTCGGAGTAGCGTTTCAAGCTGCGTCTGCGAAATAATTTTGTCATAGTACTCTTTTATAAATGTTTTTTGTTCCGAGCGTTCTAAAAAGTCTATGATTGCTTCTCGTGAGTTACAATTGATCTTCAACATAATATTACGACTGTGATTTTCAACTGTTCGTGGAGAAATACCAAGAACATTCGCTATTTTTTTGGAGGAGCGTCCATTTAAAAGGAATGCGAGGATATCCACTTCTCGAAAAGTAAATTTAATATTTCCGATCGTTTGCAAATATCTTAAATAATAAGTTTTTGGCAACAAGAGAGAATTGTTCTTATCAGTCAAAAGTTTACACACCCTTTTCCAATCTTGAAAGCTCTTTTTTTATAGCTCGTAACATGTGTTATGTGCAACTGCATTCGAATCTAGGTGATTTCTACTTAAATTGTCGTATTGGGTAGTTTTTATGGAGGGTTATTTAAAAAAAAATTTTTTAGAGTTCAAAAACTCATCCATTTTGTATTAAGGAAAGAAGTTATGGTTTTATTATTTGAGGGCTTGAAACCTCAAGAAGATGTTCTTGGCTCTTTTTATTATAAAGTAAAATTCATAAAAAAAAGCTTTTCAGAAAATGTCATTTTAAAGAACTTTTTTTATATGACGTCTTTACTTATTCTGCTTTTTTCTTCTTCGTTTTGTTATGCTTCTGATAAAGAAGATTTTATTTTTGTTGCTGAAATACCGGTTCATGTACCATTTCAACGTCAATTATCAATGGTTGAATTATTAGAGAAAGAAAGAGTCTTTGCCCCCCAAGGCACTATGGAGCCCTTTCAGAGCAGAAAATTCAGGATAAAACCTCCCAAAAAACCCAGTAAACCCTGGCGGGGAAAGTTAAAATTAATTGAGAGAACAGAACCGGCCCCTAGCCAGGGGTGTTGCTTGAATTATACAGAAGATTTGCAACATATCAGATCTGTTATACATCTTTTCCAGAATGAGAGTTTTGGGGCAACACCGGAAATATCCCGGGGAGAATTCTCTCGACGAATGAGGTTGGTTTTACTTGCTAACCGTATGGAATCCATTTTTAGCCTCAAAAACCACTCGCTTTCATATAGGCATGACTACGAAGGATCGATGGTTATGAATGGTTTTTGGGAGCCTTGTTGGGAAAGTCAAGCCAGAACAAATACAAAATGGAAAGATGTTGATATAAAAGAAGTACGCGAATATATGCATTCGCTTATTGAAAAACTTTTAAATGAGTCCCTTTCCATTAAAGAAAGACAATTATACGAAGATGAAATAAAGGCCTTGATAAATCAAGAGGAAGGCAAATCAGGCCATGTTCCTTATCATGAGCTGCGTGAATGCTTAAGAAAACATCCATCACGGAATCTTTTTATTGGCTCATTTGTACGGCAACATCCCCAAGCCCAACTATATGAAGCAACCCATGACGATGATCTTGTGGGATTACGTCTTACATCAGATTTTAAGTCTTTAAAAAAAGAACTTTTAGGAACAACAGGTCTTTATACACACTATTTGAGCCTGTTAAGAGAACTTGACCAGGGGCCAGATGTTCTTACAACAGGTCACCGGGTAGTATATGAGGCAGATCGGTTCACAAGCCATACGGAATATGCGTGGATTTATCAAGTTATTGAAGAAGACCGTTATGCCCGTGCAGAAGCTTCCAGGGTAGATTTCAGAGCTTCTTATATTTCTGAACCTAATTGTCTTTATAAAGTCCCTAAAGGGAAAGTTTCCATTCCTTATAGCTTTTTAATTTTGCCAAATGAATGTCAACTTGAATTTGGGTGTCACAATAAATATGCGCCGTGCGAGAGCTTAGCAATAATGAGGCAAATATATTCCAGAGATTCGTGTGCAAGCGTGCACTTTGATCCGGTGCATCCTGTCTTGATGAAGATTCCCCAAAGAATGTTGAACTACAAAAATAGTAAAACAGCAATCAGAGTTCATGAAATGGGAGGGTATAATCTGGAAAGGGATTTGTTTAGTATTGAAAATCTCTTTGAAATTCTAAAATTATCAAGCAAAATCTCTCAATCTCCCTTTTCATATCGCGACTATGCGATTACTTTGTATAGGCAATTAGATATGAAGGGGTCTAAAACAAATTACGATCTCTTTATATCCCTTATTTGTACTATTTTTAATTATTTTGATCTCAAAAATTATCAGCTCCGGGGCCAATTGCTCTATCCTCCTTCGTCCTTAAGAATTACTTATACAGATAACAAAGAAGAAAGTGATCCTGAAAAGGGGCCTCTTGTAAGGCGTTTGAATCAGATTAAGAGTCGGTCTGTGCAAGAGCAATTAAGAGCATTGGAACGTTTGATGGATGAACGTTACGGAGCAGGTATGGGAAATATTATTATTAGAATTGCAAAAGCTATGGGACAAGCACGTATTAATCATTATGAAGCTTTTTTGTTGAAGAAAGCTACTTTCAATGGGAAACGGACTTCTCCCAAAAAAGCAATTGAGCAAAGTCCTGTTAAACAGGAATCCTGCGATCAAAAGCCTAATAAAGCACCTGTTAGGCGAGAATTGTTTCCAAAACATGAGCCCAGGATTGACTTGCGGGCCGGGACAGACAAAAGAGGGGCGGCCGTGGAAGATCAAAAATCGCCTGTAGTGTCTTATCTTGCACAGTTTTTTAAAAAGCAATATGAAAGAGCGCTGGTCACTCAAATAGTAAGTATTCTTTCTCGGGCAGATATTGCGGGCAAAATAGAGAGAGATCCGTCAACAATTTCAAAACTTGGAAATCCTCGGAAATATGGGTCTCTTGATCCGAGCGCCAGATTAGTTTGGGGACTTTTCTCCTATAAGACAATCGAACAAATTAATGAGCTGGGCTTTAGAAGACAAGAGCTTTTATCCCTTGCAACAGTTCTTGGCTATTCGTAACGGTCAATGTCGTTGACAAAAAGGAAAAATATTGTCTAGCGTGAAGGTGTATTTTGTAACCAATGAAAATAGTTTCTTCGGAAATATAGTATTAAAGGAAAGAATCAAATAATGACGAGATTAGCTTTGAAGCTTCCAATAACCCTCTTTTTTGTGGCTTTTTTAATTGTAACAAACAGGGGAAGCTGTAGTCCTGATTCTTATCCTGAGAAAGCGGATGAAACAAAGAGAAGCGCCACTTTATTACCAGAACAGGAAGCCTCTTTTTCTGCCAGGGAAGGAATGAGTGGTGCCATAGATTTATCAGACATAGATTTTTCAGACCCTGCAAGCTTCTATAAAATTCCCTTAAAGCTGACTTTTGGTGAAGGGCAATTTGATTCCGGAAGTTTCCAGCGTCTTAGAGGAGAAAGACGTCTGGAGGAAAAAATTCTTTTTTATATAAAAAAACTAGGTAACAAAATAGAGTCCTGCCAACAGGATGAAACATTTTTTGAAGATCCTGAATTTCTTATGATAAGGGATCATATTGCTAATTATTTTTTGGAGCTTTTTTCCTATAGCACTTATTTAAAAGGAAATTTTATTGTTCCTGTTGAACATACAAATTTATTGGAAAGTGTTACGACAAGACCTCTTGTGAGGACTGCTATAGATGCAATATATGCTGCTCGTCCTATTTTCAGAGAAATTGTGGATCAGGTATATAATGAAGAGTTAGAGGACGATGATTTTAACTACAAGGTGGCTATTGGGAAAAGTCCCTTTTTTGATCCATTATGTCACCTGCTGATTTGTCTTTATGAAAGCAAAGATATTAAGGGAGTTGCTCCGGTTTTTGCAAAAGTACGTCAGACTTTGGAAAAAAGATACCTTTACTATACCTATATTCATTCGTTGATCCCCATTTTTTCTAAAGTATCCGAGATTGCAGGACAAGAATTTCTAAATATCGAAGAAGTAAGCAAGGAAGCTTATGAATATACTTTAAAGGTCAACGAGCAGTCAGATGATTCGGAAGATGATTTTTATAACTATCACTATTATGGGGACCTTTATGACGACGATGAAGAACATCCAGAGCCTTATACTGTAAGTCCCGGGATAGAAAAGTATTTAGATTTTGTCCGGGAAACTGCCCTGTTATTAAAACATCTGCATAATGCGATTTATTGTAATATTTCTTATAGATATGGTCTTGAAGGAAGAGAGGGCTATTTTCAATTCCCGGTCTCTTTAAAGGACGCAAGGCGATCAATTCCGTGGTCTACTCTAAGTTGTCTTAGTTCCGCAGCGCGTCTTGCGTGCGATAATAAACAGATAGATATTCGATTAATGATGATTTCGGCAATGCCGGGTCTTCTACAGGACTTTCAAGATCTAAAAGAGGATTTGACAACTCTGGTCACATCGGAGGCTCATTTTTTACTGGGAAAAGCTAGGGAAATACAACCTGGGAGGCAATACCCCACAATTCAAAGGTTTGTGAACTGGTATACTTTGTTTATAGGGTTGGGAATGCCGCAAACCCATATCCGGGAGCTGAATTATTATGGACAGTCTCTTGATAATCCAGATATTTTGATGAGGGGGAGTCCTGAAATACAAAAAGAAGTTTTCGCTAAAAAGATTCCTTTCCTGCTAGAAAAATCAAGGCTTTATAGCCTCTATTATCTTTTTGTCGATAGTGAGCTTTCTAAATATTTACGGGATGCTTCCAGGGAGTTTGCTCCTAAAGAGCTAAGAGATTTTTTTACCACGTTTGGAAAACTCCGGGATGCTATTATGCATGAAGGACAGAAAAATGGCCAGGAAGCACTGGAAACAAGGCTTTCGGAAATTGACAAAGCACACTGGGATGAGCTGATAGAGCGCTATAAAGCTGTTAAGCCCGTTATTGCACGCCTGGATCAGAGAGTTTCCAGGTTGACGTGGCAGGAGTGTGTCTCTGGTGGATTAGGAGAGGCTTTGTCACTAACAGATGGGGAACAATTGATACTTGAGAGATTTCAAGGGTATGTTCAACACCTTTGTATTTTTATTGAAACAGGGCAATGGAATGATCCAGAAGACGTTTTGAGAAGTGAATATGAGGACCTCGTCAACCACTTTAAAGAGCTTTTGGCCAGAAAATCTGGCAGTCAGAATCAGAAAGGTCCAACTCTTGATTCAAAATTTTTTCTTCAATTACTTTGTCGTGATCAGCAGAAGTGGAAAGGAGTTTTCCCAGGTGTTGTTCGTAAAGGTTACCGCTTTGATCCAGAAATTACCTCTCACTGGCAAAAGATGGAAGACAAAGCTTTTGAGTATAAAAAATATCGTAAGGAAAGAAAGAATCCTCCAAAAAAACCAGGGCTTGTTTTATTAAAGCAGAATTTTAAAAACCTGAGGTGGATTTTAGGTGAAATGCAAAAAACATACCGGAAAAATTTTTCAAGGTTCTCAACAGTTCCTGAAGGTATTATCGGAGAATTTTATCTGATTATTCTAAGAGAAAGTGCAAATTATATTTTACAGAATATAGATGAATATATGGGTTTTGAAAGCTCTCAAAAAGATGCTGTTTCTTTCATTAATGCTTGTGTGGATTTTAAAGCCTCGGTGCCTCAGCTTATTAATAGTTTTGGTAATAAAAAAGCCCATTTACATAGATTATCAGAGATTTCATCTTTTGAGACAACTGTATATAATACGGGCAATATTCTATATTTGCATCTTCCAAGGGTGTACAAGAATATTCAGATAATCGAACAATCTTTAGGTGATTGATAAGGATGTTTTCTTGTCAAGGTGCAGACAGGAATGTCTCGTTTGTACTGCTGTTCTCCCTCTCTTATCTGCATCAGGGAGGGGGATATTCTTGTGAGACAATTTTAAACGCTCACTTCAATGACGGCATCTTCCAAGCGAACAGCGCCAGTACTAAAATTACGTAGATGGGCCAGTGGCTTTAGAGTCTGAATATCTGCTGCATGAACCCTCCTGTCATCATTAAAACAATTACTTTTTAAGACAAAACTTTTAAGGTGAGAAAAAAGAACTGACCTGTTCTAATCCATCATGAATACTGCACCAAACTTTTTTCCTATTGGATAAAAAGTTTGACAATTAGCATCGAGGGAGCTACAAAAAATGACTTCACTTTAAATAATAAGTCGACAAAAAAGACGCTGTATCTTAACAGGAAAAGACGATGAAACCTTTTATATTCAGGCGCTTAACCGCGTCATTGACCCTTTTTAGCTATCTTTTGATGGTTTTATCAGGTCACAATGTTTTGGCCTTTTTTGACCAAGACGATTTTGTGTCTCTGGAAGCTGTGGAAGGGGAACTTGCCTATCATCAAATGTGGCGTTTGGAAGCACGTTCCGGGGGAAGAGTTCAGGAGGCTTTTCTACAATTTGATCCGAATCAAGCCACAACAACTTTCCAAAAGACAGGCTCTTTGATTGATTCAGGGGATTTTGATCGCTTTTTTGATGTGGAAGTGAGTCAAAATGGTTTTTGTCTGCGGCAAAAAGATGTGGTTGTTTTGAAAGGAAGTGCCTTTAAAGGTCTTCAAATTTCTTCTGATGGCAGCCTTCAGATTGGTTCTTTTATCAGCCAGGGAAATTTTTTGGTGCGGACCAGACAAGCCCTTGATCTTGTTGCCGGTTCCTATCTTTCTGCCCACAAATCAACTCTTGTAAGTGGCTCTTTCCGGGCGCAGGAAGGATCAAAAATAAGAGGGAAATCTCTTTTTATTGGGGATAAAAGCGACCAGCAGGTCGAAGGTCCTTCTTTCCATATTCAGGAAGGTGCTTCCTTTCGGGTCCAGGATCATCTTGAGGTTTCCTATGGAGGTCAACATGGCCGTGATTTGCCTCTTTTTCTCAATGAAGGTTCTTTATCCAGCCAGGGATCCCTTCTGTGGGATGTTCCTTCTCGTCAAAGCTTGAACCGGGGGAGTTTCTATGCCGGAAAAGATTTCACCCTGGGGTTCTCTGTAGATTTTGTTAATACAGGCATACTGGAAGCCGGAAACTTTGATCTTCAGCTCTGGTCTAATTTTCTAAACGAAAATCAGACCACTATTCATAAAAGAACCCGTACGAGTCTTTCATATAATTTTCTAAATAAAGGCTACTTTGAAAGTGGTGAGTTCTCACATCATGGCTGTAATGTTTCCAATAAAGGATCTATGCAGATCCGGGGTGACTTTGTTGGTACGAGCTTAATTGATAATAAAGAAGGCAATCTAAATATAGGGGGGGCACTGTCTTTAACGAAGGAGGGCCTTATTAATGAAAAGGGAACTATCAATGTCTTGGGAAGTGCCAAGATTGGCACGGGTTACTACAAAGGAAGCAGGGGACGTTTAAAAGTAGAAGGTGATTTCTCTTTTGGTGATTCCGGTACCAACAACAGAGCAGACTTTGTAAACGAGGAAGGGATTGTTGAAGTTGCCAACGATATCACGATTCATTCAGGAATGTACCAAGGAAGCCATGGGAAAATAGTTTCTAAGACAGGAAAGATATCTTTTGATGCACAGCACACTGACCATCGACATGGACTTTTTTCAGGGAAAAAAAAGGTTTTGATCTCTGTTGGTTCAGGAATGCAGAGATCTAAAAAACCTGCTTTAATTTTGGATCATGGAAAAGTTCTTTCATCTGAAGATGAAGTACGTATTTTTTCTTATAGGTCTCGAATCCAGGGTCAGGGCACACGCAACAAGGCTGTTTCAACTCTGGAAATTTTTGGTGCCCTGGGGGTTCATCTTTCTTCTGCAGGCTCTATTAATCTTCAAGGGGCTTGTATTGGATCTGGCCTGACGACAAATATATTTGCCACAAACGCGGTTCTTGATGGGTCCTTGATCGAGGGACTTTTGCTAACCCTTAGGATTGTTTCGTTGGGGTCTCCTGATTCTCTTAAGGCACCCCCTGTTGAGCTTATAACCCATTTTTTACCGGCAAAAATCTTGTTTGGCAAGACTTTTGAGTCGGTCCCGGACTCTGACTTTATTTTTTCCCAGCATGTTGTGGCTGCGAAAGGGCTCACTCTTGAGGGGACCGAAATGTTTCCATCTTATTTTCACAAATTATCCTTTTTAGGAACCATGACAGCAAAAGGGGATATTACTTTGCCTACCCTTTTTAGTATTGATTTTAAAGGGGGACAAGCGCCTGATACTTCCGATAATTTAGTCTCTCTTGAAAGCCTGGAAGGCGATGTTACAGGATCATCCAGATTCATTTCTTTTTATAAAACCCGTATAAAAGCCCCACAGGGGAAAATAGATCTGGAGGGTACAAAAAATCTGACGGGGCGTAATTATGGAAGTCTGGAAGATATTGTTTTTGAAGCCCGGGATGGTATTTGCCTGAGCTCTGAAAAGATGCGTATATCCAGGGGGATACTAAAATCTCCAAATCCTGTAAAAATCTCTGCCCCCGATCTTGATTTGTCAGGCTGTTATCTGGAAAGCCCGTTGCTTGGGTTGTACACTCAGAAACTTGGCCGCCGTTTTTCAAATCTTCCTTTTGTATTCAAGGGTAAAAAACTTCTGACCGTGGTGAATCCGGACCAGGACCTTGAAGTCCTTACAGGCTTTCAAACAGAGGGGTATTGGGCCTTTAAGGAAAGAAAAACGACCGAGGCTCCAGATACGAGGCTCGTGCAAAGCCAGGCTCCTGTCACCGCAACAGCAAGGCAAGTTCTTGCCCCTGATGAAGAAAATCCTGACGAAAACCCCGGCATTATTCTCAGAGCCCCTGTTAAAACAAAGCTTGGACTCCATTTTAAAGCCCCCCGACGCACCCTTTTGATTGAGACTCCGGAAGGATATAAAAGCCCTATCGACAAGCGGGAACTCGTTGAACTTGAGACAGAGGGGCTTTTAAAGGGAGAACTCTATAAAATTGATGTCCTGCGCGGGGGCCTGCTTGCCGGATCGGGAGACCTTACCCTTCCCGGCGGTCTTTTTATTGGACGCCTTGGGGTGGACCCTGAGAGTGAATGGTTCTATAGCTTTTGGCCTTCAAATATAGGTAACTGTAGAGAAAATTTTTATTCAAATGATACAAAAGTGACGTATGATGGAGATCACTATATTCGTTACAACGGTTTTTCTTTATCAGAAAGCTTTTTTATTGTAAAAAAAGATTTCTATCTTAAGGGAACTTTTAACAATAAAGGTTTCTTCCAAATCTATAAAAATGCATTTCTAGACTTATCTGATGAAAGTGAAAACTCAGGTAATTTTAGAGTCAATAAAAACCTTAATTTAATAGGAAAACTTAAGCATAAACCTGCGACGATTGACTTTACTCATAGAATATACTCTTGCCACAGAAGTGTTGTGCATAATTTATTTCAAGCAGTACCATGCTGCGAGCCAACTCTTTTTTATGTAGGGAATACACTAAATCTTGAAAAAGGGTTTTTTCTCAACACGTCAAGATTCCATGCATCAAGAGTAACCTTTTTTGACCACTTTATGGAAAATCAGTATGGGACCTTTATGAATCTTAAGGGGCCTGAAATAGAAACTTTTTTATCAGAAATTGATATCAGCATATTTTCCCATGCAAATAGAAGTCCGCATCACCCTCTTGATGGTTATCCTGCAAATACAGTCAGCGGCTGGGGCAATTTCAAAACAAACCCAAGCTATGTTCATACAGGTGGTGCCAGTTTTTGGGCACTTAGTAAGTTCTTTAATAATCCCTTATGGATTAAAAAATCTAGATTGATAGGTGGAGTAAATAGTATTGGTCATTCAGAAATTATTTCTGAGCAACCTATTGCTAGAAGATTTGATTCTTTGACCCAAATCAATTTTTTGGCCATTCAGGCACCACAGGGGAGTCAGATTATTGTGGGACGACAGCTTTCTCCTGTCATGCAGGTCGCTTTGGGCAGGGCTTCGTTGCCTCAAACACTCATGACACCTTTTCAAAAGTTTATGCGCCATACTCAGCTGATTGATGAACGCCCCGAAACGCTCGCACCTTTTCGCTTTATCCCGCGCTTTCCCATGAAGGGTGCCGGCCTGGCCCTGGCGTCGGCTCTCCCGCATCCTGTTATTGTGGAGCGTACCCCCACAGGAGGATTCCGACCTGTTTTACAAGAAGCCGGCATCCAGTTTCTGTATTCGCCTGATCTGGAAATTGAAGCCTTACCCGGCTTGCTGATGCAGACTTTGAAACGTTCTTTTCTGGATGGGGACTCGACATCTTCTGCCCGGGATTATGTGCGACTGCGCCAGAATGCCCGGGCTGTCATGCAGCGTATGGCAAAAAATATTGTGACCGAAATTACGGAAGAAGAGACCCCGGAGACAACTCTGGAACGTTTGATTGTCGAGGGTGACAAGGATCTGGGGGATCAACCTTTTCTGGTCTATGAGAAAGAAACCGACAGAAAGGGTCGTGCCTTTTATAAACCTTTCTGTATTACCCCTGCGTCCTTTATCGAGCCAGAAATTTATGATCCTCGAGGGGCTCTTATCACCTGGAAAATCTTCATTAATCTGACAGGTGACACGACTTTGCCGGCTCGACTGGATCAGATGGCCTCAAACCCTCAGGGGTTCTTGTCTCTACTCGGCAATATGAATGCCTTGACGGGTCCCGATCCCGACTCTCGGAGTCAGGCCCTTACCCCGGTGCAGGCGGGGGCTGCCAGCTCTTCTCCCAAACCTGCCCTTCGGATTAATGGCACTTTTAAATGCCATGGAGACAGCCTTATCGCCGTGGCGGATGATATCGAACAAAATGGAACATTAACGGCCCGGGGGGCCAATCTTCTTCTTAGCCTCCACGGGCATTTTAAAAGCCAGCGTCAAACAGAAATCGTGTATTTTAACCGGGGGTGTGACAGCGGTTATTCAACCGTGGCAGGGGCCATTCCCAAAACCGGATCGCAAGAAGGCCAACTTGTCATTGTGACGAAAAAGGGTATCGAAACCAGGGGAGCTCATGCCGAAGGCGCGTCTCTTTTTCTGTATACAGAGGGGGCGCTCAGGGCCTTGCCCATTACTCTTCAATCTCATTGGGAGCACCGTTGGGACGAGGGAGAGCAAACGCATACCTTTACGACTCAGGAAGGGTCTGTTTTCAAGGCAACAAAAGAAAGTTCGTACCTGTGTGCCGAGGGAAATGTCCACGTCATTGCCGGACAGATTTCTGCCAGGGATCTTGCTGTGTTCTATAGCGGGCAACAAAATGTTGCGCTGGACCATGGTTATCAAACAAGCCACACTACCTATCACAGCGAGCGAGAACGAACTTTCGATACCGCCGTTGAGCATCGGGAATCGTACACGGCAACACCTTTGCCGACTCGGGTTGAGTCGGGTAAGGGCGTTAAAAGTATTGCGGCCATGGCGAACATCCTGACAGCAACAATTGTGAAGGCTCCGATACTGACATTGATCGCGCCTCAAAACCTTTTAAAAGCGGCGGAGTGTCAAAGCGTTTCCTGCAGTTTCTCGCATGCCTCTGATTTTCATGAAACCCGGACTGAAATTGAAAAGAGCAGTGCCACAACCTACCTGTATCCTGATTTACCGGACACAATAGAAGTACAGGGCGAGCGCCTTGAAATGGATGTGCCTGACATGGGTCGACTTGACTGGCAGAAAGCCTACCTTCAGGATCTGTCTAACCTCCGTCAACGATTAATGGCTTCGGGTAATACCTTGACGGAACAGGAAGAGCAAGCTCTTGCACGACTGCCAAAGGTTATCGAAAACGTTCTTCATGAACAGTATGAACATCACTATGAAAGCACTACAACCGTTGGTCCTGGTTTGATGATGGTGGTGTCGGCAGTTGTCACCGCAGTAACCGCCGGTGCATTGGCGCCTTTGGGGGCAGCTGTTCAAACGGCCACAGGATCGGCCTTTGTGGGCGGAATGACCCAGGGGGCCGTGACTGCAATGGTTTCGGGCCTTACTTGCAACACAATCAAATATGGAGACCTGGGGAAAGGCTTTAAGGAAACGTTCAGCGATGATGGGCTGAAAAACATCGCGGTTCAGGCGTTGACCAAGGGAATTATGCGGGGTATGGAGGCGACTTTTTATGTAAAGGATGGCTCAACAGTCTCAACGGATAAAGCCGCGAGCGCGGTGACTACGGGAAGTGTTGAGCTTCCCGCAATCGAGCTCCCCGAAGCTGGATTTACAATGGATTTTGCCCGGTATACCTTGCTCAAAAAAGCGGTGGACACAACAGTTTCGTCATTGATTCACGGTCAGAATTGGGACGAGGCCCTGAAATCAGGTCTTTTGGGGGCGGGGACCGAGTTTATCGGGGCCTCTGTTGCAAAGGAAATCGGGGATCTGACCTGTGGAGAGCAGCTGACAGAAGCGCAGGTGGCTGTCCGGGGTCTGGACGTGGCTGATCTGGAGAAGGTGGGGACGGATAGCCTGGGAAGGGCGCTTTATCGGACTCAATCCGTGCCCAATTTTATGATTAACAAGCTCCTGCATTTCGGGAATGGGGCGCTTCATGGTCTGATTTTAAAGGGGAATCCCCTGGTGACGGGCCTTGCGGCGGCGGGCGCGGAAACGATGGTGGAGGCTGCCCGGTTTATGGATATCCTGCCCGGGGAGAAAAGCCGCTGGTACAAGCCTGTGGGCGTTCTGGTGGGGGAGCTGACGTCTTTAGGGATTTCCCTGGCTTTTGAAAGTGATGAGGCCACCCGCCAGACGGCGACCTCTATTGCCACCCTGACCGTCGAGCATAACGCCCTGGGGAATCATATTGCTCTTGTCAATTATTTGAAAGGTCGCCGAGAGTCTCTAAAGTCTCTTGAGAAAAAGATTGAACGCGTTGAAGAAGAACTGGTTTCCCGGACTTCACCAGAGAAAAGGGCGTCCCTTCAGGCCGAGATGGCGTCTCTTAAAAGTCACTTGAGACACTATGTTGATTTGATTGATAGGGATTCCAGATTTTATCCTGATGTCACAGCGGGGAACCTGAGCTTTGAAGAAGCCGGTGCCTTTATGGGGTCCCGGTTGCGTCAGGCGGAAGAATCCTGGGCAGGTTTCAGGAGGGATTATCCTAATTTTTCGGAGGCTTTGACGCAACTGGGTAAAGGGGTTGCTTATGGCCTTGAAGGGGTTGCTGTTGCGGCAGCTTGTGGGGGACCTCAGGCTGTCACTCCTTTGTGTTGGGGGACTGTGGGTTTTGTTGCGACGCTCCACAGTCCGTTGGCGACGATGGCCTTTGAGTCTGTGAATCAGGGTGTGGCGGCTGGTCTTGAAGCTGTTGGGATGCGGCCTTTGGATGCGCAAACGATCGCCCCATTGGGAACGATTCTGGCGTCTCTTTCTTTTGCACCTGGGCTGATTAAAGGTCTGAAAGTATCCTCTGGATCAGCATGCCAGGCGTTGGAGAGTGCTTATCAAACAGGCTTTTCCGGGCGTCTGACTACTCCCGGGCTCAACAGGGGGCCACGCCAGCCCAAAGCCGCTGCATCCTCAACATCACTCGGGACTTCCCATCGGACTCCTCCTTCGGTACTCTATAAATACAATATGGTTGATAATCCTGGGCCACTGGGCGTTGGAGAATACCCTCCTGCGGCAAACTTTGCGGGGGGTAAATATAATGAAATTGTGTTGACCGAGGATACGGTATTCTACAGGGCTGGAATAAAAAATGAGCCTATAGGAAAATGGTTTACAGAGACTCTTCCTAGTTCAGTTGCACAAGTTCGTATTGATACTGCGGTTAGACCGCAATGGTTTGATTATAAAACGGGAGAATTCCTTTCATCATCTCACATTGATACAGTTTTTGGTATTAATATTCCAAAAGGAACAACCATCTATAAAGGTCCGGTTGCAAATCAAGGAAGCGTACATGTTGGGGGCGAGAATATGATACAAATTTTTATAAGGACAAATAATCTTAACCTTGAAGGTAGTGTTGTATCAAAGGAGTTAATTAAGTGAGTTCCATGATAAAAAATAAAGATATTGATAGTGTAGTTGAATCTCTTACCTTTGTTTACAAAAAAATGTTGCAGTACAACTATTTACAGTTTTCATATGGAGTTAAGAGAGTGATTGCTCATTTGAAGAATATAAGTCCAGATCATCTTCATAATGCTCTTTCGTGTTGGTCTACGCTATCTCGAGCAGGTTTTCATTTTCAAGTATACTCGGATAACCCGAAACAAGATAGAAAAGTTAACAAAGAAATTCAGGAGCATATTGATATTATAGATCAATTCTTTGACGAACTTTT
>DDGG01000006.1:53477-57464 GCA_002337525.1 Alphaproteobacteria bacterium UBA1908 | reverse complement strand
AATATTTAAACTCAAATTAATCAGATTCCTTTGAAATACAATATATTGAAGATATTTCATCCTGCCAAAAAACTTTGGGGTTTTGCGTTCATAGTTTTTAAATAAACACTAAAAAACACGACCTTCCTAAATCCATATTTCTCTTCCTGAATCTTGCTGCTTGAGAAGCCTTTTCAAGGTATGCTAAGAATAAACTGATTCTACATTAATAAAAGTGTTCTTGAGGATAGTTTCTTGTCTGATTCCGACCAAACACCACCATCACCCTATCAAGTTCTGGCACGCAAGTACCGCCCACAGTCCTTTCATGAACTTGTCGGTCAAGACAGTCTTGTTCAGATTCTGGGAAATGCCATCAAGACAAAACGTTTGCCTCATGCCCTTATTTTAACAGGAGTCAGAGGTGTTGGAAAAACGACAACAGCGCGCCTTCTGGCCCGAGGTCTTAATTGTATTGGTCCAGAGGGAGCGGGCAATGAAACAATGTCACCTTGTGGTGTTTGCCCTCCCTGCAAGAGCCTCCTGAACGAAAGCTTGCTGGATGTCATTGAAATGGATGCCGCCAGCAGAACAGGTGTCGACGATGTCAGGGAAATTATTGAAGCCGCCCGATACAAACCCCTTTCAGCGCGCTATAAAATCTATATTATCGACGAAGTTCATATGCTTTCAAAAAGTGCCTTTAATGCTCTTTTAAAAACACTTGAAGAGCCCCCGACCCACGTCAAATTTATTTTTGCAACAACTGAAATCCACAAGGTACCTGATACCGTTTTATCCAGATGTATGCGGTTTGACCTGCAACGCGTTAAATTGGAAGACCTGGTTTCTCTTTTAACAAAAATCACAGAAAAAGAAGGATTTTCTGCTGAAAAAAAAGCGCTTTCTCTTTTAGCTCGAGCAGGTAATGGGTCCGCACGTGATAGTTTATCTCTCCTGGATCAAGCTCTAAGTCTAAACCCTGGAAAGCTCACCTTCCAAGATGTAAGGAAAATGCTTCATCTTTCAGATCAAAAGGCAATTCTGGCTCTTTTAAAAGACATTTTCGAAGGTCATCCCCAAAAAGTTTTAGAAGCTTTCAATCATCTTTACAATCAAGGAAGTGACCCTCTAACTCTTATAGAACAGCTTTTAGAGTCGACACACTGGCTTCAAATACTTGCCCTTGGAAGTAACTTGTCTAACGAAATGATTTCAGACTCTCAAGATTTCTCCCTTGGAAAAGACCTTGCAAAGTCTTTGTCTGTTCCTCTCCTTGCAAGACTCTGGCAAGGACTTGGTAAAGGACACCAGGAAGTTAAAATAGCAGCAGACCCTTTTAGAGCTGCCCATATGGTTTTGATTAGACTTTGCTACCTGGCAGAACTACCAACGCCTGGTGAGGCTTTATCACGCTTGGTACCATCGTCAAACAATCCAGCCGAGACAACGCCTCAATCTTCTTCTCCCAAATCACGGCCTTCAATAGTGGAAAAGCCTCCTCCACAAGAAAGGAAGCAAAGTAACGTATCTCATGACGTTTCTTCCAAGGAACAACAAGAGAAGGAAAAGAGCTATCAAACAAGAACAAAAGAAAATTTCCCTGAAGCAGTTCCAGAACAACCTCTTAGTCTACCAGTGACCAAAAATAATCTTGCTCAACACCAAACAGACTCACCGACTTTGCCGGATACTTTTGAAGATCTTTTAACCCTTGTCAGCACTCACCGAGAACCCCTCTTGGCTATTAACCTAAAAAATGATAGTCATATCCTTGATTATAAACCAGGTTTTCTAACACTTTATCTGACTAAAACTGCACCAAAGGATTTTGTGCCTTCTCTTAAAAAAAATCTTGAGGCATGGACAAAAAGCCCCTGGCAGATTACGGTCTCTGAAACACCTGGAACAGGCAGCCCAAGAGAAATAGAGGACGAAAAAAAACAGGCAAAGATTGAAACTCTTAAGCAACAACCTATCGTGAAAAAAGCTTTAGAATTTTTTCCCGAAGGAACTTTACAACCTCTGACCACGTAAAAAGGAAATAATCATGAAAAATATTGGACAATTGATGAAACAAGCCCAACAAATGCAAACAAAAATGGCAGAGTTGCAGGATAAGCTTGCAGAAATGACTGTCGAAGGAACCTCTGGTGGAGGACTTGTCACAGTTATCATCACCTGTAAAAATGAAATAAAAAGCCTTAAAATTGACCCCTCTTTAATTGATCCATCAGAGGCAGACATGCTTGAAGATCTCATTGTTGCAGCAATTAATGATGCACGTACAAAAGCAGAAGCAAAAACATCTGAAGAAATGAGCCAGCTAACAGGAGGTATGAAGCTTCCTGGTGGAATGGAAATGCCCTTCTAGTTTTTTAATATTCAAAGGATTTGAATGATTTACAGAGATTATCCTGATCGTCTCTTTGATCTTAAGTCAGGAATTTGAAGATGCTCGAAAAAAAAGTGGCTGTTATTACAGGTGCAGGCTCCGGCATTGGCCGTTCAGTTGCGACTGTTTTTGCAGAACAAAAAGCAAATATGCTTCTAATCGGTCGAGATGAAGAAAAACTCAAACGGGTTCAAACAGAAATTCAACGCAATCATAAAGTTGATGTTATTATTGCTTCCGCCGATGTAGGAAATAGCAGCGCTATTAAAAAAGCCATCGAAAAGGGGCACCATCATTTTGGCTCTCTGGATATTTTAAGCCATAACGCAGCTATTTTTCCCCGCTCACTTTTAACAGATCTTCAGGAGGCAGAGTGGAATGATGTTCTGCGTATTAATCTTTCCGGCACTCTTTATACCTTACAGGCCATTCAACCGTTTATGATTGAGCAAAAAAGTGGCAATATTGTGTTGACATCTTCTGTTGCAGGAACTGTTTTCGGGCTACCGGCCATGGCCTCCTATGCGGCCTCAAAAGCAGGGTTAGATGGCCTTATGAAGACAGCTGCCCTTGAATTATCGCCTTATCATATTCGTGTCAATTCTGTCTGCCCCAGTGCAACATTAACCTTTGAAGTTGATACACCTGAAAAACAAGAAATAGTTAATCGTGTTGCCGCTGTTAACCCTTTAAAACGATGGGCAACGCCTCGTGAAGTTGCGACTTCTATTTTATTTTTAGCTTCGGATCTATCAAGTTATATTAATGGACACTGTCTTGTAATTGACGGGGGACAATCTGCGTTGGCCGAACCACACCATATAAGCCCTGAGTATCTTGAAAATCATGGAACACGACCAAAATCACCCTGAAAAATGATAAAGGACCTCTCCTGATGCAAAGTGAAGAACTGATTCGCCTGATTCGCCTTCTCTCGAAATTGCCTGGCCTTGGACCACGGTCCGGTAGGCGAGCTGCCTTGCATCTTGTTCAGAATAAAGAAAACGCCCTTGCCCCTTTGATAGAAGCTCTTAATACGGCAAAAGAAATGATCCAGACCTGTCAGACCTGCGGTAATCTGGATACACTGAATCCCTGTTCTTTATGCCAGAATAAAGGTCGCGATTTAAAAACTCTTTGTATTGTAGAAGATGTTTCAGATTTATGGGCACTAGAGCGCAGTGGTAGTTTTAAAGGCCTTTACTATGTACTGGGAGGAACCCTTTCTGCCCTCTCTGGCATTGGACCAGAAGAACTAAAAATCCCTGAACTCCTTACCAGACTTCATAACGAGGCTGTGGAAGAAGTCATTCTCGCCCTTAATGCCACAATTGAAGGTCAAACAACAGCCCACTACATTCAGTCTCAACTTGAAGATCTTCCTTTAAAAGTGACAGCGCTGGCTCACGGTGTCCCGGTCGGGGGAGAACTTAATTATCTCGATGATAGCACCCTCGCAACAGCCCTTTCAGCCAGGCGCCTTTTATAGTTTCCATCGACACAACAAAAGACTTTTCAAAAAATGTCAGAAAAAACCTTACATTTTTCTCTTGCTTTTAAAGCAGAACTATTCTAGTTAAAGAGTACTTCTTGTCGCGGGGTGGAGCAGCCCG
>DDGG01000006.1:45317-53297 GCA_002337525.1 Alphaproteobacteria bacterium UBA1908 | reverse complement strand
TCAAATCCTGCCCCCGCAACCAATTTTTACATTTATAACTTTTAAAGACTCTATAAACATCAAGGTTTCTGTTACGTCCAAATTTTAAATTTATATTTGGCTGAAGAAAATTTTTTAATCTTATTTCTCTGATAAACGAATATTTAACTTTTAAACATAAATATTAGGGTTTAATATTATAAATTTAAAATATAAAAAAGAGAATAAAATCATGGATATTATAACAATCGAAGAAACTTTTAAAAACTCATGTTCAAATGACTGGAGAAAAATACTAATAGAAACAAAAGAAACAAGCTACATTTATGATGAAGAGATAAAAGATAATGAAAGAAAAAATACGCACGAAAAAAAAATAATCATGAAAAAAGATGTAGAATATTATGTTTATAAAAAAGATGTAAACTTACGTCTCAAAAAATCCGGAGATCCTTTCCGTGAAAAATTTGAAGAAGAATGGGCATGTTTTGCTCACTATCCTGCACAAATGTATGAGATCCAATTGTATTATTCATCTTCATGTATAAATAATTTCACACTAATTTTAGTCGATGGAAGGTGTTTTTTGCCTTTACTTGATTCAAAATCTGGATATAAAGTATTACCATATCAAGCTGCGTTAATTATTAATCAAGATGATTCAAAAACTCAAAGATATATCAATGATGCACTACATAAAATAAAGAAATGATATTTTTTTATTAATATGGTTTGTAAATTTTTTATATATTAATTTTATTTAATATATATATTCTAAAAATTGAAACAAACTCTTTTTTCTTTTAAAAATTCTTGTTGTCTTTTAATACTTCTTCTATCGTTGAATAGTAATTAAAGAGCATATCAATATAATAGAATTGAAGAAAAGACTCACTTTATTTCACAGCAAAATTTGTATCGGACACAGGCTATAATGCAATACTCGTTTTTAAAATCATCAGAGCTCAGACCCCTTCAAGACGAATTATTAAAATTCGAAGAACAATTTATCTATCCATTTGATTCAAAAAGATTTTTTTATATTTCTCATGGAAAAGACTACACAGCTTTTTATGACAAAATAGGAGAAACTTGTTTTTTTCTTGGATACAAAGACAACCAAATCAAAGCAGTTATCGCACTTGTTAAAAAAAAAGTTGAATTTAGATCAGAAACGTTAAAAGCTATTTACCTTGGTGACCTTAAAATTGATTATAGGCTACATCAGTACAAAGCGATGGAAACGTTTATAAGCGACCTTTTTTCCAACTCAAAAGCCATAGCATTTTATGAACTTCCTGACCTGATTTTTTTTGTTAGCATGGCAGGAAAAAAAGGAAGTATCTTAAGAGGGTTTAAAGAAAAAAACTCACTTCATAAAAAAGTAAAACATCTCGGTACAGTCATGATCTATATGATAGAACCGCAAAAATTAAAAAAAATCAGGACCTTCCCTTTTTTTGATGAAAATCTCAATTTATTGAATTTATCTCCCAAACCAGAGTCAAAAATGGTTATTAGCAATCAAGGCTGTAAAGATCTTCAATTTATATCTGAAAACAAAAAAATGAATCTTGCGCATATTAACCTGGGAGCTTTACAGGGCTCTCAACTGCTCCAGAGAATCCAAAAAGCCGGAGTAGAAAGTGAAGATAAGTACGACATCCTTTGTTTTGCACTTGATACCAAAAGAACTTCAGTAATTAATCTTCTTAAAAATCAAGGTATAGTCGCTGGTTCAAAAGCTGATGTTGGCTCTTTTCTATTTGGCCATGACTATTTTGAAACTCCTCTAACCATCAATACGAATGAAATTTAACAAAATTTGACGGCATTATAATTATTGGAGAAAAAGCAGAGTAAGCTACCTTATAAAAAAGAGAGGTTATTCGCCAAAACCAAAATTTTTGAAATAAGGGAAGGTTCAAAAGAAGTCATTGAATATAAAGGGACCTTAAAAATAGAGCACTGTTCAGGCTCAGGTAACCTCCTTAACGGAGAATCTGAAAGAGTGATTACAAAATCAAGGGGACCTGTCTCAACCTTTTGATGATCAGGCAAGACAACAAGACCAAGACCGCGCACTTCTAATATACCTTTTGTTGCTTTAGGAGAACTCAACTGCCACTTGCCATCAATTTCCTTCACATCCGTATAATCATCCGAGATTAAAATGCCATCCGCTTCATATAAAAGACGCAATGCCAAATCGGACTTACCAACCGCGGAAGGCCCTTGAATCAAAAAACCTTTCCCCCTCACGATCAGAGATGTTCCATGAACTAGACGGGTGTTCATAAAGCACTTTTCCTCCCTCTTAAAGAGCCTTCTCTTTCAAAAATACTCAAATCCAGACAACATCTTACAAGCGAGGTAAAAACCCAATAGTTTCAAAAACATCTTTTAAGGTTTTTTCTGCAATCTCATTGGCGTAATCAGCTCCTCTCTTAAGATGCCTTTCAAGTTCAGAGGTCTCTTTTAAATATTTTTTGATTGACTCGCCAGTCGGTGCTAGCACCTCAACGGCAAGATCTGCGAGATCTGGTTTGAAAACAGAAAAAGGCGCCCCCGCATATTGACGACAAACGTCTTCTTCTGATTGTTTTGAAAGACTCGCAAAAATAGCCACAAGATTTTTAGCTTCAGGACGATCCTTAAGTCCTTCCAGTGTTTCAGGCAAAGGACCTGAATCTGTTTTTGCCTTTTTGATTTTCAGACGAATCTCGTCAGCACTGTCTGTTAAATTTAATCTGGAAAAATCGGAAGGGTCGGATTTAGACATTTTTTTCGTTCCATCCCGCAAACTCATAATACGAGCAGCGGTTTTTTCAATCATCGGTTCTGGAACAGTAAAAAGGTCTTTTCCATAAGCGCTGTTGACACTCATTGCAATATCACGTGTTAACTCGATATGTTGTTTTTGATCATCTCCCACGGGTACACCATCCGCCTGGTACAGTAAAATATCAGCCGCCTGCAAGGTTGGATATCCATAAAGCCCCAGGGATGCTTTTTCTTTGTGCTTACCCGCTTTGTCCTTGAACTGAGTCATTCGATTCAGCCACCCCATCGGCGTTTTACAACCCAAAACCCACCCTAATTCTGCATGGGCAGGAACATGACTTTGTACAAAAATATGACTTTGAACCGGATCAATACCACATGCTAAATACGTCGCTGCAATTTCAAGGGTTTGCTTTCTGAGAGCATCCGGTTCGACAGGAACAGTAATAGCATGAAGATTAACAATACAAAAAAGACAATCGTGGTTTTCTTGAAGAGACTGCCAGTTCTTTAAAGCTCCCAAATAATTCCCCAACGTTAGGGCACCACTGGGTTGGACCCCGGATAAAATACGTTTGGTCATTGCAAAAACTCCTACAGTGATTTTTTATTGGAAAACTGAAAACGAAGGTCTTTCATATCAAGAGCTCCTGTTATCATCGAAAAAATAGTAAAAAGACCTATGCCAAGAATAACTGTCATCAGTAAAGCCAGGATCTGAAGACTTTTCCCACTTTGAATGAGGTTATTTAAAAATGGCATCATTCCCCAGAAAACAATCCCTGTTAAGGCTGTGCTGATCAAGGCACGCGGCAAAAAACGCTTGATGCGGTTGTTCAGAATGAAAAGTGATCTTTTCTTCAAAAGATACCCCAATAAAACAGCATTCATCCAAGCCGCAAAAGATGTTGCAAGCCCAAGACCTACATGAGCAAATGGTTTAATAAACAAAAGATTCAACCCCAGATTTAGAAAAACCGACCCCAAAGCAACAAGAACAGGTGTTTTCGTATCTTCTTGCGCAAAAAAGCTCGTGGAAAAAATTTTGATCATGATATAGGCAGGAAGCCCCGATGCTAATGCCATCAATGTCTTTGTTGTTTCAAGGGTATCATAAGTGGAAAATTTCCCGTGTTCATAAAGAACTTTGACAATAGGCTCTCCCAGAACCATCAACCCAAGTAAGGCCGGCGTTGTAAAAAGAATTGAATATTCAAGAGCCAAATTCTGGCTTTCCATTGCCTCGTTATACTGATTTTTCTTAAGCTGCTTTGATAAAAGAGGAAGGAGAGCCGTCCCTACCGCCGTTCCCAACATACTTAAAGGCAACTGATTCAATCTTTCTGCATAGTTCAGGAACGAGATCCCTCCTGTTGGCAAGTAGGATGCAATTAACATATCCAGAAAAATATTGATTTGAACAACACCGGATCCTGCTGCCGCAGGTCCCATTAAAATGAAAAAGTGCCGCACACGCGGAGACAATTTTGGCCAGCGCAACCGCAAACGCATGCCCTGCCGATGCGTTGGGACTAAAACCCACACCCACTGAATAATACCACAGGCAATTATTCCATAGGAAAAGGCATGCCCTGCTGTAGGAGTAACATCCAGCAAGGCAAAGGCAACAACGATAATTGCAATATTTCCCATCATGGGAGAGGAGGCAACTGCTGCAAATTTTTCCAAAGAATTTAAAACACCACTGTAAAGGGCCGTCAACGAAATAAATAAAATAAAGGGAAAGGTGATACGCGTAAAATCAATGACATAGGAAAGGCGCTCGGGGTCATCTTTAAAGCCTGGTAAAAAGAAAGGAACGAGCTTATGCATAAAAACCTCGACCACGATCACTAAAAGAGTCAGAATAAAAAGCAAAAGTGATAAGATTTCTTCTGCATAACTTCGTGCAGATTCTGAGCCCTCACTTGTCAGATACTTAGAAAAAGTTGGTACAAAAGCGGCGTTCATCGCACCTTCTGCAAAGATTCTTCGCAATAAAGAGGGAATTTTAAGAGCAAGAGCCGCGGCATCTGCCAGGACACCTGTTCCTAAAAAACCTGCCATCAAAGTTGTGCGTAAAAAACCAAATAAGCGACTACCAAGGGTGTAAAACCCGACTGTTGCAATAGAACGAATAAGCTTCATTGGCTCTTGTGACCCCATTCTTCCTTGATGTGTTTCCCTAAAATACCCTTCTTAACTTGTTAAAAGGGCCGGCAAAATGAAAAAAATACCTATACAAGATTTTTTCGGTGTTGCCCATCCTCTTCTGTATCAGGATGCCGACTTCCTAAATAACCCTTTCAACTCGTTAACTGTAATAGCTTTCAGGAAAAAAGCTGTGACAAGGTATAGGGTCAAACCCCCGGCAACAATACTACCCAAAACCAAAAACTTCATCAAAAAGCCCAAGCCTGCTACAGGTAAGCTGTCACGCAACACAAGAAGCCCCCCGAACATTAAACAGGAAGCAACCAAAATACGGGGGATCTTCCGCCGCAACCGTTCATCAGCAGATAAAAGTTTTTGCCTTTTTAAAACAAAAACCAACCCTAACAAATTAATCCAGGAGGATAACGACGTTGCCAAAGCAATCCCTACATGTGCCAGCAAAGGCATAAAAATTAGATTCATGGCAATGTTCGCCATCATTGAAATCACTGCAATCTTAACGGGTGTTTTGGTATCATAACGGGCAAAAAAACTGGTTGAAAAGATTTTCACACCAACATAGGCAGGCAACCCCGTTGAAAAAGCAGCCAAAACAGCTGAAGTTTCCTGAACTTGTTCTACCCCAAATGCTTTTCGTTCGAAAAGAACAGAGAAAAGCAAAGGTGCCAATGCCATTAATGCAAGAGCCGCCGGCAGCGTCAGGATCAAAGCATACTCTATCGCTCTGTTTTGAACCCATTGAGCTTCCTGAAGACGATTTTTTTGAAGATGTTGTGACAGTAAAGGCAGTAAGGCTGTGCTCATCGCAATACCAATCATTCCCAACGGTAACTGATTAAAACGATCTGCATAAAATAAATATGAAATAGCGCCAACAGGCAAAAAAGACGCCAAAATCGTATCCACAAGAAGGTTAATCTGCATAACACCAGCCCCCAGAGCACCTGGCACCATAGCTTTTAAAACATGACGCACTGCCGGAGATAACCCTGGTTTTTTAAAAGTCAGTTTAAGTCCCGCATGTCTTGCAGCAATAATCAACCATACCCACTGCGCGATACCTGCCAGAAGAATACTCCACGCCAGAGAATACCCTGTTGGAAAAAAGCCGGCAGCCCCAATAAGAGTTGCCCCAATCATGAAAATATTCAAAAGAACCGGGGTAGCAGCCCCTGCCGCAAAACGGCCAAGTGCATTTAGCATCCCCGTATAAAACGCCGCCAGGGAAATGAAAAGAATATAGGGAAATGTTAACCGCGTCAGATCAAGAGCAAGCTGAAAACGCTCTGGTGTTTCAGAAAAACCAGGGGCAATAAGGTATAAAAACCAGGGCAATCCCCCTTCCACCACACTGACTAGAACAAGCAAGCTACATAATAAAACTGCAAAGATTTGCTCGGCATTTCTGACAGCTTGCCGAAGCCCTGACTCTGAATAAAGTCTTGAAAAATAAGGAATAAAAGCTGCATTAAAGGCGCCTTCTGCAAAAAGTCGCCTGAAAAAATTTGGCAATTTAAAGGCGACAAAAAAGGCATCTGCAACAGGGCCAGCTCCCAAAAAAGCAGCCATCAGCATATCACGAATAAGCCCCAGAATCCGGCTTATTCCTGTTAGGCCTCCAATTGTTGCAGCAGAACGAAAAAGTTTCATAGAAATTACCCTAAACGGATGCTTTCAAAGTCACAAGAGTTTGTTTCAGGAAACGAAAACAAATTTGAAGAGTTCATAAGCATGATTCACTTTTTTTAAATACTTTGCTGATAAAGTACTTATTACTTCGAAGCCAGAATGGGATATATATTATGTTATTATTTTTTAAAAAAATGTCTTTTATAAAAGTTTCTTTTCTAACAATTTTTTGTGTTACCTTCTTTTCTTTTTCAAATACGTGGGCTCTTTTTTCCAGTTTAAAACCAGATCATGGAACCGTTCAGCGTCTTGAGGCAGTTTTGGAAAACGTACCGGAAAAATTTAAGACTGCTATTGAAAATGCAATGCCAAACGATCACAAAATCGCCCAGGTCATTCAAATGATCCCGGGGAACCAATTACATATGACTTTAGAAGTCCCTAAAACTTATTCCATCAATAAGAGAAACCAAAGCAATCCATCCATAATAAAAGAAGAAGGACTTAAACAATCCCTTAATCATATTTTGGAAGTCATCAATACTGTTCATGAAAATGAATCTCTAATTTTGAGAAATGTACCACAATCTAGTACTAAATATACAAATTATCAAAACTTGATAAGCGAAATCAAAAAATTGTATATGAAAATTATCCGTGGAGATCATATAAATAATAATGAGGTCATAGAGACATTGAAAGCCTCTCAAGAAAAAATAATAAATAACTATGTAGCAGGTTTTGAATTTCTTAAGTTTGTCCGTTTTTCAAAAAATATCATCGATCAGGGAAACTTATCTATTAAGGAAGTTAAAACTTTTTCTGCTGACAGCAGTATATGGATTGTTGCCATTATTGAGCCTGTTGATCCAATAATGATTCAACAGGGTGGGGATCCTCATATTTCTCTTATGCGAATCCATACAGGAAATATTGGAGGCGCCAACAAAACAAATGTAGAAAATGCTGCTAAAGCTCTTGCCCAGAATTTAAATCGTATCTTAGAAAATCAAAAAGTTACATTTTCAAAGTTAATTGTTGAAAATAGTAAGAATGCCCTTTCCCTTCCTCTTGCCACTTTTGAAGATAAAACACTATATGTCACGGGTGTAAAAGGAACGATATCAATGTCGTAAAACAAAAATAAAGAACAGAAGAGTTTTTCAAACCTAAATCTATTCAGAAGCCTCAATAAAGAGACAAGACTGAAAAACCTTTGGGAAACCTCTTTATTTTTAGTGACAAAAAGGATTCTTAATTTCTCAATGGTTTCAGAATGGGCCCTACCCTGCCGTCATTAAAGGTGAGCCCTACCCTGCCGTCATTCAGAGTGGACCTATCCCGCTTCGTCATTCAGAGCGAGCGTAGCGAGCGAAGAATCCACAATACTTCTGTGAAAAACGCGAACCCTTC
>DDGG01000006.1:42619-45158 GCA_002337525.1 Alphaproteobacteria bacterium UBA1908 | reverse complement strand
AGAAAGAGTATCTCCACACGATAGTGGAGGAATAAGGGTGTCCCCTTTATGATGACAAAGAAACAAAAAGATTACCTTGATACACTCTTTGTTCAAATCATTTTATTGACTTAAAAGTAAGGTCTCGTACATTTGTCAAATAGTGTAAATTTCGAGCCTTAACATGAAATCCTTTCTCCGCTTTTTAAGCTGTCTTCTTTTTATCAGTTTTTCCCTCCTTGCCAATGAAAAAGATGTCTATATCAATCTACCTTTTAAAAATCCGACCAAAGAAATGCTTCTCAAAATGGAGAAAAAAGTTCATCACCTTCCCACTGTTAAAAATCCTGGTGAAATGGAAAGTTTCCAACATTACCTGGGCGCCATAGATCTCATTATGCTTGCTTCACAAGAAACACCAAATTGTAGGGAATTCATTAAAAAATATATTTTTTCTGACCTTCCACGATTTGGAACCATTATTGATGTGGGAACAGGAAGTGGTGAGAATACGAATTTTATTGCCCAAAAATTTGAAGATGTCACTTTAATAGATCCTGAAAAAAAGGCTTTAGATTCTCTTGGCTTTACAGATTTGCAAGATTGCAAGCAATTAACAAAAATAAAGGCGACTTTTCAAAAGTCAAATCTAAGTAATAAAAAAGCAGATCTAATTGTTTTTGCACATGTATTTTATGAAATCCCCCAAGATGAATGGATTTCAGTCATTAAAAAAGCCTACAAATCTTTGGTCCCTGGTGGAATTATTTTTATTGTCTTCAATCAGGGAGGCTCACGAGACAACTTCATACATCATTTCAAGCCTTCTCATAAATTTTCTTTTCATACATTTCAAAGAAATCTTAAAACGATATTTCCCTCATCAGAAATCTTTATTTCCAGAGAACACATACAAACGAAAAGCCTCGAAGCCATGCTCCAACTCTGTAATCTATTCCTGTTTGATTCGAAAGTAAAAATCGTAAAAGAAGATCTAACTCACTATATTCATAAGTACTTTCAGGAAAATGATGGCTTTAAGGCAAGTATGGACCAAGTTTTTATTAAAATAAAAAAATAACAAATTGTAAATTGTGTTGTTTTTAGAAAAGAAATACACTTAGTTAAATAGGAGGTTTATTTGATTAATAAGATACTTTTCAAATTTAAAAAAGGGATTCAGGAAAGCTTTTCCCGAGTGAACGATAATGAACCATATTTTAATATTTTTGGTTTATTCTTGTTGCTAACTTATCCAGGATTCTATTTTTATAATAAATTTATTATTGTATCCGAAGGTTTGGATTTCCTAGGGTTAAGAATATTTATTGCAATCCTTGGCGTTACACTCTTACTAAGGAAGTATTTTTTTAATATATGGAATCGATACAAGCTTCCCATATGGTATTTCATCATCTTTTGTTCATTACCTTTTTTCTTTTTGTTCCTTCTTTTTAATAATCCAGATTCAAATATATGGCAGATTAATGCCCTTTTCGGACTTATGGTTTTAAGCGTCTTTGTAGGACCAGTGGAGTTTTTTATTCTATTCGGTCTTGGTGGTGTAGCAGCCTATTATGCGACTCTCTTTATAAATCCTATTTTTGAATTTCCAGATTATCTTTCACCAGTGATTCAAACGTATTGTGCCCTTATTCTATATTTTATTATTCACTCAAAAAGAAAAGAAGTTATTGAGAAAAAAAAGCTTCAAACAATGAAAGCACAGGCAGGCGTTATTGCGCATGAAATGCGAACACCCTTGATGAATGTAAACCTGTGTGGAAATCTTGTGGGGCGCAGTGTCCAGAATCTCGAGACAATTACGCCTCCTGCTGATAAAACCGAACGTGAAACGTTAAAGCAAAATATCGAAACTCTTAGGGAAATTTCAGGGGATCTTGAACTGGTTGCCCGGGAAGCCAATAACGTTATTAATCTATTATTGGCAAACCTGAAGCAGGACTTTTCAAATATAAAAGTAGAGCCCCTGTCCATGAAGGCCGTCTTGGAAGAAACCATGAGGGCCTATATTTTTAATGAAGACGAGCATAAGGTCAATATCGACATTCAGGAAGATTTCATAATAGCAGGCAATCAGGAATTGTTAATCCATGTCTTCTTTAACCTTTTAAAAAATAGCCTTTATTTTATCCATGCCGCAGGAAAAGGAGAGGTTTTTATCACCGTTAAAACAGATGATACGCACAATATTGTCCTTTTTAAGGACACAGGTCCAGGTATCCAGAAGGCTCATCTTCAAAAACTGTTCACACCTTTTTTTACCAACTCTCCCCAGGGAACAGGAATTGGGCTCTCCTTTTGTAAAAAGGTTATCGAAAGTTTAAAGGGCACTATTAAGGTTGAGTCAACCTATGGCGAGCATACAACCTTTACCATGGCATTTCCCAGAGGGTAATCTCACACTAACCTTTTCATCATTCAGAGCGAAACCTGCCCTTCTCCCTCATTCAAAGCTCTACCTCGCTTCGTTATTCAGGGTGGACCGATCCCGCTTCGTCATTCAGAGTGAGCGCAGCGAGCGAAGAATCCACAATAC
>DDGG01000006.1:42243-42466 GCA_002337525.1 Alphaproteobacteria bacterium UBA1908 | reverse complement strand
GGAATAAAAGCACTCCTCACGATGACGAGGAAGAAAGAGTATCTCCACACGATAATGGAGGAATAAAGAGTGTCTGCTTTATGATGACAAAGAAACAAAAAAACCCTCCTTGCGGTGACACTCTTGCACCGTCATTCAGGGTGAATTTATCCCGCTCCGTCATTCAGAGTGAGCGTAGCGAGCGAAGAATCCACAATACCTCTGTGAAAAACGCGAACCCTTC
>DDGG01000006.1:12127-42017 GCA_002337525.1 Alphaproteobacteria bacterium UBA1908 | reverse complement strand
GGAATAAAAGCACTCCTCACGATAGTGAAGGAATAAAGAGTGTCTCCACACAATAATGGAGGAATAAAGAGCGTCTCCTTTATGATGACAAAAATAAAGGCAACGCCCCTGAAAAACTAAATACCAGCAAAATCGCCTTTTTGATCACAAGATGAATAAATCAAGTCAGAAAAATCAAAAGCCCCCAAATATGCATTTTCAAACTCTGAAGGTGTCTGGATTTCTTTCAAAACATACATTTCTCTTTTTAAATATCGTGACATAAAATCAAAATCTTCTTCACTTAAACGAAAATAAATATACGGCGTTTGATCCTGAATTGCTCTATTCTCCAAATATATTGCAATTGATACATAAAAAGTTTGTACCAGATGTGAAAAATGGCTTTGTGCAACATCAGAAGAGTATTTTTCAAAATACCGACTTTCTGGAAGATGAAACAGACAGTCTGCAAGAACAAAGGGGATAGACTGATCAGGGAGTTCACACTTTAAATCCGACGGTAAAGACTCTTTTGGTAAAAGACGGGCAGAACCAATTAACCCGTGAACCGGGTCTTTGTAAGCCAGATAAGTCGTATCCTGTGTATCTAAATCGTCGTGCCCTGTTTCATCAAGATGGATCGTAAGCCCTTCTGATCGTGCAAAGTCCAGACGATGATCGAGAATATCTTCGAAACTAATATCTAAAGATTGTTTTTTTTCTGGTTTAATAACATATAACATTTTTTTTCCCCTATTTAAGACAGTACCCGTTATAATACCCCTTTTGGATATTTGCAAATAAAAATATCTGTTTTGGATATTTTGTCAGTTGTTGTAAACTAGTAAGAAGTTATTCGTGGTTTATGTGGCGTTCTTTATTTTTATAAGTTAGTATGTAAAAAAATTATGAAGTAATTATTCTGTTTCTTTGAAAAAGCCACTCACCCTTCAAAAGAAAGGACATCGTCAGAAATAAAATGGCTGTTGAAGACCATATTGGTTCAAGAATTCGCTCCGTTAGAGGGTATACATCACTTAGCAGAAAAGCTTTTGGTGAAAAGCATGATATGAGTGAAGCAACGCTTAAAGCGTGGGAGCTGTCGATTACTTCTATAAGAGAAAATTCTCTTATACGCCTTATTAACGCTTTTAGAAAAGAAGGCATCATTTGTTCTAAAGAATGGATTATAGACGGTACAGGAAGTCCTCCCTATAAACTCTCGGAACGCCCGGATACAGCAGAAAACGCCCTGCCTAATGCTGGAAATTTCCTGGCTGAAGTCGAATTCTTTCTGAAAAATAATAAAGACCCTGTTGTTTTTCAAATACAAGATGAGACCATGCTGCCTTTTTACAAGCCTCGGGACTATGTTGGCGGCCTTATTTTAAAAAATAAAAAATCTGTTAAAAATCATTATCACTACCTTGTGACCCTTGCGACTGGCGAGAAAAGTGTCAGAGTTCTTTTTTATGATGCGACATCCAAAAAATACCTGGTATCGAAAACGAATCCTCTTTATCAAAATCACCAACTAATAATAGAAGAAAAAGATATCCTGGAAATTGCAGAAATTATTTGGCATCGAAAAATAGAGCTTTCAGCGTAATCTTAAGGAAGGACTTTTAAAACTTTAACAAACAGCATATACGTATCCACCTGTTCTTGAATTTTGACAAAAAGGTCTGCTATAGTCAAAGGTAAGTCAAAATAAAAAAGCATTATCATGCATTATATTGATCTGGGAATTATTGTTGGCTACCTTGTAGTCACCCTTTTTGTAGGCTTGTATCAAAGTCGTAAAATCAAATCCATGAAAGACTATGCCATAGCCGACCGAGATTACTCAACGGGCATTTTACTTTCCACTATTACCGCAACGTTCATCGGTGGGGGTAACACAATCGGCATTGCTGAAAAAATTTTTTCTGAAGGACTTATTTATGTTTTCATTTGTTTAGCCTTCCCCATTAATGCGCTCATCATGTCATTTACTGCCGCCCGTCGCATTCACTATTTCCAGGATTGTTATTCGGCAGGAGATATCATGGAAAAAAATTATGGAAAAGCCGGCAAAATAATTACAGGATTGTCCGGCACCTTTTTATCCATCGGTTATGTTGGTGCTCAAGTTGGTTCTATTGGTTATCTCTTGAGTTATTTCCTACCAATTTCATATGAATGGGGCGTTTGGATGGGAACGGGTTTAATTGTCCTTTATACAACATCAGGCGGAATACGATCTGTTACGATGACAGATGTCATACAATTTTCAGCTCTTATCATGATGCTCCCTATCATATGCAGCTTTGGACTAGAGCATTTTGGAGGCTATGAGGGCCTCTTCAATCATGTTCCTCCTGAAAAAATTGATTTAAGGCCAGCCGTTATTGACTATCCCCATTATATTGCCTTATTTCTTGTATTTTGTATTCCTTTCCTTGATCCAGCTGTTGTTCAGCGTATGCTCATGGCCAAGGATGTCGCCCAAATCAGGAATTCTCTTAATTTAACAGCCCTTATCGAAGCCCCTTTCTATATCACAATTGGCTTAATTGCCTTCATAGCGCTTGCCATAGCACCTGACATCAATCCTAATAATATTTTTCCCTACCTTATGGATCATATTCTACCTGTTGGTTTTAAAGGGCTTGTTGTCACTGGTCTTCTGGCCGTTATTATGTCAACAGCCGATTCTTATCTTAATGTCGCAGGAGTAACCTTCGTTCATGACTTTATCAAACCGCTTGTGCCTTCCAAGATAGATCGTTACGAACTTATTATGACAAAAGTAACGACTTTTATTATTGGGATTTCCGCTATTATTGCAGCGCTTAAAATACAAAGTATTATTGAGCTTATCCTGGGTTTTTTGAACGTTTGGGGGCCAGTGATTGTCATTCCTTTATTTGCAACTCTTTTTGGCATCAAGGCAAACATTCGTATTTTTATCACGAGTATCTGCGCAGGTCTTTTAACCTTTATCTTGTGGCAATATCTTGATTTGGAAAAAGAAATTGGATTTGGGAGCCTGGTCCCAAGTATGCTAGCCAATGGCCTAACATTTTTTACTTTTCTTCTTTATCACGAAAGAAAAAGGGCTCATGTTTCGAACCAAGACTAAACATCTTTAAAAATTATTAAAAGCCCTATTTCTTAACGGAATCCACTAGTTTGAAACTGTACAAGTCATCGTTGTTAAAGTGGCGAGATGTTAAAAACTTGGTGGGGTGCGCGCTTTGCTTTCTTAACTTAGCTTCAAGCCTGGTAATATGAGGTGAGTTCTCTGGAAAATGTGTACGAACAATTGCTAAAACGTCCTTTAACAGATTAAGAGATTTGACTTTATAGAATTGATATTTTTGGTCATATCCTCGGTCAAAGGCAACAAAAGCTCTTCGTCTGTGAACATCTGCTAAAAGCTCAAGGGATCTAAACTGATCAGGATTGTTTTTCTGTTGAAGAATCTTAAAAGAGCTCTCCAGAAAATTTTCGGCATCATTAAGACTTCCCCCTAACAAACAGACTCTTCCAATCCCCCTTAAAACCCACGCTGTTTGAATATGATTCTCTCCATAATACTTTTTATATACCTTAAGACTTTTCTCTAAAATGGCTCTGGCTTCTTTAGTCCGCCCTAAATGTTGATACATTCTTCCAAGACAGGTATAAACCCATGCTGTTGCTGCATGATTTTTACCAAAATGTTTACAAAAAACAGGATAACTTTCTTTAGTCAGGATAAAGGCTTCCTTATATCTCCCCAAACATCTGTAAACATCCCCAAGGTGAACACTGGTCCAAGCAACCTTAATATTTTCATCTCCCAGGCGCTTTTTATAAATTGAAAGGCTTTTTCTTAGAAGGTCCTGGGCTTCTTGATAGCGCCCCAAACTCCTGTATATATTACCCAAATGAGTCACTACCCATGCAAACTTAAGACTATCTGATGAATTGTGCTGTTTATAAATTAAGAGGGTTCTTTTTAGAAGCTCCTCAGCCTTAATATGATTCCCAAAATTCCTGTGTATTTTAGCAATATAAGTCAGTAAACAAGCAAATTTCTGATGGTCACTACTATAAAGATTTTCATAAATTGAATTGGCCTGGGAAAGATGATCCCGGGCTTTTTCATAGTCCCCCAAATAATAATAAATACGCCCTAACTGTATTAAAAGGCTTCCCTTGCTTTTGTCACTTAGTACTTGATAATTATGCCTGAATTGTTGAACATGCTTTAAGATACTTCTTAGTTTCATTTCATCAATTTCATTTGTAATATCAATAATATATTGCTCGAGTGTTGTAGAAATCGAATCAATATATTGAGAGTTTTTCTCCAGGTTCAGATTCTTTTTTAAATAGCTTAAATTAATATTTTGAGTACTTCGGTGAAGAGAAAAAGAATCATTTTTAGTATTATTAAACTCAATAAGAGAATACTTTTTTAAATGGTGAAGAAAACTTTCCAGAACCATTTCATCCGTGTGTTTTCTTAAAAGTGCTACAGGAATATTTTGCGAATCAATCGAGCTAACCAACAATAAGAGCTCATTAAAACTTGGGTGCTCTTTAAGAAGTTTTTTTAAAGAAATGGAGACAATACCATAACGCGTTTTTGTATAATCAGATATATCCGCCAAAAACCTTCTTTGAACATTAAAAAAGTGTTCATGACTTTGGTCAAGGTGATGCAGATATTTTTGGTGAGACATTCCAGAACTTCTTAAATAGTAAGCTGCAACAGATACATCCAATGGAAAGGGGGGCAATTTTTTAATAAATCCTTTTATAGCAATACTCTGCTTATTTCGAGCATCAAAGCTATTCGAGGCCAAAATTTTTGTAAAAAGAGAAAGCTTTTCATCATTACTTAATGGGCTAACACCCACAGTATTCTGGGCCCCTATATAAATATTATTTTTAATATTACTATCTTGTGTTGTCACAATAACTCTTCCGCGACCCCACGCATTCGCATCACGGGGAAAGTAATGCTGAATATCAGAGAAATTTCCCACATTATCGTAAATTAAAAACCAGTTTTTATGAGACCTAAGCTTTTCTTTTACAAAGCAGACAAGGTTCTTTTCTTGCTCTCTCTCATCTCCAAGACTACGAATAACAATCAGATCATTCTTATCCTTTTGAGTATGAGAGAGGGCATAAGCCAACGATTCAAAAGAGTCAATAAGAGCCGTTTTTGTTTCGGCATTCACTTCCCATACAATTTCTTCATTTTGTTGTCGCCCATAATATCGTGCAAGGGTTGTCTTTCCAGCTCCTCCTATCCCTACAAGAGCAACAGCTTTAATACTCTGTTGATCTTTCTTTAATTTTTGATCTATTTGGGACAGTAAATCCGGGCGATCAAGAAATAAGTCTTGATTGGGAACAGGTAAATCAGATCGGACATATACATCATTACCGGTCGAATTATTAATGTCATCACCTCTAAAATAGTGAGCGTATGCAAAGATCAGTAGTGAACAACATAGGAAAAGAGCGCTGCTAACAAGGGCAAGGTTTTTTCTCGTTGCAAAACCATGAAGGCTTTTCAAGAAAGTATTTTTATGAGGTGAGCTCTCCCTTTTTTCGGAAGAGTCTATTTTAGATCTTTCTTCTTCCACGACTTCCCCTTGTTCTTTCAAGAGGTAAGCCTCCATTGATGAAAGATATGTCGATGCATTTATTTCTGGTTTAACTTTATTAACAAGCTCAAAAAAATATCTGTAATAGGTATTACTATCACTAAAATCAATACCACTTTCCTTCAATGTTTTATCCTGAATCAAGCGAACACTTTGAGAAGGAGGGCAAATAAAAGATTTTTTATGGGAAGAAAATTCTTTTTGTAGTTTTTTACTTCCTATTTTATCAAGAAGCTCTGAAGGTAAAACACATATATAGTGGACATCCTTTTCCTGTTTTATTAGGGAATCTAACGCCATTTCCTGTGAAATAATATCTGCTTTAAAGGAGCAAGCTTTTAAATGCTTTTTAATTTTTTTCAGGAAACTCAACTCTTCTTTATTATCAGAGCTTTTGACGATAAAGCAAAAGGGCTTTGAAGAGCCAATTGATCTAGAAATATTTTTTAATTGCAGTTCAAAAAAAGAATTCGTCCTTAAAAAAGTATAATGCTGTTTAATGAGAAAAAGCTCTTTTGATTTTTCAATAAAATCGATAACACTTTCTCGGCCATGACAATCCAGTTTAAGCATTATATTACGTGTATGAGCTTCTGCTGTCTTTGGAGATATCGATAAAAATTCGGCTATTTTCTTGCTGCCCCTATGATGCAGAATACAGGAAAGAATGTCTATTTCCCGTCGTGTAAAGTGGACATTGTTTATAGACTTTATTTTTTCCAAACATCCATAGCTCTTGATAGGCACAATTCGCTCCAAACAAAAACGCTTTAAAACTTCCGCTGCATTTAACCATACTGAATGTCATACAGGAAATAAAGTCATAGATTTACTTTTTATCGTAAAAGCCTTGGTATTGTTTACCTAATAAAGTCCTTACTAATTTTTACCTAATAGAAATATATTCCAGAAAAATTATGCTGCTTTTATATAGATACAACTCTTTCGACCCAAGGAGAATCGAAATATGAAGAGAGTCTTTAGAAATGTCACTTTATCTGTGTTGGAATTTTGTGCCTTAATTTACTTTAGTCCTGCTTTTTCTAGTGTTAAAGAAAATGACGACCTTATAGAGATTTTGCGAACACATACTTATATAGCCCTTCCTTTAGAACAACAAATTGAAGATGAAAAAGCAACAATAGAAACCGTGACAAATGTTTTAAATATGTTCAGGGAAACCTGGCAATTTAAAACAGACAAAATCACAATTACCCCCCATAACCCAAGTGACAGAATAAATGCCTGGTTCACCCCTTCAGAAAATTCTCTAACATTTAACATCGCTTTTCTTGGGGGGCGTCTTGTTCGTACCTGTCGCAGTATTGATATTGTTTCCCATGAAACGGGGCATCTTTTTTTAAAGGTTTTACAGCCTGTTTGGTGTCGTCCCTGTCGACCACAAACAGGGGCCTTTGATGAATCTTTTAGTGATATAACAGCTATTCTTTTTGGCCTATGGCACGCTCCCTCAAGAAAAAGAGCCCTTAAAAATTTACAGAGTCAAAAATCATGCCTGGGAGGAGATGTCGGCGTTTGCATTCGAGATATGCAAACATCAAAAACTTTATCGGAATTGGATTCCTGCGAGGTTCATGATTTGTCACAACCTTTTACTGCGGCTGTCCATGATACTCTTGAAGATCATTTTCAAATTCTTCATCAACAAGGTGTTACAATGAATAATATTTGCCTTGGGCTTGCTAGAAATTTTAGAGATATTCTCGTTCAAGGTGTTCTTAATACAAAAGATTTGAAGCCCTCTTTTGGACAAATTGCACTGAATATGATCAGGGTGGCCGGACCTTACAAAAACTCTTTAGGACAAAACTTTGTAAGAAGACAAATTCTGGTTCTTTTTTATAAACAAATTGATCAAAAAAAATATTACACAACAGGACCTTACGAAGGTATTTGTGACCCACAAACTCCAATGCGTTCCAGAAATATGACTGGGTATCGATACAGTAAGGCAAATTACAATGATAGTTTTTGTATGATACTGTAGCCATAGTAACCCTCGCGCCTTATTTTTAGTAAGAAAGGCGCGAGATGGAGGTGTGATAAGGGGGATATTTTCTTCCTAAGTATCCAGGTGAATCATAAACTGGGCCCAGAGATTGTTGTCTGAAAAAAGGCAAATGACTTTATCTACCCTTTATTACTTTGTCCCACCAACTAAAAAACCTTCGTTTCTTCATATACTAATTTAATAATCCAGGAACTCAGGCCTGACTCTTTAAGTGCAAACTTTTTGGATAAAGTCATCAAGAGTTTCAAGAGATTTAAAATTAATTTTTAAAATAGCGCCCTTTCCTTTTTCTCGAAGTTCCACGTTTGCTGAAAGTTTTTGCCGAAGCTCCTCTTCCAAATACTGTATATCTGAATTTTCTACAGAATGAACAGAGTTTTTTGTTTGTTTTTTTTCTGATGAAACACGGTCTTCAGTTTCTCTAACTGATAAAGATTTTGAAAGTATCTCCTGGACAAGTCCTTCAGGGTTCTCAGCTTTCAGAAGAGCGCGAGCATGACCTGCTGTTATAGAGTTTTTTTGAATATGCTGTTTTATTTTATCTGGAAGATTTAAAAGGCGTAGGGTATTTGCAACTTGGCTCCGACTTTTACCAATCGATTTTGAAAGTGCTTCCTGAGTATAGCCAAACTCATCCATTAATCTTTTATATCCCTCAGCTTCTTCCAGGGCATTGAGATCAGCACGTTGAATATTTTCAATAAGAGCAACTTCTAAAGCTTCCTGGTCTGATAAATGGCACACCATAACAGGAATCTCTTCCAGCTTTGCCATTTTTGCAGCTTGCCAGCGACGCTCTCCAGCCACAATTTCATACGCATAAATATTTTTTTGAAGAGGGCGCACGAGTATTGGTTGCAAAACACCTTGTTTAGAGATTGAAGTTGAAAGTTCTTTTAGTTTTTCTGTATCAAAGTAGCCACGAGGTTGAAATTTTCCTGGTGTTATTTGCGATGGATTAATGGAAATGAGCTTTCCAGTATTTTGGTGACCATCAGAAGAAAATTCTTTTTCCTGGTTTTGAGACAAAAGGGCTGATAAACCTCGACCTAGGGAAGGTGAAGCAGTCATTACATTACTCCCATTTTTCTAATAATCTCACCAGCAAGCTTCATATATGCACGTGAACCAGAGCTTTTAACATCATGAATAAGAACAGGTTGACCATGTGAGGGGGACTCACAAACCCGTGTGTTTCGAGGTATCACGCTTTGAAAAACAAGGTCACCAAAATGTTCCCGTGCATCCTTAACAACCTGATCAGATAATCCACTGCGGGAGTCATACATTGTCATTACGAGCCCTTCTAATAAGAGATTTTTATTTAGGTTTTGACGTACATAATCAACTGTTTTTATCAATCGGCTTAGCCCATCAAGAGCATAAAACTCGCACTGAAGAGGTATTAAAAGAGTATCAGCAGCGGCTAAGGCATTTAGGGTTAATAGCCCCAGGGCGGGAGGACAATCAATAAACACAGTATCATAATCTTCAGAGAGGTGAGAAAGTGCTTCTTTGAGAAAATACTCTCTGTTTTTTTGTGTAACAAGCTCTATTTCAGCCCCTGCCAAGTCTGAGCTTGAGCTTAAAAGAAAGAGAGAAGGAATACGAGTATTTAAAACAAAATCATTTGTATGCTCTGGCTCTGACAGGGCCTGGTAAATACCCGGAATTTTATCTGTATCATAAACCCCTACACCTGTGCTGGCATTTCCTTGTGGGTCTAGGTCGATGAGAAGTGTTTTTTTTCCGGTCGCAGCAAACCCTGTAGCAAGGTTAACTGATGTTGTTGTTTTACCAACACCACCTTTTTGATTAGCAATTGCGATTACTTTCATTTTTTTTGCATAGCCCCGACAGAATAAGTATAGCACCTTCTCTAGACGTTATACTTTGTTTTAGAGAAACTTCAAAGGACCAATTTTTTGAGGCTTTTAAAATTTCCTCCTGGCTTTTTTGTCCCTTATGAAAAATAAGTTGTGAGCTTTTAGTTACAAAAGGTTCGGCATAAACAAGAAGCTTTTCAAGAGAAGCAAGAGCTCTTGATGTTATCACATCAACGGTAAAGGGAGGGATAGTTTCAATGCGTTCTTCAGCAATTGTATAGTTTAAGCCCAGGTTTCTGCGTACCTCTTTAAGAAAAGCTATTTTTTTTGAGTTGGACTCAACAAGCGTCACATCTGAAAACCCCATTATGGAAAGAACAACAGCTGGTAAGCCCGCCCCACTTCCAAGGTCTAATATCCTGGATTTCTTATTGGGCATATATTGAACAAGTTGCCCAGAATCAACAATATGCCTTTGCCAAAAATCATCAATTGTTTCACGTGAAACAAGGTTTATTTTTTTTTGCCATTCCAAAAGAAGGGATTGGTATTTTTCCAGAGTCTGAATTGTTTCACGTGAAACACCGAGACTCTGAAAAAAATCGCTCATAATAAATATTATGAATTCATTGTTTGAAAAAAATCATCGTTTGATTTTGTTGTACGAAGCTTATCAAGAAGAAACTCCATACCATCCTGAGCTCCCATAGGAGACAAAATACGACGTAAAAGCCACATTTTTGAAAGGGTTCCAGGATCAACAAGAAGGTCTTCTTTTCTCGTTCCAGAACGATCAAGATCAATAGCGGGAAAGATTCTTTTATCAGAAAGTTTTCGATCAAGAACAATCTCGCTGTTACCTGTCCCCTTAAATTCTTCAAAAATAACTTCGTCCATACGCGAACCTGTTTCAATAAGAGCCGTCGCAATAATAGTTAAAGATCCGCCCCCTTCAATATTGCGCGCAGCACCAAAAAAGCGCTTTGGGCGTTGAAGAGCATTGGCATCAACCCCACCAGTTAAGACCTTACCAGAGGACGGAACAACTGTATTATAAGCTCTCGCAAGACGTGTAATCGAGTCTAGTAAAATAACGACATCATGCCCATGCTCAACAAGCCTTTTTGCCTTTTCAAGGACAATCTCTGCAACCTGAACATGGCGAGTTGCAGGCTCATCAAAGGTGGAGCTCACCACTTCTCCCTTAACAGATCTTGCCATATCTGTTACTTCTTCGGGGCGCTCGTCAATCAAGAGAACCATCAGGTAAACATTTGGGTGATTCACCTCTATAGACTTTGCAATTTCTTGCAACATCACGGTTTTACCAGTCCTTGGTGGAGCGGTGATGAGAGCCCTTTGACCTTTACCAAGGGGAGCAACAAGCTCAATAACACGGGCAGTCTGGTCTTTTTGATCGGGGGACTCTATTTCTAAATTAATTTTATCATCCGGATAGAGAGGAGTAAGGTTATCAAAATTAACACGCTGGCGTGCCTTGGCCGGGTCACCAAAGTTTATTTTCTTGATTTTGAGTAAAGCAAAATAACGCTCACCCTCTTTTGGTGCGCGAATTTGGCCTTCTACAGTATCACCCGTTCTAAGGCCGAAGCGACGCATTTGACTTGGAGAAACATATATATCATCAGGTCCAGGCGTATAGTTCGCATGCATTGAACGCAAGAAACCAAACCCGTCCTGGAGAACCTCTAGAGTCCCTCCCCCAAATATAGCGATATCTTTTCCCGCCAATTTTTTTAATATAGCAAAAATCAAATCTTGCTTACGAAGAGTGCTCGCATTTTCAACCTCATGCTCTTCAGCAATAGCGAGAAGCTCCTCAGGAGCTTTTAATTTAAGATCATTAATATCCATGGGAAAACTTTGAACGTCCAATCATACTGTTGTGAAAAATCTGGGTCCTTCGGCTAGAAGGAGTATTCCTTTATAACGCTAGAATGGCTTTAAAACAACCAAAATAACAATAATAATCATTAAAACTGTTGGAACCTCATTTAGAACACGAAATTTTTTCTCTGAAAAAGGTCGCTCATCAGCAAAAAAACACTTGATCATCTTCATTAAAAAACCGTGAAATCCAGCCATTAAAAAGACACAAAAAAGCTTTGCATGAAACCAACCCGAAGGGGAGGCCAAAACCCCGGGGACACATGCCAACGTCCCCCCAAAAACAAAAGTCGCCAACATGGCCGGGGTCATAATAAAACGCCCTAGTTTGCGCTCCATAACCTTTAGAGCTTCGGAGTGCTCCCCCCCTATTTTTGCAACGCTATGATACACAAAGAGGCGCGGTAAATAAAAAAGAGCAGCCATCCAGCAAATAAAAGAAATAAAATGCAATATGCGTAAGTATTGGTATGTCTGCGACAGGAAATCTGTCATAAGTCTCTCCAAACACATCCTTCTTCACATTGATAACATGGTCTGGGTTTTGTCACAAGATTTGAAAGAGCGCGTATAAAATCTGGCTGAATACCAAGAGCCGGAACGCGATCGTAAAAAGGAACCCCTAAACGATCTGCTATTTCCTTGTACTCCACATCCAGTTCAACAAGTGTTTCCGAGTGCTCACTTACAAAAGCTACAGGAATAAGAACCACACCAACCCCTTCCTTTGCAGCTTTTTCGATCTCCGCCTCAGTCTCGGGGCCAATCCATTTCACGGGTCCAACACGACTTTGATAACACACAACTGAATCAATATTTTTTGGAAGGTACGATAAAATTCCATCAACCGTCTCACGAATTTGCCGAGGGTAGGGATCCCCTGACCGCACCTTGGACTCAGGCAAACCATGGGCTGAAAAAAGAAGACGAAAAGCCCGACTTTTTCTTTTTGTAATAAAAGGCTTAATTAAACTGGCATAACCTTTTGTTACACCTTCATGGGCGGGATAACAACAGATAAAACGAGTTGGCTTCTCGAGCTTAAGCCTTGAAGCCTCCCTCTGCCACTCATTATACGAAGAACCAGTTGTTGTTCCAGATAATTGCGGATACAAAGGCAACAAAACAACTTCATCTGGGTCAAATTCCTGTACAGCGCGCACCGTTTCTGCCGCACGTGGCGCCCAATAGCGCATCGCAATAAAAACGCGATCCTCTGAGGGAAGAAGCTCTTTCAAAGCCTTCGCCTGGTCTTTTGTGTTTTTTAAAAGTGGTGACCCCCCGCCTAGCTCCCTGTAAATTTCAGAAGCCTCTTTTTCACGACGGGAAGAAATCAGGCGTGCAAGAAGATAACGCAGGGGGTTTGGAAGAGAAATAATAGCAGGGTCATAAAAAAGATTAAAAAGAAAAGGCTTAACCGACTCTGGCTCATCAGGACCACCAAGGTTAAAAAGAACAACAGCTCGCTTTGTCATTTATCAAGATTCCCTTAGATAAGAAAGCATTTCATGAACATGCTCAATAGGAGCTTCCGGAACAATTCCATGCGCCAAATTAAAAATATAGGGTGTTTCCTCAAAGGTCTTTTTATACCGGCGAACCTCATCACGTAATGGTCTCCCCCCAGAAAGAAGAAAACTTGTATCAGGGCCAGCTTGAACAACTTCACGAGACTGATCCAGAATAACACTCGGGGAAAGGCTGGCATCATAAGCAATGGCATCTATTTTAATTCGCTTTCTTAGCTCCTCAAGAGCCTGGCTCGGCAAGCCCTTGGGGAAAAGAATAAGGGGAGTATTCGGGTACTTCCTTTTTAAACCTCCTGTAATGCGAGAAAGAGGCTCATAAAGAAGATCCTCACGGCGAGAAGCAGGAACACTGCTGGCCCAGGACTCAAAAATCTTAAGCGCATCTGCTCCTGCCTCTATTTGGCAAGAAAGATACTCGATCGTTGCCTCAACAACCCTATCAAGCAAAACCTTAAAAAGGGTTGGAGCCTGCAATGAAAAGTGTAATGTTTTCAAATGCCCCTTTCCTTTTGAACCTCTTCCTTCAATCATATAGGTCAAAACAGTCCATGGCCCCCCCGCAAATCCCAAAAGGGGAGTAACATCAGAAAGGGAAGCTTTAACACCTTTTATCGCTTCAAAAACAGGTTCTAACACCTCAAGGTCACATTTTGAAGCAAGCTTCTTTAGCTTTTCCCCGGAATCAACTGGATCCAGAAGAGGTCCTTCACCTGAAACAAAATTGACTTCTTGCCCTAATGCTTGTGGAATAACGAGAATATCGGAAAAAATAATAGCCGCATCAAGGTCAAAGCGTCTAAGAGGTTGAAGAGTTGCTTCTATTGTAAGCTCGGGCTTAAAACAAAACTCCATAAAGGAAGGGGCTTTTTGACGTAATGCTCTATATTCCGGAAGGTAGCGCCCTGCCTGCCTCATGATCCATGCAGGAGGTACACTATCTGGGGTTCCATTAAGGACTTTAAGAAGTTTCACAATACAGTTCCTTATATATATAATTATATTTTTATATGAGAATGTTGTCTTGTGGAAGACTTTTTCCAAAAGAGTTTTTTTGAAAAAAAGAGGATGAAATGAATTTATAACATATTGATACAAAACTTTTTTTAGAGAGGTAAAAAGATATCCACAAAAAATTAACAGGTATTTCACATGGTATAGAGTGTGGATAAGTTTTTGGAGAACTCTAAAAGTGTTTTATATCCTTTTTTGTCCCAAAGTTATACACACATTACCAACAAAAAAATTTACTTACGGGAAGAGGGCTTTAAAGGTAGGTCGTGTACGGTGTTTCAGGGGTGGTGATGCTCTTTGTAAAGGGTTGCCAAGCGGCAGAAATCCTCAAGCGAGAGCTCTTCCGGGCGCGCGACAGGGGGGATGTTCGCATTTTCCAGAAGGCGTTCAGCATTATCAACAAAGTTTTTTAGAGAGCTTCGCAACATTTTTCTTCGTTGCCCGAAAGTTACTTTCAAAAGATGCTCAAGAGCCTTTGGGCACGCGGTAAAAGGCAGGTGTTTGTGAGGATTCAACTGAACAATACTCGATGTTACTTTTGGGGAAGGGGTAAAGGCTTGAGCAGGAACATCAAAAAGGATTCGAGAGCTTGTATAAAACTGGGTTATAACGGAAAGGCGGCCATAGTTTTTAGAGTTTGGTTGTGCGCACAGGCGTAATGCAACCTCTTTTTGAAACATGAGGGTCATGCTTTCAATTGAAGAAGCAAGAGGAAGCCACTTAAGCAAAAGGGGGGTCCCAACATTGTAGGGAAGGTTGGCAATAATTTTAGTTTGGGGAGCCAGAAGAGCTTGATAGTCTAGAGTTAGGGCATCTTGATGGCGAAGGGTCAATTTGCCTTTTGCTGCCTGAACAAGCGAATACAAAAGAGAGACGCAGTCAGGGTCTTTTTCTATGGCAATGATACGATCAGCACCTGCCAATAACAGGGACCGCGTTAGCCCCCCTGGCCCGGGACCAACTTCAATAACGGTTCTGTCGTTAAGGGGGCCAGCAACGCGAGCAATTTTATCTGTAATATTGGCATCAAGTAAAAAGTTTTGACCAAACTTTTTTTTTGTTTTCAGGTTGGCCTCATCTATAAGTTGACGCAAGGAAGGAAGAGTTAGAATCTCTTCCACTAGCTTTCTCCCCTACAAACGGATATCAACAAAGGCCGTTGCTTTCAGGTTGCGCAGTTCACGTTCAGCAATTTTTGTGAGCTCCTGACCCTTTAAAAGATTTTTGACGGTTTCACGGGTTGGAGATTCCGGATTATACTCTTCTTTTTTGCACAACATAAAAAGCATGGCCCCATTCGGAGTTAAAACAGGTTTACTGGCGTGACCAACTTTAAGGCTATCAAGCAATTTTTTGAGATCAAACGGCATGGATCTTGAGGAAGCTTTTTGAATTTTTTGGGATTGAATCCCTTTTCTTTTGGCCACAAGGGAGTCCAGCATAGAACAGCTTTTGGCGCTATTTGCAATCGATTGAACCTGATTATAGGTATGATAAAGGTCTTCCTGACTGGGTTGGGAAGGTAGTGGGAAAACAAGCTGTCTAAAGGAATAAAAGGTATCTTTGTCAAGGCTTTCCCCCGCAGCGCGTCTGTCTCTTACCATCAACAGTACATAACCTTCCTGCGTTCGAACAGGCTTTGACAAACTGCCTGTTTGAGTTGTTTGGGCTGCATCGGCAAGTTCTTTAGAGAGTCGAGTTTCTGAAACCCACCCTATGTCCCCTCCTCTTGCAGCACTGGCAGCGCTTGAAAACTGTTGAGCCAGAGCAGAAAAACGGGCACCCTTTGAGGCTTTGTCTGCAAGGCTTTTTATTGTTTTGAAGGCTTTTTCTTCGTCCCTGGAGTCATTAACGGGAATCATGATTTCACCTAAAAGAATTTGTGGCTCATCTTTGCTTGCTTTTATTTCTTCCAGCTTTCGGTCTATTTGTTCCTTTGTAATTTGAACATAATCACCGTAACGGGCGCGGATATACTCACGCCACAAGGTGCTGGAGCGTACCTGGCTTCGCATTGTTTCTCCCGGGATTCCCTTTTTTTCCAGAAGAGAGATTAATTGACCCGGCTTCATCTGATTTTGTTGCTCGATTTCCCTGATTGCATAGTCAACATCACCGTCTTCAATTTTAATCCCAACTTTTTCTGCCATTTGTCGCTGAAGAGTTTCTTCAATCATGGTAGTCAGAATTTGAGGCGTCAGTTCTTTAATAAGTTTATTTGTTTCTGGCATACCAGAAGATAAAATAGCCATTCGGACACGGTTACGAACATCTGTCAGTGTGATAACCTTGTCATTGACAATTGCAGCGGCGGCAGCTGTACGGCTTGACACAGGAACCGCAAGGGCTGGCTGTGATAAAATAAAAAAACTTAATAGAAAACCAAAAACTTTTGACATAGACCTACCACGTAAAAAAGGAAAAATTCCACAAAAGCACCAAAAAGATACTCACGATAAAAGAAAAATACTATTACAATGCAATACATGCTATTGCATTTTTAATGCAAGTCTTTTTTGCTGAAGGGGACCTGATTTAATAATGAATCTTATTACGCGGTATATTTTGAAGTACCTTCTTCTCTCGACAACACTTGTTACAGTTGTGTTGACCCTTGCTGTTTGGATGACCCAGTCTTTACGCCTTGTTGATGCTTTGATTAATCATGGTGTTACTTTGGCAACTTTTTTAAAGATGATGGTTTTTCTTATACCGGATCTCGTTGGTATTATTTTACCTGTTGCTCTTGTTATCGGGACTCTTTTTACTTTTTCACGTTTTTATTCAGATAGAGAGCTTATTGTGTTTAGGACATTGGGGCTCAGTCGTTTGCGTCTTGCGCGAGGGCCTTTGATCGTTGCGCTTCTTGTCACTTTGAGTCTTTATGCCATCAACTTTTATTTCATGCCGGCAGCCTTTAAGGAGTTTAAGGAGACAGAATATGCGCTTCGCAACAAGATAAGTGCCATGGTTGTGACACCGGGAGACTTTACAACCCTTAAGGGGCTTACTATTTATGTGAGAGACCGCCGCCCCAGTGGGGCCTTGTACGGGCTTTTGATTCATGATCAAAGAGAAAAACGCTCGTTGACTCTTGTGGCAGAAAAGGGTGTGTTGAAAGAGGGAAGCGCCGGTATTGATTTGACACTTTTTAATGGAAGTCGCCAGGAAGTTGATCCAAAATCGGGGGAACCTTCTATTTTATCCTTTGACCGCTATGCTCTGGAGATTTCTCCTTCTGCCCTCTCACAGATTAAAAGACAGCGTAAACCCTATGAGTATTTTTTTCCGGAACTTTGGAGAGTTACCAATGTGAATGACAACTCGACATTCGGTCATAAACTTCGCGTAGAGTTGCATCAGAGACTTTTAATGCCTTTAACAGGTCTTAGTTTTGTTTTAATCGTTCTCGGTTTTTTTATGGGGGGGGATTATGATAGAAGAGGCCGATCAAAACGCATTATCGTTTCAGTTTTATGTTGCACAAGCGTTGAGCTTGGGACATTTGGTCTTCTTAATATGAGTAATCATTCCTTTATTTTTATTGTATCTTCTTATGGGCTTGTGATTGGGAGTGGCTTGATGGGATTTCTGTATTTGGGAGGCGAAAGGCTTACTTTTAAAGGAGGGAAAGTATGAGACTTTCTTTCGTTTTTTCCAGGTATTTTTCAACTCTCTTTTTAAAGTGGTTCTGCATCTTTTTATCAGCTGTTGTTCTTCTTATTTTTATTTTTGATGTGACAGAACTCTTACGCAGGGCATCATCCCGGACTGGCCTTGATATCGTCTTGCTTGTTAATTTATCCCTTTTAAAGTTGCCATCTCTTGTAGAAAAGCTGTTACCGTTTGTGACTCTTTTTAGTTCCATGTTTATTTTTTGGCGTTTGAACCGATCTCACGAGCTTGAAATCGTAAAATCGGCGGGTGTTTCCATTTGGGGGCTTTTAACCCCTCTTGCCGGAACAGCTTGTCTTTTGGGCGTGATAGAGCTTTTTATTATAAACCCTGTTGCCTCCAAGATGATGCTAACGTACGAGCACCTTGATAGCCGTTATTTTCAGGGAAATCAGGGAAGTCTTGCCATTTCTGAATCGGGGCTGTGGATGAGAGAGCAAAAAGAGGGGCTTCATACTATCTACCATTTCTCTCATTTGGATCCGGATCAAAAGTCGTTTGGGTCTGCTCGGCTCTTTCAAAGTGATTCTTCAGACAGGTTTGTGCGTCGCCTGGATGCGGCCTCAGGTCATTTTGAGGGGAAAAAGCTTATCCTGGAAAATGTCTGGATTTCAGCTCCTGATCAATTACCACACTTTTTAAAAGACTATCAAATCATGAGTACCTATAACTTTGAGTCTCTCCAGGATGCAGGAGCTGATCCTCAAAGTCTTTCTTTTTGGGGACTTCCTTCTTACGTAAGCCTATTAGACAAATCCGGTGTTTCTTCTGTAAAATACCGTCTTCATTGGCACTCTTTGTTGGCGAGGATTGCCTGGATTGTCGTAATGGTTTTGCTAGCGGCGGCATGTTCAATGCGGTCAGTGCGCCAGGGTGGTACGATGGTATGGCTTGGGACTGGGTTGCTAAGCGCATTTATTCTGTATTTTGCCAATGATGTTAGTTATTCTTTGGGGGTTTCGAACAAGCTTCCCCCCTTTGTTGCGGCATGGGCGCCTGTGTTTGCAAGTGGTCTTTTAGGGGGAACTATTTTATTGTATTTTGAAGATGGATAAGAGAGATTATTATCAACTTTAGATGAAATAATCCTTTATTTTAGTTTCAAAATCTCTCAAAATCCCTTTGAAACAACTTACGGCGTGTGGGCCCCAAATTTTATGATTTCTCCTTATAAAGTCTCTTCATTTTTTGCTCTTCTTTTTATGGCCTGTTTTTTTCAGGTTTCTTTTGGGGTTTCTAAACCCTCGAAAGAGGAAAAAACCCTGTTAATGGCTGATTCTGTTACTCATGAAAGAAACTTTGATCTTTTGATTGCTCGCGGCAACGTCGAGGTTGAACATTCAGGAGATGTTCTAGTGGCGGACCAGGTGACTTATGATAAATCTCTAAATCGTGTGACCGCTTCAGGAAATGTGATGTTGCGTAGCAAAGAGGGAGACATTGTCTTCGCCGAATTTCTGGAGTTGTCAGACAGCTTAAAGGAAGGGACAATTCGTGAGATTAGAATGATTTTACGCGATGAAGCTAAGCTCGCGGCAGCAACAGCACGTCGTCAAGAGGGTGGAACGTCCATTTTTGATCGCGCGGTTTATTCTCCCTGTAAGGTTTGTCGAGCAACTCCTGAAAAAGACCCCTTATGGCAAGTAAAAGCGAGGCGCGTCGTTATTGATGAGACAGCTCAGGATGTTATTTATACAGATGCTTTTCTTGAAATGTGGGGAGTTCCTGTCTTGTATTCTCCTTATTTAAGCCACCCGTCGCCCAATGTAAAACGCCGCAGTGGTTTTTTAGCGCCGACTTTTGGAGGAGATGGTTCAACAGGAGGGTTCCTGGCTGTTCCTTACTACTGGGTTATATCAGAAGATAAAGGTTTGACTGTAACGCCTCTTTACGCAGATAGTCATCCGGGTCTCGCTCTTGATTATGATCAAAGAACGAGATGGGGAACTTTAAATCTTTCAGGGAGTGGTTTAACAGGTCGAAAAGATATTTCGGTTAATCATAGCTCTAAGTTCCGGGGACACTTTGTGGGTCACGGAGATTTTCACCTGACGCCTTCTTGGCGAGCTGGGTTTGATGTTGAAAGAGCCAGCGATCAAACATATTTGAGGCGTTTAGGTTATTTTGGTCTTAACCACAGAAGTAGCCTTGTTTCAAGAGGGGGGCTGGAGTGGTTTAGTGAAAGAAGCCATGCATCGATTCAGGGATACTCTTTCCAGGGGCTTCGTGAAGGAGATCGAAGTGCCGTTACACCTGTTTTACTACCGATGATTGATTACAGTTTTTTAAGTCGTCCTGGTCAATGGGGAGAGTCGTGGACTTTAGATGGTAATTTACTATCTCTTTATCGTTCGGAGGGGGCTTCCATGCAGCGTGCCTCTGTAACAGGAGGTGTTTCTTTACCTTATCAAGGTCGCTTTGGAGATGTTTATACATTTGGTGCACGTTTACGAGGAGATGCTTTTTTTGTAAATGACTTTACACCAGAAGGGGATGCCAGTTCTCTTCAAGGAGGAGAAGGCCTTGTTTTTCCACAAGCTTATGCAGATTGGCGATATCCTTTTGTACGATTATCATCAGGTACCCGATTTTTGGTTGAGCCACGTTTGGGTGTTGTTATAGCTCCCCACAGCGGATATTCACGTAAGCACCCCAACGAAGATAACCTTTTCTTCGAGTTTAATCACCTGAATCTCATGGATGAAAGTCGATTTGCCGGGCTTGATCGCCTTGATTCCGGGTCACGTGTGAATTATGGTTTGGGAAGTAGCATTTTCTTTGAAAGCTTTGGAGGAGAAGCCGATCTCTTTTTAGGTCAAAGTTTTGCCTTTCATGAGCCTCGGGAATCCCTTATGGGGACAGGCCTTGAGAACAAGTGGTCTGACTATGTCGGGCGTCTTTCCTTATCATATCAAGAGTGGGTTGAAATTAAAATGCGCACTCTTTTTAATCGAGCTTCCTTTAAGCCACGACGCAACGAAATTACGGCTTCTATTGGTCAACCCATTTTCAAATTCAGTACAGATTATATTTTATTACCAGGAGCGACTTCAGATCCACTTGATAGAAGAGGAGAACAAATACAATTAACACTTGACTCACAAATCACTGATAACTGGGCTTTGAAAGCGACAACAACACGACAGCTTGGGAATGGCAGTTTTGCACTTTCCCATGGCATTGGGGCTGTTTATAAGGATGAATGTTTTACTTTTTCAACGTCACTTGAAAAGACTTTTTATCGTGATCGCGATATAAGGCCAGGTGTTACACTTCTTTTTACGATCGTTTTTAAAAATCTTGGAGAGGTGACCCAAAAATTATAGGAACCTCAACGACAAAGGTTTAAAGCTTAATTTGTTACTTTACTTCTCCCCCTTTTTCCCTTTTTGGGGAGGAAACATTCGTTTTTAAGACCAAGGTGCGACGAGCGTTAGTGCTCCAGGAAAAATGTCCTCAAATTCACAAAAATGAGCTCAGGTGACCCATAACATGCGATCAGTTAAAAAAGGCTTCAGCTAAGATTTGTGAATTTTCTGGTGTACTTTGAAGACAAAAAATTCTGCTCCATAGCTGACCCAAAGGGCAACAAGAAAAAAGCGAACAAAGTTGAAAGTTTCTTGTACCAGGAAGTTTTCAATAAATTCTGTTAACACATAAACAATAAAAATTCCTGCAAAACCGGACGCTACTTTGAAGCGTTTTTTAAAGAGCCATTGCTCCGGGTCCCAACGATGATAAAGGGACCACCCTGCTGAAAAACCAAAAAGAGCGCCAATTGCAATCCATACATGAGCTTGGTGTGTTGATGTAAAATGAATTAACACCAGCCCTAAAAGAGCTAGAACGGAGCCAAGGTAGGGGTGCCACTTTTCTTTGAGCAGTTTTGTTACAACTGCAAATACCAAAATACTGGCAACGGCAAAACCAACGGCAGCACTAATATCTTGCCAGTCGTGATATCCGAAATGATGCAACGAAAATCCTACAACCCCAAGAAGAATGATAGAAGAGGCTGCAAAAAAAGGTTTTTTCAAGTCAAAAGCAAGCCAAAGCCATAAAACTGTTGTCGCTTGCATATGGCCACTTGGAAAACTATAGCCTGTTTTACCAAGAGCCGGGTTAAGAGGGATTTGCCAAATATCCTTTAAAAAGGGATTCAGGATCATTGTAAAGAGCAATAGAAAAAGTGCACGACCAAAAATCGGTTTTTGATAGGTTAGGTACCCAACAGAAACGAGCGCGATAATAAAATATTCGCTTGTAACAAAAAGGGCTGCTTGTGCAAATGAATCGAGCATTATTAATCCTTGGTTTAGTGCCATCTCTTTTTTAGGACTTTTAAAGTATATCTTTCCTAAGTTTTCTGGACAAAATAAAAGACTTTAAGATCATAGCGACTCTGGGTCCTGGTGCAAGGATTTTCGTGTTTAAAAAGGTATTTTTTGCTTTTGTAATTTTAGACTTCTTTTTCTTGAGTTGGAAAAAAATGCCTGTTTGGGGGTATTTTTTTCCTCTGTTAACACTTTGTTAAGGAATTAGTCTTTAGGATACTATCGAGGAAATTTAAAATAAATTGAAAATAAGGGGAGTTTCTTGGACTCTTTTGTGGAAACGCTTAAAAGACTTGGGGTTGTAAAGCTCGCTATTATTGCGAGCCTTTTAATAGGAATGGCCAGTGGTTTTTTATATTTGACATCACGGCTTGCAAAGCCGGATATGGCTCTTCTTTACGCTGATCTTGATATGGCCGATGCCGGCAAAATTGTTTCGCGTCTGGAATCAATGGATATCCCTGTCGAGGTCCGAGGTGGCGGCGGTCAGGTTTTTGTGCCTTCTGATCGTGTTGCACGGTTGCGGCTGGATCTGGCAGAAGCGGGATTGCCGCGCGGTGGTTCAATGGGATACGAGATTTTTGATAAGGGAGAAAGCCTGGGCGTTTCCAGTTTTGTTCAAAACATTAACCATCTTAGAGCCCTTGAAGGGGAGCTTGCTCGAACAATTGGCGCAATTGCACAAGTCGCCAGCGCGAGAGTTCATCTTGTTTTACCCAAACGCAAACTATTTAGCCGGGATCGTGAAGAACCCAGCGCCTCTATCATGATCACAATGACGGGTGCTGGCACGCTCCCGGCGCGACGTGTTCTTGCTATTCAACAACTTGTTGCTGCAGCTGTTCCGGGTCTTTCTCCGGAACGTGTTTCAATTGTTGACGATAGAGGAAACTTGCTGGCACGTGGAGATGAAGATAGTGACATGCTGACGGCAACCAATCTGGAGGAAAAACGTCTAGCCTATGAAGATAGATTGTCCCGTACAATCGAAGGTCTTGTTTCCAAGTACGTAGGAGAAGGCAAGGTTCGTTCAGAAGTCTCTCTTGAAATGGATTTTGACCGTATTACAGAGAATTCAGAAATATTTGATCCTGATGGCCAGGTTGTGCGATCTAGCCAGACAGTGACAACAGATGAAAAAAGTGCAGAATCAGAACAAGCTGTAACCGTTGAAAACAATCTACCGGGAGCAGAAGGAAATGAGGCTGCGGGAACTAAATCCTCTTCTAATCGTTCAGAAGAAACGATTAATTATGAAATTTCTAAAAAGGTTAAGTCACACGTTCGAGAAACAGGTGGGATTAAGAGATTATCAGTGGCTGTTCTGGTTGATGGCCGTTATTCTGTGCCAGAAGCAGGAGGAGAGCCAGCTTATGAACCTCGTTCACAGGAAGAGCTGGAAAAATTAACAAATCTTGTCAAGAATGCCATTGGGTTTAATGAGGAACGAGGTGACAGTATTGAAGTAACTAATATGCGATTTGCTCCTATGAGGGGTCTTGAAGGAACGGGCGCACCCGAGACCTTTTTGGGGCTTTCTACCTCTGACCTTGTTAGGCTGGCCGAATCTCTGATTATCGGTATCTTGGGCCTTATGGCGCTTCTGATGGTTGTTAAACCTATGGTTTCAAGGATATTGAATTCAGAGACTAAAAAAGAAGATCAGATTGCTAATGAAGATACACAGGCGTTGCCAAACGAACCGACGGCTTCTTTACCACCTTCCGAACAAAAGGCTTTACCTTCTTCAGACAAAGAAGATTTTGATGACTCTGGTATTCCCAAGGCGCTTGAAGAAATGGTGACCATGAAACAAGTTGAGGGACAAGTCAGGGCTTCTTCTCTTAAGACCGTTGGTGAACTGATTGATGAAAATACAGAAGGGGCGGTAAATGTGGTTCGCGGTTGGCTTTATGAAAATCAGAAGGGAGCTTAAAGATGGTATCTAGTGCACTTCAAGCCCCCCAGCGTGGTATGAAATCCCTATCTCTTAGTACATCTTTACCCGGGCCAGAAAAAGCGGCTGCCCTCATGCTGTCTCTTCCTGATGATCAGGTGAAACGTATTTTTGATCAACTGGATGCGCATGAAGTTCTTGAGCTCTCTCAAAAAATGGCAAACCTGGGTAAGGTAAAGGCCGAAGTTGTTGAAGATCTTTATGTCGAATTTGCAGATTCCATGGGGTCTGGGGCAACTCTTTTTGGAAGCTTTGAATCAACTGAAAGACTTTTGAGAAAATTTTTTGATAATGAAAAAGTTAACTCTATTATGGAGGAAATTCGGGGACCGGCAGGCCGTACGATGTGGGATAAGCTCGGAAATGTTGGAGAAGAAGTCCTCGCCGGGTACTTGCAGAATGAATACCCACAAACAGCAGCAGTTGTTTTATCAAAAATTAAGCCAGATCATGCGGCAAAAGTTTTTGCTTTGTTACCCAGAGACGTTGCACAGGACGTCATGCAACGTATGTTAAAGATGGATGTTGTTCAAAAAGAAATTATCGACACAGTTGAGGAAACACTAAAGACTGAATTTATGAGCAATCTGGTTCGTACCAGTCAAGCGGATCCTTACGAACATATGGCTGAAATTTTTAACGCTTTTGACCGCTCGACAGAAGGCCAGTTTATGGAGTCTCTGGACAAAGAAAGTCCCGAAGCGGCTGAGCGTATCAAGTCTCTTATGTTTACCTTTGAAGATCTTGTTAAACTGGATGCAACAGGTGTCCAAACTGTTATTCGGGTTTCAGATAAAGCCAAGTTGGCATTGGCGTTGAAAGGGGCTCCTGAAAGCATTAAAGAACTTTTCTTTGGCAACATGTCTGAACGTGCTGCAAAGCTGATGAAGGAAGATATTGCGGGTATGGGCATGGTGAAATTAAAGGATGTGGAAGAAGCACAACTTGCTATTGTAAACCAGACCAAGGAACTTGCGGAAAATGGTGAAATTGTTATTTCTGAACCAGGTGAAGAGGAAATGATAGAATAGATGTCAAAGCCCCAAAAATTCCTTTTTGAAACCTCCTTTGATCCTGAAGAAATTTTGGCGCGTGAACAAGCCATTTCTGTTGAGCATCATAAAAAATGTCTCGAAGAAGAATATTCAAAAGGGTTTACCAAGGGTTTTGAAGAAGCTCAGCAAGGTATAGATGCACGCAATACAGAGCAACTCCGCGACATAAATGCTAGACTATTAAGCCTTCTTGAAGAACAAACCCAACATCGGGAAAAGTCTCAGGTGATCTTGTCTCGTGTTCTTCAAAAATGCCTGGAAAAATTATTTCCAACTATGGCAAATCAGTGCGCAATAGAAGAAGTTTTGACAACTATTTCCAAGGCATTTGATCAAGAGCCCCCCTCTCGAGAAATAGAAGTTTTTGTCCATCCTGAGACAGTCGAAGCCCTGAGGGGAAAGTTATCTTCTACAAAAGAGGGAGAGATAAAAAATATTCATTTTAAGGTTCAGGCCGCGCCAGATCTTGATAAATCAGATTGTCGCCTGATGTGGGAAGGAGGTGGACTAGAGCGTCTTTCTTCTCGCATATTTAAAGAAATAGATGAGTGTCTGGAGCGTTTAGGGGCAACAACTGACCTTGATCCTATACGTAAAAGTGGTGAGACAAAAATTGAGTCTCCACCGAATATTGAACAAAAGAATAATGATGAGTTTGAAGAAGGTTTGGATGCCATCGAAAATGAGGGTTGCCAGAATCTGATAACTGATACCAAATAATGACAGGAGAATAAATGATGAGCCATGATGAAAAACCTCCGGTTCAGGGAGATGAAGACCAGAAATCCCCTTCCAGAGAAGAAGAATCTTCCAAAGTTGATCTGAGTGAATTTGAAGGAACAGAGAGCATTTCCGATCAGCAAAGAGAGTCTTCCTTTGCGGAAAAAGGGGATCTTGCAGCGGTTTATGATGTTCCTGTTCAGGTTTCTGCTGTTTTAGGGCGCACAAATATGAAAGTTAATCAGCTTCTCAAGATGGGGCGTGGAGCTGTGATTGAGCTGGATCGAAAAGTAGGAGAGGCGATTGATGTTTATGTAAATAACCGTCTTGTTGCCCGAGGCGAAGTTGTTGTTGTTGATGATCATTTAGGGATTACAATGACTGAAATCATTAAAGCCGATAAGGCATCTTAGTCGATTTTGTCAAACATGAAAATCAGACACAGGGGAGGATATTTCTAGTGAGGCTTTTAATCATTGGAAAACTTCATGGTCACATTGGAACAGCAACAAAGATTGCCATGAAGCGTGACGCAAAGGTTGCCCAGGTTGATTCAATTGATCAGGCACTTACATTTCTGAGGGAAGGTAAGGGTGCTGATCTTGTGATGATTGATGTAGCACTCAAGGTTGCAGATCTTGTTTCTCAATTATTATCAGAGCGTATGACCGTTCCTGTTGTTGCATGTGGTATTGGAACGGATGCTAAAACTGCTGTTGATGCTATTAAAGCGGGTGCCAAGGAATATATTCCTCTTCCCCCTAATGCAGAGCTAATAGCCGGTGTGATAGAAAGTGTTGCTCGCGATGAGGATACTTTAATTCATCATGACCCCGCGATGGAACGCGTTATCCATCTGGCAGAGCAAATTGCTCCCAGTGATGCCAGTGTTTTAATTACAGGAGAGTCAGGGACTGGTAAAGAAGTTATGGCACGCTTCATACACCAAAAAAGCCGGCGATCAACGGCTCCTTTTATTTCTATTAATTGCGCTGCAATTCCGGAGAATTTGTTGGAATCGGAACTCTTCGGTCATGAAAAAGGGGCTTTTACAGGTGCCGTGGCACGTCGTGTTGGAAAGTTTGAAGAAGCAAACGGAGGAACTCTTTTGCTTGATGAGGTGACGGAAATGGATCCTAGTCTTCAGGCAAAACTTTTGCGCGCAATTCAGGAGCGCGAGATTGATCGTGTTGGAGGGAATAAACCTGTGAAGGTTGATATTCGTATTCTTGCAACCAGCAACCGGGATATGGAAAAAGCCGTTAAGGAAGGCCAATTCAGGGAGGACTTATATTTTCGATTAAATGTGATCTCGCTTCATATTCCTCCTTTAAGAGAACGTCCTATGGATATAGAACGTCTTGCAGATTATTTTGTTGAAAAATTTATAGCAGCAAATTCCCTTTCTCCTAAGTCGCTGGATGAAGATGCTAGGAAAATGCTAAGACAACATCCCTGGAGAGGTAATATAAGAGAATTGGAAAACACACTTCATCGTGCTGTTTTACTGGCAACCAGTGACAAGATTTCAAGTGACGTTCTGCATCTTTCCGGTCTTAAGGGAGAGGTCCAATCGGGAACTGGAGATGCTTTTCATGAAACGGGCGATGCTTCCTTTAAAAGTGCTTTTGTTGGCAGAAGCCTGGCATCAGTTGAACGAGATCTTATCCTGGGGACTCTGGGCCATTGTCTTGGCAATAGAACGCAGGCTGCTAATGTTTTGGGAATATCAATACGAACTTTACGTAATAAATTACGTCAGTATATGGATGAAGGAGAAGATATACCACAAAGCCGTCAAGACCCTTATAAAACAGCGGCTTCACAGTAAGTTGGCTGTGTAAAATCGGAGGGGAAGAGAGATAAAAAATGGCACAAGACCGGGCAAACAATATTTCCTTTAATTTGAGTTGGATCATTCATGCGGTGCGACGAAGCGAAATTGCCTTTGCGTTAGGTCTGGTTTCTGTTCTGGTTATGTTAATTTTGCCCATGCCAAAATGGTTGCTTGATATTTCATTGGCTTTATCTTTGATGCTTTCTGTTCTAGTCTTGATGACGGCTCTTTTTATCGAGCGTCCTTTGGAGTTTAGTTCTTTCCCGACAGTTTTACTGACAACGACAATGTTACGACTTTCTTTAAATGTGGCCTCAACACGCTTGATTTTAAGTAATGGTCATGAAGGACCAGGGGCTGCAGGAGAAGTCATTCGGGCTTTTGGTAACTTTGTTATGGGAGGCAACTTTGTCATCGGTCTTATTGTTTTTGCAATCCTGGTTCTAGTGAACTTTGTTGTCATTACAAAGGGCTCTGGTCGAATTGCGGAAGTCTCGGCCCGTTTTACTTTGGATGCAATGCCAGGAAAACAGATGGCCGTTGATGCTGATCTCTCATCTGGACTGATTGATGAGGAAGAAGCCAAAAAAAGACGTAAGGATCTGGAGAGCGAGTCAAATTTTTTCGGAGCCATGGATGGTGCTGCCAAATTTGTCCGGGGAGATGCTATTGCGGGCCTTTGTATTACGTTTATTAACGTTATTGGAGGTATTATTATTGGTGTTGCCCAAAAATCTCTCTCTTTTTCCGAGGCGGCCCACACCTATACATTATTAACAGTGGGAGATGGTCTTATTTCCCAGATTCCTGCTTTGGTTGTTTCCACGGCAGCGGGTATGCTGGTTTCAAAGGCCGGGGTAACTGGTTCAGCGGACAAGGCTCTTTTTGGTCAGTTAAGTGCCTACCCTTCTGCCCTGGGGATGTGTTCATTTTTGATGGTTTCCCTGTCACTTTTGCCAGGTATTCCTGCAATTCCCTTTCTTGTAATAGCTGGATTTACAGGGGCTGCAGCCTGGCAGTTATCAGAGAAAAAGAGAAATTCGGATGCGGATATTGCTTCCCGGGATCCAGAAAAACGAGCCCTTGAAGGCCCTCAGAAAGCTGCTCAAACAGATGAAGAGATTCTGGCTTCGGCACTTCACATGGACCAGGTCAAATTAGAACTTGGATATGGTTTGCTTGCCATGACGAATGGGCCGGAAGGAAAACGTTTAACAGACCAAATTAAGTCTTTGCGTAAACAGCTGGCGCAAGAAATTGGTTTTATTCTTCCAACAGTGCGACTTCAGGATAATCTTCAGTTAGCTTCTGAAGAATATGTTATCAGGATGAAAGAAATTGAGGTGGGTCGAGGCTCAGTGCGTCCTCACGCACTCCTGGTAATGGACCCGGATGGTAGAGAGATTGCGCTTGATGGGGAAGAAACTGTTGAACCAACATTTGGGTTAAAGGCAATGTGGGTGGGACGTAACTTAAAAGGAGAAGCAGAAAGAAAAGGATATACTGTTGTTGAGCCCATGACAGTCGTCACAACACATTTAAGCGAGATTATAAGGGATAATACAGCGGATCTTCTGACTTTTAGTGAGACACAAAAGCTTTTGGATGATATGGACCCTGCTCATAAAAAGCTGGTCGATGACTTGGTGGCGGGACAAATTACAACTGGTATTATTCAACGTGTTTTACAAAACCTGCTGTCTGAACGAGTTTCTATTCGTGATTTACCCGGTATTTTAGAGGCTTTGTCAGAAGCATCAACATTTACAACAAATGTTTCTGCTCTTACTGAACATGTTCGTACCCGCATGGCACGACAACTTTGTGCAAGTTTTGCAGACTCTGAAGGTATTTTACCCATTGTGATGTTGTCACCCGAGTGGGACAATACCCTGAGTCAATCGTTAATGGGAGAAGGGGAAAATCGCCAGCTCGCTCTACCCCCCAGTAAGCTTCAGGAATTTACAGCACGGATCAGTGATGTTTTTGATCGGCAGGCCGCCCAGGGAATAATACCTGTTCTTTTGGTGGGCCCCCTTGTACGACCTCATGTGCGATCAATTGTTGAGCGTTTTCGACCGTCAACGGTTGTGATGTCTCAAGCAGAAGTTCACCCAAAAGCCAAAATAAAAACAGTATCAAGGCTGTGATGAAAATGACTGTCCTGGTTCAATGATAAGAGAGGTTCCGGTAGTGTGAGATTGAAAACATTTTTTGCGTCTACGATGAATGAAGCAATGGCATCTGTCCGTCGGGAACTGGGTGGTGAGGCTCTTATTATTTCGACTTTAGAAGAAAAAGACGGGGTACGATTAACGGCTGCAGTTGATTCTTTGCCTCTGGAAGAAAAACCTGACCCCCCTTCAAAGTCAT
>DDGG01000006.1:0-12006 GCA_002337525.1 Alphaproteobacteria bacterium UBA1908 | reverse complement strand
CCTGACCCCCCTTCAAAGTCATCCAATGAACCAGAGGAGACACTGGCTCAATTTTCTCGTTGCCTTGTACATCACGGGGTTCCTGAAACTCTTAGAGAAACTCTCCTTTTAAAGGCTTCAGTCAAGGAAAACATCTTAAGGCAGGGATTATCGGCCCTCTTGCAGGATATGTTTGTTTACTATCCCCTCTCTTTTGAGAAAAAATCACCATCACTTATGATGCTGGTGGGATTAACGGGTGCGGGTAAAAGTGTGACAACGGCGAAGCTTGCGGCAGAAGCCCTTCTAACAGGTCTTGACGTTGAATTAGTGACTCTTGATGTCTACAAAGCGGGGGCTTTTGAACAACTTTCCTCCTATGCCAGCATTATGAATATTCCTTTGACTGCTATCCATGATCCAAAAGAGCTCAGTCCCTATCTTGATAAAGTTGAACAAGGAGTTCAGGTTTTCATTGATACGCCAGGGGTTAATCCTTTCTGTCAGAATGATATGTCCTTTTTAAGTGATTGTATTTTTGTGACGAGGCAGGCACCTTATTGGGTCATGCCGGCTGGAGGGGACGCTCAGGAAACTCTGGAAGTGACTGAGGCCTTTAAAAACATAGGTGTCACAGGATTTTTTCAAACCAGATCTGATAGTGTACGTCGACATGGCGCTCTTCTTGCAGCGATGGGAGGAGGTAATTTACATTTAACAGGGATTAGTGCAGGTCCAACCGTTGGAAGTCGGCTGATTAAAGGGAGTGGTTCTGCCTTACATACGTTGTTAGATGGCGATAAGTTTAAAGAAACAATGGAAACGCAAGAAAAAAACCAAAAACCAGTTGAGCCTGAATGGCTAGCACGACTTCGGGAGGCGCGCGCATGACATATAAAGATGCATCATTAAAAGTTGTTTCATCAAAACAGCTGGACACTGAATCTGAGTCTGTTTCAAATATTGTGATGGTTGCATCAGGCAAGGGAGGTGTTGGAAAGACTTGGTTTTCTATTACATTTGCACAAGCCCTGGCCCAGGCTGGAAGAAAGGTTCTTCTCTTTGACGGTGACCTGGGGTTAGCAAATGTAGATATTCAACTTGGGTTAACACCTGAAAAAGATTTGGGGACAGTGCTTTCCGGCCAAGCAAAACTTGAAGATGTTGTTACCCCTTACAAAGTTGGAAAATTTGATATTATAGCGGGACGATCCGGGTGCGGAAGTCTGGCAAGTTTGCCGCGAGATAAATTGCTTTTGTTACAAGCAGGTCTTAAAAGAATTTCTGAACAATATGATATTGTTTTGATGGATCTTGGAGCCGGTGTCGGGCAAAATGTGAGATCTCTTAGCCATCTTGCCGGTAGTTGCTATGTTCTTGTGACAGATGAACCGACATCCCTGACAGATGCGTATGCTTTTTTGAAAGTGACTCATACAGCTCATAAAGAAGTTCCCCTGAGGATTGTGGTCAATCAGGTTGAGAATCTTCAAACGGGCAAGCGGGTTTATGAAACATTGAAAAAAGTTAGTGAGAACTTTTTGCACTATAAACCTGATCTGGGGGGTATTATACGTCGTGATGGTCATGTGAAAGATGCTATTAGAAGTCAGACTCCTTTGTTAATACGATCTGAAGATTGTCTTGCTGCCAAGGATATTTTTACAATTGTCCGAACGTATCAGCGTTTTCAAAATGAGCAACAGAGTTTGAAAAAGTAAACGAAGATATCTTGGGGCCCTTGGGCACCTTTTTAATATTGTAATCATTGCTTGGCATCAAGATAGAAGAATGCTATGAATTTCAGGTGACTTTTGTAACTTACAGGAAATATAAATGATGGCTCATAAAGCTTTTGCCTGTCTTTGCTTGACAGTTCTATCTTTATCGTTGGTTGGGTGTGCCCGCCAAATTTCACCTAATGTTTATTCTGATAAAAGTGTTGGAGAAACATCACGAACTTATCGTGGTGTAGTTGTTAGCAAGCGCCAGGTTGAAGTTGCTGGCTCTGACAAACTTCAAGAGAATACAACGGGGGCTCTTTTAGGAGGTGCCGGTGGTGCTGTTGCTGGTTCTGCCTTTGGGGGTGGACACGGTAATACAGCCGCAACGATTCTTGGGGGGATAGGTGGTGCTGTTGCTGGAGCCTATGCTCAAAAAGCACTGGAATCCCAGGATGGCTTTGAATATGTTGTTGAACTGCGTGGCGGAGAACTTAAAACAGTTGTTCAGGGAACAGAGCCCTCTCTTGAAGTGGGTCAAAATGTTCTTATGATGGTAAGTCATAAGGGTCGGTCACGTATCGTTCCCGATACGACTAGTTACTCTGCTCCACCCCGTGCTCGTGTTTCTTCACGTTCTGTAAAGAAAGCTCGTTATGTGAGACAACAACCTCGTCGCCGTGTGCAGCGTATGGAACCTGTTTATCAGGAAGATGTGTTTGATGACGAGAATTATGATGATTACGATTACTAAATCCATTTTATAATATTCTAGAATGTACTGAAGGCTTTCTCTCTATCACGAGAGAAAGCCTTTTTTAGCATAAATTTTTTCAAGGCTTCTTAAGACTATTTTAATGACTTTTGGTTAAAATTTAAAAAAACAACGAGAGGTCTTGTCATGTTAAAAGCTTTTTATTTTGCTGCTATTTTTGCTTTTTTATCCTTCTCTTCTGCGTATGCAAGCTCTGGTTCGACGACAGATTTTGATGAGCGTACTCTGCAAGAACTTGCAGAACACTCAGGTCATATTTTTAGAGAATTTGGCAAAAATAACCTCAAACAACCAGAGACAAAAGTCTTTATGGAACAACAAATCATTCATAAGCATGGAAGGGATATGTACACCTTGTGGCAGCATGCCAATAACTGGGCAAATGCGGGAAAAGGTGAATTAAAGAGTATTAGAAACAATTTACAAAGTTCAATTACCTTTGGAGCAAAAAATATTATTGTTGGAAAATTAAAAAACAAAAGTTTTGTATATGTCAATCTCTCACCAAAAAAACTTAAACAAAGTATGCTTTTAACAGTTCAAAAGGGTCGTATAAAAATTGAACGTGATCATACAGGTCGTGAATATGATCTTATTTTTCAATATAAATTTTCAAGTGATGTAGGTCTTACTCAGCAAAAAGAATATGGTGACCGCTCAGAAGATCCTGTTCTATCGAGGAGCCGTGGTGCAAGGGTTTTGGTTGTTGTCATTGGGATGGTTGATTTTCTGGATGAAATTTACGCCTTAACTGAACACTCTGGTATGACGACCGAAAACGAGGTGATGGAACTTATTACACATCACCCCGGCCGGATCAAAAGCGTTTATGTTTTACCAGACTATACTTTTTAGAGAACAACTTCGATTTGTTGCTCCCGGGCCTTTTCTCTAAAACGTGTTAAGGCCCCTCTTGAAAAATTATTTTCTTTAAGAAATACTTTTTGGAGATTAGGGAGCATGCAAAGATATTCTAAAGAGTTATCTGATAAGTGGCAGGCAGAAATATTCAGTTCTCTTACATTGGGTACTGATTTTAGTAATGCTTTTATGCCACGGTCTTCGACAGGTATTCCCCAGCAATGAAAAACACTTAAGTTGCCTAGGTTTAAATGCCTCAAATCTTCGACTGTCAACTGATTATGAGATATATTGAATTGTTGAAGAGATCCAAGTGCCTTAAAATGATTAAGATCATCTCCTCGTAAACCACAACCAACAACAGAAAGAGTTTCCAGGTCGTGACGAGCCCCAATTAATTCTAAATCTTCTTGAGTTAAGGGTGTTTGGTCAAAAATAAATCCTTTTTTAGAATAATCTTTTAAAGCCATTTTTGCTTCATCGGCTAAAGATCGTTCATCTCCTGCATAAATTGTACTTGAACCTTCTTCATTTTCTGCTTCCATAAAACCATTGCTTGCATAGGCTTCAGTTAACATGCCAAAGGCGAATAAAACACCTAATACTAAATTTTTCATTACATTTCTCCGTGATCATTATTTTTAGACAAATAGTCTATTTGTAAAGAAAATGCAAGAAAATTTATTTTAGTTCTCTTTAGATGTAAATTAGATAATGTGTTATATTTTTAATTTACAAATATTTGAGATAGAAAATTTATTTTATACTATTGAGTTAGATTTTTTTATTTTTGTCATTGTGAGGAGAGCATTGATCGACGTGGCGATCCTGAAGGACCGGGATATTTCTCTTTATAAATTATGCTCTTTCTGAATGAAGATTCTGAGGTCGTTATTCAGGAAAAAATGAGGTTCGTGACCTGGAAAACTCCTCAGAAAAGTAATCTGATTTCTGATCTTGGCTGTGTTCAGATATAAGTCATATTTTAATCGATTTCATCGAGAGAGATAACCATGCCTTGTCGCGCTATAAAAAGTCCTGACCAGGCCCTTGTGGCCTCTTTTTCGATTAAATCAATGACATCATCGGTGTGTGAGGGGTCATGATGATAAATAGCCATACTTTTGGCACCGGCCTTTTGGCAGAGTTTCATTCCTTCCTGCCAGGTAGAGTGTCCCCATCCTTTATACTGAGGGTATTCCTCCTCGGTAAACGTTGCGTCATAAATAACAAGGTCGGAGCCTTGAATAAGATTGAGCACTTCCGAATCAAGTTCTTCCTCTTTATGTTCTGTATCACTGACATAAACAACGGATTTAGTGCGATGTTGCAGACGAAATCCACTTGCACCTCCGGGATGGTTTAATTTTCCAATCAAGACATTTGTTTCCTTATCAAGGGTAACTCTATCGTTGTCTTGACAGTCTTTAAAAGAAAGACGGCATTGGAGTTTTTCAAGGGTGACTGGAAAAAAGGGATCCGTAAAAACACGTTTTTCAAAGAACTGTTTTGCACCGCCATATTTGCCAAAAATAGTTGAATAAACAACAAGCTTAAAATCTTTACGCCACAGGGGTTTAAAGAAAGGAAATCCAATAATATGGTCATAGTGGGCATGAGACAAAAAAAGGTGGGCTTCGTTAATATAAGGGTGTTTTTCAAGCCAGTTGCCCAAATCTCTTAGACCTGTACCTGCGTCAAAGACAACAATTTTTTTATCTATGATGACACTGACACAGCTTGAATTTCCTCCAACACGCAAGTACTCCTGACCACAACAGGGGATCGATCCTCGAACCCCCCAAAATGTAACATCCATCCCTGTTCCATCTTTTCAAACGATTTTTCTATGTCTTTAAGCTTAAGGCAATGATACCTTAAAGAAAAGACTTTTCATGCATGCGGAAAAACGGATGAGAAAAATACTGATTGTTGATGACGAAGGGGATATTGATATTTTAACGCGTCAGCGCTTTCGAAAAGAAATTAAAGCAGGAAAGTACGATTTCTTTTTTGCTCAAGACGGTCTACAAGCTTTGGAGATACTTGAAAATGGTTTAATGGTGGATGTTGTTGTTACAGATGTAAATATGCCGGAGATGAATGGCTTTGAACTTTTACTTAAAATGAAAAGTCTTTATCCGGAAGTTAAAACGATTATTGTTTCAGCTTACAGTGATGATAAAAGTCGTCAAACTGCGAAATCCAGTGGTGCCGATTTTTTTCTAACTAAGCCTCTGGATTTTAAAGTTTTCCAGGAAACGCTGGAGGCCCTCTTCTAAACACTTTTCTGTCATCGAGAGAAAGCCTCGGGTCGGCATATCAATCCAGAACTTGAAAGGGCTTTGTTTGCAGAAAAGTAATACTCCTTCTGAATGACGGTGGGTGTCATCCAGAGCGAGACAGCGTCGAGCGCAGGGATCCAGATTACCTGGATCATGATCTTGCACTAACACCTGGATTCTTCAGTCGCTATCGCTCCTTCTGAATGACGGTGGGTGTCATCCAGAGTGAGACAGTGTCGAGCGCAGGGATCCAGATTACGTGGATCATGATCTTGCACTAACACCTGGATTCTTCAGTCGTTTCACTCCTTCTGAATGACAGTGGGTGTCATCCAGAGCGAGACAGCGTCGAGCGCAGGGATCCAGATTACCTGGATTCATGATTTTGCGCTTTTAAGAACCCCCGGAATTTTCTTTTGTTCTTTTTTCTAAAAAGTCTTCTAGCCAGCGAATATCATAGTTACCGTCTATGACATCGTGATTTTGACAGAGTTCCTGATGCAAGGGAATAAGTGTTTTAATGCCACCAATCACATATTCATCCAAAGCCCGGTGTAACCGTTTAAGGCATTCTTGACGATCGTTCCCAAGAACAATGAGTTTTGACACCAAACTATCGTAGTAAGGCGGGATTGAATAACCACTATAAAGAGCACTATCAACGCGTACACGCAGACCACCAGGGGCATGATAATCAGTGATTTTTCCGGGTGATGGGAAAAAAGATTCAGGATCCTCTGCATTAATACGACATTCAATCGCATGTCCTCCAAAGCGAATATCTTCCTGAGTGAAGCGGAGTTTTTCTCCGGCGGCAACTCGAATTTGCTCGCTAACCAGATCAATACCTGTAATCATTTCTGAAATAGGGTGCTCTACCTGAATACGGGTATTCATTTCAATGAAATAAAACTCACCATTTTCATATAAAAATTCAAAGGTACCTGCACCCCGATATCCCATGCGTTGTGTTGCTTTTGCAACTTTATCACCAAGCTGTTGACGTTGTTCTTGTGTTAAGGCAGGGGAAGGAGCTTCCTCCCATATTTTTTGATGACGACGTTGCAGGGAACAGTCCCGTTCTCCCAGGTGAACAGCATTACCATGCTGATCTGCTAAAACCTGGATTTCAATATGGCGGGGACGACCCAGGAACTTTTCAATAAAAACTTCCGGATTTCCAAAGTTAACCATCGCTTCGTTGCTGGCAACGGTAATAGCTTCTCTTAGGTTGGCAGGATCATGAACAATTTGCATACCCTTACCACCACCACCGCCAGAAGCTTTCACAAGGACTGGATATCCGATATCGGCAGCAAGCTCTTCAATATTACCCTCGGGTGACACAGGACCATCTGTTCCCGGTACGACTGGAATACCAAGATCTGCGACTGTTTTTTTTGCAGTAATCTTGTCACCCATGATACGAATATGCTCTGGTGTCGGACCAATAAAGACAAAGCCATGTTCTTCGACCATCGTTGCAAATTCTGCATTTTCTGATAAAAAACCCACTCCCGGATGAATGGCTTCAGCACCAGAAATAGTTGCTGCAGAAATTAAAGAGGCCATATTTAAATAACTGTCTTTTGAGGCATTGCCACCGATACAAATACTTTCGTCTGCAAGCCGTACATGCATTGCATCTGCATCTGCGGTGGAATGGACGGCAACAGTTTGAATACCCATTTCCCGGCATGCTCTGTGAATGCGAAGGGCTATTTCACCCCGATTGGCGATAAGAACTTTACGGAACATAAAGTGCTCCTATTCAATAATAATAAGGGGTTGATCAAATTCAATTGGGTCTGCATCCCGGACCAATATTTCTTTTACGATGCCGGAAGTGGTGGCTTTGATCTGATTCATGACCTTCATGGCTTCAATAATCAGAAGAGTTTGGCCACTCTCAACAGAATCACCAACTTTGACAAAATTATCGGCTCCGGGGCTTGGCGCCATATAGGCTGTCCCTACCATAGGCGCCTTGAGAACGCCAGGATGATCTGCGAGGTCATTTGTAGCTTGAGTTATGATTTGTGGTGCAGGAGTTTGTGCCGGAGCTTGTGTAACAGGGGTATTGATATGAGGTGTTGTCATAATCTGCTGCACCTCGCGGGCAACACGGATGCGACAATTATCCAGTTCGTACTCAATTTCCGTTAAATTGGTATCGTTGAGAATTTCAGCAAGTTGACGAACAAGTTCTTCTTTAAAGGATGTTTTTTGAGTCATGAAATACTTAAGCCCTTGATACTAAAATTAAAAAAATATTTTTAATTACTGTATATGTTTGACAATTTTTGAAACCATAATCGCCTTATACCATGGCTTGTGACTCATGAACATCCTTTTTCTTTTTCCTGGTTCGTACAAGAGAGTCTAAAGGTAAAAATGGGATCGTAATGTTTGTGGAACATTTTTTTCTGATGGGTTGGAGGCAAGAACAAGAGAGTAAAAAATATCTTCTTTTTGATTGAATAGAATAGAGAAAAGTTTAGTTTTGATTTTTTTTTCAGAGGGTTGTGGGTTTATATTCACCTCTATGGGGTGCCAGACTCCTGAGGCAGAGGGCCAGGAGATAATATTAAGGCCCAATGCTGTTTCAAGACCTTTTTCAAGAGATTTTCCAAGAGCTTCTCGTCCTGTCCATAGTTGATAAAACCCTTTCATGCCTTTTTTTTTAATCCAATCCTGGTCTATTTTGTTAAATCGTTGTACCAGTTTCCCCCAGGATCTTTGTCTTGATAAATCTTCAAGATCAAGGCCGACAGGTTCTTCATCACTCAGGAAAATACCAATATAGGGACCACTATGAGAAATGCTGATTGATAAGGGAGGATGTTTAAGGCTTTCTTTCAGGCCTGGTCGAAGAGCTAAAGTGGGGGCTCCGGATTCTTTCTTTTCCAGCATATAGTGTCCGGGGTCGATTTGAAAATCTTCAAGAAGGCTTTTTTGTACAAGGGGTAAAACAAGAGAACGGCAGAGGTTTTGAGTCACAAGGCGATCGTGAAAAATGTTTGGCCCGGGAACAGGTAGATTAAACTGAATCCAGGTTGAATCGATCTTTAGAGAAGCCAGTGAAAAAGAATGCATTTTACATTTCCCATTTTTTGCTCTTTCAGGAAACCCGGATAATCGACCATTTTTCCCAGTTTAAATTTATGCTAGGATTTCTGTGATCGCAACAGGGAAAAGCGCGCCGTGAGCGACGACCAAGATCAGGATAAGTCCCAAAAAACAGAGGAACCAACTCTTCGACGCCTTGAAAAAGCCCGAGAAGAAGGTCAGATCCCTTTTTCAAAAGAAGTTGGTCACTGGTTTATGTTGGGCACATTAACACTTTTGATTCTTTTTGTATTCCCTAAAAGTTTTCGTGGTATTGTCGACTCTTTAAAGCCTTTTTTGGGTTCGACAGAAAGTCTTGCTATAGAAGGATCAGGACTTCTTGATACCTTGTCTCACCTTTTTCTTGAAGTCGCATTTTACCTGGCATTGCCGACTCTTTTTTTAGTAGCAGCTGCTCTAACGGGTGCTCTTTCCCAAACAAAATTTTTGGTTTCTCTTAAAAATATGAAACCCAAGCTTAGTAAATTTTCTCCTCTTAAGGGAATGGAGCGTCTTTTCGGGGCATCGGCCTGGGTTGAATTTTTGAAAAATGCTGTGAAATTTTCCATTATTGCGGCCATCGCTATTGGTATACTATGGCCTGAGTTTTTTAAGCTTGCCCCTCTTCTTTCAATGAAGACGTCGGGGATGTTGGCCTATTTGAGTAACCTGGTTGTTAGACTTTTAGCAATTATTTTCTTTCTTGTAACGTTGGTGGCTCTTTTAGACTATGGTTATCAAAAGTATCAATTTTTGCAAAATTTGAAGATGTCACATCAGGAAATTAAAGATGAACATAAAGAAACAGAAGGTGATCCTCATATTAAGCAGCGCCTGCGTCAAATACGCCAGCAAAGATCTCAGCGCCGAATGGCTCAGACTGTTGCAGAATCAAGTGTTCTTGTTACAAACCCTACTCATTTTGCAATTGCGTTAAAATATGAACATGGCAAAATGAATGCGCCACAACTTGTGGCAAAAGGACAAGATAAAATGGCATTACAGATGAGGAAAATTGCAACTGAAAATAAGGTGCCTATCGTAGAAAATCCTCCTTTAGCGCGTGCTCTTCATGCGGGTGTAGAGGAGGGGCAAGAAATTCCGGTTCAATATTACGAAGCGGTTGCAAAAATTATGCGCTATATTCTTAAAATGGACCAACAAAAAAGACGCCATTAAGGGAGAATTTTATGACCAGAGAACATGAAGAAAGGTAGGAACCATGATGATGTCTTCAATCAGTTTGTCTGTATTGCTGGGAGGCTTTCCTGCTTTGGGTCTTTTCCTGTTTTATGGTCACAATCCTACTGATCTTGTGATGGCCTGGATGGGGAGCTTCATCGTTTTCTTCCTGATTCTTGATGGGAAAAATAGGGCAAAGAGTCAACATGAACTCTCTAATGAACTTAAAAAACTTGGAAAAGCTCAAGACTTGTTTGGGTCTCAGTTAAAACGTCTTGAAGAAGCAAGTTCCAACGAGGAAGATGGGGAACTTCGTCTTCAACAAGATTTGATTCAAAAAGTTTCAGAACAGGAAGCACGACAGACTTCGCAAAAGAGTGATGATAAAATTCCGGTACAGGTTGTTCAGAAAAAAAAGCAAGAGCTAGACGGTACTGTTGAGGAAGAAATTCGTGTTCAGGATTTGCCGCGCGAGAAACTCCTATCAATTGTTAAGGGGGCGTTACGGGAAGACCGTATAGAAATGTTATTGCAACCCATTGTTAGTTTGCCTCAAAGAAAACCTCGTGCTTTTGAGTGCTACTCCCGACTTAGAGATACGGATGGCACTGTCATTATTCCAGACCATTTTTTGGGACTTGCTGAAGAGGAAGATCTTATACGTATTATTGATAATACCCTTTTATTAAGGTGTATTCAGCTTATTCGAAAAGCTATGAAGAAAAAAGTTTCAGTCCCGTTTTTTTGTAATCTTTCACTGACAACACTGCGTAATAAGGCTTTTCTCGAGAATTTTCTGGATTTTATTGAGCAGAATAGAAATATTATTCCCACTCTTGTGTTTGAGCTAGACTTTCAAGATTTATTACAATCTTCTGAAGAAACTCTTGAAGCTCTTCATTACCTTGTTAAACAAGGGTGTCGTTTTTCCCTGGATCATATTAGCCAGATTGAGGCACTAGATCTTAAAAAATTAAAAGAGTTGAATGTAAAATATATCAAGTTTGATACGTCCCTTTTACTTCAAAGCCTTGAAAAAGATTCGGCAGGCAAATTAATAGAGAACTTTAAGAAACAAACTGATAAAGTAGGTATTGATTTAATTGTGACAAAGGTTGAAACGGAAAAAGATCTTATTGAAATGTTAGATTTTCAATTTGACTTTGGACAAGGGTATCTTTTTGGTAAGCCACGATTAACGGAAAAATGGTAATATAATAGACAGGTTTTAAGGACGATCAACTTTATCTATTATAAATGACTTTCCTCTTGAGATTTCAGAATTTTGACGCTATTGTCTGCCTATTAAATTCAGATTATTCGGGGCCGTAGCTCAGCTGGGAGAGCGCCTGCCTTGCACGCAGGAGGTCAGGAGTTCGATCCTCCTCGGCTCCACCAATTTCCAAAATCGTTCGCCGGCCATCGGCGAAGTCATAGTCAAGCGGTTGTACGCGACCGTTTGCTTCTGACTTCTGGTCAGCGCTGCAGTCCGTTATCGGACCGGCATGCTCTTTAACAATCTGGGAAATGAGAAAGTCCAAGTATTCCAATGGAATACAAGCGTTAGAAGTTTATCTGACACTTGTGTCTATTTGGTGCGTATCGTTAATCGTTGCGGCCGTATGACTGTTTTGGGTTATATGGTCAAGTGACGAAGCGTGCACGGTGGATGCCTTGGCAGCCAGAGGCGATGAAGGACGTTGTAGCCTGCGATAAGCTCCGGTTAGGTGGCAAACAACCGTTTGACCCGGAGATCTCCGAATGGGGCAACCCACCCGTTGTAAGGCGGGTATCACCGACTGAATCCATAGGTCGGTGAGGCGAACGCGGGGAACTGAAACATCTAAGTACCCGTAGGAACAGAAATCAATTGAGATTCCCTGAGTAGCGGCGAGCGAACGGGGATTAGCCCTTAAGCTGATGACTGATTAGGAGAACGGTCTGGGAAGGCCGACCATAGTGGGTGATAGTCCCGTATCCGAAAATCTGATTCAGTGAAAACGAGTAGGTCGGGGCACGTGTAACCTTGACTGAACATGGGGGGACCATCCTCCAAGGCTAAATACTCCTGGCTGACCGATAGTGAACCAGTACC
>DDGG01000003.1:128253-128482 GCA_002337525.1 Alphaproteobacteria bacterium UBA1908 | reverse complement strand
TTCAAAAGGCCGGAGCTTTGCAGAAAAAGGGTACCTGGATTCTTCAGTCGTTTCACTCCTTCTGAATGACGAATAGGTGGGAGGTGCCTTCTGAATGACGATGTGAGGGGAAACCTTCTGAGTAACGGCACGAGGTGCGTTTACTTCCTCCGTCATCGTGGAGAGACCTGTACTCCACCATCATCGTGAGGAGACACTTTTACTTCCCATCGTCATCGTGAGGAGACCG
>DDGG01000003.1:94012-128171 GCA_002337525.1 Alphaproteobacteria bacterium UBA1908 | reverse complement strand
TCATCGTGAGGAGACCGAAGGTCGACGTAACGATCCACACGACCTGTGTCGCCATGGTAAAGCCACCAAACGTCGGGATCCAGACTGCCAGACCTTGCCTTTGCAAGGTTCACAACGATGACAGGGACAATATTAAATCAGGAGTCTATAATAATGAAAAGAATCTCTTTGATCGCAGAGCATATCGATTCTCTTCCTGTGGCCTGGTGTGTAGAGCTGGGAAGACTTGTTTATGCTCATGAAATCCCTTCCCTTCAGGCAAGACTTGATCAGGACTTTACGTTTCGCTGTCCCGAGTGTCATGAGTCCCTGTTATTTTATTTTCAGTGTAACGGGATTCGGGCTCAGACAGGATTTGTAGCAGAATCTGTGATTGACCCCCGGATTTCCCTAAAAAATATAAAGACCCATAGGGAGTGTCTTAAAAAACTTTTGGCACAGAACTGCTTTCCCGAGGAATTTTTTATTTTCCAGGATTTCGAAAGGGCTTTTACCCGTGTTGAAGACTTGCTTCAGGATCTTCATACCGCCTTGATGTACCTGGAGGAAACTTTTTATCCGCTTCAGTCTCATGTGTTTTTGAAAGGCTCTTCCCGTGACTTGAAATCTCACAAAAAGTCTCTTTTAGAGGAAATAGAGAAAAACCTTGAGCACACCCGAAAAAGCCTGGATCACTGCTACCTTTATATAAACCATCTTGAAAAAGCCTATAAAACACTCCGACAAAAAATCAGGAGGTTTTAAGAACTGGAGAACCATGACTTTCTTTAAAATTTTTATACATGGTGCATCCTCACTTCCCGAAATCAGCTTGTCACTCTTCCAGAGTCATCAGAGATGTGTTCCCTCCCTGGGCAGTGGTATCCGTTGAAATTGTTTGTTCCACAGCAAACCGGTGAAGATAGTGAGGCCCCCCTGCCTTGGGGCCTGTTCCCGAAAGCCCTCGCCCTCCAAAAGGCTGTGACCCCACAATTGCCCCAATAATATTACGATTCACATAAATATTACCGGCCTTGATACGAGAGGCAATATATTGTGCGCGCTGATCCAATCGACTGTGAAAACCAAAAGTTAGACCGTATCCAAGCTGATTAACATGATCAAGGCACTCCTCAAATTCAGAAGCCTTATAACGCACAATATGCAAAATAGGCCCGAACTGCTCGCCAGATAGATCCTTCAAACTGTCAACCTCAAGAGCTGTTGGAGACACAAAAGACCCACCTTTAATAGCTTCCGGTTTCAGAGGACATTGGTATAATAACGTTGACGTTGATGCCATCTTTTCAAGATAGCCATAAAGTTCCTGACCTGCATTTTTGTCAATAACAGGTCCAATATCTGTTGAAAGGGCACGCGGGTCTCCGATTGAAAGTTCCATCATGGCCCCTTTCAGCATTTCCAGAAGCCGATCTGCAATATCTTCCTGAACCAACAGAACACGAAGAGCCGAACACCTTTGTCCTGCGCTTTGAAAGGCCGATCGAATCACATCTCTTACAACCTGTTCCAAAAGAGCTGATGAATCAACCATCATTACGTTTTGCCCCCCTGTTTCTGCAATAAAGGGAATCAAGTCACTTTTCCTGTTTGCAAGAGTCTGATTAATAGTCCAGGCCGTTTCTGTGGATCCTGTAAAAGCAATGCCCGCAATACGGGGATCTTGTAACAATACCTTGTCGATTAATCTTCCACTGGCAGGAACAAACTGAAGAACTTCTTCCGGTATGCCAGCTTCCAGAAGGACCTGAATAACTTTATAGGCTATGAGGGGTGTCTGCCCTGCTGGTTTAGCGATAACAGGGTTTCCTGCCATAAGAGCTGCTGCTACTTGCCCCACAAAAATAGCCATCGGAAAATTCCAGGGGCTGATACACACAAATGTCCCTCTTCCCTGAAAACGAAGTTCGTTTCTTTCACCAGTTGGTCCAGGCAACGATATGGATTGCCCAAAGTCTTTCAGTCCCTGAACAGCATAATATCGGCAAAAATCAATCGCCTCACGAACTTCTGCCAAGGCGTCAGGCAACGTCTTCCCACCTTCATAAACGCATAGACTTATAAAATCATAAAGACGTTCCTCCATTAAATCTGCTGCTTTTTGAAGGGCCTTCGCCCGCTTCTCGGCAGGCCCTGTTGTCCAGGAATATTCTGCATCAAGGGTTATCTCGAGGGCTTTTTCAAGAATTTCCCGAGACGCAACAGTCACCGTTCCAATTTCAGTCTCGTTTTGAAAGGGAGCCCTCTTGAATTGCAGATCTCCCTGTTGTTTTTCTCCGTTTATCAAAGGCGCAGCTTCTATATAAGGTACTTTTTCCAGGACTTTTAGTAAGGGGGCTGTTTCACAGGAAGCCGCAAAATCAATTCCTTTTGAATTAACACGCTCCGGTCCAAAAAGATCTTTTGGGACAGGTATTTCAGGATGTCGCAACGATTGATACGATTTTAACTGAACCCCTGGAGATTGATTAATTTCATCCAAAGAAACCGCTTTATCAGAAATCTGATTCACAAACGAGCTGTTTGCTCCATTTTCCAGCAAACGCCGAACAAGATAAGGTAGCAAATCCCGATAGTTCCCAACAGGTGCATAAATACGACAGCGATGTCCCGATTCTTTTCCTACAATGTTTTCGTATAAAGTCTCTCCCATGCCATGCAAACGCTGGAACTCAAAATCTTTTGACTCACCAGCCAATTCCAGAATTGTTGCAATTGTCTGGGCATTATGGGTTGCAAATGCTGGGGCAAAAGCAACGGGATTATTCAAAAGCTTTTTGGCACAAACGATGTACGATAAATCCGTAGAAGCCTTTCGTGTAAATACGGGATAATCAGAGAGACCTTCTTCCTGGCACTGTTTTATTTCACTATCCCAATAGGCCCCCTTAACAAGACGTACAGGAATACGACGACCGTGTTTTTCCGCTATTTTTTCAAGCCAGTCAATCACAGAAGAGGCTCTTTTTTGATAGGCTTGGACAGCAAGCCCTAAACCATTCCAGCCTGCAAAATGTGCATCGCCTGACAACGCTTCGAAAATCTTCAAAGAAAGCTCTAGGCGCTCTGATTCTTCCGCATCAATTGTTAAAGCAATGTCAGCTTCTTTTGCTTCTTCTGCAAGACGCCTTAAAAGCTCGGTAAGTTCCTGTAAAACCCGATCTTTTTGAGCCACTTCGTAGCGAGGGTGCAATGCTGATAACTTAATAGAGATACTGGGTGCTGATTGCAGACTGCCTTTTTCTCGTGCTTTCTTAATAGCTCGAATAGCATCTCGATATTCGATAAAGTAACGTCGAGCATCCTCAGCGGTCATTGCTGCTTCTCCAAGCATATCGAAAGAGTGTGTATACCCAAGCTTGTTATCATGACGAGCGCGATTTAAGGCCTTTTGAATAGTTCGACCCATGACAAACTTATTTGATAAAAGGCGCATGGCCTGAAAAGCAGCACGCCTTATAAAAGGCTCACTTGATTTAGCAAGAAGGCTTTTAAGGCGTAAAGACCAGGAATTTTGATCAGAGTTTCCCTGAGAAGTTCTTAAAAGGTCTGCCGTTAAGTTCAGGGCTTTTGACGATAAATTGACCAGGACAGATGAACTGCCTTCAAAATATTTTTCAAAATCTGCCTGGGACAACTTATCCTGCAAAAGATCTTGGGCTGTTTTCGAGTCAGGAATTCGAAGAAGAGCCTCCGCAAGACACATCAACAAAACGCCTTCCCGGGTTGACAGTTCGTATTGGCGCATAAAAGTATCGATTAGATCGCTTTTTTCCAAACAATTGCGTACATTGGCAACAAGATCATTTGCTTTTTGTTGAATTCTGGTTTCGGAATCTTTTGAAAAGGAAACTTCTTTTAAAAGACTGGTTACAAGCTCTTCTTCATTGAGCCGGTGACATCGCACAAAATCGGCAGTGATCATTGTTGGGTTTTTCCCTCTCTATTATTTGCTTGTTTCTCTAAGTCAGCTAAAAAGAATTTATACCAGAAAAGTACTAATTTTTAATGAAAATTATAGCTCGTTTTTGACCCGGTCATCCTGGTTCAATTCCCCCACAAGAAAGATCGCCTCAAAGCTATAATAGGTCAGCCTATTTACTGTTATACGACTATTATTCGGATATGAGGCTCAGCCTTATATCGCCCTGGATCAGTATACTCTACAAAACAAACAAGGAGAGGAGTTTGAATGCCAAAGAAGCACCACAAAGCTGATCTTTCAAGGATTAATTTCCAAGGTTACGAAGCTTATTCTGAACTCTTTTTAGATGGGGAGACCCTTCAGGAAAATATTTTTTAATCACAGCGACAGACTGATTATAATAATCAATAGCTTTGCCTTTGAAACTATTCTTATCGCTACTGCCTTCTGATTGATGCTTTTGGGAATACAAATCTCCCAGTGACTCAAGACAAGAATACATTTTAGAGTGCTGACCTTGTTTAAGAATTCGCAATGATATATTCAAATAAGATTCTGAAGTTGATAATTTATTGTTCATTAGAAATACTTTTCCTAATTCATATAGCGCCCATCCAGTATTAGTATGGTTTTTACCATAATATTCTTCAAAGGTCTTAATTCCTTTTTTGATTAATTTTTCTGCTTCTTGAAAGTTGCCAAATTCTCTATGAACACATCCTAAATGTATCAAACACCACCCTACTCTATAATGGTCCATACCATAATAATTTTTAAGAGTAGAAAAACCATCTCCAATTAACTTGAAGGCTTTTTCATATTTGTGTGACTCTCCATAGAGGTTCCCTAAAAAAATCGAACTCCAGATCGTTTTTATATTCTGTTGGCCAAAGTAAACTTTATAAATATTATAAGAACGTTTTAAAAAAAATCCTGCCTTTTCATATTGACCTAATTCTCTATAAATATCCCCCATCAGCATCATATGCCATGCGGTGTAGAAATTATTTCCACCATGTTTTTTAATATAAAGTTGAATCCCTTTTTCTCCAATCTCTTTTGCCTTCTTATACTCCCCAAGATACCTGTAAACACTTCCTAGATTCACCATACATAAAAGTGTATCAGTATAGTCCTGACCGAATTCTTTTTCATATATTTTCAAAGATTTTTTAAAGGCCTTCTCGGCTTTTCTATATTGCCCTAAATACCTATAAGCCTCGCCTAAGTGCATTAAACTCCATGCCACTTTGGGATGATATTCTCCATAGTGACTTTTATAAATAGACAGAGCTCGTTTGATTAATTTTTTTTCTTTTGAATGAGCGCCCATATACCCACGAACATTTCCTAATATTACGAGGTTGTCAGCTGTTTTGATATGAGTATATCCATAATATTTCTCATTAAGGATAAGAGCATCCTCAAGATATACCCGAGCTTCACCATTATTATTTAAAAAAAAATAAAGATCTCCTAATTTTGATAAAATTGTAGCTAAATCTTTATAACTCAAAAGTGGCTTATGCTTTAAAAAGGATTTAACATGAATAATATTTGTTTTAATCTTTGTAAAATTTCTTTCATCTATTAAGTTTGATATATAACCATCAAATAAAATGACATATTTTTTAAAATAACTCATCATTTTCTTTAAAGAAAATGTCTTCTCAAAATAAGTTAGAATAAAAAACTGCACACTTCTGTGAATTGAAAATGTTGGTATTCCATTGATGTTTTGCTCGCCAGAGATAAAAGAATGTTTACGTAAAGAGTGTATGAACCTTTCAACAACAAGATTAGATTTCACTTTTTTAAGAAGCTCCACAGGAATATTTTGAGAATCAAGCAAACTGATGAAAAGCAAAAGTTCTTTAAAATCAGAATTTTCTCCCATTAGTTTTTCAAGGCTAAGAGCAATAATCCCGTAACGCGTTTTTGTGTAATTGCTAAATTCCTTTAGCAAAGATTGTTGTGCTTTATCAAAATCAGGATTTAATATCTGTGCACGGCTTAAGTAATCTTGATATGAAATATGGGTATCTTTGATGTAATAAGCGGTTGTTGAAACATCCAAAGGAAAGGAAGGTATTGATTCCAGAAAAATTAACGCCTCTTTTTTACCTTTTAAATCAAAACATTCCTTGTTTGAAAGAATACTCTTGAAAAGGCTGTATTTCTGCCTAGGAGATAAGGGCTGAATTCTGATGACGGATTCTGCTTTTACAATAGGGTAGTTCCTGGCATTATCGTCTCGCGTTGTTAGAATAACCTTACCTTGTCCCCAAATATCTGAATTATGAGGAAAATACTTTTGAATATCATTAAAGTTTTCTACATTATCGTATATTAGAAACCAGCTTCCACGAGTTTTTAAAAAATTTTTAACCATCAGAAAAAGCTGTTTTTCTCGTTGTGCGGGCTCTCTTATTTCGCGTAATAGGCTGATACCTAACTTTTCTTCTCCGGTAACTGCCAGAGCCATTGCCAGATCCTCGAAAGAATTCATCAGGGTTTCTTTTGTTTCTGCATTAATTTCCCAAACAACAGAAGCTTTTTGACCTCTGGCATAGTGACGAGCAAGCGTCGTTTTACCGGCACCACCAATACCTGAAAGAATAACTGTCTGAATCTTTTCTCGGCCCTGGAATTGCTTCTCAATTTTCTTCAGACTCCCGAGACGCTTTAACAAAATGGATTCATGTGGCAGTGAAAGATCAGAACGAATGATTTCACTTTCTTCTGGTCGGTTAAAAGAAAAATATTTAACAACAGGAGTCAATACTCCCAGAAAAATGAGACCTAATAGAATAAAAGAGACTCGCTTAAAATAATATTTTCTTGATTGTTTTTTAAGGAAATAAGCAGGGAGAAAGTTAAAAGATTTTGCTTCCCTGGAACAGGGATAATTTTTATGGCCAGATATATATTCCTGATAATATTCCCTGATATACTTTTCTTTTCCAGATCTTTCGATGAAGGTAATAATTCTATTCCGTCCCCCCGCTCCCAATTTTTGAGAAACTGCCTCCAGATGAGATTCAACGGTACTCAAGGCAATAGAGAAATGAGTTGCGATACGCTTATAAGGCCAGCCACTTAACAGGCACGCAATCATATCTATTTGACGGCGTGTAAACTTAATACCGTTAATTATTTTTAAATGCTGTTCATAAAGATTTTGAGTATGATCTTTTGAAAAGTTACCTTTACCTGACATATCATATTTTTCTATTTTATTTTTTCCTTTCTAGCACATTTTTTTATCTTTCAAAACACGGTGTTTTTTCCCCTAGAGGCCCTTTCTAAAGGTTTTTTCAGGATAGAGTCTTCCCTAAATATTCCATAAGGTAAAACAATAACAGGTAAATTTTTTCTATAAAATTGAGGTAACGGCATGCATACAAATGAGCAACAATTATCCAGTTCCGAGTTCTTTCTCAAAAAAGGAGTTCTTACAAATCGTCAATTGCAAACTCTTCTTGCTTCCCTTCATGGACAAACAAGCAAAGAAGTCGCAAAAGCGTTTGCCGTCTCTCCTCGCACAGTAGAAGACCACTGGAAAGAGATTCATCAAAAGTTCAGGAAAAATACGGGCTATCATTTAACAAAGTCTCAAATTATCGAAAACTTTCTGGAAAACGCCGAGAAATATCTTGATACTCCGGACTCTATGTCGTTGGTTCAAGAAATCCGGCAATATAAAAATAGCATCATGTTGATTCGTGAAAAATTCGGAAAGCAATTAACTCAGTCTCATTAAATTACCTGATAAATAAAAGACAAGTGATTCTATAACCAGGGAAAAAAGCGATATTGAACTTAGCCTATAAAAAAAGAAGGAACACTCAAAGCATTCCCTCTTCTATAAAAAATCAAAAGGGACTAAGCCCCTTCATCAAAAACTATTCAGCAGATTCTGCTTGATCTTCAGAAGCATCAGCTCCTTCCGAATCAGAGTGCATCATGCTTTCAACGGCTTCAACCGCTTCATGAGCTTTTGATTCAACTTTTTCAGCAACATGTTCTGCTGTCTCTTTTGCTGAATGTGCAACGCCTTCGGCTTTTTCTTTTGCTGATTCTGCAACATCTTCAATTTTTTCAACTGCTTTATGCGCCGCATCTTCAACTGTTTCTTCAGCAGCTTTCACAGCTTCTTTTGCTTCATCTTTTGCTTTTTGTCCTTTTTCACCGCAAGCCGAGAGAGTTAGAAGTGTTGCTGCGCTTAGTGCCAAAAGTGTTTTCATTTTCATTTTATATTTCTCCAATTTAAAATAATTACAAAGTGAATTTATCACAGACTTAGTCTGTCTTCAATAGACAAACAAAAACACCAAGAAGCTTCCTCTACTTTATAATTAATTAGGCTCGAAACTACATCATGAACTGGTCCTGTGGAGCAACTCGGCGCATTTCACGTTGTACTTTCTTAAAAGCTGATGCCTCGATTTGGCGAACCCGCTCCCTGGAAAGCCCAAGCTTAACAGCACATGTCTCCAAAGTATGGGGAGGCTCTGTTAAACGGCGAAAGCGTAGAATGTTATGCTCTCTTTCATTCAAACACGATAGCGCCTGCTCCAAAAGATCTTTACGTTTCTGCAATTCCTGCTCATGAGCTATCTTCTCTTCATGAGAGCTGTCACTACTCAACCAGTCAATCCATTCACCATCCCCCTCTGAAGACATAGGAGAATTAAGTGAGCTATCCTGACCCTTCATGCGTTCGCTCATTGAAAGAACTTCTTTTTCTGTCACCTTTAATTCTTTAGCAATGTTCTTAACCATACCCGCAGACATATTATTTTCATCTACGCTACGATGCTTATGGGCCATACTTTTTAGATTGAAAAAAAGTTTTTTTTGAGCCGCCGTCGTCCCCACACGAACAAGAGACCAATTGCGCATAACATAATCTTTGATTGATGCCTTAATCCACCACATGGCGTAAGTAGAAAAGCGAAACCCTTTATCTGGATCAAATTTTTTAATAGCCTGCATCATTCCAAGGTTGCCTTCTGCAATCAAATCAGAAACGGGCAACCCATACCCCCGATATCCACTTGCAATCTTGAGAACGAGACGTTGATGGCTATCAAGAAGCTTTTTACGCGCTTGCGTATTGCCTTTTTGGTGCCATTCTTTAGCAAGTTCAAATTCTTCTTCCTGAGACAACATGGGAAATTTTGATATTTTTTGAACATAGGAAGAAAGAGCATTTAAATGTTCAGTAGGGTAGCTATTCTCATTTTTTATCGACATAAAGTCCCCTTGTTTTGGCCCTGGTATAGCCCCCGTATTTAGATTAGAATAACAAAAAAGTAACAGTAAAATCAAACTTCCTCTTCACAAATGCGTCAGAAGTCAGTACCAAGAAAGATAGTGTGTCTTTTATCAAGAACACCATTATCAAGATAGCTTACTAAAATATTTAGGCACAGCATATTGCAAATCAAAGTCAGCCAATCCTTGATAAGGTAACATTTAAAGAATAATTTGATCATAAGACACTTTTTTTCTCACTGCGTTAACCCGGAGGTTGATAACTATGGCTTTTACTCTTCATGATCTTCCTTATGATCGCTCGGCACTTGAACCTCATATTTCCGAGGAAACACTGAACTTTCATTATGGTAAACACCATCAAACTTACGTTACAAACCTCAATAAACTGACCGAGGGAACACCTTTGGCAAATCAATCACTTGAAGACATCATTCGATCTGTTGCCGGTCAAGCTGATAAGGTTGGCATCTTCAATAATGCCGCCCAGGTATGGAATCATACTTTTTATTGGCACTGTATGTCCGAAAACGGTGGCGGAGACCCTTCAGGAGACTTAAGAAAACGCCTGGAATCTGATTTTGGCAGCCTTGAAGCTTTTAAAAAAGCTTTTAAAGAAGCCGCCATAACACAGTTTGGAAGCGGGTGGGCCTGGCTTGTTGAAAAAGATGGCAAGCTTTCCATTTTAAAGACGGCCAATGCTGATTTACCCATGGTTCATGGTTACAAAGCCCTTTTAACATGCGATGTCTGGGAGCATGCTTATTATTTGGATTATCAAAATCGTCGCCCGGATTATGTCGAAACCTTTTTGACGCATCTTGTTAATTGGGATTTTGTTGCCAAAAATCTTTCCGCCTAAAAAGTTTACTTCTTTTCCACAGTCCTTCTGCTTGCAATCGGATAAGGGCTGTGGAATAACCAATAAGAATACTCATTTATTTTTGCCAGAAAAAAGGATCTCAAAATGGATCGTCAAAAAGCTCTTGATGCCGCAATTGGACAAATCGAACGTGCCTATGGAAAAGGGTCTGTCATGCGACTGGGTCAGCAGGACGCTCTGCCTATTGAATCAATTTCGACAGGCTCTTTAGGACTCGATATTGCCCTCGGCATTGGCGGCATTCCCAAAGGTCGCGTCATTGAAATTTATGGTCCGGAAAGCTCGGGAAAAACAACGCTGACGCTACATGTCGCGGCAGAAGCCCAAAAGAAAGGGGGCACGTGTGCTTTTATTGACGCAGAACATGCCCTGGATCCTGTTTATGCTCGCAAGTTAGGCGTCAATGTCGATGACCTGATTGTTGCCCAACCTGATGCAGGAGAGCAGGCTTTGGAAATTGCCGATACTTTAGTGCGTTCTGGCGGTGTTGATGTTGTTATTGTTGACAGTGTCGCGGCTCTTGTTCCAAAAGCAGAACTGGAAGGCGATATGGGAGATTCTCATATGGGCTTACAGGCTCGTCTGATGAGCCAGGCTCTTCGTAAGCTTACAGGCTCTATTTCAAAAACAAATTGCACAGTCATTTTCATTAACCAGATCCGTCAAAAAATTGGCGTTATGTTTGGTAATCCTGAAACAACAACAGGAGGAAATGCCCTTAAATTCTACGCTTCTGTGCGCCTGGATATCCGCCGTATCGGAGCTCTTAAAAATCGGGATGAAATCATCGGAAACCAAACCCGTGTTAAAGTTGTTAAAAACAAAGTGGCCCCTCCTTTCAAAACAGTCGAATTTGATATCATGTACGGAGAAGGTATATCCAAAACCGGCGAACTCATTGATCTTGGCGTTAAAGCAGAAATTATTGAGAAATCAGGATCCTGGTATTCTTACAAAACAGATCGTATTGGACAAGGCCGTGAAGCTGTGCGGCAATATCTAAAAGAAACGCCCACCATTGCCGATGAGATTGAAAAAGCCATCCGGGCTAATGCAGGTCTTATTGCCAAGGAACTTGAAGGAGCCTATGCCAAAGACCCTGAAACAGAAGCTTCAGACGCTGCCTAGTTTTGTTTCTCAGACCAGGTGTTTTTGAGCCCGTTAAAACTTTCTCCAAAACACCTGTTTACTCTCAACAGAGGGCAAAAAAGGCAACAAAAAATTTTGAGGCAAAATTCTAACGCCTGTCTATTAACATTTCGTCAATCTGTTATACTATGCAGCAATTTGAAAGACACTTAATAAGAGAGACACTATGTGGACGACTGCTGAAATACGGCGTACTTTTTTAGACTATTTTAAAAGCAAAGATCATACGGTTGTTGCATCGTCTCCCCTCATCCCTCATCAGGATCCTTCTCTTTTATTCATCAACGCAGGCATGGTTCCTTTTAAAAATTACTTTACCGGCATTGAAACACCCCCTTACGCCAGAGCAACAAGCAGCCAAAAATGTGTCAGGGCCGGCGGCAAACATAACGACCTTGAAAATGTTGGTTACACAGCACGCCACCACACATTTTTTGAAATGCTGGGGAATTTCTCTTTTGGCGCCTACTTTAAGGAAGAAGCCATTCATTTTGCCTGGGACTTTGTGCATCGGGTTTTAAATCTTCCCAAAGAACGTCTTCTTGTAACAGTTTTTCATACAGACGATGAAGCAGCTTCATTGTGGAAGAAAATTGCAGGACTTAGTGAAGATCGCATTATACGTATTGCGGGGGCTGATAATTTCTGGTCTATGGGTAATACAGGGCCTTGCGGGCCCTGCTCTGAAATTTTTTATGACCATGGACCAGAAATTGCCGGTGGCCCTCCGGGATCTCCTGATGAAAACGGGGACCGTTTTGTAGAAATCTGGAATCTGGTTTTTATGCAATACGACCAACAGGCAGGAACCGAAGAAGAACCAGGAAAAAGGCTTCCCTTACCCACTCCATCCATTGATACAGGCAGTGGTTTGGAGCGACTTACCGCTGTTCTTCAGGACGTCCACAATAACTATGATATCGATTTATTCCAGCACTTAATCCAGATTTCAGAAGAAATCAGTGGTGTTAAGGCAAGTGGTGAAGCCCTTTTTTCTCATCGTGTTATTTCAGATCACTTACGAGCAAGTGGTTTTTTAATTGCCGATGGCGTCATGCCCTCTAACGAGGGAAGAGGTTATGTTTTAAGACGCATTATGAGGCGCGCCATGCGTCATGCTTATCTTCTTGGATGCCAAGAACCTTTAATGCACAAACTTGTACCGGCTCTTGTCGGACAAATGGGGCAAGCCTTTCCCGAATTAAATCGTGCCGAAACCCTCATCATGCAAACCCTCAAGGCAGAAGAGAATCGTTTTCGGTCAACATTGGGCAAAGGGCTGAAACTCCTCTCGGAAGCAAGCCGGAAAATTGACACAAAAGGCATATTACCTGGAGATATCGCTTTCAAATTATACGATACATACGGTTTTCCTCTTGACTTGACTCAGGATATTTTACGTACAGAGGGTAAAAGTGTCGATGAAGATGCCTTTAATCAAGCTATGTTACGTCAAAAAGAAGAAGCTCGTTCTAACTGGGCAGGTTCAGGAGAAAATCAATCTGAAGCGATATGGTTTGATCTTGCCCACACCATAAAAGATACTGAATTTCTAGGATATATATCAACAGAAGCAGACGGATATATTGAAGCCCTTCTTATTGAAAATAAACCTGTTTCGTGCGTACAAACAGGCCAATCATTTTCTTTTATTTGCAACCAAACCCCCTTTTATGCGGAATCCGGAGGGCAAGTAGGCGATACAGGCGCAGGTTTTACAACAACGGGGGCACAGATCAAGATCACCAACACCCTTAAAAAGGGAAAAGGCTTTTTTGTTCACGAAGCCCTTCTTGAAAAAGGGATTCTCAAAAAAGGAGAGATCATAAGCCTGCATGTTGAAGAAGATCGTCGCAAAAATATTAAAGCCAATCACTCTGCGACCCACATCCTTCACAAAGTTCTAAGAGATGTTTTAGGAGATCAGGTTGTTCAAAAAGGCTCCCTGGTGGCCCCTGATCGTCTTAGATTTGATTTCAGCCATGAAGGTGCCTTAACATCTGAACAATTGAAACATATTGAAAGCAAAGTGAATCGCTTCATACGCCAGAATTTCCTAACGGAAACACAAGTTATGACCCCTGAAGAAGCTTTAAAAACAGGAGCCATGGCTTTATTTGGAGAAAAATATAGTGATGAAGTTCGCGTTGTTTTTATGGGTGATGATCTTCATGATAGAGAGCTCTATCGCTCTATTGAATTTTGTGGTGGCACCCATGTTACGCGCACTGGAGATATCGGTTTTTTCAAGATCTTGAACGAGACAGGTGTTGCAGCCGGAATTCGTCGTATTGAAGCCATCACAGGACAAAGTGTGGAAACTTACGTTCAGTCCCAGGAAGACCTTGTACAGTCCTTGTCTCATTATTTAAAAACTAATGCCGAAGGATTGCCTTCTAAAATCAAAACCCTTTTAGAAGATAAAAAAGCTCTTGAGAAAGAGATCAAAAAACTTCAGCATAAACTTGCAGGGTCCGGTGCAACAGGCACTGAGCCCACACAAGATACTGAAACTATTGGGGACATTGTGTTTGTAGGGCGCTGCCTTGAAGGTATTCCCGCAAAAGAGTTGAGACCATTGGCAGACCAGCTGCGCCAGAATCACCCGGAAGCTATTATTGCTCTTGTTGCCGAGAATGATGGTAAAGCTTCACTCGTTGTATCGCTCAGTAAAACCCTGACAAACCGTTTTAGTGCCGTCGATCTTGTAAAAGCCGGATCAGAAGCCGTGGGTGGTAAGGGCGGCGGTGGGCGGCCGGACATGGCTCAAGCGGGTGGCCCGGATGGGACAAAGGCTGCTGTTGGTCTGGAAGCCATTAAAACACACCTGAGAAAAACTTTAGGTCTTTAAGTCATATCCAGAGACACAATAAAGTCTCTGGATACCCTTTGAAGAGCCCTGCCCTCAATCAGAAAATCTCCAGCTTATTACCACAAGTCGCCTGAAAAGATTTCATCCAGCATTTCTATTTCTGCCTGCGTCGCACAAGGGGTCGTTCTTCGAGTAAGATCTAACAACCAGGCTTCATAGAGACGCATCATTTCAGCCTTAGACTTTCGTATTGAATGCCTCATATTTTCTATAGACTGATCTCCTTCAACATGAGCCATAATTTGAGCCGGGGTTTCAATCGCCACCTGCGGAACAGGATAAGGATCCGCTCCAAAGAGCCCCCGAATAAAATTAAGAGTTTTGTATCCTCTCAACAATTCTTTATTACCTTCATTCATTTCTTTATACCCTGCATATCGGCTTGTTTTCGCAAGGCCTTGAGTAAAAGATGGCACAGTTTCATTCAACCTGTCGAAAGTCCATTCCGCAGCCTGGCGAGGCAACGTAAAAATCTGCCTTGTTCCCGCAACGAAATTCATATGGCGACTTTGTTGGAGAGCTGTGAAAAATGACATAGGATCGTCATCTCGCATAGATACGAGCATATTGTTTAAAGCCGCATCCCGTTCAAAGGGAGTATAGGTTGGCAGAAATTCTGCCCCAAGCGAAAGCCCCCCTAAAACAATGGTCGCAGGCCCCCCGATCATCAACCCCATTCCACCATAGATGCCGCCATAAATACCTGTATTAACACCCCAGCGAACAGTCCCGCGACCTATTGAATCGTGAAAATCATAGCCACGGGCGTATTCACCAAAACAATCGAGTCCCCAACAAACAACAGGAAGAGCCGTAAGACCTATCGTCTTAAAATCCTGAGCGACCGTACTTTGATACCATGGAGACACCAGGGTTGGGGTTACTTCGATTGTCGTTGTACCACCATGAAGGAGAGTTACCCTGCCTTTTAGAGAGTTAGAAGGAAGAACTTCAAGAGCAGGGAGAACAGACCCCTGATGAAAAACATTACCTTGAGTAAGGGTCAAATGAGTAGTAGACCCACCCCCTACTGGCCACCTTATACCTGATTGCGCAGGGGCATCATAAAGAGAAAGAGCCCTTGTCGAAGATGAAGAAAATTGAGGTCCCTGATTAAGGGTCTCCAAAAAAGCATGGGTTCTGGGAGCAAGCTGTTGAACAATGCCAGGTGTTTTCCAGTCTGCTTCTGTGAAGAAAGATCGAAACTCGCTTACCATTCCATTTTCAGCTGCGATTAAACTACGACCCACTCCGTCTGTAACAACATTTCTGCCGCTAAAATAACGCGCAGAAGGAGAATAACCATGAATCAGATCATACTCTACAGCTTCCAAAATATTATTAACTTGAGCAGGAGCCATGAAGATCCCCTCCTGAAGCAAGTTATTTTTGAAAGTTGTTTCAAAATATTGCCAGGGAGCGTTAAACATAACCTGGGATTCGATATTGTAAGGAGATTTAATAAAGTGATTTGGGATCTCTCTAAAAGTCGTTATCCCAAGTTGACGCGCATCATGCGCGTAACTTCTAAGTAAATCAACAGCTCCCTGTCGTGTTGCCCGAGTATCTCCCTGAACATGACAAGGATTAAGATATCCGCCTGTATTCAAAGCATCCCGACCATGGCCAAAAATTTCATGCGCTTCCGGGAAAGGAAAATATGGATCTTTATGATACACGGCAACTGCTGCGTAATCCCCATTTAGTAATTGAGAACCATATGGTCCATGAGCCCAGTTCTGCCTCAAAGAAGCACTTCCTCCGAACTCACCTATTGCTCCGGAAGGAATTGTCTCTGAACTGAAATAAAGTGTTGCCATATTAGGATCATTCCAGACTCGCAATCCATTTTGCACATAAGACGAAGGACTGCTGGAAAGAACAGAACGAGCCTGAAGAGCGCGAGAAAGATCAGAGGGATTTTGTAAATAACTGTTTGTACCCGAAACACGATAGGGAAAAGAATAAGTATTCCCACCCCTTGTAAACGTCACAGGGGTGTAGAGAGTTTCAAGCTGCCCAGCTCCCGTAACAGGAGTAAAGCAGGAGCGTACAACAATCGGATATTGGAAATTAGAAGGCCCCTCTATAAAACCAGCCGGTCCTTGAAAACCTATCGTGCCACCTGCTTCATAAGGAAGCCTTAAAGCCTCTTGAGAAAATGAGGAGAAGGTCCCTGCCTGGAAAAAATGGGATTCCCGAAGACTTCCCAAGACATGACCTGCTTTCCCTGTCACGTCAAATAAACAACACCATCCTTCTTCCAACGATTCATCACCAATATCCAGAGAAAGGCTCGGCGTAAACGCCATCCTGGTTTTCGGGACAGAAAGAGAAGATGCATCAATTAAATCAATGTCGTCTCCTTCCCCACCTATTTCAAGACTCACTTCAGAAGAAGGGATATCTTTTAAGGAAGACGCCAGGGACGATTCGAGCCTGGACATACTCTCTTCATCAAATGCCAATAAAGTATCCAGACTTTCTACCACTTCAGGCGTCGGCAGCATTCCAGGAAACTGACTCTGATCAGAAGATCCAAAAAGAGATCTGGATAAATCAAAGATTTTTGTTGTGGACCTGGAAAATTGATCACAGGTTGATCGCCATGCCGAAGGGCCAAGCGGCAAAGAAAGATTACCCATACTCACCGTTCTGAACACATCCCACCGAGAGGTTGTCATGATACTGCCATCCGGCATTTTGATTTTTTGTGGCTCTGTAAAAAGCGCTTCAGGATTCAAGCTTAAAGTATAATCATCGTATCCAAGCCCCAGACTTGTGAAGTGAGCCTGCCGATTACCCTTCTGGTCTGTACTCAAAGAAATGGCCGCAGAAACTGTATAGGAATGATCCCCTTGCTGATATGTCACATTTGTGGAAACGCTTGATAAATCAAAACCTTTTGTGACATCATCAAAACTGAATCCAAATCCCTGAATAATCCCCTCCCGATCATATTCTCTGGAAAGAGAATGTTTTGAAACAGGTCCTAAATAGGCTCCATCCTCATAATGACCAACATGCATTTTAGCCCCTGTTAAATCTGCATGACCTACATGAAAACTTTCTAGCGCAGATCCAATAAAGAATCCGGACCTTTGATCCGGCGTTGAACGTGTGCGTATACGATCCGGTGTCCCATAAATTGAAACATCGACGGGAACTTGTCCCGAAAGGGCCTTGAGAGGATCAAAACTGACATCAACACCACCAAGTTTTGTATTCACAACATCCTGGCGAGTTCGGGAAACTGCTTTATCCACATGAATTGATGCTGTCCCTGCTGTCACTGTTGCTGCATCCTGAGACCAGGTCCCGACGTTTCCTCCAAGGTCTCCTCCAACCAGGATACTGGAAGGCTTATAGGAATGCCCTTTACTACCTCTATAATCTGTATGGACGCCTATTTGTGGACGAAAATTTTTAAGTCGACAATGCCGCCCAAAAGCAAAACGTCGATCATAGAAGGAACGCCGAGCCCCCTCTTGAATAACATGTGTACGGTTCAAAGACATATCTCCCAGGATAGTCATATCATATCCGTTTCCAAGGATCAGAGACTCTCCAGGGTTATCGTCTGCACCTCCAAGATCATAAAGAGATCCAACGACCATATGGCCTGCACCCTCATGTATATCTCCTGATTTATAGATGGCATAATCGTGACTGATGCCAGGGTTCTTTAGAAGGTTTTTAACACCCTTGAAAAAACCTTTTAATCCCTTTTTGCCTTCTTTATCCCAGGAAGGAGCTGTAAAATTCCATTCCCACCCCTGAGAGCGTGACCGGTCAGAAAGAGAGGTGCGCTCAAAAGTAACAAGGTTACCTTGAAAGATATAAGGCGAATTGGGAGCCTCAAGTACGAAGCCCGGCATAAAAATGTCACCTTGTGCTGACAAATGACGCACCGGACCTTGAAAAGTCGTTTCATGATGAGTCGATTCTATACCACGGCGGTGGTCAGAATCTTTACCACCCCATCCCATTTGTTGGCATGTTTTCTGTAACCATCCTTGATAATCACGGACAGTCACCTTGCCTTTGGTCCCTTGAAGAACACCCGAAGAAATTGTCTCTCGTGTCAGAATATCAATACCATCGCGAGCTGAAATTAATCCTGCCTCCTGATGGAATCCACCCTTAACTGAATAAATTTTAACTTTGCCGTTTGTAGAACGTTCTAATCCTTCAAAGAAAAAAGTGTCATATCCATATTGATATTTAGTACGAGTATGCCCTTTATCTTTATCATAGGTCGCCAGATACCCCTGAGAAAATCCAAAATTCTCAAAACCCTGTTGACCATCTAAAATAACATCGCCTGACGCAGAAAAAGTCACACCTGTTCCAGTAACTTTTCCATTAGAAGTCACACGAAGACCAAGGTGACGTAGGATATTTTCCCCCGTTAAAGGATCTTTTTCAAAGTACTCTATTCCTGTTCCCCCCTCAAAAGAGGCTCCCAAGAAAGTAGCAGATTGAACATGGCCCTGAGTATGTTTTGATGTCCAGTATCCCAGATCCAGTTGGTGTCCACCCACAATATTACCGTTTGCAAAAATATCGGTAAAGATGCCAGACCTGACAGAGGCTCCGGGACTCACTGTAAAGTCCCCTTTTTCTGCACGTAGAATAAGTTGTTCAGGTGCTCTTAAACATACATTCTGATCAACAGTGATATCACTGGCATTCAGCTGGAAGATTTGTGAAGCAGCTTGCTGCGTTCTATCAAAGGTCACAGCAGTCGGCACCGTTACGTGTACCAACCCAGGAAAATGGAAATTGCTATATCGACCACTTTGAGTCATCAGAGCCGGAATATCAACCAAATTAGGGGCATCTAGAAATAACCTTTCTCCACGGCTTACAATATGATGCGGATAGTGTAGATAACTGCCTTTGAGACTTAGCGTACCCTTGACCACATTATGTGCGTGTTCTCCAAAAGTTAATTTATTTTCAGCATCATAAATAAGAGATTCGACCCCTAAAAAACGTCCATCTGTTTCAATTTCATGGGCTTTGAAGAAATAAACAGGGACTTCTTGACGGTCTTGTTGATCACGCCAGAATGTGCGCGCTCCGTTCTCAATCGTTATTTTCCCTTTTGGGGCCATTACTGAAGCCTGGGATGCCCCTGAAACTGTGAATAAACTTCCCGGAAAAAAAAGAACGTCCCCCTCTGCTGCCAGAAGTGTTGCTCCCTGATCCCCTGAAAAAGATCCTCCATGAGAAACATCTTTTTGCCCTCTGCCCTGGGCCATTACTGCTGCCTCAACAGTAGAACCTGTTTCCGTTTCAAGAGATTCTCCTGCCTGAACCAAAACACTACCTTTAGTCGCCCTGGTAACAGACTGTCCTGTCAAGGTCACAGATCCTTCATCGGAAATAAGCTGTGTCCCAATCAAAGGTTTCACAGGTTGTTCTTTTGCCTTATCTTCAGAAAGATTTTCCGGTACCACGTCCATTGATCCCTCTACAGGCAAGTCTCCTTCGGATGAGGCCATACTATCAGTCCCGGCACTCACCGAAACAACATCTATTGTATCAACCTTGTGAGAAACGGCCTGACCTCCATGAATCAATCCTTTCTTTCCCTGCAGGAATACTTCCTGACCTTCAACTTTTGACCCGGCCTCTGTCGTCAAAACGCCTTCAGTTGATACTGCTATCGCTTGCCCTTCGGATGATTCAACCGAACTTCCTGATAAAAGAGTCCCATTTCCCTTAAATATTACGCTTGACTCTTCTTTGCCCTTAAAGGTCCCTGCTGACGATCCTTGTCCTTCTACTCTAACAGAGATGTTTTCACCCGACTGAAAAGCTGATCCTTTTTGTGCCTGAAGATCCCCTTGTACAAAAAAAGAAGCGTCTCCTCCTGATTGACCCTGCAAGCTTTCATCAAGGACTAGATCTCCTCCAATTTGTGCGGTAAACGTGTCCTGAACATGCTTTTCGCCCCCAAAAGTATAATCCCCTGATGTGGTTGTCATACTGCGAAGAACATATTCAGTTGAAAGATCTGTACCGGAACGGACACTTGTTGAGTTTGTCAGTCCCATTGTAGTACCAAAATTCTGATTGAAGAAAGTATTGCGTGTCACATGACCCGTGGCATTAAAATTATAACCTGTTAAGGCGCCCTCATAATTCCAGACACTGTTAATTGTGGCACTGGGACCTAACGTGCTTTTCAAAGCATTTTTAGTGCAATCCCAAAGGAGAACAGGTTTATGAGGCTGAGGTGCCTGCATCACACCTTGTGCACTCTGCCAGGTACGCTGTGCTGACATGGCAAGGCCTAAGCCCTTCCCAAAAGTCTTGGCAAAACGATGGAGGCGAAAGCGACCTTCTGAAGGAACTTCTTCATCTTGATAAGACATCAGATCCTGATATAGATCTGATCCGGAAGAAACAAGGGATGCAACCCCCAATCCTGTTTGGAGACCTTGAATTGCCTTGCCTGTCATACCACCAAAATAACTGCTGGCTGCCACTAACCCGGTTCGAGCCATCCACTTTGTGATTCCTTGCTGATACCATGATTTTTTGGGGTCCCACCACTCTTTTGTATCAAAAGAGGGCAACGCGTAACTAATAGGAAGACCTGTTAGAAGAGAAAGCTCACTAAAGTTGACAAGAGAATTTGACGTATAATTCATGGATTGGTTTGCCGTCATAAAACTGGCATTCAAAAAAGCAGCATTAACCGTCATGGAGCGGCTACCTTCAAGTCGTGAGAACGCACTCAGGTTGGCAAGCGTGTTAATTTCAAGGTCACGAGATCCCAGGTTTGAAAAAAGTGACAACGCCGCATAATCTGCATTAATGATAGCAGTTTGGGCATTAATACTCCCCCCAAAGAGATTAAAGTAAAAACCGGTATCAATAAGGAACTGATTCCTAGAGCGTATATTACCCATATTTAGAAACCAGGAATTACTTTCGAGAGAATGGCTTCCCGCCTCCATTGTACCATCATTTTGGAAAGACCCTGCTTTAGATCGGGTCATTTCACCTGACTTTACAGAGCCTTTTTCAGTAATGCTTGTAGCACCCCGAGATTCTGTAATCGTATATTTAGAACTCTCAAGATGACCTGCAATTTCTAGAGTCTCTCCCGAATCATAAATACCTGTCTCCGCTTCTGCTCTTGACCCTTCTTCAAAAGTCAGAGATTTCCTGGCTTTTTCAGTATTCCTTTTAGTCGCCCTTACACGAGAGCCCTCTTTATGAACAATGCGATCTCCGACCGTTTGGGCGTTCTCACTCAAAACACGAGCATCTTCCTCGTAGGTAACGTCTTCACCCTCAATGGCAAGAGTTTCTTTTGTGTCAACGTGCCCTCCTACAGAAACGTTGCTTCCTTTCAACGATACAAAACCCTCAACTTTTGATTTTGCAGAGTCTTTATGGATCAGGCTTGTTGTCCCTTCGGCCTGTAAAGAGGTAGTATCCGATATGTGCCCCCCCAGCGTTGTAACATCACTCTTTAGAACGGTTGCTCCCCCCGAAAAATGACTTGACCCACGGGTTGTTAATGTTGTTTTTGCCTCAACAAATGTGCTTTTTCTACTTTGAAACCTACCCTCCAAATCGGCAATATCAGAACGCGCAAAAATAAGACCCGCAACTGTTTTATCAGCTTCTTTCTGCAGAAGAGTTTTTTTGATTTGGGCCACAAAAGCATCATCAACCCTGTTATTCCCTTGAAGAACAGCTGAATCCGCAGTCACATGCAAGCTACCATGGGAACGGGTTTGCCCCATCATTTCAACATGCCTGGCTGAAAGCTTGATCGAGTTATCCTGGAAAACACCAGATTCCATTAAGGATGATGGAGACGAAAAAGTTTCTCCTGCTGAAAATGATAAGGTAGCCCCTGTAGCACGTGTTACCCCTTGATATCTTAAATCTTTTTGTGCCGAAAAAGAAACACCGCTACCCAAGGTTTTGATCTGACGTTGAATTTCTTCAGGTAGAGATCCTAAAGCCTTTTCTGATTCTGGATTAAAATGGACCCAGCCACTTCCTTCCAGATCCATGTCTGCCTGACTTAAAAGAGACAAGTAATGAGTAACCTCAAAGTGTGCTGTCTCTGGAACCGAAAGATAGCCAGAGGCCGTCAGGTAAAACGCTGTTGCCTCAAGAGAATTTGTTACTCGAGCCTCTTGAGCATGAATCGTTGCCAGTCCCTTGACACGCGTGGTGCCATCATCATGATAACTACAGAAATTTCCCGTAAATCTTTCGGCAATTTCAAAGGTTCCTGACGGGGTATTATGGAAGTTCCCCTGACGCTGTTGAAGACTTTTAAAGGAGAAGTGGCCTTTGTTAATTGTATCAAAAGAAACAATATCAAGATTTCCCCCCATAAGATGCTTTGTATTCATAACCTTTTCTGTTTCAAGATAACCACGCCCAATGGTGGTTAATCCCGTATTATTAAACCGGTCTGTTTTTAAAGTGCACTCCCCTAAAAATGTCGTTGAAGCCCCTGACATTAAAAATTTGGGAAAGTGACCATGAAAATGTTCTGCATGAAAATGCCCTGCATTCCTGAAAGTAGCCGTTTTTTTGAAATCAAGCTGTCCCTCTTCTGTTATTCCACAGTAAACGCCTTGCACCCGCACATCAGCTTCTTTCTTAATAGAAAGTGTCGTTGTGTCCGACAAAAAGACACTTCCTAAACGACTTTGTCCCCCAAAAGAAAATGTCCCTGACTGAAGGTGTAATGAGTGCTTTTCATCCTGGCAGAATCCCGCCTCAAAAGAGCATGTTTTCTGTACATCAAATAAAGCCGGACCATGGCACACAACTGGACTTGTAAAGGTCACAGGTGCTTTTGACACAACACGAAGGCCATCTAGCTCTGGCACACCCGAAACACTAAAGGCCTGCTCTGTCAGATTCTCAAAAATGACACAGCCTCGAGTCACTTGAAGAGTTGCAATCTTTTGCCCTCGAAAAGATAAAATTGCAGCATCTGACTGAAGGTCAAGTGACGCTATATCAAGATGAAAAGTATCCCCTGGCATAGACGGTAACTCTATAACCTGGACCCCGGGTTGACGATAATCGTTTTGAGAAGACTGTGAGGATAAAGATCCTGCCATGGAACTTTGAGGTAAAACTTCTGTTGCCTGAACATGCGATACCATTAAAGCTGTTAAAGCAGTTGTTAAAAGCAAGTGTTTCATAAAAATCCTTTATGTCTTTTTCATCAATCAGCAGATTGTCGGCCTGTAGTAAATTCTATAAAGTGCAAAACGTCACGCGGTCAGGGTTCTCAAATCCATTTCGAGAAATATTAAACTTATCTTCTTGCCCTGGTTTATAAAGATGACGGTAAAATCTTTGCGTTGCGGGGTTAATCGTATTTACTGTATAGAGGGCTAAACGAATTCTCACAGACAATTTCTCTAATCCTACAATTGTTCGGTTAAATTGATGCCCTTGGTCCATAGCACCCCCAAAAGCCGTAGCCAAGCAATCAACCGAATCATATAAGACTCCTGTGCCCGTTGCAAAAGGAGTGGCAATAATTTGAAGCAATGAATGGCCAAGCAAACTACCTAAATCACCTGGTGAATTCTCAAACCAGAGATCTTCAACAACACGTCGATTTTGATCCCAGGCCTGACTAACAACATAGGGCATATCAAGGTCCAACCTTTGTAGTTTAGAAAGATCTCTTAATTTCCCGGGAATTTCAGGGATCAAATGATTTGCCATATTTGTATGATGAAGTTCCAGTGTTTCAAGAGAAGCCATTTCAGGAAGCAACCCTATAACTTTTTGCCATCCTTCCGTCGGGAATCGAGTATGGCTTAGATCAAGACGTGTTAATGTTGTTTTACTTCTTTCAATTAAATCCCGAAGATCACGACCATAAGGCACATAACAGGACACATTAAATTCCAACCATGAAATATCCTGACATTTCTTGATAAATGCTCTGATTTCCTCGGTAGTAAAGAGACGATTGTCAACTGGCTCTCTATAACGCCTGCGAACATCAGTTGTTGCAAGATCGAAATGACCTGGTCGATAGACCTGAAGATCTGAACCTTGAATCACGGCATCTTCAAGAGGACGAAGCCCAGGAGATCTTGGAATATCATCATTTATCAGATCAACTGTCAGGTCGACTACCTTATTATTCTTTAAAAGCCCGGCAAGCTGGGCAGCATGTGCAACAGGGCTTTCTCCTTTAAGCAAAAGCTTCCCAATCTCACAGTTTTTAAGAGACGCAAGGTAACCCCAAACGTCAGGACCTGGATTGCTAAAATCAATTTGATCTGTTGAAAATCCGCCAGTTGGCCTGAGCTCCTGGAGTGCTGACAAGTCATCTTTCGAGAGGTCCTCAAAAGCCAGGGTATCCACTTCATGAGTCAAAACACCTCGATCTGCAAAATAAGACTTAAAGAAGGAATAGAGAGTCAAGAAATGTCCTGATAGCTCCTTTTTTTCTGTCGTGCCTCGATCCCCCAGAGTTAACTTAAGGCGAGGGTGTCGTGTCACTCCGGAAAATAGAGTAAAGGCCTCAAGGATACGACGTGTTTGTTCAGGGTTTTTTCCAAGTGCTCCTGTAACATCCAGGGAAGAAAAGGCGGGATGTGCTGTCTCGGGGAACAAAACATCAACACTTCCATGTCCGCCAATTTCCTGCCATTTCTGGATCGTCCCCACCTTCTCAAAATGGGTCAACTTATAATACCTGCCTCGCTGAAAACCGGAAATTGTAGTGTCACGGTGACGGGGCCGTGGTGTTGAAATCACGGAAGGCATCAAACGATGATCTACTTCTTCATATGTCAGGAGAGCAGCCTGCACATCCTCAAGTTTTTCTCCCACCGCATAGCGGGGCTTAGTGACAATAACTGGAAAAAACCTCTCATTTTTGGAAACAAAAAGGTACGATGCAACTTGAGGCAATGTCTCATGTGACACGTCTTCTTTCAGGTAACGATTTCGATATTGCGCACAGTTCGAAACTTCAAGTTGGGCATAAGATTCTTGTTCATACTCAAAAGATGAATACTTTTCTTCAACCTTGTCCACATCATTAAGTATTTTCCATGCCCAGTAGGATTCTGTTTCTGGAGACCACTGAACTTTTGCGACCTGGTGCAGCCCCAGGTTGCTATCACAATAAGAATACTGATCCTGCACCACTTTAGTTTCCACATCATGCGGAAAGGCATGATATAGCTTTTTCTGCCAAGCCTCTTCCGGGGCTCCTTGCGTTCCTATCCAAAAGAAAATGCAGGTACGATGAGTAATTTCATCTACAGCCTGAATCCACTTCATAATTTTAACAGGACAATAAAGTTGTGTCAGGATCCTGGGCGTCCACATCTGACCACCCTCAAAAGAAGCATGACCTGCAGAATTCCAGACTATGCTCTGCCTTGCTGGATATTTTTCCGTTTTAAAATCCGACAGGACCTGCGAAATTCTTTTATTGGGATCATAGGCAATCTGGAGGTTTTGTAATTCTGGATGACCATGAGTAACAGGTGCAGACAACGTTTCTGTAATGTCTTCTTCAGGCACGTCATCACTTTGATACGAAAACGTAATTCTCAGGGTGTCGCTTTCACCTTCTTGAGACAGAATCCTAAAAAGAGTTCCTTCATAAAGAAAGGATCCTTCCTGAATCGCAACGCTTTCGCCGTTCATATCAACAGTTGCTTCATCAAGAACCAGAAAAGAAGACCAGCAAAAAGAATGAAAGCCTAAAAAAATGATAAGAAAACGAACAAAGAACATAATAATCACTTAAGATTCTAAAAAAGACCTATGTGATTAACAAAATTAATTACTAGATGTCAAATCTAATATAATATATAAAAAAGTGACCGTTCAGAAAATGTTGAGTTTTCACTTAATCTTTTATTAGAAAAATCAAGATTCCTGACCAATAATTTTCTCGGCCATCTTGAGAGAATTATTAATATGATCGTGCAAAATACTAACAGCCTTCTCAAAATCTTTATTGGTACAAGCCTCATAGATATCGCAGTGTCCCTGATGAGACCCTTCATTAAAATCAAAACGAGCCCACAGATAACGCATATAACGTTCTGAATGAACCCATACGTCTTCGATAGAATTCATTAATTTAGGTCTTTTAATACCGCTGTATAAAGCTCTATGATATTGCCAGTTATAATCGATAAGCTTATCAACATCCGTCTCGTCTTCTGCCAGCTTAATAAATAACTTTGCCGTTTTTAAATGATCATCCGTCAATAAGGGACCAGAGAGTCTCAGCATCAATGACTCTAAAGCCATACGCATCTCCATAATTTCCCTCATATCCTCTACTAACATTTTGGAAACCACCACACCGCAACGGGGAATGTGTTCCGCAAGTCCTTCAGAAACCAGAATCATCAGGGCTTCACGCACAGGAATATGGCTTGAATCAAAGGCAGAAGCAAGATGATCTTGCTTTAATTTTTCTCCACCTTTCAGGACCCCTGTTAAAATATCAGTTCTAAGTTTAGAGGCAATAACTGTTGCCAGATTTTTTGTAGACATTGATTTATGAATCGCACTTTATAAATTTTTTAATTATAGATAGTATATTATTTTTCAATTAAAACACACAACAAAAAAATCAAAAGAAAAAGCCCCGAAAAATTCAGGGCTTCTCGTTTTACCAGTATAATTTAAAAATAAAAAATTAACGACGATCACCTAAAAATCGCAATAGAAAAAGAAAAAGATTCAAGAAATCCAGGTACAGGGATAAAGCCCCTAATATCGATGTTTTCAGGACAGCCTCAGGTCCATGTGATTCAATTCCCGAAAGATAAATACTTTTCAGTTTTTGGGTATCATATGCCGTTAACCCGACGAAAATTAAAACACCCACGATCGAAATAACAAAAGACAAGCCAGGACTTGCAAAAAATATGTTCGCAACACTCGCAAGAATAAGACCTATCAATCCCATAGAAAGAAAAGACCCCATTCCTGTTAAATCTCGTTTTGTGGTATAGCCGTAAAGACTCATAGCCGCAAACATGCCCGCTGTAATGAAGAAGACTTTTGCAATGCTTGTCCCCGTATAAACGAGAAAAATTGAGGCCAATGAAATACCATTTAAGGCAGCATAAATCCAAAAGACACTTTGCGCCTTTGCTGCCGACATATTGTGGATACGAGCACTCATATAAAAAACAATACCGATTGGTGCCAAAACAGCAATCCAGAAAATAGCCTGATTCCCAAAAAAGATATTTAAGAGAGTAGGACTTGAAGAAACAAGATACGCAACCACACCTGTCAGTCCAAGACCAACAGCCATATAATTATAAATACGCAACATATAGGCGCGCAAACCCGCATCTATATCTGCAACTTGTGACGATGAATTAACAACACCGTGACGGAAATCATTTTTCATAAACTTTTCTCCATTAAAATCATAGTGACAGACACTGTGAACATATAACTCTATTTGCGATCATACGATACTTTTTACCATTGTAAAGCTTTTGATTAATTTACGGCTATAAAAGGCTTCCCGGATTTACCTATCCAGATAATTTTTAACTATATATAGGTTAATTTTACACTTTTTTGGACTATTTAGCAAATATTATCACTTCCGCTCATTTTGAAGTTTTGTCTTCCCTGAAACGTACAGGCACGGATGCCATAATAACTTATGCCGTCCTTGATGTTGTGGACCATCTTGTAGAATTAGAGGCTTCTCACGATGACTAAAAAACCATTGTTTCAAGCTCTCCCTCTTGTTTGCATCTCTTATCTTAATAAGGTATATGGCCTCTTTTAACATGGCATTAAAGAAGAATTCTTATAAATCATCCGGGATCCCATAACAAAAGGAAAGTTTGTTTTAGTATGCCCCATACCAAACCCCTTAAAAACAGGAAGTGAAACCTCGCAGGAAAACTGCTTAAAAGCCTGTGAGTACAAATATGACTGTTGATCTTCCTGATCTTGATTAAAATTAAAATCAAACAAAAAAACAGCTTTTGCTTTATCAAATATTCCGGCCTGACGCATGTGCTCAAGCCTTTCTAATGTCCTGTATGGTTTCTCATCAATATCTTCCAGAAAAATAAAAGTACCTTCTGTCTGGATTTGCCAATAAGTCCCTAGACTTGATTGAATCAGAGAAGTATTCCCTCCTGTGACAGGGGCTATTAATAGCTCGGTGTCATGAGCAGCTTGATTAAGAGGTATCAGATTTGAAAATCCTGGTCTTGTTCCCTTAAACAGATAACGTCTTAGAGCCTCAGCGGAAGAAGGGCCCGCAAGACCATCAGCAAGCTGACCCAAAGTTGGTCCATGACAAGTATTCCAGCCCCATTTCTGATATAAAAAAAGATGCAACGCGGTAATATCACTAAAGCCAATAAAGAACTTTTCCGGCAGTGGGTCTGAAAAAGACTGTAACGTCTCAAGAAGACGTGTAGATCCATAGCCTCCTCGCAAGCACCAGACAGCTTTACTATCCCGGGCTTCAAGAGCGTCTCTCAAGAAAGTTGTCCGCAACAAGATTGAATTTGTATAGAAAGGATCTTCTCCAAAAAGATTTTTCGGAGCGCGTACTCGAAGACCCCACGATTCCAAAAAACCAAACGCTTTCTTCAGGCGCTCTGGATTTTTTTGCGATCCCGGCGCAATGATATCAACAAGATCCCCGGGTTGAAGAGGTTCCAGCAAAACAGTGGCCCTTAACGAAGCAGCTTCTTATAAAGAGAGCGTTTTACTTCTGCGAGTTGAAGCTGGGATTCCAGGCCCTTTTTCTCATGATGGCTTCGGGCAATAGCAATTTCTTCACGCGTGTTTTTGATAAAGTCGTCCAGTTCACTTTCATTAATATCCTGCAAGAAGATACATTCTTCTGCAAGGACAGTGCACCCTCGTTCATTAATATTGGCAAACCCACCCGATACAAAAACCCGATCAACAACATTTCCCTTTGCATACGTTTGAACAACACCGGGTCTTAATGTGGAAATAACAGCTGCGTGTTCAGGCAAAATACCAATATCACCATCCTGCCCGGGAACAACAACCATTTCCACTTGTTCCTTCAAAAGGATTCTTTCCGGCGAGACCAGCTCAAACGATAAGGTTTGCATCAATCACCTCGATTTAACTATGCTGCTTCTTCAGCAAGCTGTTGAGCTTTTTCCAGAACTTCATCAATTGTCCCAACCATATAAAAAGCCATCTCTGGAAGATGATCATAGTGGCCATCAACGATCCCTCTAAAACCTGCGATTGTATCTTCCAAATTCACAAAAACACCAGGACTTCCCGTAAAGACCTCCGCAACATGGAAAGGCTGAGACAAGAAACGTTGTAATTTACGGGCTCTTGCGACCGTTAACTTGTCTTCTTCTGAAAGCTCGTCCATCCCAAGAATTGCAATAATATCCTGCAAGGATTTGTATGTTTGCAGAACACGCTGGACCTCACGGGCGACACGATAGTGCTCTTCACCCAGGATTTCTGCCGACAATATTCGAGAGGTCGAATCAAGAGGGTCTACCGCAGGATAAATACCAAGTTCTGCAATCTGACGACTTAAAACTGTGGTTGCATCAAGGTGCGTAAAGGATGTTGCGGGGGCCGGATCTGTTAAGTCATCCGCGGGAACATAGATGGCCTGGACACTTGTAATAGATCCTTTATTTGTTGACGTAATACGCTCCTGCAACTCACCCATTTCTGTCGCCAGAGTTGGTTGATATCCCACTGCCGAAGGAATACGCCCTAAAAGAGCAGAGACTTCTGCACCAGCCTGAGTAAAACGGAAAATATTATCCACAAAGAATAAAACGTCCTGACCTTCATTATCACGAAAATATTCAGCTAGGGTCAAACCTGTTAAGGCTACACGCGCACGTGCTCCAGGTGGTTCATTCATCTGACCATAAACAAGAGCCGCCTTAGACGTATCACCTTCAATATCAATAACGCCTGAATCGATCATTTCATGATAAAGGTCATTTCCTTCACGAGTACGCTCACCGACACCTGCAAAAACAGAATACCCACCGTGGGCTTTTGCAATATTGTTAATTAATTCCATGATCAAGACAGTTTTACCAACACCTGCTCCCCCGAAAAGACCGATCTTTCCTCCCTTGGAGTAAGGCGCCAACAGATCAACAACCTTAATTCCGGTGACAAGAATTTCAGTATCTGTTGCCTGATCAACAAACTCGGGAGCGGATCGGTGAATAGGCAGCCTTTGTTTTGTAACAACCTCACCGCGTTCATCGATAGGGTCTCCAACAACGTTTAACATACGCCCAAGTGTTTCAGGCCCAACAGGCACTGAAATTGGCTCGCCTGTATCGAAAACTTCTTGCCCTCTTGTCAGACCTTCTGTGGCATCCATTGCAATGGCTCGCACAGTATTTTCACCTAAATGCTTGGCAACCTCCAGGATAAGGGTTTGACCCCCATTATCAACTTCAAGCCCGTTTAAAATAGCGGGTAAGCAACCTTCCTTAAAAGTAACATCAACCACTGCTCCAATAATTTGGACAACGTGACCTGTTGCTGTTTTGGCCATAGTACATCTCTCCTTCTCAGGCTCAAAGGGCCTCTGCGCCCGAAATAATTTCTGTTAATTCCATCGTAATTTGTGCTTGGCGAGTTCGGTTAATAACAAGATTAAGCTTGTGAATCATATCGCCGGCATTACGTGTCGCTCCATCCATTGCCGTCATACGCGCTCCATGTTCACTTGCCGTACTTTCAAGCAAGGCTCGATAAAGCTGAACACTTAGGTTACGAGGAAGCAACTCCTCTAATACAGTTTCTTTACTCGGCTCATATTCATAGAGTGACGATAAATGAGTCTGTGATACCTTTTCTTCTTTTCGATCTCGCAAGTCTTCCTCGAGAGACACAAACGGAATAAGTTGCTGAGCAACAGCCTGGTTGTTCAGAGCAGAAATAAACTTGTTATAAAACAGGGTACAAAAATCAAAATCCCCTGCCTCAAAATAAGAAATTATTTTCTGGCAAATATCCATTGCATCAGGAAATGATGGCGTATCAAATGCCGGCAATGTTTCAACGATTTGCGACCCGAATTCACGCTTTAGTTGCTCGCGACCCTTTCGACCAATACAAATAATCTTGATCTTTTTTCCTTCAGCAACAGCCCTTTCCAGGCTTCTGCGTGCCACGCGAACAACCTGAGAATTAAAGCCCCCACATAGTCCCCGGTTCGATGTTACAACAACAAAAAGATGAACGTTATCCTTGCCTGTTCCAGATAAAAGAGGCGGACCTTCTGACTGGCGTGTGCGGGCTTGTAAAAGATCTTCCATAATGCCGGCCATCAAACGAGCATAGGGCCGTGCGTCTGTTGCACGTTTCTGTGCTTTCTGAAGCTTGGCCGCAGCAATCATTTTCATAGCTGCCGTTATCTTACGCGTCGCTTGAACACTTTTCTTGCGGGCTCTTAAATCTTTTAGATTCGCCATTAATCCAGACTTTCTCTAGGCAAAAACTGCCATAAAATCATCAAGAAGGGTCACCAGTTCTTTTTCAAGCCCTTCCGTTAGAACTCCTTTGTCGCGTATAGCATTGAGAAGCTCTTGCCGATCACGTTCTAAACTGGCTACAAATTCCTGGCAAAAACGTCCTACTTCTGTCGTTTCAATTTTATCAAGATAGCCACGAACACCTGCAAAAATTAAAACAACCTGGTGGGCCATTTCAACAGGTGAGAACTGGGATTGCTTGAGCAATTCTGTCAAACGCTCTCCTCGCGCCAAAAGACGTTGGGTGGAAGCATCTAAATCAGAAGCGAACTGGGAAAAGGCAGCCATCTCACGATACTGAGCAAGTTCAAGCTTAATTTTACCCGAAACCTGTTTCATTGCTTTGATTTGTGCGGCAGACCCCACGCGGCTAACAGAAAGACCTACATTAATGGCAGGGCGAACCCCCTTATAGAAAAGATCCGTTTCCAGGAAAATCTGGCCATCTGTAATGGAAATCACATTTGTCGGGATATAAGCCGAGACATCTCCTGCCTGTGTTTCGATGATCGGCAGTGCTGTCATTGAACCTCCTCCGTGGGCCTCACTCATCTTTGCAGCACGTTCCAGTAAACGAGAGTGAAGATAGAATACATCCCCGGGGTAAGCCTCGCGACCAGGAGGGCGGCGAAGGAGCAATGACATTTGGCGATATGCCACGGCTTGCTTGGACAAATCATCATAAATAATAAGGGAATGCATGCCATTGTCACGGAAATACTCTGCAATCGCACATCCAGTATAGGGGGCGATAAACTGTAAGGGCGCAGGATCGGACGCTGTTGCAGAGACAACCGTTGTATATTCCATGGCGCCCTGATCTTCCAACGTCTTGACAATACGCGCTACCGTAGATCGTTTTTGACCAATTGCGACATAAACACAATATAGCTTTTTCGATTCATCATTGGACTGATTAATTTTCTTTTGATTTAAAATAGTATCAATTGCAATAGCCGTTTTACCTGTTTGGCGGTCCCCGATGATAAGCTCACGCTGACCGCGACCAATCGGAACCAAAGCATCAATTGCCTTAATACCAGTTTGCATTGGCTCACAAACAGATTGCCTTGGAATGATTCCCGGGGCTTTAACCTCTACACGAGAACGCTTCTCTGCTTTGATTGGCCCTTTACCATCGATAGGATTCCCCAAAGCATCAACGACGCGCCCTAAAAGAGCCTTACCACACGGCACATCAACGATACGGCCTGTACGTTTGACCGTATCACCTTCTTTAATTTTTGCGTCCTCTCCAAAAATAACGGCACCGACGTTATCTTCTTCAAGGTTCAGGGCCATACCTGTAACGTCGCCCGGGAAAGAGAGCATTTCCCCTGCCTGAACTTTTTCAAGGCCGTGGATACGTGTAATACCATCTCCAACCTCTAAAACCGTGCCAACCTCGGCAAAATCCACATCCTCATTAAAGTTAGCAATTTTATCCTTGAGAATTGCAGAAATTTCTGCTGCTCGAAGCTCCATCGTGTTTTATCCTTTCAGCCTTGTTTCCAGAGACGACAATCGCGTTTCCAGAGACGAATCAATAAGATAGGGACCCACCCTTAAAATAACGCCCCCTAAAATTTTTGGATCTATAGAAGAGGTTAATTCTATTTTTTTCTCGAGTTTATGAGACAAAATCTTACTTATTTTTGTAACATCCGATTTTGTCATTTTCAAAGCAGTTGTTACCTTACCACGCACAATGCCAGAAGCGTTATCTATGAGTTTCAGGAAAACTCTAAGAGTGGCTGTTAAAAAAGACAGACGTCTTTTCTCTGCCATAACAAGAAGAAAAGAGGTCATCGTCTCAGAAAATGATGCTTTTTCTGAAAGATCCCGGAAAACGGCAAGAGCCTCGCTATCCTTTAAAAACCGATTTGACATAAATGACGTAAAATCAGGACACTCATCTGCCCATGAAAGAAGGGTTTCGGCCTCCGCCGCAATTTTACTGCGTAGTTTTGCATCTGAACACAAACTAAAAAGAGCCTGAGCATACCGACGCGCGACGACAGACATTACCGATCACTCCTTAATAGAAAAACGACGTCTTTACCCAACGCCCCCGCCTACACTTATATTTCTTCTTAATAATTCTGTACCATAAAGTAGGAAAGCACTTCAAGGCACCTCTCTTGAAAAACAGAAAAAAAGCACATTTACACCTCTTCTGTGATAAACAGAATCAAAAAAGAGTCCTTTTTAATCAGAAAGAGTCCGCCGAATCCATTGACGCATAAGAGGAGCCCCCACACCAGCATAAATAGCTTCTGAACCATAAACATTGGCTTCATGCCAGAAAAGATAGGATAAGGGACTACGTGATCCAGACCTTGCCCCAAACCAACGGATTATTTTCTTCCAATATGTATCTGTCTTTAACGAGTCTTTTTTAATCATCGGGATTGTTCCAGAAACAAGCGCCATAACTTTCCCGGATGTTTGAGAGATTGCCGGACCGCCACTATCACCAGGTCCTACGT
>DDGG01000003.1:5407-93934 GCA_002337525.1 Alphaproteobacteria bacterium UBA1908 | reverse complement strand
ATCACCAGGTCCTACGTGTCCTGACAGCTCATGACCATCACCAGGATTAAAAATTGAAGAATAGGAATAAATCTTCGCAAGAGATTCCATGGTATCACCTTCCAAAAACTCAAATTGATAACGTGGCGTCAAAACTGTTTCAAAAGCTCGCTTGGTACCAGACCCATAAGTCCAAAAAGCAAAGCCTTCTCCAAAAAAGTATCCCTGCCCTGATTCTCCGAAACCCGCAACCCAACTCTTTTCCGGCTCTGAAAATTGTGTTTCGTGAAGCTCGATTGTTTCAATATCAGAAGGCAACCCTTTCACAACTCCCAGCCCTATATCAAGTCCATAACTTACAAGAACTTCTTTAAGACGATCACGTTCCTGCTTTAAACGCAAAACAAAAAGACGCTCACCAGTATCATTATTCTTTGCAACCAGAATTGTTTTCTCCGGGAAAAAATCAAACAGGAATTCGTGAAAGTGTGACACAGACTGAATTTCATAAGATTTTTCCTGCAATACAACATGATAAGAGACTCCCCCTTTTAAAACATGTGATGCTGTCAAGACGTAAAACTGTTCTGCTTGACTAGAACGAATAAGCATACCCGATCCCGTTGACAGGGGTCGACCCCTGGAATCTCTTGATTCGATCAAAATAACACCAGGGAAGTTATCAGCAGCCTTTCTGTAATGACTATTTTTCTTTAAATGACTTGTATAAACCGCATACAAGGGAAAACTTTGTCCCACAGAAATAAAAACAAAAAACAAAAAGCTTATTTTTCCAGGACAAGAATTTAAAAAACGCATAGAACTCAAGCGGCAAGACGCTTTCGAATAGGAGCAAAACTTCTGCGATGATGGGGCGTCACCCCTAAAGAATCCAGTGCTTCCTGGTGGGCTTTTGTCCCGTATCCTGCATTTCTTTCCCAACCATATCCAGGAAAAAGAGCGGCCAGTCTTTTCATTTCACGATCCCGCTCAACCTTTGCAATGACGGACGCTGCCGCAATTGAACAACTAAGGCTATCCCCTTTTATTAAAGATAACAAAGGACACTCAAGCTTGGGTTTGCCTGTGCCATCTACTAATGCATAGGAAGGCTTGATCGTCAGGGCTTCCACAGCTCTTTGCATGGCTGTCAGGGCTGCTTGCCGAATATTAAGGTGATCAATTTCATCAACACTGGCCATAGCACTGGCAAAAACAAGACGGCCTTCCTCTTCTCCATCGGCAAGTGCTTGATAAACTGTTTCACGTTTGAGAGGGGTTAGTTTTTTGGAATCATCCAGTAAAGTATTCAATGTTTTTGGCAAAGAGCGGTCCAGAAACAAAACAGCACCGGCGACAACCGGACCCGCCCAGGGACCACACCCAGCCTCATCAACGCCGGCGACAAGAGTTTCCCCTGTTTTCTCTTCAAAAGAAAAATCAGGCATCATGATTGCCTTGAGGACCAGAAGAAGAAGGCCTGTTTTTATTTTTAGTCGTTTTTCCTAGTGTCTCCTTGTCCTTTTTCGAAGAAGCCCGGGGCTTTAGGTTTTCTTCTCCTGATACTTTATCTTCAGAAGAAGATTGACGATCTTTTTTTGATTTCGTTTCCGATTTAGAAATAGATGTCTTCTTTGATGCAGACTTTTTTAAAGTCTCTTTGCCCGGACTATCTGATGCTTTCTCTTCGGGACGCGCCGAAGGCAAGGCGAGCGTCTGCTTTGGGGTATCAGAAGAGGGATTAGGAGAGGATGCCAAAGAAAGGCCTCTCTCATAAAGGGCCTTGGCCCGCTCGGCAAGACGACCCAGGAAAGCAACTTCCTTACCATAGACAGACGTCACCAAATCATTGAAGCCAACAAGCCTCTGGGGAGCAGCTTCATGTAAACGTCGAGCTGCCATCATCCAGAAGGGACTAAGCGTTAGGGAAAGCGCTGCAAGTGAAACAACAAGGCGCCCCCCCTCCTGATCAATAAGATCAGCATCAATCCCAATAGTTGCAAGCAAAAAGGCAAACTCACCCATCTGCGACAGAATTAACCCTGATAAGAAAGCCCTGTGCCAAGGCTGCCTTAAAACATTTAAGACAAAAATATTCAGGGTTGTTTTTCCAACTGTAATGAAAAGCAATAGAATCAAAACTTTCCCCAGATGCTGCCAGATATAAGCAAAATCAAGCAACAATCCGATAGAAAGGAAAAAAACCATCATCAAAACGCTTTGAATAGGCTTGGTGGATTCAATCATACGGTGACGTTCTGTTGTGTTGCCCAGAATCAGTCCTCCTAAAAAAGCCCCATACGCAGCAGAAAGTCCCATCAAACCAGCAATAACAGCAGCTCCAAAGCAAAACATTAAGGCTATTAAAGGTTCAAGGTCGTGATTTCCCTTAAAGATTTTAGCAAAAGGTAAACGCAGTTTATGACGACGACCAAGATACCAAATTAAAACGGCAAGAAGACCAACAGAAACACCAACCTTGATGAAAAGACCCGGACCTATTCCGTTGCCACTTCCCATACCCTGCAAAACAAGAATAATAGGAACAATCGCCAGATCCTGAGCAATCAAAACACCAACAGTAATGCGTCCTGTTTCTGTACGAAGCTCATCGATTCCCTCAAGCATTTTAATCGCAACTGCGGTACTGCTAAGGGCAATTGCACATGCCAGAAGAACAGAAAGTCCCACCGAAAGATCAAAAATCTTTCCAACCCCAAAGACAACAATCAGACTTCCTGAGATTTGGGCAAGCGTCGTCAATAAACTAATATGCCAAACTGTTTTAAAGGCTTTAAGGCTAAGCTCCATCCCAATAAGAAATAGCAACATCAGAACACCCAGTTCCGCAAGAGCGCTAATGACTTCCCGATTTGAGACAAGCTTTAAAACAGAAGGGCCTAACAAAACACCCGCAAGAATATAACCTAGAACTGCCGGTTGTTTCAGGCGTTCAAACAAAAGGCCACACGACAGCGTTGCAACAACGACAAGGGCAATTTCAAGAAGATTTAATTCTGCATGCATGAGATCTATATGACATGAAAACCTGTCAAAAAATCAAGAGAAAAGATCATTTCAAATGCTAATTCTTTGAAACCGGGGTGTTGTGTGACTTTCCAGATTTCGCGAAACCATATGGCAAAAAAATTGGGTCCCCTAATATAAAGATTAAAAAACCCAATTTAGTAAGTTCACATGTAATAAAAAAAATTACTTTATTTTTTGCATATGGAATTTTAAAAACTTGGAAAAGTTTTTTTCTAAATAGGGATATAACTCTGCTTGATAAGCTCCACCCCTTTCACGTTCTTCGTCAAAATCAGGAACCCACCGCTGAGCAGGATATTCAACGCCATGACTTGCAAGCATCTGAACCTCATCATTATCAAGAACCTTTTGCAAAACAATACTGTGTATTGGCACAATACATGTCTTGATTGAAAAAGGTTTTAGATTGATCTTTTTGTCTTCCCTGAAAGTAAGAATATTTTCCCCAAAAAAAGTCTGATCAGGAGTAACTTCATAAGAACGATCAGTTAAAGGATCAATGTCGATAATATCAGAGAGCATCAAAAGTGTCACATCAGGCACTTCTCTTGATTTTGTTCGGTAATATTTGGTCAAAAGACGCATGAAGCTGTTCAAACCGCCCCCTGTATTAACCATATCAACAATATAAAGCTTTTGAGATTCCCCAAGGCCTTTTTCATCCATATATGCCAGGTAGTGAGACAATTTTTCCGGTGTCACCATATTGCGTATTCGCGTCCTGTCTGGATTTGATTTGTAATCTCCTCCACGCATGGTTTCGGCATCCGGGTGACCCGATATATTCAAATGAACAGATCTTTGATGGCTTTCCTTACCAACAGCCGCTAACACCTGCTCATACGCTTTTTGAACAATGCACGGAGTCCGACCCAAAAAAAGAACAGTTGATGTCACATTGTCTTCATGACGATCCTGAACTGTTTGATAAATATATTCAGCACCTAAAAGAATATCTTCCAGAACATGATGTTTTTTGAATTTACGTTCAAAAAAGGGCTGAAAAAAACCTTTCATACTATGGTTTTCTTTAAGTCGAGATAATTCGCTTATTTGAAAATCAACAACAATCTTATGTGGGATCCCTGACCCTATACTCGTCAATGAAGAAAAAACATCGGTTCCAAAAAGCCCTACTTTGGACTTGGTGTATCTCTTGAAATAGTTTTTAACGCCTGCTTCGCCTCCCAAGTCTTCTTCATAGTCTTCGCTTTGAACTCTTTCAAACTTTTGTCCTGACTTCTCTACAAGTTCAGGATGCCTTGTCGCTAAAAAATCAAAATTGTCTTCTTTAGAATCATCTTCAGATGAATAACCTAATTTGCCACACAAAAGGGTCGCAGCAATGATTACAGATGTTACTTTCATTTAATTATCCTTTTTGGTCTTTACACAAAAACTATATAATCATTCAATAAAATATTGCCATCATTGCCCACAAAAAAAGCCTCCCGTTTAGGGAGGCTTTACGATTGCAGTGTACGAATAAGTTAAGCTGCCGTCGCACCCACCTTATCAGTCAGTGCCGGGCCTGATCCCCAGAAAGGCCAGAAAGACCATCCTTGTGGATTTTGCTTGTCTTGTTGAGGTTCCAAAGATTTGGGAATCATCACAAAACTTTCCGTTAGACCCATCGTATTATCTTGTCCCGGGAAAGACTGGTCCAAACAGATGGATCCTAACATAGAACCATCAAGTAATTTTTGACGATCTTCTTCCAGAGCCAAACGGTGCTCTTCAAGGGCTTTCTGAAAGTCAGACTCTTCGGCTTGAAGGGCGGCCATTTCTCTTTTTGCATACTCACGTCGCTGTTTTGCAGACTCGAACTCAGCTTTAGCGGCCATAATATCAGTAGACTTGGCTGATTTAAGTTTTAAGACTGCCAGAGCAACTTCACGAGCAAGGTCCCCTTTAACAAGTGTTGTTAATGCTTTGATCTTTTGGGAGCGATATTCTTGGCGATGGGTATCATTTGCAAGATCATTCACCGCTGTCCTCAAATCCTTGACTGCAGATTGATGAGATTCTTTTGCAGCCAACAAACTTTTATGGACATCTGACTGCGCTGTCATCATATCTGTTAAGTTGGCAAGGCTTGTCTTATAACGACCAAAAACCTTGTCTGCAAAGTGTGCATAATCACCAGAGCTATGAGGGTTGAAACGACCCGGCAATTGCATCACACCTGCTTCATCTTCAAAGAACCCAGCACTGGCTCGAATAACAACACCTGGCGACTCTCGCCAGAAACAGGCGTGAGGTACGGGATCAAATCGATCCTGAATCCGCAAGAAATTTCCTTTACCTCCCATTTGCGCAACAACATGGTCAATATCTTTTGCATTGAAAACATTTGGGGCTCCAAAGGTCATTGTTCCTTTCTTATCCAGATCAATATCAAGACGTTTGGCGGTTTCTATTGCAGATAAAGTAAAGAGCTCAGCAAGGGCGCCGCCAAGACTGTGACCCGTTCCCGTAATTGAAAGTTTTTTGCCTGGATTAAGCTTTTTCCAATCTTCAAGAAAAGGACGCAAGAATGCGTTATAAGAATCCTGAACAGCTTCAAAATGTGACAAAAACCCTGCATGCACATGAAGGCCTGTCAAGTTTCCGTGGAGGGCTCTTGATTTGCTATTCCACCCCATAAAATTTCGCACCCAGTCTGTACTTGATTTAGATCCTGCCATAACGAAGGTCAGTTGATGATTATCCTTGTCAAAAAGAACAACTCCTGATAATTCACCGCTATTACGATAAAGAATATGAACGGGCTCGAATTGACTGCCATAAGCACTTAAATTCAGGGCTTTTCTAACAGCTTCAAAATGTTCTGGATTCTGCCCTTCCAAAACCTGACGTTTGATACGAATATCGTTTTGAATGCGATCAACGACATGCTCAATTTTATCCACAACACCGCTCAGGCTTTTAATGTGACCTTTTGAATCAAGATCTCCTGTCTTTCTTGAAAGCTTAACACCCATCTTCTTCAAAAGTGACACAATAACTTTCTCACGCCTGGCAAGCTCTTTCTCATCTTTCTCAAGAGCAAAGCTTGCGGATAAAAGTTCCTGTGTCTTTCCCTTTGCTCCCAGCAGTTGCTCGTACTCTTTTTCAAGATCTGCAATTTTACGTTCAAGCTTATTTGACATTGCAGATCGCCTGCCAACAGCTTTTTTAGAATAAAGCTCGTCATAAACAGCTGAGGACAAATGACCGTACATTTTGGCATCTTCGGCTGTCAATTGGTTCAAAAGACACGTTTTATCCTGGGCGATATCAAGAAGATCTGATTCAGCTGCCATTATAGAAAGCTGACGACTCACTTTAGCTGATTCTTTCTCCAGGAGAGTTTCAAGATCCCTTGTACGGTGAGATTGAACACTTACAACCTGCTCCAGACTCTCTAAATCAGACTCTAGTTGAGCTCGCATTTGAGGGCTCAACATCGCCACATCAATATCGCTCACTTTATAATATGCTTTTTGACATGCATCAAAGCGATAGCGTACCGATTCATCTGATTTACTTTTGCAATACTGGATACCTTGTGGGGAAATCCAGCCACTTTCTCTGTCAACGTCAGCTAAATCGACAGAAGCAACTACCCTAAAAGGAGCTGTTGTTAAGGCGAGTAAAGCAACCGTTGAAACTTTCAATGTGATTCTTCTCATTTATCTTTCCTTTGTCTGGTTTCTTAATGGTGTGACAAGACACACCTTTGAAATAAGACTGAATGTCAAAAAATACGATTGCTTTATCTGCATAGCTTGTTTGCAAAAATAGAAATGATCTAAAAAGGAAATGAGATAATTATTAAATTATAGAATTCAATAGAATTAAACTGAAAAGTCTTTATAAAGAAAACTTTAAAAACCCTTCTCATACGGTAAGAAAATGAAGAACCTCTATTACATTTTCGTTTGATTTATATGTCTTCAAAAGTATGTTGCAGGGCATCAAAGTCTCCTACAGCAAGAGCATGAATATTTTGTGCAATCTTATCGGGCAGCCAATCCCACCAGGCAAGCTTTTTCAGAAATAAACATGTTTCCTGATCAAAACGTTCTCGCAAGATTTAAGCCGGATTTCCTCCTACGACTGTATAAGGGGGAACATCTTTTGTAACCAGCGCATTCGTTCCAATAATAGACCCATCCCCAACCGTAATGCCTTGCATGATTGTTGCAGATCCCAATCCAAACATCATTACCAATCACAATATTCCCTTCATATTCATAACTAGAGTTTTACAACACGTTCATTTTTTACAAATCTTGTATTTTTAAAGTCAAGAGACCTCAAGCATTTTTAAAAGGATTCCAAAATCTTTGCTTTCAGTAATCTCCAATGCTTTTGCTTCAAGATAGGCAAGGTTTCTATCGCTCGTATCGTCCATCTCTCCCTGTCCCGGATCCAGGCCGACATTAAGACGCAAATATCCTGGTACCCCTGAACGTCCTGGAAGGCTTTCTTTTAAATGCTGATCTACCAGATCCATTTGAGCCATAATCGTATGAAAAGATAACTGAGCAGCCCAGCCAAGAGCTCCCATTCCCTTGGCAACTTTATGACTTAATGTTGTATCTCGCGCCCCTGTCCCAAGAGAAACAACCTGGATTTCAGAATCTGGAAAAAGTTTCCTTGCGCTTCTATAAGCTGCTTCAGCCGGATTCAGGGCCCAAATACAACCATCTGTTAAAATACGCGTTTCTCTATTTTTCATTTTCATATGAGAGGGTGGGAAGAAAGCAGGTGCCGCACTAGAAGCTCTGGCTACTTTTCGCATAGGGAAATCATATTCATCACATACTGCCGCATCATGGCTTGTAAAAGTTATCCTAGTTGCCGTTTTCATGTCATAGCTGGTTACTAAAACGGGTTTCAAAGCCGAGCTTAGGGGCGTCTCGCCAAAATAAGTTCCAAGAATCTTCTTAAGATTATCAGGAGAATATTTTGGACCTCTTACAGAATATGGATTCAGGACACTCTCGGATAAAGGGCGCGCAAAAATTTCTTTCCCGTAAGTATGATAAATATCAACAATATCAGCAGCAGAATATCGTGGCTGGATTGACCTTTCTTTGGGAATCGTAAGCCCCAAAGAGATGAGACTACCGGTTGAAGTCCCTGCAAAAAAATCAAAATGGTCAAGGATACTTTTGCCTGTTTGCGCCTCAACTTCTTGAAGAAGACGCGCCGGGATAAGGCCTCGCATTCCACCCCCATCAATGGCAAGAATACGAACTATTTTTGGGGAATGCTCTTCTCTCCACCTTTGTGATGCAATAAGGTCGTCTTCAACATCAGGACTTGCCCAGGACGTAATATTGACAAAACCTGTTAATAAATAAAATACCAGACACCATCGCATATTATTCTCCCCTTTGTAATTTTATTTTTCTTCATCTGTGCGGCCTTTAAGTCAAAATTGTGAAGGTCAAAAATGAAAAAAAAACTAAGAAAAGGTGTCGAAATTATATCGATTTATTTAGAATTGTTTATTTTTAAATAAACAAAAAAGGGGGGCCAAAAGCCCCCTTTTAAAGATATTGATTGATTTAAACGTTAAGAAGCATGCGCCTCTTCAATTTTAGCATTGTATTGCTTGCTCAACACTTTAACGGCAAAAGCCCAGGCCGCAACAACAACAGCAACAATACCGGCAAGATAGGGTGCAACAACCATAATTTCTTTCGTACCAAGGCCGAAGAAAAGAATTTGTTGAACCGCACTACCACCCGCTTTACCCAAGCGACCACCAATAACATCAACGGCAGCCTTACCTTTGCTCTTAAGCTCAGGATCCAGAGGAATATAGGCCATCTCCTTGGTGGGGTCGAAGTTGGAATACTTTGTTCCCTTAGTCAAGAAGTTCTGGGTTGCTCCAATCCACATTGCAGCAAAGGAAGCACTATACCCCAGACCCATTAACCAGGAATCAAAAATCTCTCCCGCAAAGATAAACGTAAAGAAGAGACCTCCTGTTGTAATTGTGATCATTGGAGTAACAATCGCACCCCAGAACCAACCAAATTTACGAACAATTCCTTTCGTAAACATAATCAGAATGATTGTTGTCAATCCTGTCAGTTTAGTAAATTTACCCATGAAAGCATTGTAATCATTGGAATCAGGGTAAACGACCTTGATGTTATATTTCCAAACAACCTCAATCAGGTTAATTGAAATACCATATCCAATCACAAGAAGTGCAATCAAACCAATATAAGGGTTAGTAAAGATATATTTAAAACTTTCCCCAACACTTAGTTTAGGTTTAGATTTTTTCGTCTTTTTCCCTGATTCCACAGGTGCATAACGAGGATCTTTTAAGACAACATGATTCAAATAAAGATAGAGAATAATTGCAGCAATACCCGCAACAGCAACCGCAGAAGTCAGATATTTAAGGGACATTCCCCAGGGATCAACACCTTCAGGAAGACTATTTTTAATATCGGACAGACGCTCATTCAATTCACCTGCAACCAAAAGAGCTACGTTTGCGATAAGACCAAATAAAGCATAAAACCGCTTGGCTTCTTCTGTACGAATAATTTCGTTCGCATATTGCCAGAACAGAAGCGATAACATAACGCTTCCCCATAATTCGGACATCATATAAAAGAGCGAATATGTCCAAACACCCCAAACCGGAATAATGGCCTGAAGTCTAGGATAAGCAGCATTCACCTGGTCCACAAGGTCAATAGAAGGGTGATACGATTCAAGATTAGGATAAATTACAAAGGAAAAAGCCAGAAAAAAAGCAATAAAAATGCTTATAAACCCTACAAAGAGGACTTCCCGGGCAAATATATTTGCAAGTTTTGTGTACATAACCACAAATAAAACGGCCATTGGCATGACGACGTAGAACTTGAGGGCACTCAGAATTTCCGGTCCTGATCCAGGGGCTGTAATAACTAAAGCGTCCTTTGTATTCCTTAAAATACTATAATTAAAAAGAATAAAGAACATAATAAAACACATCGGCAAAAACTTTTTCAGTTCATGCTGATGAACGGGCCAAAGGGCTGCTCGAACTTTGCTAAATTCAGGCGCCTGCGATGAAGTTTTGCTCGCTGACATCCTTAAACTACCTTTTTTTTAAATTTTTAAAACAAAAAACCTTGCGGAAAAAGGATCTTTCCCACTAAGATTAACTTAACCATAAGACGGCATTGCCTGCCGACGAGACCTTCTATACACGAAAAAAATCTTTTTGACATCTTTAAAATAACAATAATCATTATTTTTCATAATTTCTGTCAAAAAAATTTTTAATGCAACAAACAGTAAAACAAATTAGTTAAGGAAAGATTAATAGTCCACCACAACCTTAATTTTCGACAGATTCTGTCTTGCTTTTATACTCGAAAATAAGTTTTCCCTCTTGAATAAAAGCTTTTAACTCACCTTTTAGAAGAGTCTCGGCTTTTCTACCAAAAAGTTCCCATCGCCATCCATGCCGCAATTTATGGCTTGAATTAGTGGGATTAGCCGCAAAAACTTCTAATTCTTTTGAGGTTGCAATTAATTTTTCAGCAACACCGGACTTTTCCGCCACATCCAAAAGAAAAAGTTTTAGAAAATTCATTACATGCCGATCAATAGGCTTTAGGGAAGGAGCTGTTATTGAAGGACAATCCTTAATTGGAACTTCACGGGCTTTCGCAAGAGCCGCCAACAGCATTTTCAAACGCCCTGTGGAAGGAGGCCGGTTTTTAAGACTCCTAAGGTTCCTGGCAGCGCTTTCTGTTTCTGGATCCAACAAGGCAAGGTCTTGAATAACATCATCTTTTACAATAAAAGGGCGCGCTAAATTATGGTGACGAGCCTCTTCTTCTCGCCAAGCTGCCATTTGTCGTAAAGCCTCCAGATAGCGGGGATGTGTTTTCTTGAATTTTAGACGCTTATAGGCCTCTTCCGGAAGAGTTTGATATGTTCCGGGGTCTGTCAGAGTTGCAATTTCTTCTGTGACCCAGGCTTCACGATCCAGTTTTTGAAGGCGTCGTTTCATAAGTTCATAAACCTTGGCAAGGTATCGGACATCATCCGCCGCATAATTAAGCTGATCCTGAGACAGGGGACGATGAGTCCAATCTGTTGCACGAGACGACTTATCAAGCTTGATAGACAAAAAGTCATGTACAAGCGTGTCATATCCTACTGATTCTTTGTAACCACAAACCATAGCTCCAATCTGGGTATCAAAAAGAGGTACCGGAAGTTTGTCAGACAAATGATAAAAAATCTCCAGGTCCTGCCGTGCTGCATGAAAAACTTTCACAATATCTTTATTTTGAAGAAGATCAAAAAAAGGCGCCAGATCAATTTCTTCTAAAAGAGGATCAATAATCCAGATCTTATCCATAAAGCCAATCTGTATTAAACAAAGATGGGGCCAATAGGTTTTCTCGCGTAAAAATTCGGTGTCAATTGCAATAAAAGGATGCTCAATTGTTTTAGATGTGCGCGCAATCTGCTGGCAAAGGTTTCCAACCCCTTGTGACGTCGATATAATTTCCATAAAAACATTCTTGTTTAAAAATATGGAACGACTGTAGCACTTTGTTTCAAAAATTGCTATTTTGCAGCATATTTTACTTTTGACACCCAGAGGTTTTTTTATGCACCCCTATCGTACTCACACTTGTGGTGAACTCCGGCAAACCGATGCTGGAAAAACAGCCCGTCTCTCAGGATGGATCCATCGAAAAAGAGATCACGGAAATCTACTCTTTATTGATATAAGAGATCACTTTGGTCTAACTCAATGCGTTATTGAAACAAATTCACCTTCTTTCAAAGCAGCTGAAGCAGCCCGTCTCGAAAGTGTTGCTACTGTTACAGGTCAAGTTGTTTCGCGATCCCCGGAAACACAAAACACCCAAATGCCAACAGGCGATGTCGAACTTGTCATCACTGATTTCATCCTTGAGTCTGAAGCAGATGTTCTTCCGATTCAGGTAAACAGTGATCAGGAATTCCCCGAGGAAACTCGCCTCAGTTATCGTTTTTTGGATCTGCGACGTGAGAAAATGCATAGGAATATTGTTTTGAGAAGTGAGATCATCGCGTCAATTCGACGGCACATGACTCAGCAAGGTTTCCTTGAAATTCAAACGCCCATTTTAACATCCAGTTCTCCTGAAGGGGCGCGTGATTTTCTTGTTCCCAGCCGTTTACATCCCGGTAAATTTTATGCTCTTCCTCAAGCACCGCAACAATTCAAGCAGCTTTTAATGGTCGCCGGGTTTGATAAATACTTCCAGATAGCTCCCTGCTTTAGAGACGAAGATGCCCGTGCAGACCGCTCTCCAGGTGAGTTTTATCAGTTGGATTTCGAAATGGCTTTTGCCACTCAGGATGATGTCTTTAAAGCGATTGAACCTGTATTACACGCTGTTTTCACAAAATTCTCCAAGGATAAAAGCATCTCTGACTATCCTTTTGTAAGGATTCCCTATAAAGAAGCTATGCTTCGTTATGGCTCTGATAAACCTGATCTTCGAAACCCTTTGATGATTTCTGATGTCAGTTCTGTTTTCGAAGGATCGGACTTTGGTATTTTCTCAAAGGCCGTTGCTGCCGGATCAGTTGTGCGCGCGATTCAAGGGAAAGAGGCTGCAAAAAAACCCCGCAGTTTTTTTGATAAATTAAATAAGTGGGCTCAATCAGAAGGTGCACCAGGTCTTGGGTATATTATTTTTTCAGATGAAGGAGCAAAGGGACCCATTGCGAGGTTCTTGTCAGAAGAACGTCTTGCAACCCTGAGACAAGAAACCGGGTGTGAAACGGGAGATGCCGTTTTCTTTGTCTGCGGCCCCGAGAAACAAGCAGCACCCCTTGCAGGTCTTGCCAGAACACGTATTGCGGAAGAACTTGATTGCATTGAAAAGAATAGCTTCCAATTCTGCTGGATTGTTGATTTTCCGATGTTTGAAAAAGACGAACAGACGGATAAAATTGAATTTTCCCATAACCCCTTTTCAATGCCACAAGGTGGTTTGAACGCACTAGAAACTCAAAACCCGCTAGAGATCAAAGCTTATCAATACGATATTGTTTGCAATGGTATTGAACTCTCCAGCGGTGCCATTCGAAATCACTTGCCTCAGATTATGTATAAAGCCTTTGAAATTGCAGGTTATTCTCATGATATAGTTGAGAGCGAATTTGGGGGCATGTTAAATGCCTTTAAGTTTGGAGCCCCCCCTCATGGAGGGTGCGCCCCCGGCATCGACCGTATCGTTATGTTACTTGCGGACGAGCCCAACTTACGTGAAGTTGTCGCCTTTCCAATGAATCAAAAAGCTGAAGATTTATTAATGCAGGCTCCAAATTCTGTTAGCGACCAACAGTTAAAAGAGCTTAGTATTCGCGTTCACTTGCCTCCTGAAACGGAAACAGGCTTTTAAGTACTCTATAGAAAAAGCCTGACCTTAAAAGGGAAAAGTAATGATTTTCCTTGACCAATGACGTTAGTCTGTTATATGTCAATGGTAATGGTTTTTGCTTTTAAAATCATTACCACTTAGGTTGTCTTAAGATAAATTTTTTTTGTGTGCCCCTGTGGTGGAATTGGTAGACGCGGCAGACTCAAAATCTGCTAACCGAAAGGTTGTGGGAGTTCGAGTCTCCCTGGGGGCACCACCTTTAATCTAACTTTTTGCATCAAGAAAAGAACGGCTGGCTCCAGGCTGCCTTTGCTTTTCAATTTCATAACGAACCCACGCAGAAATTGGCGTTTTCTCATCGCTTAAGTACGTAGTCTCAATAAAAAGGTTCAAAAAAGATAAATTATCTGAAAATTGCTCGGATAAAATTCTGGCACCTCTTAAACAAACATATAAATATGAAATGTGAGGGGACAAGGTGTGGAGAGGTGCCTCAGATGCAGGACTAGCCCCTTCTGGTTCGGCCAGAATATAAGCTTCATCCAGCTCGTAAATTTCTTCATAAGTTTTTTCATCTTTCACAATTTTTAAAATAGGAACTTTAACCAAATCATACCCTTTTTCACGAGATCTAAAAGAATCCATTTCTGTTTCAAGATTAATCTCGAATAGAACACCATTTGTCATATCTTTCATATCTTTTGTAAAACGTGTTGTCAGTCTTAGTTGCTCATGGGAATGAGGTGCCTCCGGCATTCCCAGGGGAGATTTTTCCGGGGATCTGGGATTAAAACCAAAGAATCGTTTTACACCAAAAGCAACTGCAGGTTCTCTTCGTGTTTGGAACTCGCTACTGGAATTCGGGTCCAAAAGGCTTCCAAAACCCAGAAGATAGAAACTCTTCTCTCCCTCTTTTTTGAGTTTTTTTTCCAGGGATTCCCAGTTTCCTGTATGCCGCTCTAGAGATAAAAACGAATCTGATTGCAAAAGATTTTGTTGTAACTTTTTTAAAGAGCGACAACAAGGGCTTGAAAATCTGTGAATAAGATTCTGTATTTCAGTTAAAAGCTTCCACCGAGCCTGCTTTCCAAATGTTTTTCCGGCTCCTGGTCTAATTTCTTTTTCAAGAAGAATGAGAGAGTCATCAGAAAGCAACTCTGAATTTATTGAGAAAAAAAGAATATGAAAAAGGAAAAAGAATGAAGTTATTTTTTTGTTATTATGTTTCATTGCATTAGATCCCAGAATAAATAATTGAACACCTTAATTAATTTTAAGTAGAAAAAAACAATAGAAAATAAATATTAAAATAAAGTAAAGGATGTCAAAGTATCTTATTGATTGAGTCCATTAAAATATTTCTAATTTATCTCAAAATAAATATAGAAGGTGATAACGCCCCTTTTAACTTTGCTAATGATTTCAGGAGAAAGCTAATGCATCAGATATCAATGGGAAAGGAGTGTCCAGATCTATTATATTTATACAAAAAAGCGGCCCTAAAAGGCCGCTTTAAAGCTAGGAAAGAATTTGATCTTTCAAATATTTTTAGTGAACGTGAATATCAACACGACGGTTTGAAGGATCAACCTCTGCACCATCCAGTTCACCACCACCAACACTTTCGATGCGCTTCACGTTAACACCCATTTTCGTAAGGGCATCACGAACAGCAACAGCACGGTTGTGTGAAAGAACAAGATTATGTTTACGTCCACCAATACCATCTGTATGACCTGTTATAACAACAGCATGCAAATTAATATTTTTTGCAACTTTTGCAACTTCAGCTAAAGTCTCATGTGCTTTGTCGTCAAGTTTCGAGCTGTTCATCGCAAAATGTACAGAAAAAGTCGGCGCCTGAGTGTGGACTGCTTTTTCCAGCTCTCTTAAAGAAGATATAAAGCCATTTTTACACTTGGCAATATTTTCTTTTTGGAAAGCCTCTTCTGATTCTTCAACCGCGCAATCAAAGAAAACTTGCGTACGTGCAGCTAGAGCTGGTGCAACACGACGACCGCTTTTGTCTAACGCAAAAGTCAAACGACGACGAGCATCCAAGAAGAATTTTAGATTATCTTCTGAAAGATCCCATTTGCGAGGATCTTCAGGCAGAACATTTAACCCTGTCGCAGCTTGAAGTCCTTTAACAGCAAAGTGTGCTGCGTCAACCTGGTCGTTATAAACGCGTGACTCACGTTTTGCAAAAAGCTCATACTCTTTTGCGAGATGATCCGCAAAAGGCAAACCTTCCAGTTTTGCATTCTCAAGTTTGTCAATATAGTGCTCAGCACAACCAGCTGCAAAAAAGGCGGTTGTGATGACTGCTGCTTTCGCGGCCCATGAATGGAATGATTTTTTCATTAAGAGTCTCCCAGTTTCTACTTATCTTAGAACTAAAATGATCGATCTAAATCGATACCCATTTATCTATATACACTTTTAAATAAATGCTGGCTATACCTTCTTTTAAAAGGAACACGATAATGTCTCAGTAAATTGCTAAAAAAACGTTAAGAACTATAAATTGAAAAAGATAAAAAACCCTTATTTTTCAGGGAAATAACAATCCTTATATGATTTGAGTGAATATTATCTCAAATCCTGTAAAGATGTTTACGATGTTTTAATAATATTATTGGATAATGAAGAAGTGTTAGGAGTGAATTGTATAGAGAAAGCCATTACGGGGAGAAAAAAAATGATTAAAGTATTTAAAAAGTTTATCCAGGAAGAAGATGGTGCTTCAGCGATTGAGTATGGTTTGATTGCAGCCCTTATCGCTGTAGCAATTGTTGTTGCTGCGGGTCAGGTAGGTACTGATTTGACCGGTACATTTGAAGGCGTCAGTGATGAATTGACTGGTTAAATGGCAAGGGGGATGATTTTCCCCTTATTCTAAGAACGTAAACAGGAGGCTATTGTGTCACAGGCGATGGAGTTTTTATTAAGTGAGGACGGTGCTTCGGCCATTGAATATGCCATTATTGCTGGGTTTCTATCGGTCGTGATTTTAGCTTCTGTTGATGATGTTGGAAGCCGTGTTCTTGCAAAATTTGAAAGTGTTTCAGGATCCTTCCCGTAAGATAATAAGAAACTAAAAAAGAAACGGCATCTAGGCGCCCTTAGGGGGCGCTTTTTTTTATTGAGAATTCTACGTTCTTTAATATCAATAAAAGATAAGAAATCTCTTTTTCACTTTATTTCCGGGTCCTGCTGGTCATTTTAGTGCCGCCAGAAGACATAAAAGAAGAGCGCTTTTTTGAAAGTAAAATCTTAATTATCCATATTGGCTAGCCCCCTGAACACAGCCTTTAACCTTTTATGAGCCGTTAGGAGATCCTCGGGCAGAAGCTTTCCTCGACACAAAAGCTTCTCAACATAACAGGGAAGATATTCCGGCAATTTCTCTCTGGAATCAAAATGTGCATCATTCCCCGCAGCCAAAGGATTTCCAGAAAAGATCAATAGATCATTTTGAGCTTTTATCGCCTGGTAAAGAATTGTGTCCAGATCAAAATGCTTCCCAATAGCCCCCATGTGTAAATCATCTGTTACCACAAGGCCCTGGTAAGCTAAATTACATCGTAACTGGTCTGGGATAATATGGTCAGAAAGACTTACAGGATATCGTGCATCCCACTCCCGGTGAAAAATATGAGCTGTCATAATCGAGTCTGCATACCCCGACTCAATCAGGCTTTTAAAAGGTTCTTGTTCTTGAGCCTGATAAGTTGACGTGACATCAACCCAACCCTCATGAGTATCTCCCACAGCAAAACCATGACCTGGAAAATGCTTTAAGCATGTTATAATTCCTCTTTTTCGGTGCGCTTCAACAAAGGCCTTCGCATAGGCAACTACTGTTGAAGGCAACACTCCATAAGCCCTGTTAAGTCCTCCAATCACAGGGCAACTATTGCTATGAAGATCAACAACAGGACCGAAAACATAATTAAAACCCGCCGCATCTGTTTGCCGGGCCATCTCATCATAAAAATCAGCAGCCCCTTCAGGAGAACAAGATTCTGCAATATCCCGCGCGCTTGTAAATGAACGAAAACCATTCTTCTCACAAAGTCTCTGAACACGACCTCCTTCCTGATCGATTGCCAGCAAAGGAGGGAAGTCTGTCTTGACTGATCTAAAAACATCCGTAAGCTCTTTAACTTGAGCGGGGGATACAAGATTATGAGAAAAAAAGATAACACCTGCCAGAAAGCCTTCTTCCAAATACTCTACAAGTCGACGAACACCATCATCTTCGGGTGCAACCCCCTTAAACCCCATCATCAAGGGCCAGTTTTTCACAGACATTGGTGTCATTGGTTACCCCTTCATTTCATTAGAATTTTCCCGAATACAACAGAAAAAAACATTTAGTTTTCTGACACATACAAACAACACATAACTATCTTGGAAAAAAAATTTTATGGCCGAAGGTTACGTAAGGCTTTCAAACACATCCCTTCCTTTTGCCAAAAACACCCGTGACATATTTCCTGAAAAATATCATCCGTTACATATTTTATAATCTTTTGTTGCGCTTCACCCCACGTAAGTTTCTGACCTACTTTTAAATCCAAAACGCTCGCATGTCGTTTGTCAAGTGAGTCAATGAGAATCTGTTTGCTACACTTTTTCCCACGACGATGAGGACAAGGATGGCAAATATCATCAGTTTCTTCAACGATGACAAAGGGTATTTCGCCTCCTGCCGGCCCCCGAAGCCTGTCAACAATTGCTGAAAAATTTTCTACAAAAGAAGAAGAATACCCCTTTCCCTGAAATCCATTTGCGCATAAAAAATGATGTGGCCTAAAACGAACAGGGGTTAAGGTATTTCCTTTTTCAGACATTAATCCCCCTGCTTCCTTTTGAAAAGTTTATTTACTTCAAGATGATTCTATATCGACAAGACTGTCTTGGGATCACACCAAAATCTTCCAACATGCCTAAAAGTGTTCTTCTGAAATGATAACTACTTATCTTTAGGAACGTTTGACCATTAGAAACGAAGGTCAAAGCAGGGAACTGATATGTTGTAAAAGAGCCGACCATAAGAACTACGAAAGCAGCAATATAACTCAGGACTAATGCCAATGGGGTTTCCAATAAGACTTTAAAGGGAGAAGAAAGCGAGTCTGTTTCTTCTTCGGTTAGAACAACAGTTTCTATCACACGAGTCTGAATCGCCTTTAGATAGAAAACTTCTAACATATCTTGAAAGGTTATTTTCGACGTTACTCTCAAAGGAAAAGGATAGAAAAACCTCTTAAAAGGCAAAACAGTCAGACATTTTACCCTAAAATAAGACGACACTTGTTTTTGAGACAAAAACTCACAATCTCGAGAAATAGAAGGTGGGTTAGGCCCTTCGGGCGGATCCTGATCATAAACAACCTGTTGCAGTAAATCGTCCTCATTAAAATCAACACGATAAGAATTGTTATCTGAAATTGTTTCACCTACAAACATCGAGGAATGATTGGGTGTCCTGTGAAAATTCCCGTCACAGAAAGTTGCTTGTAAAGAAGATTCCTTACTCGCATCAACATCATTAATATTTTCTAAAGAATCTCCCGCTTCCAGCATTACCAGATAGTCATGTACTTGCTGAAGAAATTGTTCTGAAAATCCACGACTCAGCTCTTTTAATCTCTCCAACATCAGAGGTGGCGGCGTAAAATCAAGGCTCTGTCTCACTTTATGGGCCTCACGAGCAACATCAAGTGCGCATGAGGGTTCTACAACATGATGATTTACAACCATTTTCATGGCTTCCCATACACACAGGCTTCCACTTTCTAAAGGCGATGCTTTCACAGAGCTCATAAAAAACCCCAGAAACCCTATAAAAATCAGACTCTTTCTCAATGATACAATCAACTTTTGTTCTCCTTTAAAGTAAAAAGCTAATCTGAATCTGTTAAAAACAAGACTTCTAGGATAAAGACTTTTCACCCATTTTCAGAAATTTTTCTCGGCGTACCTGACGAAGGTCCTGGTCCGAAATCTGAGCATATTGCCGCAAGGCTTCTTCAATAGAGTCTCCAACAGATTCGATGGCCGCATGAGGAGACCTGTGGGCGCCCCCTAAAGGTTCCTGAATAATTTTATCGGCGATGCCAAGCACCTTAAGGTCTTGGGCTGTTAGTTTTTGAGCACTTGCTGCCTCTTCTTTTTTATTCGCTGTACGCCATAAAATAGAAGCACACCCTTCGGGAGAAATGACAGAGTAAACTGAGTGTTCCAGCATTAGAATATCATTGCCAACCCCAAGAGCAATAGCTCCCCCGGATCCACCTTCTCCGGTAATAACAGAAACAACAGGCACTGAAACCTCCAGCAAAGTTTCTATGCACCGGGCAATTGCCTCGGCCTGACCTCTTTCTTCTGCTTCCTTACCAGGGTGTGCCCCTGCTGTATCAATCAACGTAATAAGAGGTAACGAAAAACGATCTGCAAGATTCATCAGGCGTTGTGCTTTTCGGTACCCTTCGGGACGCGGCATCCCAAAATTATGATGAACACGGCTTTCTGTATCAGATCCTTTCTCATGACCCATAATCAAAACGCTTCGCCCCCGGAAAGTTCCAAGCCCCCCCGTAATAGCGGCATCATCTGCAAAAGCACGATCTCCTGAAAGTGGCACAAAATCATCAATCAAAGCCGCAACATAGTCTTTAAAATGCGGGCGTTCAGGATGACGTGCGACCTGAACTTTCTGCCAGGGCGTTAATTTCTCATAGGTCTGAGACAAAAGGCGCGTCATTTTTGTTTCAAGACGCTTGACTTCTGCCGCAATATTAAGCTCGCCATCACTTGAAAGGTGGCGCAACTCACGCAATTTTCCTTCAAGCTCTGCAATTTGTTTTTCAAAATCTAGGGCCATTACCATGAAAAAAATTCCTTATCTTAAGATTTTATCCCTTACGCTCTTTTAAACTTCCTGACAAGGGGTGATGCATTATTAAATCTTTTAAACGGTCTGTCATAACATGAGTATAGATTTCTGTTGTTGAAATGTCCGAATGCCCCAAAAGCCTTTGTACACTTAAAAGGTCCGCCCCCCGATTTAAAAGATGAGTTGCAAAAGCATGTCGTAACACATGGGGAGAAATTTTTTTAGGGTCAAGGTTTACCCGCAGAGATAGCTCCTTTAACAACTGACCAAATCTTTGACGTGTCAAATGCCCCTCTTTCGAGCGAGAAGGAAAAAGCCATTCAGATTTGTTTTTACCACAAAAAAGTTCCCGAAAGGGTTGATATACCTCAAAAGAGGAGAGAACACTTTGAGGTAGAGGTACCAAACGCTCCTTTTGCCCCTTACCAAAAATCGAAATCCAGGCAATGTCCTCTTTCTTTTGCAGTGAACAAAACGGTACATAGGGTAACGTCAATAGCTCAGTCACCCGAAGTCCCGTCGCATAAAGAAGCTCCAGCAGGAATGAAAGTCGTGCTCCTTCCTTACCGGACCACTCACAAGCTCCCTGACGCAATACCATGACATCATCTTCATCCAGAATCCTGGGAAGCTTTTTTTCCTTGCGGGAAGACCGAAGAGGCATTGTGGGATTATTATTAAGAACACCCTCATCAACCAAAAAAGAAAAAAATTGCTTCAAAGCAGATAATTTTCGGGCTTTTGTTGTCGACGCATATCCCTGCTGATCCAAAACTTTCAGATAAGTCCGAATCTGGTGTGTCTCAATATCCACACTTTTTTCTTCTTCAAAGACTTCAAAAAAACCCTCCAGGTCACGGCGATACGCCTCAACCGTATTGTGAGAAGCCCCTCGTTCAACCGCGAGCATCTCAAGAAAAAGTGTTTGATACTTTGAAATTCCAGACTGTCTCAAAACAGCGCTCACCCTCTAGGAAGAACGATATGTGCTTGTTTCAATCGGAATTTTCTTGTGTATTTCTGCAGAAGGTGCTGGAATACCCCACATGGAAAGAGTCACACCTGCTACAGCAAGAGCTAAAAGTAAAACAATCCATAAAAATTTGGTTGTTGCCGTCATAATTTATCAATCCCTCTTGCATCATTGCGCACAGTATAAGATAACAGAAACATAAAAGTGTCACTATGGTTGAATGTCAAGAGACAATTAGGTTAGCAAAATGTCAATGTTAGGACTGACAAAGTTACCAAAATCAGTCGTCCTCGTGGGGATGATGGGTGTTGGTAAAACCAGCGTAGGCCGCAAACTGGCGAAACGCTTATCTGTCGAATTTAAAGATTCGGATCAGGAAGTGGAGAAAGCCGCCGGATGCAGCGTTGCTGATATTTATAACTGGTATGGCGAAAGTGCCTTCCGTGATACAGAAAAGCGCGTTATGACGCGCCTTCTGTCGGAAGAGCCTCACGTCATTTCCACGGGTGTTGAAACCTTTAAGGATGATGAAACACGCCAACTCATCCTTGATAAAGGGTTTTCTGTGTGGCTTTTTGCAACACTGGAAACACTATACCCCCGTGTTGCAGGCCGCAGCCATCGCCCTCAACTTGAAACCGGGGACAAGATGGAGACACTGCAAAGATATATTAACGACTACTATCCCATTTACGAAAAGGCAGATTTTCGCATTGATTGTGATAATCGTATTCCTGATACAACATCTGATTTAATTGTTCAGGAAATTGCGCGTCGTTTTTGGGATACGACGGAATAAACTGATGTCACGCCGCCAAGATGATCTTGCCGCCCTTTCTCTTCAGGAAAGTTTCGGCATTGATGAAGCCCTGGCAGCGTACCCAACTGATAAAACACGTTTTCTGTCTGAGAATTTAACTCTTATCACCAAGCCAGAATCTCCGGAGCCTGCGCCAGGAGAGGCAAAAAAAGCTGGATCCCCCAAGGTGCAAGGATCTTCATCTTTTATCAAATCAACTAAAAAAGAAGGCCCGGCAGCTCTTTCCAGCTTCTTACCTTCTGCCCCGCTTCCAACGTCTTCTGCGCTAAGACAATCTGCAAAGTCTCTGGCCCAATCAGCCAAAACTTTGACAGAGCTTCGATCAGCGATTGAACAATTTGAAGGATGCGACCTGAAGAAAACAGCAATGTCGACTGTTTTCAGCGATGGGATTGAAGGCGCCCCTGTTATGTGCATTGGCGAAGCACCCGGGGCTGATGAGGATCGCCTGGGCAAACCTTTTGTAGGGTTAAGTGGTCAGCTCCTCGATAAAATGCTTGCCACAATTCAGTTGTCTCGGTCCCAAAATATTTATATCTCAAATATTATCCCCTGGCGCCCTCCCGGGAATCGAACTCCGACGCCTCAGGAAAGTGATCTGTGTCTGCCCCTTATTGAACGTCACATTGCCCTGGCAAAACCAAAAGTTCTGGTTTTACTGGGTGGAACCGCTGCCAAAACACTCCTTGGAACAAAAGACTCTCTTTCCAGGCTTCGTGGAAAATGGCATTCATATCAACCGGAGGGTTTTGAAAAACCTATCCCCACTCGAGTTTTCTTTCACCCCGCCTATCTTTTAAGATCTCCTGGTCAAAAAAGACTCTTCTGGATGGATTTACTTCTCCTGGAGACTTATTTGAAAGAAAAAACTTCTATCTTCGATTAGCATAACAAATCTGGTAGACTAAAATTATTGTTTTAAAATTACGGAAATTTCTTTATGGAAGGTTTTAGCCTCTTTGTTATTGCTGTTCTGGTCCTTGCCCTTATTCTAATCAGTATGGGGGTTAAGTCTGTTACACAAAGTCAGGAATGGGTTGTAGAGCGTTTTGGTAAATATACGCACACCCTGCGCCCCGGGCTTCATATCATTATTCCTATGGTTGATCGAATTGGGGCACGCATTAGCATGCGTGAAAGTGTCTTTGATGTACCTTCTCAGGATGTCATCACAAAAGATAATGCTATGATACGTGTTGATGGCGTTGTCTTCTATCAGGTTCTTGATGCCGCCAAAGCAGCCTACGAAGTCTCTTCTCTTGAAAGTGCAATCATTAACCTGACCATGACCAATATCCGAACTGTTATGGGATCAATGGACCTGGACCAACTTTTGTCGCATCGTGAAGAGATTAATGCCGCTCTTTTAAATGTTGTGGACGAAGCCACTAATCCCTGGGGAGTCAAAGTCACTCGTGTTGAAATTAAAGACATTCATCCTCCCAAGGATCTCGTAGAATCTATGGGGCGTCAAATGAAAGCAGAACGCGACAAACGCGCCACTATCCTTGAAGCACAAGGAGAAAGAGAAGCCGCCATTTTACGAGCAGAAGGTGAGAAAAAGGCCCAAATCCTGGAGTCAGAAGGGGAACGTCAGGCCGCTATCCTGGATGCAGAAGGACGTAAAGAGGCTGCTTTTCTTGATGCAGAAGCGCGTGAACGCCAGTCACAGGCAGAAGCGTTTGCAACGGAAGCCGTTTCAAACGCCATTTCAAAAGGAAATGTTCAGGCTATTAATTATTTCGTAGCCCAAAAGTACGTTAATGCTTTAAAAGATATTGCAAGTGCCCCGAATCAAAAAGTTATTTTGATGCCTTTAGAAGCCTCAAATGTTATTGGGGCTGTTGGAGGTATCACCGAACTTGCCAGGGAAGCTTTCAAAGAAAAGAACCCCACATGACAACATTTATAGAATTTCATATTGATTTCTGGCACTGGTGGATTATCGGTGTGGGTCTTGTTGGCCTGGAGGTTTTCATTACAGGCACCTACTTTCTATGGATGGGTATATCTGCCCTCATTGTGGGTCTTTTGGGATATTTCCTTCCCCAATTAGGCTTACCTTTTGAAGGGTTAGTTTTTGCTGTTTTATCAGTTGTTCTTGTTGTGGGATGGCGAGCCTATTTAAAACGCCACCCAACCAGAACTGACAGTCCGGGCCTGAATCGACGCGGAGAAAATTATATTGGTCGTATTTTAACTCTATCAGCCCCTATCAAAGACGGACGAGGACGCACAAAGTTAGGAGATTCAACCTGGCGCCTTGAAGGACCGGATTTGCCTGCAGGCACAAAAATACGTATCACAGGCATCGCCAGTTCAACCCTTATTATAGAAGAAGTAAAAGAAGACGAACATTAGAAAAAAATCCAGGGAAACAGAGCAAACAGCATTCTTGAAAAAGAAAGGGGAAACATGGGCGTTTTAATTGTAGGATCAGGAATCGTCGGGTCAACACTAGCCTTAGCCTTATCCCGACAAAAGGTCCCCGTTCATCTCATTGATGCTTTTAGTAAAACATCAGCTTCTCTCCCTCTATCACGGCTTTCTCAAAATCAGGAAGTGACTTTATCGCCCGGAAGCCTTTCTATCTTTAAATTACTGGGCCTTGACACACACTTTTTTCAAAAAGGGTACACTGTCTCGGGCCTTAAAATTCACTTCTCAACATCACACATGATCGACATTGCCCTAACGACTTTGGGAACCTCTTTTTCCTCTTTCGTAACACTTCCTGAAAAAGAAATTCTGGAGGGTATATCAAAAGCTTCCGGCATTAAAGTTGCCTCAGACAAGCTTGAGAGCCTTACTTCGTCCTCAAAAGGAGTTGAAGCCATTTTTAAAACAGAAAAAGGATCGGTAAAAAAGACTTTTGACTACGTCATTGGCTGTGATGAGGGACAAGAGAAAATAGCTGCCTTATTATCACTTGAGACCCAAAAGACCTCTGAAAAAAATCTTCTTAGAGTATTAGAAGTTAACTATGAAAGTCCCCTGTGTACCCAATCTGAAATCCACCTGGCTGATGAAAAAGAATTTCTTGGATCGGTACCTCTTTCAGAGAAAAAGATTCGATTAATTATCCAGTCAGCCTCTCTCAGGGAAGGACGTCTTACACTGGAGACCCTCAACGAATTTCTGGACCAAAGATCAACGACTTCTTTAAAAGCAACAAAAATTTTGACCCAAAAAAATGTCATAGGACAACCACAAACCTCTCCTAATTTACCTGAAGGGCCTGTTCTGGTGTGCGGTCGTCCGGATTTCTATGATATTTCAAGACTCAATTTTGGGTATGATCTGGATATCCATCAAGCTCTGCATTTAGGATATCACCTGGGTCAAAAACTCTCGGGAAATAGACTATCTCTGGAAACATACCACAAAGAACAAGTCTCTTTTCAAACGTGTGAACGTCAAAATCGGAAAATAATGTCAGAACTTATTTTCTCTAAAATACCGGTTTATTTTACTTTAAGGAAAAATGTCCTCCCCTTCTTTTTGCGCCTGCCTTTCCTGATACAAAAATTGGGTCGACGCTTTGCAGCGCTAGATGTTGCTTACCGTGTATGGGCAAACACCAAAGACGAGATCCTTCATTTTCTATCACGCCCTTTTATTCTTGGAAAAGGAGACATGGCCCCTGATGTGCCGTTGACAACGCATGATGGAAAGAACTCCTCTCTTTATCATTTACTTGGGGAAAAACAACCTATCGCGTTTGTTTTTTCAGATAAAACACCAGTTGAACTGGATTTTTCAGATCTTGCAAGTAAGCCTCAAAAAACATTCTGGATCTCAAGCTTTTTAAATTCTCCCCGAAATGATGTTTTTCAAGATGTTGATGGCCAGGCTTTTGAAAAGTACAGTATTAAAGGAAGAAGTGTTCTTTATATCGTGCGTACTGATGGCCATATTCTAGAGCGCCGCATTCTCTTCTAAAAAAATAGAAACTCGATTCAAGATCTAAAACCTCTTCTCGGTCACTGTGTTGATTTTACAAATGAAGAGTGAAAATCCCCCGATTTCACGATATCATCAAAAAACAGGATGAATGGGAAGCAACTTATAATTTACCGGCGAGCCAATGATCATATTGATCCCGGTAAATAAGATTTTTCAAATCTTTAATACGATCAATGTATAAAATACCTTCAAGGTGATCATATTCATGTTGAATAGTCCGCGCATGGTGGCCCGTTGCCTCTCCTGAAACTTTTTGGCCTTTTTCATTCAAGCCCTTGTAAGCAATACGTTGGAAACGGGGAACAATTCCCATCAAGTCTCCAAGTGACAAACAAGCTTCCCAATCATCATATTTTTCTTTTCCCACAGGTTTAATTTCCGGATTGATTAAAACCATGGGAGGAAGAGGATCAATCCCTTTACGCTCCGCCGTAACAGGATGAACCTGGAAAACAATCACGCGAAGACTCTCACCAATTTGAGGAGCCGCAAGACCCGCCGCAGGCATATCACGAATCATTGTTAACATTTCTGAAACCATCTTTTGAAAAGACGGATCATTAATTGTTTCAACCTCTTTTGCGCGTTGCCGTAAAATGGGATGTCCCATTTTATAGACCATTTCTTCCGACATTATTCGGGCTCCATCTTAAGGGTTTTTTAGTGTATAGTTATTAATAATAGATCATAACAAGAGGTTTAAAGAGCAACAATGTCTAAAATACTTCTCGTAGAAGACAACGAAATGAATCGTGATATGCTCTCGCGACGCCTGACAAGAAAAGGGTATGAAATTGTCATGGCTGTTGATGGAGAAGAAGGTGTTGAAATGGCTTTGAGTCAAAATCCTGATCTTATTTTAATGGATATGAGCCTTCCAAAAATTGATGGCTGGGAGGCAACTCGCCGTATTAAGGCTTCTGACGAGACTCGTTCTATTCCTGTCATTGCCCTCACTGCTCATGCCATGAGTGAGGATCGCGACAAGGCCATTGAAGCAGGCTGTGATGAGTTTGATACCAAGCCTGTTGAATTGCCGAGGTTGCTGGAAAAAATTAAATCTTTCCTGGAGAAATAAAGATTTATATTTTTTTAAAGAGATACAGATAAGGTAAGATTTTTTACGATTGAACTAAACCAAGAGCAAATATTGTGAGATCTAAAAGAATCCTTAAAATAAAAATTGATAGGTTTTAAATTAAAAATACGGAGGCTCCCTTTTTTTGTATTTGTCTCCCAAGCCCTAAGTTGAAGGTTAGTGCCACAGATGGAAACGATGTCAAACACTTCTGAACAACTCTGTCATATAGGTCTTAAGTCCGTAGCAGAAAATTTACTTGCCCTTCAACGTAGCCTTCCAACATTAGAATTTTTTTTCCAGAAAGCTTGCGCTTCTGCAGCTGCTGAAAGTTTCACGGAAGCTCACTCAGATATCGCTGTTATTAAAGGACTTTTCAAAAAACTGGCCCTTAAAATTCCTGAACTTCTTTCCTTATGCCACAGCAATAACATTGATGAAGAATTCTGGAAAGAAGCTCGCCATGATTTAAGAGCCAACGTTGGTGCTATCAAAAGTTATGCCGAATTAATAAGTGAGGATTTTATTGATAAAGCACCAAAGCCTTTTATTGATAACCTTCATGACCTTATTAACCAGGTTACAAAAACTTTACCTCTTATCGCAAAGATAACTCCTCAATCAGGCCTTGATGAGACATCAGCCAACCAAACAGTTGTTAAACTTCGCCCTCAACTTGTTGCCAAAGTCCTGGGCCGTATTTTAATTATCGATGATGACCCACAAAAAAGAAATATTCTACGACGCCATCTTGAAGGACTAGGACACGAAATTGATGAAAGTCCAGATGGAAAATCTGGTCTCATTAAAGCAGAAGAAACACCTGTTGACCTTATATTACTTGATATCTTAATGCCAGAAATGTCTGGTCATGAAGTTTTGGAAATCCTAAAGCAAAATCAACAGACTAAAAATATTCCGGTTTTAGTCGTTTCAAGCCTTAGTGAACTTGATAGTGTTGTTCGTTGTATTGATGCAGGCGCTGATGACTATTTGGATATGCCTGTTGACCCTGTCCTCTTAAATGCTCGTGTTAATGCTTGCCTTGAAAAGAAAATGGCGGCAGACCGAGAAAAAGAACAGTCTATAGAACTTCAAACGGCACGGGATACCCTTTATGCCGCGATGGAAAGTATCGAGGATGGCTTTGCAATTTTTGATGCCTGCGAGTATCTTGTTATGAAAAATGAGACTTTTTCTGAAATGTATCCAGCAATCAAGGTCCTGGATCAAAAAGGATTTTCCTATACAGATTTTTTAAAGAAAAACATTGAATTAAATCGTTATTTATCATTAAGAAGATCAGATGAAAATTATAGTACCGAGAAAAACTATACCGAGTCAGAGTGGCTCGATGAGGCCATCACGCATTTTAGAACAGGTAAAAAACCCCAGGAAGTTCATTTCTCGGACGGGCGCTGGATAGAAGTCACCAATGCACCTATTCCATCAGGGGGAACAGTGAGTCTGCATAAAGATATTACGGAACGCAAACGTCGTGAAAGAGAAGTTCAACGACGTGCAGACTTTGATGGGTTAACAGGGCTTGCAAATCGCTCTTACTTTGATCGCCTTCTTAAAGAAGCTTTTGAGCAAACGTCAAAAGGTCAAGCACCCTTTGCATTAATGTTCTTTGACCTGGACGGTTTTAAAAAAGTTAACGATGATTTTGGTCATGATTTTGGAGATCTGGTTTTAACAAATGTTGCCGATAAATTAAGAACGGCTCTTAGGGAAACCGATCTTGTCGCGCGTTTAGGGGGAGATGAATTCTGTGCGATCCTTTACAATATTCATGACACGGATTTCCCTAAAATAGCGGCTACACGCTGTTTGGAGTCTGTTGGAACCTTTGTTGAACGAGATGGTGTACGAGCAAATTTTGGAACAAGCATTGGTATTGCCATTTTTCCTGGAGATGCAAATACTCCAGAGGAGTTACTCTCTAATGCCGATGCCGCAATGTATGATGCTAAAAAATCAGGCAAGGGAACCTACCGTTTATTCAGTGATTTATAAATCACCCCATATGAAAGCCTGGTTTAAACTCATTCGATAGAAATCTTTTCTATCACTTTGTTCTTATCCAGGAATGCTCTATCCACTGACCTGGGTCCACCCAATATATAAATAACTCCATTAAATATTCTATTTTCTAAAATGCCTTTATTAATTAGGTTTTTCTGGTGAATTTCAGTTAATAGTTAACAGCACATTTATTTGACGTTTAAAATATTGACTTTTTACGAATATTGTGCTTTTCTTAGAATGCTTTTAACTTAAAAAAGGATTTCCAACAAATGTCAAATCGCGAAGCTTTTGCACAGGGAGATTTTGTCGTTTACCCATCTCATGGGGTTGGACAACTTGGATCAATAGAAACACAAACTATTGCAGGATGTGAACTTAAAGTTCTTGTCATCACTTTTGAAAAAACAAAAATGACTCTGCGTCTTCCCCTTCAAAAAGCTCAGGCCTCTGGTCTAAGGCGATTAACATCCAAAGAACAACTTGGTGAGATTTTAGGCTCTTTAAAGCGTCGAGTTAAAGCCAAAAAGGGCGTTTGGGCCCGTCGTGCACAAGAATACGAACTCAAAATTAACTCCGGGAACCCTACGTCTCTTGCTGAAGTTCTAAGAGAGCTCTACCGTAAAGACACCCAACCTGAACAATCATATAGTGAACGTCAAATTTATCGTTCAGCTTTGGAACGTCTTTCTTGTGAAGTGGCCCTTGTCGAATCTATTGATGAAGAAGCAGCAACAAAACGTGTTGAGGACATCCTGGAAAAGGCCGCATAGACAAAAAACTTTTTATAAAAAAGCTTTGGTAAATTATCACGGCTTTTTTTATAGCGAGAAAACTACCTGAATGATCAGTAACAAAAAGTTTTAAAGAGCGAATCCTGAATTTTTTCCTGAAACTTTTTATTGTATCTTAACTTTTTATTAACTATCTAGGTATTATGATTTTAAAAGATTGTTGAAACCCCTAGATAAATTTTGTAGGGTTTCATTCAAAAAAAAAAGCCCCCCAAAAAATGGGGGGCCAAGTCTTAACAGGGAGGTTTGCGCTAAACATAGTATTTAGCGCGGGATCTCAAACCAATTGCTGGTTCAAGAAACTGTTTAGCTGTTTCAAAAAACAGCGTAACTCGGTAATGACCACTCGGGCCAAAAAAAATCACAATCAAGATATCAAATATGATACCTTAAAGGATCTTGCTCACAGAAACCCTAAAAAATTCCCGTAAACATCATTACAATTATGATCATACAGGAATTGAGGGAGATGTAAAGCAAAAATAATTTTTTTTGTCATTTTTCTCATAAAAAAATGTACAATTCGTATATTAAGAGAACAAAAATAAAAGCAAGCTATTGATTTTATTTGTTTTTTAATTTTTTATGATAATGGATATTTTTAAAGTAAATTATGCAAAACAGAATAGATTCAGACCATATTTCTCACAAGCTAGAAACTCAAGGCGATAAAGTAAAATATTTAAGACGCCTGTGTAACCTCAGTAGAAAAGCTTTTTTTGATAAATACCAAATCTCTGAATCAACACTACGGTCATGGGAGTTAAATATTAGTCCTATCTCAGAGCGCTTAATGGATAAATTTACAGCAGCTCTCGAAAATGAAGGTTTTTCTGTTTCTGCATCATGGATAAGGGGAAATGGTTCTGAACTTCCCGTCTTTATAACAAACACCCAAAATGATCCACAAAATATTAAAGATAAAACAGTCGAACATGAATCTAATTTCTTTCTTGAAGCAGGACCTGAAAGAATTATATACGCCATAAATGAAGACAATAATGCTCCTTTTTTTAGAAAAGGAGATCTTGTTGGTGGTGAAGTTTATGATTTTTCAGGAAAAGAATGTTTTTTTGATCATTTTTGTCTGGTAAAAATCCTGGATCAGGAAGAGTGGCAACCTTTTCTTGTTAAAAAATCAGGAGATCCCAACCTGGTGATTCTACTTTCTGCCCAATCATCGAAAGACCCATTAAAGTACCCTATTTTATACGATGTTAACCTTGACAAAATTGCGCCCATCATCTGGCATAGAAAAGTTTCTCCTTTAGCCTCCCCTCAAAAAGAATAAAGAGGTTCATTATGTCTTTATAAAACCTCTCTTTTTTGATTTTTTTCTTTCCTTAATAGCTTTTCTATTTTTTATACCAACATTCCTAATTGTCATTAGCCTTGATTTTTAACCCTAACTATACGTAGAATCCATTTATAAAATTTTAATAGAATAGAAAATTTTGCAAGGGAGAGCAAAAAGCATCCGTGTTTTTAACTTTAAAAAACAGTTCAAATAAAAAGATCAAAGCCTACAGAACCTTAGTACCGTTGCTTACATTTTACACAAAAAGGCAACAATCAGGACAAGGTCTCTTTATCTGGATTGATCTGGAATCGCTTTTACAGACTTCCAACCAAAACGTAAAATAAGAAAGCGGAGTACTTAATGGGTTCTGTAGATGTTGGCATTATTATTGGGTACCTCATCCTAACACTTGTTATAGGCCTTTATCAGGGCCAGAAAATTAAATCAATAAGAGACTATGCAATTGCAGACCGAAGCTTTGCAGGACCTTTTCTGATTTCAACCCTTGTTGCAACTTTTATCGGAGGAGAAAACACAATAGGAATTGCCGAAAAAGTTTTCACAGATGGGTTGATATACGTCTTTATTTCTATGGCATTTCCTGTTAACGCCCTTTTAATATCTTTTGTTGCAACCCGCCATTTTGAAAAATTTGAAGACTGTTTCTCAGCTGGCGATATTATGGAAAAAAACTATGGATGGTCTGGAAAAGTGATTACTGGACTGTCGGGAACACTTCTTTCCATTGGTTATGTTGGTGCCCAAATTGGGGCCATTGGATATTTATTAAGCTATTTTCTGGAAATCCCCTATCAATGGAGCGTTATCATTGGAAGCGGATTAGTCGTTATCTATACAACATCTGGTGGTATTAGATCTGTTACGATGACAGACGTTATTCAGTTTGCTGCTTTAATGATTACAATTCCTGCTATTTGCAGTTTTGGACTTCAACATTTTGGGGGATATGAAGGGTTACTAAGGCATATTCCAGACTCAAAACTGGATCTTAGCCCCGAAACTATTTCATACTCAAGCTATACAATGTTGTTTTTTATTTTCTGTATTCCTTTTCTGGATCCAGCAGTTGTTCAGCGGATGTTAATGGCAAAAGACAGAGACCAAATTCGGACATCTCTGAACCTGGCAGCCCTTCTAGAAGTCCCTTTTTACCTCACCATTGCTCTTATCGCCTTTATTGCTTTGGCACTAGCCCCCCAAATTGATCCTAATTCAATTTTCCCCTTTTTAATTGATCAAATCCTTCCCCTTGGTTTTAAAGGCTTTGTTGTAGCAGGCTTACTGGCTGTTATTATGTCAACAGCAGATTCCTACTTAAACGTGGCAGGCATCACTTTTGTTCATGACTTTCTTAAACCTTTATCACAGAGTAAAATTATTCAGGAAAAAGAGTTACTGATCACAAAAATCAGTACCCTTTTAATTGGTATTTTCTCTATCTTTGCAGCTCTTCAGTTAAAAAGCATCATGGATCTTATTTTGAGCTTTCTCAATGTTTGGGGACCCATCGTTGTTATTCCCTTGTTTGCAACACTTTTTGGTCTGCGCACAAATAAGTATGCTTTTCTGGGAAGTGCCTTTGCAGGAGTATCTGTTTTTGTATTTTGGATAGTGTTTGATCTTGAGAAAATCCTTGGACTTGATAGCCTTTTACCAAGTATGGGAATGAATGCCTTAACTTTTTTTACCATTCACTTTATTATGAAAAAGTCCTTAGGGTCAAAATTTCATCTTTTAAAAAAACCAAGGTTCTTAAATAAAATGTCCTTATCTTCAAAAATTTCAGAAACATTTTTCTCTGATAATGATACCCCCCCCTATTTCCTTTTTGGTTTTTATGCTCTGATAAATTATATTTTTCCTTATTTCTTCTGGCCTGAGGTTTACCAAATCTATCCCCATGCCCTGCTCCTGAAAATGATAGCAGCCTTGCTTTTTTTCAGCCTTCTTTTTCTGGATAAACTGCGACATAATAACAGTGTCGGGTTTTTGGCTTACTGGTATGTTGTTCTGGCTTATTGTCTACCCTTTTTATCAAGCTATCTTCTTTTTTTAAATGAATTTCACTGGTTTTGGATGGTTCATTTTCTGATTTCTACTCTCTTTTTATCGATTCTTGTTGACTCAAAAAAGTTTCTTCTTCTGCTTGGAATAGGCTTTGTACTTGCAAGCGTGCTCTTTTTCATATGGGGTGACTTTACGGAACTCTTTGAAAAGTCGAAAAAAATACTACTTCCCCTCATTTACGTTTATTCCTTTGCGTTGGTCTTCGGTTTTATTTTTTCTCGCCGTCGTGAGCTCATTTATGAAGAAAAGCTGCGTACAATGAAATTTATGGGAGGCACAATTGCCCACGAGATCAGAGCGCCTCTCGCATCAATTGAAATGAATTGTAAAATTATCAGAAAAGATCCAGAAGACCTTGATAAAAGCCTGGAAACAATTGAACGGGTTGTTACCAACGCTCAGGCTATCATTGATAATCTCCTGGCCAAGATTAGCCATCAAAAGAAGATTCTCATTCAAACTTGCGATCTTAATGATCTTATTAAAAAGACGCTCTCTTTGTATCCTTATCAAAAGTTCAATACGAACAGAATAAAATTAGACCTTGCGCAAGGACCTCTTCCTGTTAAGGTTGATGAGCATCTTTTTGTGCATGTCATTTTAAACCTTATCAAAAATGCAACAGAAAGTTTGGAGCGTGCTCAAAAAGGAGATATCTTTATCCGTACCTATGTAGATAAGGGCGCTATTTTTCTTTCTGTTAAAGACACAGGTGAAGGAATGTCCCAGCAAAGGAAAAACCTTTTGTTTAAGGAGTTCTTTTCTACACGTAAAGGGGGAACGGGCCTGGGACTATTTTTTGTAAAAAAAGTTCTGGTCAAAATGGGCATGACAATTGTGGCCCTCACAAAGGAAGGACATTTTACAGAAATGATAGTTAACTGTGGGAGACAAGAAAATGCTTAAAGTTCCGTTAATCAAATATCCTATTCGCGTTTTACTTGTTGAAGATGACCCTGATTTCAGTCATGCACTATGTGAACTCATGAAAGATGAAGCTTCTTTTAAATTTGAAACAACACCCCCAATTGCCAAAAAGTTAGACTCTTTAGGGGGGGTAGATCAAGCGGTCGAAACTCTTTTCTATGGCGATGAGCCCGAGGCAGGCGTTTTTACGTCTGAAATTCATCTGAATCAGTTCAAACGACTTAAGAAAACTCTTGATAATTTATACCCTATCATTGTTTCGGACTATTATTTGGGACCTTTAGACGGATTAACCCTTTTTGAAAACATTCAAGATGGTTTTGTCCAAAAACTCCTGATCACAAATGCCGCAGATGAAACTTTGGCCATCGAAGCCTTCAATAAAGGCCAAATTCATGGATTCCTGAAAAAACACCTGCGAGATTTTGACGAGCATTTAAAGTCAGAAATCATCCGTAATATTGACCGTTTCTTCCTGGGTCTTTCGGAAAAGATTGCTGGAAGTTCTTTACGTGGCATGCAATCTTTATTGGAAGAGGAAGATTTCAAAACTTTCTTTGACCGATATATTGCAGATCATAAAATCCAGGAATTCTACGCAATTGATGGCATGGGAAGTTATCTTCTTGTCTCTAAACGAGGCAAGGAAATTTTCCATATCTCCAGTCAGGAGGAACTGGAGGATGCTTCAGAAATTTATACCTCCCCGATACGGGAAAAGCTGTCAGATTTCTCTCATCAAATTGTTCGCTATGAAAAGGGGGCTTTTTCAAGACCCTTAGAAAATGCACAAAAAGATCTTGTGAAAGCTTCAAAAGTTTTGATCAAAGGCAAATCTTATTATTATAGTGTCTTTCCTCAAAGCGCGGGAAATTAAGGACTGATTTTAAGGAGACTTCTCCTTTTCTAAAAAAAATCACCTCGGCGAAAGAGTTTTCTTGCGTCTATCCAAAGAATATGTTTATTTTAATTCTGGTTTTGGGGCGTAGCCAAGCGGTAAGGCAGCGGTTTTTGGTGTCGCCATGCGCAGGTTCGAATCCTGCCGCCCCAGCCAATTTTTCACCACCTTCTGAACACCTTATCAGGCCTCATTTTTCAGGTTCAAAAATTCGTTAATGGCTGCCGTTAAATATTAAAAACTATTTATTATCAGTGGCTTGCTTGGTTCGAGTCCTGTTAGGGTATTTCGATTTTTCTTCCTCAATTTTAGTCTCCATGATGTATTTTCCGAACGCGATAATGTTCGCGGCAGCCTCTTGACCTTCTTCCGGCGAATATCCAAGTCCCTCGAAAGCCCGCCCTAGCTGGTTAGAAAATCCAGGTGACGTAATATTGTTCACAAATCTTTGTTTGGTACGAATATCAGCCTTCATTAAGTCTTCATGACGTTCTTTCGTGGATTCCCCTTTATTAAGCTGATGCACGATCTTTTCGATAGCATAGCTCCAGTCTTGCCAAGCCTTTGTACGTCCACAGCCAAATTCACGGCATATGACTTTCCAAGGCTTTCTTCTTGCTCTTGCCCAAACGAGTTTACGCTCATTCTCTTCGAGCCATACAATCCATTCCAAAACGGCTTCCAGCTCTAAAATATCTTCAGCCTTAGCACGCAGCTTTCTTGGTTTATGTTCCTGCTGCAATACTTCTAATTCGGAATAAATGATATCAGGCCAAGTATTGAAATAACCCCTTACTTTTGCGTATGGCAAAAGCCTCAATGTCCGAATGCTCTTTTCAAAAGCGTTCGTAACTTTGTTTTTAGTCCATTTAGTAGATTGGTTTTGTTTATTTTCCATTTTGATCTCCTTTTGTTTGTTAAGTGGAGATCAAAGGATAGAGTTTTTATCAAAGTGACAGGTATTCTTTCGATTCTTCAAGCCTTAAACCTTTGATGTAACTCTTGATGATTTGTTTTTTATCTTCATCATAGGAAATGCTACCAATGATACATGCATTGGCTACATCAGGCTGCTTATCAATCAAGTCTAAATAGTTGTTTTTTAACCATCCAATCATAGCCTTATGCAAAGCCCTTTGTTCGCTATACATAAAGATTCCCTTTTTCGGAATAACCGGACCCATTACGTTCAGGCATATAGCCAAGATCCTAGCTGATTTATAATTTGGCAATTCAGATAATCGACAAATTTCATCATAGAGCGCACGTCGCAGCCTAAATAACACAAGTTTTCGAGGATCCTTGTTTTCTCCATAGTTAAAAAAGTCAGTCCAAACGGAATTATGATGAATTTCCCAACATGTATCTCGGTTTTTATTAACCCTTGAAGCTGCTGAAATTATTTCAAACATTAAATTGGCAACATGACCATACATATCACCTCTTTTGTAATTTTCAGTGCTTTTCAGGATATCCAATCGAGGTTGCCCGTGTTTGTTCAGGAGACGTATTACATCGCGTATGAAGTCTACTGATGTTCTGAATTTTCGATATACATCTGTATTGTGCCAGTCAGTTATGTTGTTTATTTGGTAGATGCTTAAAGTGGCGCTTTTGATATTTGAAAATGCTTGGTTTAGCGCATAGGAATTGGTTAAGCCATCAGGGTACTTTTTTATATATTCTTCAAATGTAATCAGTGTGACGCGGGTGTATGCTTCGAATTGTTCTGGATCCAAGCCCGCTAGTGCTTTGTAATCTAAATCCAAAGGTGACGAGTGGTCTTGTGAAAGAATTTCTATCAAGTCGTAGTCGCCGTACACAGCTTTACTAAACGGGCGTACATATCCGAACCAGCCAGAGTTGTACCCTTCATCTTCATGATATAAGACGCTATCTTTATTCAGAATGGCTTCCGTAGAAATATTCCTCACGAATTGCCCAATAGGCAAACTTTTGGTTTTGATATTTTCAGAGAACTCCAAGAAAAATTCTATAACAGTCGCTGGCGCAACAGCAGCCATATATCGGCATAAACGTCTTGTGCCGATCATTAATAGTATTTCGTAGGCGTATTGTCCGGTCTTGTCCTCTGATTTGAAAAATTTAGTAAATATGTTGTCGGCCTTTGGAAACCTCCTTGAAGGAGACTCTTCTGATAGGTTTATAATTTCTCTTGCAGAGCGTCCTAACTCATGAGCAATTACTGGCAACTCTGTTTCTGACCCTTGCAGGATATAGCGATACAGCTCATGCAAATATTTTTTGGCATTGCTTTTGTTAAACTTCGGTGGGCGCATGAATGCAAAAAACAACCATAGCAAAACCATAGATAAAAATAGAAAGCCATAAGAGAATTGTAGACCGCTATATGTAATGAAGGAGTCGAGTACCGGACAGTTTGAAGCCATCCAGAAGTCGGTAATAAGTGAGCCAAAGCCAACAATACTAATTACGAAAAAAGCCATTTTTAGAAGTGGCAACCGTGCAGTGCGTATTCTGAATTTATATCGTACATCCGTAATGGTGTAGACGACCACCAGCAATGCTAATGCTGCTATAAACTCGGCAAACCCAAAGATACTAGCCGTTGCTTTATCTGTTGGAGTATAAAAGCATAGATTTAAAATTTGATAAGCACACTCTTCTTGGTTCGGGAAATCAAACAAGCTTTTAAACTTAAAATAAACGGTTGTGACAAAATCAGAAATTCTTTCCAAGAAAGTATCAATAGTTACCTGATCTGAACTTGAGCTGTTTTCTGTAATTTTTTCTGACATGTAATACCAATAACATATTTTTTAATATAAAACTATATCTCTACACCTCACTATGTATGTAAAAAATGTAGAAGATTGTGCATTCAAAATTCATATCAATTCGAATCCCAAGCGAGGATTCAAACCAAGTAATTTTAAGGTGTTTCCAGCTCCAGTATTGAGGGGTGATTCCAACACCAGTGGTACTTGATTTTTAGTCTCTATAAAGCTTTGTATCTCTTTTATAGTAATGCTTTCCATGATTTTCACTTATTGCTATGAAGTAATTTTTCGTGGTTCGAATAACGTCCAAGAGAGACAGCCAATTCATTCATTTCCACGACCCTATACAGTCAAAAACAACTTAAAAAATAAGATTTTTTCCTTATTACACGCCTTATGTTGGCCACAGTAAATATCATGTCTTACATATTGTTTTAACGATCAAATAAGGTAATAAAGATAAAGTCTGAAAAAAACATTCTTACCTATCCCTCCTTTTTAAATATTTATTTTTAAGGGCTTGAGATTTTTGGTTTCTTTGTCAATAATCCTGGCGGTATTCATTCTTTCCGGACACATATGTTTTTAAAGACCATCTCCCTCAGGATCCGTAAAAGTTTTTTCTTCTCCAAGAAAAATTCACAAGACAGCATCCATAGGCCCCTGGAATCTACATCACTCCTGAAAAGAGTCTTTAATCCTCGTCAGCTTTCACCAGATTTTATTAGTGATGAAGCAGGCTTTAGCCTCGTTGAACTGTCCATTGCCCTTTTAATTATGGGCCTGATTATTGGAGGCATCCTAAAGGGACAAGATCTGCTGGAAAGTGCCCGTCTTAAATCTGTTTTAACCCAGGCCAACAGCTATAAGATGGCGGTGACTCTTTTTGAGGATCGTTATAACGCCCTGCCCGGTGATTATGATAGGGCTTCTGACTACATCCATTCTTCTCTACAAAATGGAAATGGGAATGGCGTTATCGAAGGCCCGGGGCTGGCCTCTGGTGGCCGAGGGCAGGAAGCCCTCTCTTTCTGGTCTCATCTTGCAGCTGCTAACCTTATTTCATCTCCCGGGAAACCACCTTCCAGCGGACAGGCACACTTCGGTCAGGGAGCCCCAAAAGCCAAAATCGGAGGCGGATTCACAGTACAACACAATGTTTTTGGAGAAGGACATCACTGGTTTGTCCTGGGAGAGGCCCAGGGAACCTCAGGATTAACCCCTCTTCAGGCCATGAGCCTCGATGAAAAAGCTGATAGTGGCCTCCCAAAAGAGGGAAAAATCAGGGCTCGCGATGGCAAAAATGTTCCCAAAGGATCCTGTGTCACGGCCCAGGGAAAATATAATGGACACTACAAAGATAAAGCATGCGTTCTCTATTTTCAGTTTTAAAAAAACTCTCACAAAAAGGAGGTGAAGATTCAGGTTTCTCCCTGTTGGAAGCCTCTATTGCCCTGGCAATAATGGGGGTAATTGGAGCCGCTGTGCTTCCCTATCTGACAGAGCAACGCAAACATAATCGCGTCATAAAAACATCCTCTCATCAAGAACGGATTCTTTCAAGCCTTGCCAACTATGCCTTGACCCATGGCCACTTGCCCTGTCCCGGCTTTTCTGACCACCCGGGAAAAGCTCCTCATAAATGCTCTGGAGCAAAAGCAATAGGGACTGTACCGTATGAAACTCTTGGACTGGCTTCATCGCATGTCAAAGATGGATGGGGACATTTTTTTATCTATAGTGTTGACCCGGTTTTAACAACGCCTCCCGAATCAGATAGTGATAAAGTCAAACACTTCTGCAGCGCACACTCAAAAGAGATCACCTTGCTAACATCCGCTGATCATCTCCTGGATTTACCTGCATCAGAAACCCTTGCTGTCGTCCTTGTCAGCCGAGGAGAAACTGGTAAAAATCCTCAGGGCACAGGCGAAAAAATCAATGAATCCAGAACTCTTCGATTTGCTGATTTTCCCTATACTGCAAAGTCAGACACTCCCCATCGTCACCGGCTAAAATGGTCCACCTCTCAAAATTTAGTGGCTCATTACGCGCACTTTTCCTGTGCAGGGTATCTTGCCCTGCATCCTGAAAAAACAGAAGCTGATGGTTGGGGATATTAGGAAGAAAAACCCGCTTCTTTAATAAGGCGATCTAGCTCACCTGACCTGTTCAGGGCATTTAAATCATCAAACCCTCCGATAGGCTTATCATTAATAAAAATCTGGGGAACAGTACGACGTCCTTCAGATTTCAACATCATTTCCTCAAAGATATCAGCGTGTTCCGCATTTTTCTCGGTAAAAGAAAGTTCCTTTTCATCAAGAAGATGTTTCGCCATTGCACAATAGGGACAAATGTTTTTTGTATACATAACAATATTAATGCTCATCTTTATTTCTTTTTACTCCTTTTAATTACATTTAATAAATCATATTAACATAGAAATGGTTGACATTTTTAATGAATTTGACTATGTTTCGCCATGGTTCCTTATATTTTTTAACATATGTTGTCACGGCGATCTGCCTTAAAAGATGTTTTTCTTTTGATTCTAACCATTGGGTCTCTTTTTACCTTTATGTTAGGTTCAAGGCCCTTGTCAGCACCAGATGAAGGCCGCTATACAGAAATTCCCCGGGAAATGGTAGCTTCAGGAGATTTTATTACCCCTCGCTTGAACGGGGTCAAATATTTTGAGAAGCCTCCTTTAATGTACTGGCTCACAAGTAGTTCCATAAAAGCTTTTGGTGTCAATGAGTGGGCTTTACGGTTTTGGCCGGCCTTTTTGGGACTCCTGACATGTTTGATGGTTTACGGGACAGGCCGTCTTCTTTATGGTCGACGAGCCGGTCTTCTGGGATCCGGGATTCTGGCAACAAGCCTTCTTTTTTATGCCCATACCCGTATTTTGATTCTTGATATGGCTGTTTCAACTTTTATTGTAGGGTCTCTCTTTAATTTTCTTCTTGCCACCCGGGAACGCGCGCCCTCTTATCAACGTTTCTATCTTTTTCTGTTTTTTTTATGTGCCGCATTGGCCGTCCTGACAAAAGGATTAATCGGTGCTGTCCTGCCGGGAGCCTCTATATTATTGTGGTGTTGTTTGCGTCAGGATTGGAGGAGTCTGAAACTGGCTTTTAAACACTGGGGTATTGAGATCTTTTTTCTGATAGCTGTTCCCTGGCATATTGCTGTAAGCCTAAAAAATCCTGAATTTTTTCAGTTTTACTTTATACATGAACACTTTGAACGTTTCTTAACGACAACTCACAGCCGTTATCAGCCTGTCTGGTTTTTTATTCCTATATTATTATTGGGGCTTTTTCCCTGGACAGGTTTATTCTTAAGGACACTTTCTTCAACTTTCAGATCTCTTCGGCGATCCCTGGATCGCGAACGTGAAGCCTTTTTTCTACTCCTTTCTGCGGGAGTCATTTTCTTGTTTTACTCTCTCTCCAGCTCAAAATTAATTCCTTATATCCTTCCTGTCTTCCCTTTAGTTTCAGTCTTAATGGGACGCACACTGGATGATCTTTTTGACAGCAGACACCCCACACCGTGGCTTTCTTTCATTCTTATGGCCTGTGTTCTAGGTTTAGGCATCCCTGTCGCTCTCTGGCATCAGAATCTTTTCATGAATACAGCCTTACAACCCTACTGGATTACTCTTATCGTTGCCCTTTTAATGGGATCTGTCTATGTTTTCTGGAAACGGTACGATATGAGGCATACCTTCGGTGGTATTATGATCACCAGCCTTGTTGTACTGGTCACTTTGAACAGTGCCTGGCCTTTGCTGGATCATCGCTCTGTCAAAAATCTGGCCCTTGAAATCAATCGTCTAAAGCAACCAGGTGACAAGATTGTTGCGTTTGGAAGATACTACCAGGATCTTCCTCCCTATGTAGGAGAAAAAATTATTGTTACAGACTGGAAAGGAGAGCTGGAATTTGGCATGAGCATCGAAGACACCTCCTCCTGGATGATGACACGACAGGAATTTGCAGCGCTTGCTCAAAAAGAAGGTCGCTTTTTTATCGTAACACGCAAGGAATTTCTGGACGATCTAAACCTGCTTGGGTTATACAGAACAGAGATTCTTTCCCAAAGCCATAACGATGTGCTTTTAAAAGCAGAAACGAGTTCATAGCCAGATGTCTGCCCTTCATTATTTGCCTCTGATTATTTTTTGTGTCCTGCTTAATACAGCCGCACAAATTTTGCTAAAAGTCGGGATGAAATCAATTGGGCATTTTGATTTTATTCTACAAAACTTCTGGCCTATATTTTTAAAGATTGCCCAGAACCCAGCCATTATTGGAGGTCTCTTCCTTTATGTCCTAAGTGTAGGATTCTGGATGATGGCCTTATCACGTGTTGATGTCAGCTATGCCTATCCTCTATCAAGTCTGGGATACGTCTTTACAGCCCTGGCAGGATACTGGTTTCTGCAAGAAAACTTGTCAGCAACACGCATCCTGGGAATTATTGTTATTTTAGGGGGGGTTTACCTTGTCTCAAAAAGCTAGCCTTCACAAACCAACCTTTCATCAGGATGAATTTCTTCCCTTTACTCGTCCTGATATTGGCGATGAAGAAATTGCAGCTGCCGTTGACTGCTTAAAATCAGGATGGATCGCAACAGGACCTCGCGTTCAGGCTTTGGAAACCGCTTTCAAAGAAACCTGCCACGCGCCTTATGCCGCTTTGTTAACATCTGCAACAGCAGGTCTTCATCTATCTCTCCTGGCGATGGATGTTAAGGAGGGAGATGAAGTTATTACAACGCCTCTTACCTTTATTTCCAGCGTTAATGCCATTGTCCATACAGGGGCTCGGCCCATCATGGTTGACATTGACCCAAAAACGCTAAACATGGATGTTTCACGCCTGGAAGATGCCATTACACCTCGCACCAAAGTTCTTCTACCCGTTCACTTTGCAGGGCTTCCTGTCGATCTGGACCCTTTGTATGAAATTGCCCATCGCCGGGGCTTGCGCGTTCTGGAAGATGCAGCCCACGCGGTAGGAGCTCGTTATAAAAACCGGGCAATTGGCAGCTTTGGAGACACACAAGTTTTCAGCTTTCATCCCTGTAAAAATATGACAACCGCCGAAGGAGGCTGTGTTGTTACCCATGATGATGATTTAGCAAAACGCCTGAACCGCTTGCGCTTTCATGGCATTGATCGAGATGCCTGGAACCGGTATACAAAGAAAGGATCTCAAATTTTCGATGTCGTAGAAGCAGGCTATAAAGCCAATATGTCTGACTTGCAGGCTGCCATTGGACTGGCTCAACTTCCAAAACTGGAGGGGTTTTGCCAGGCACGACGTCAACATGTTGAGCGATACCGTACCTTGTTAAAAGATTTAGAAGCTTTTTCACTACCCGCCATACCAGACTATGATCATGACCATGCATGGCATATCTTCACTCCTGTGATTCATCCAGAAAAAGCAGGCCTTGATCGAGACACGTTTGTGACAAAAATGAAGGAAGCCAATATTGGTCTTGGCATCCATTATCCCGCGGTTCATCTTTTTTCCTATTATCAGAAAACCTGGGGCTTTAAGTCTGGAGATTTTCCTCATGCAGAGTCTGCAGGAAATCGAATTATGAGTCTCCCCTTATGGGCCAGTATGACACCTGATACTCAAAACCGTGTTATTGATACCATGAAAACAATTATTCAAAGGGCGTAAAATGTCAGCTGCAGAAAATGAACTTTATCTTTCGGTCGTAGTTCCTGTTTATAATGAAGAAGATTGCCTTGAAAGCTTATACAAGCGCCTGACAAAAGTTTGTGATAATATTGGAAAACCTTTTGAAATTATTTTCACCAATGATGGCAGCAAAGATAACTCTAGTGACATTTTGAAAGAATTCCACAATCGCCGCCCCGACCAAATTCGTGTTATTGAATTTAACGGAAATTTTGGCCAACATATGGCGATTATGGCAGCTTTCGAGCGTGTCCGGGGTCAAGTCATTGTGAATATGGATGCTGACATGCAAAATCCACCCGAGGAAATCCCAAAGCTTTTAGAGAAATACGAGGAAGGGCATGATTACGTCGGTAGCTATCGAGATGGGCGAGATGATTCTTTTATCTTAAGAAGCCTTCCTTCCCTTATTATGAATCGTTTACGTGGTCTTGCAACGGGAATTCGTATCAAAGACCAGGGGTGTATGTTCAGAGCCTATAGCCGCCGAGTCGTTGATCTCATCACTCAGTGTGATGAATCTTCAACCTTTGTTACAGTCCTTGGATATACGTTTGCCAGCAACCCGGTTGAAATCCCAATCAAACACGTAGCACGAGAAGAGGGTGACTCTAAATATGACCTTTATAAACTTGTGCGGGTCACTTTTGATCTCTTTACAGGTTTTTCGATGGCACCTCTTCACGTTTTTACTGTTTTTGGCTTCTTGGTGTCGGGACTGAGTGGCCTTCTTGTCGCTTACCTTTTTGCACGCCGTTTGATTGTCGGCCCCGAAGCAGAGGGGCTTTTCACACTTTTTGCCATTCTCTTTTTCCTTATCAGCGTTGCCATTACGGGTATTGGTATTGTCGGCGAATATGTCGGCCGTATATATCAGGTTGTCCGTCATCGTCCACGTTTTCTGATTCGAGATATTCTGGAAAAAAATCCTGAAGATAAAATTGAGAAAAAAAGTCGTAAAGCACCCTTAAAGCGTGCTAAGTCCAAAGATATAAGTCAAAAAAAACCTCTTAAAAGGAGCCTTTAATGTCACTCAAAGTTCTAATTCTAGGTGTCAATGGTTTTATTGGAAACAGCCTCACCGAAAGCATTCTTAAAAAAACAAACTGGGAAGTCTATGGCATGGATATGTCTTCTGACAAACTGGAAGCGAGCCTTGGTAATTCCCGTTTCCATTTTGTTGAAGGGGATATCACGATTAATAAAGAGTGGGTAGAATATCATATCAAGAAATGTGATGTTGTTCTTCCTCTCGTTGCCATTGCCAACCCTGCTCTCTATGTCAAGGAGCCTCTTCGTGTTTTTGAACTTGATTTCGAAGCCAACCTGGAAATTGTGCGCCAATGCGTTTTTTATAACAAGCGCATCTTGTTTCCCTCGACATCAGAGGTTTACGGGATGAGCTCAGAAGAAGAGTTCAACGAAGAAAATACAAATCTTGTCCTGGGGCCAATTCACAAACAACGCTGGATTTATTCCTGTGCCAAACAAATGCTTGACCGGGTTATTTATGCGTATGGAGATCAACATGGTCTGGACTACACTCTTTTTCGCCCTTTTAACTGGCTGGGGCCAAAACTGGATCGTATTAATGACGCAAAAGAGGGCAACTCGCGGGTTGTGACTCAGTTTATCAGTAACATTTTATACCACGGTGAGATTTCTCTTGTTGACGGAGGACAACAACGACGCTCATTTACCTGTATTGATGATGGTATTGACGCGCTTTTAAAGATTATTGAGAACAAGGATGGTCAAGCTAGTCGTCGAATTTTTAACATTGGCAATCCTAAAAATGATTTCTCGATCATCGAGCTTGCTCATATGATTGTTGATCAGGTTAAAACCTATCCAGACTACCGTGAAAAAGCAGAAAAAGTTGTCATTAAATCAGTTGAATCAGGTAATTATTACGGTCAAGGATATCAAGACCTTGGTTATCGGGTGCCTTCTATCGAAAATGCTCGCAAATATCTAGGGTGGGAACCAAAGATTTCTCTTCAGGAAGCTTTAAAAAAGACGCTTGATTACCATTTAAGTGATCGCTCTCACGCAGCAGAAATAGAAGACGCAGCCTAATACAGGAACAAAAGAGAGAGGCTCTTCTGTCTTTAAAGGAGAGCCTCTTCTCTCCCTGTTGTTATGAGTACACCTGTCCATTTCTTTGAATATACAGAAAAAAAATCTAAAAAAATATTTTTCCTAACCTTCTTTCTTTTTCAAGAATTTTCTCTGTGCTACACTGCTTTATTAGGGAGTTAACTCTAAAAACCAAAAAGGTTTTTTTAACATTGAGCACAGAAACAAAAAAGAAAAATATTTTTTCCAGGTTCATCAATAGAAAACGTAAGATTCGTTTTGCTATTTTAAGTGTTTTTGTTGGGATGCTCTCTCTTTCAACAATTTTTACAACAACATACACTCATTTTAATATTGAGTCTGTAATGGAAATTACATCGCTCGATCTTATTAATAAAACCCAAAAAACAATTATGGACGATGCGTCCCGCTATTTTGAACCCGCCATGTCCCTGACATCAATAGGGGCCTGGGTAAAAAAAGATTATGCAGGGTCTATTCTTGAAAGCCAGGTCTTACGCAATTTTTTAATTGGTTCCCTTCAGTCCCTACCACAAAGTACTTTATTTATGGCTTCTGATGAGCACGGCAATTTTGTTTCTGTTGCCCCCTTACCAGAAAAAAGGGTATTCAGCTATATTCCTGACAAACCCTTACCGCATGGAAGTACTTTTGTTCTGGAAGTAATTTCAAATTCTGGTCCCACCTATGTTGAATATCGCGCATACCTTGACAAAGATGGTCATGAACTGGACCGCGAATATCGCCCCTCTATTCCCAAAGAGCTTCAATATGATAACAGAGAAAGGGATTGGTATATCAGAACCAAGAAGCTTAAAAAACCAAATTGGTCTGATATTTACCCGGATTGGTTTGCTCGCCGTTTCACATTAACAGCGTCCACGCCAATTTTTGATAGCGAAGGCAATTTCTATGGGGCTATTTCCTGTGATATTTCCATTGAAAGTATCTCTTATCTTCTGGCACGTCAGAAAGCCAGCCGATCTGGATTAAACTTTATTCTGAATAAATCAGGAGAATTAGTTGCTTTCCCTGATTATGAAAAGATTTTTATCTCGGATGACTCTAACCAAAACGATAAAAGTATAACCAATATCCGACTCGCAAAAATCACAGACCTTCATGAGGAAGGCAATTTGGCCAAGGCCTACGAAATTTACCATTCTAAAAAAACACCCCAATTCACCTATATTTATGATGACATAGAATATATTGCCTATTTTTCTAATTTTATTGGGAATTTCTCTCAAGGATGGATCCTGGGAATGATTGCGCCATCCGATGATTTTGTGGGACCAATTCGCGAAACAAGTCGTGATGTCATGCTAATTTCTATCTTTATTCTGATTCTGGCAACAATTGTATTGGTCATTTTCTCTCATAAAATATCTTACCCTATTGAAACACTCGCTGTTCAAATGCGGCGTATTCGAGACCTGGATATTGAACACGAAGAAATGTCAAAGTCCTCTTTGGAAGAAATTGCAGATATAGAAGAAGCTCTCTCCCTTATGAAAGAAGGCCTTGCCTCCTTTAGCAAGTTTGTTCCAAAAGCCCTTGTCAGGTCTCTTATCCAGTCAGGTGTTGAAGCCAAATTAGGGGGAGAACGCCGCAATCTGGCTATTATGTTTACTGACATTGAAAGCTTCACATCAATTTCAGAAAGCATGGACTCGGACAGTTTGATGAATCACCTTTCTGATTACTTAAGTGCCATGAGTGGTATTATTCTGGATCATAAAGGTACTATTGATAAATACATTGGGGATGCAATCATGGCTTTTTGGGGAGCCCCTGAAGAAGATTCCCGTCTGGTTATTAACGCCTGCCAGGCTGCCTTAACATGTTCAAGACGACTGAAAATTCTTAATGAAGACTGGACTAAAAAAGGAAAAGTTCCCTTCCCAACTCGATTTGGCCTTCATTACGGTGAAGTAATTGTAGGTAATGTAGGATCTGATGACCGTATGAATTACACCGTTATTGGTGATAGTGTAAATCTGGCATCGCGTCTTGAAGGCGCAAATAAAATTTATAAAACAGAAATTATTGTCAGTGAATCTGTCCATCAAGAAATTATGGACCTTTATTTATGCCGTCCGCTCGATATTGTTGCCGTCAAAGGGCGCGAAAAAGGTATTCGCATTTACGAACTCATTGCAAAACTTTCAGACGACCCTGATTTTGCTGCAACGGCCCTTGAGCGAGAATGGAGTCAATTAACGCAATATGCATTTCAATCCTACTTGAATCAGAACTGGGATGATGCCATAAAGCTGTATAAAGAAGTTCTTGAGAAAAAATCAGGTGACCCTGTTGCTAAAATGTATATTGAACGCTGTGAATACTTCAAAAAGTCCCCTCCTGCTCGGGACTGGGATGGCGTTTTTCACCTTACGACAAAATAGTTGTTGGCGAATGCTTTCCTGGATCAATATAATTTATCTTTCTTTCTCTATAGAGGGACTATAGAAAATCACGCATTATTTTTGTCATTAGGGGAAAGAAAATCTTTTGGCATTATCCTAAAAAGTAAGGGCTTTATTTATGTTTATTCAGGTGGATTCTCTTTCAAAAACATTTATATCTCACCACCAAAAAACTAAAGTACTTAATGATGTGTCACTTGCTATCCCTCAAGGATCAATCTATGGTATCATTGGGCGAAGTGGTGCCGGCAAAAGTACTTTATTACGGTGTCTTAACGGACTTGAAAGAGCTGATACAGGTCGCGTTTTCTTCCAAAAAAAAGATTTAATGTCCTTATCTCAAAAAGACTTGCGCCAAGCACGCCATGACATGGGAATGATTTTTCAAAACTTTCAGCTCCTTAAAAGAAGAACAGCCCTGGAGAATGTTCTCCTACCTCTGGAATTCTTCAAACATTCTCAACAAGAATCTCTTAGCAAGGCCCGCAAGTGCCTTAATATTGTTGGCCTGTCAGAAAAAGAACAGGCTTACCCTTCACAGTTAAGTGGCGGTCAAGCCCAGCGGGTCGCCATTGCAAGAGCGCTTGCACTTGAAACAAAAGTCCTTCTTTGTGATGAACCGACCTCGGCATTGGACCCAAAAACATCTAAAGATATTCTATCACTTTTAATGACATTAAATCAGACCCTTGGGTTAACGATTGTCTTTATTACTCATGACCTGTCAATTGTACGAGACATTTGTACGCATGTTGCCGTCATGGAAAAAGGAGAAATTCTTGAATCCGGCAATGTTGAATCTGTTTTCTCCTCTCCCAAAACAGCCTTAACGCGTGATTATGTTCAATCCCTTTTTAACAGCCGTGTTCCACAAATCATAAAAGAACGTCTTTCCGAAAATGCCTCATCAAAAACTTCTGAAGTTGCTTTTCGGCTTGTTTTTTCAGGACGTAACTCACAAAAACCTGTCATTTCAGACCTTGCGCAGGAACTGGGCATTTCAGTCAGTATCGCAGGAGGAGCTCTTGACCACCTGGGTCATTCGACCTATGGCACTTTGGTTATTACAGTGCCTCACGAAAAAGAGACCTGCTCACAGGTTAAATCCTATCTTGAAGCACGCCAGATTAATGTTGAACTTTTGGGATATTTAGCATGATAACACTTCTTATTGAGGCCACTTTTCAAACACTAGTCATGATTATCGTTTCAACAGTTGTGGGACTTTTGATAGGCCTTCCCCTTGCTGTTCTCCTTTTTTCAAGCGACAATAAAGGGCTTTATGAAAACCCTGTTTTCAATAAAATTGCTGGCTTTATTGTGAATGCCGTACGGTCGGTCCCCTATATTATTCTTATTATCGCATTGATTCCACTCACCAGGTTAATCTCCGGATCCAGTATTGGAACCACAGCAGCCTGTGTTCCTTTAAGTATTGCAGCCATTATGTTGATTGCACGTGTGGGAGAAGAGTCCTTAAAAACTGTCCCTAAAGGCCTTATTGAAGCGGCCTTGTCAATGGGGGCCAGTCGTCTTCAAATTATCCTTAAAGTCCTTTTACCCGAATGCCTTCCCTCACTCATTGGAGGAATGACTCTTGTTATCATTAGTTTAATTGGCTTTTCGGCAATGGCAGGTGCTGTTGGTGGTGGAGGCCTTGGAGATCTTGCTATTCGTTACGGGTATCAACGCTATCAAACCGATGTTGTTTTCCAGATTGTTTTAATCCTGATTACCATGGTACAAGGCATACAAATGTCGGGAGACTGGCTCGCACGAAGACTGGAGAAATAGAAATGAAAATAATTTATAAAATACTTTTGGGATTTTTATTCATCACGGGAAGCCCCTTTCATCTTAATGCTGCCGATAAACTCAAAATTGGTGTAACAGCTGGGCCTCATATCGACATTCTTCAAGATCTTAAAGAGAGAGCCTCAAAGAAAGATCTAGAACTGGAATTTATTGAATTTAATGATTTTATTTTGCCTAACATTGCTCTTGCAGAAGGTGAGATTGATCTTAATATTTATCAACACAGGCCTTTTCTCGAGAGCCAAAAAGCCACTCGTGGTTTTGACTTTACGGATTTTGGGAAAACCATTTTATTACCAATGGGGGTTTATTCCCTCAAATACAAGTCCCTTGACGATGTTCCAAGGACAGGAAAGGTTGCAATTCCTAACGATCCCACCAATGGGGGCCGGGCTTTGCTTGTTCTACAAGACCTTGGCATCCTGAAACTTAAAGAAGGCGTGGGATCAGAGGCAATGGTAACCGACATCATTGAAAATCCAAAACATCTTAAGATCGTTGAGGTTGAAGCCCCTCAACTTCCAAGATCTTTAGAAGATGTCGATATTGCTGTCATTAATACAGACTGGGTTCTTGTTGCAGGTCTGGATCCCTCAACGGCCCTTGCCAGGGAAAATAAAGACTCTCCTTATACCAATATCATTGTTGTTCGAACAAAAGACAAGAACAGGAAAGCTCTCAAAACTTTTAAAAAACTCTATCAATCTGAGCCTACAAAGACTTTTATTGAGAAAAGATTTAAAGGAGCCGTCCTTGCAGCATGGGAAGTTAAAACACCGCCTTCTGAATGACGTCCCCATCGCGTCATTCAGAAGGAGCAAAACGAGAGAAGAATCCAGAATACTTCTGTGAAAAGTCCCTGCCTTTCAAGGACTGGGTCGTCACGTCGACCTGCGGTCTCCTCACGACGACGAGGAAATAGTCATATCTTGTCACGATGACAGTTTCACCTTCGGTATTACGACAGATCAAAAATAAAAGTTATTTTTTCTGTGTGACAAAAAAGTAATTCACCTCACAATTGTCTGATAAAGACCATCGTTTCAAGAAGGGATGGTATGCCATTCCCTTTAATGTTTTAGGAGTTCCACCGGCATAACGTGCTGAACGTGCTAATTCTGAAGGCTTTAAGAATTGTTCCCAGGAATGCGTCCCACGAGGGACCCATCTCAGGATATATTCGGCAGCAACAATGCCAAGCACAAAAGATTTTGCTGTGCGGTTAAGGGTACTGAAAATCACTATACCGTTAGGCTTTAAAACGCGAAAACAGTTTGTGATGAAAGTATCGACACAGCTTACATGCTCTACAATTTCCAGGGCAATAACAACATCAAATAGTTTGTCGGGGAAAAAGGACTCAAGAGGAGAGCAGACATACTGTATATCAAGGCCCTCTTCTCTAGCATGAGATTCTGCCACAGTAATGTTTTCAACTCCCGCATCCAGGCCCGTAATAACAGCCCCTGTACGCGCAAGAGGCTCTGTTACAAGACCCCCTCCACACCCAACATCCAGAATCGAAAGGGTCTCGAAAGCCTTACTCTCCAGATTAAAAGCCTTTGAAATCTCTGAAAGGATAAAGTCTATACGGACTGGATTGAGGTCATGCAATGGTTTAAAAGCTCCCTCAAGATCCCACCATTGATCAGCACGACTTGTGAATTCCCGTAAATTTTCTTCATCAACTGTTGAGGATGTCATGAATCTTTTTCCTATCATATTTCATTCTGATTTTTTAAGGACAGTTTTGGGGGTAATAATCCAAGATTCCCCAAAGTCTCAAGAGACAAAGGCTCAATTTCACCTGGCAGCAGGTTTTCCAAAGTAAAAGGACCATATCGTGTACGAATCAACCTGTTAACAGGGTATCCGAGATGCGCCATAATTTTGCGAACCTCACGATTCTTTCCTTCTCGAATTTTGACAGAAACCCAGGCATTGGTTGTTTTTTGGGAAAGCAATTCTGCCTGAACAGGCCCATAGTGCATACCATCCACCTCAATACCATTTTTTAGGGATAAAAGTTTTACCGGGGCCACTTTACCGTAAACCCGAACCTTATAAACACGCGCAAGTCTGTTTCGCGGCAACTCCAGAAAACGAGCAAGGTCTCCATCATTTGTAAGCAGCAATAGCCCTTCTGAATTCTGATCAAGACGTCCCACAGAAATAACTCGACCTAATTCCGGCGGTAACGTTTCAAACAATGTTGGACGACCCTCTGGATCATGGTGGGTTGTTAAAAGCCCGGCAGGTTTATGATAAGCCCAAAGCTTTGCACCTTCCTTTTTAGCAAGAGGTCTGCCATCGACACAAATATTATCTTCTAACCCAACTGTAACAGCAGGTGACTCCAGAAGAATTCCATTTAAATGGACACGTCCCTCCAGGATCCATTTCTCTGCTTCTCGCCTGGAGCATAGTCCTGACCGGGCCATTACTTTTGCAATACGTTCTTTTAAAGGTGCTATCGACACGTAGAGGCTTCCTGAATAAATCGTTTAAAAATGCGACGATCAAGATCTGTAGATTCATATTCAGGATGCCACTCAACTCCCAGACAGAAACGCAGGGAAGGGTCTTCAATACCTTCAATCACTCCATCCGGTGCCCGGGCATTAATAACAAGATTCTCTCCTGCGTGTCGAACAGCCTGATGATGTGTGCTATTAACCATTGCCTGTGTGCTGCCAGCTATCTCATGAAGCAGGGTGCCTGGAACGATTTCAATAGAATGTGTTGGCTGATCTCTGGGCGTTTTTTGTTCATGTTCCAATGCATCAGGAATTGTATCAGGAATATGTTGAATAAGACTCCCACCCCGCACCACATTTAAAAGTTGCTCCCCCGCACAAATACCAAGAAAGGGAATGTCTCTTTCAAGAGCGCCTTTCGTCATACCCAAATCAAAACGTGTACGACGATCTTTTGTTACAACAGTCTCATGAACCTCGTCTTCTCCGAATTGAGAAGGGTGAATATCAAAGAATCCCCCCGGCACTAAAAGACCCTGAATCAAATCCAGATAACTTTCTATAAGATCAAATTGGTAGGTAAGGCCAACAGGAATTCCCCCGGCATGTTCGATGGCATCAAAATAATTTTGACGAAGAGCATACCAGGGGAAATCTGAATAACCCCCGGCAGGTTCATGGTCAAGATTAACACCAATATACGGTTTTTTCATATTACAACCAAAATTTCAGACTCATTATTCTGTATCTTATACCGTAAATCCTTTACGGGAGAAAAGGACAGAAAAAATAAAAGACTTTCTCAACATAAAATCTATCAAGAATAAATATAGTCGTGTTTCCCGAATGTCACACTTTAAAGATTTAGGGGCATTCTCTTATCAATAAAATTGAAAATAAATTTATTGATTGTATGAATAGATTTTAAGATTAATAATTCCGAATTAAAAAGTTAGTAACTAGCCATAACGGTTAGCGGGAATTCATATTTTCCTCAATTTAAGAATATGACTTTGAATCGAGTTTCTCAAAAAAGGATGACAAAATGAAAAATTTTTATGCAAGTGCAAGCACTTTTGCTCTTCTGATAGCTTTTTCAGCTCTCTCTCCAGCACAATCAGACGTTTCAAAAAACAGCACCGAAACTTCCAGGGGACCAAGCCTTGAAATCAGTGGCGAAACAAACGTCTTATTTTACTCGTTTAATCAGGGTAAAAAAGAAGCCAACAATGGTAAAGGACAAGGATCTCATATCAGTGTTGAAGATTCTCGCCTTAATTTCCGATTTTCAGGGAGAGCTGATGTTCTGGGAGGTCTTGAATATACAGGATTTATAGGCATTACAGGTAACACAGAAGCCGGCAAAACGTCTGTTGAAGAAAACTGGATTATGTTACGCAATGGCCATGGGCGCTTGATCGTTGGAGGACATCGAGGTGTTGCTGATCGTATGGCGACAGGTGCATTTTCTGTGATGGGCTCCACAGGTGGCTTTGATGGCAACTATAAAAATGTTGTGAATGTTTCAACAGGTGTCAACCGTTCAACGGATATGGTTGGTATCCAGAAAGATTCAAACAAAGTGACTTTTGTTTTGCCCCGCTATTATGGTCTTCAGGCAGGTGTCAGCTTTACGCCTCACGGTGAACAACAAGGTGAAGCAAAACTCCGCACCATCTCAAGCCGAAGCAGCGGGATTAATCCCTATGACAAAAATAATGTTGAATTAGGGGTTAATTATAAAACAGATCTTCAAGGGCTTGGTGTAAAAACCTCTTTAACCGTCTTGACAGGTCAATCCCAGCCTATAAGACGCCGGGGAACAAGCCCTGTTAATAGCGAAGGTCGACGTTTTTCAGAGACACTCTATAGTGGAGAGCGTTCAAATAGTCTGTCCTATGCCCTTGGGTTGTTACTTACTTATGGTAATTTTGAAGCCGGGTTTGAATTCATTGATAATGGAGAAAGCCAGGTCCTGAAAGCCATTAAAGATCGTGACGCCGGTCAAATGTATACGGTAGCTGCCGGGTACACGTTTGGAGCGAACAAAATTGCTCTTGGGTACCAATTCAGCGAGCGTAAATTGGGAACACGCATCGAGCATTTTGGCCAAACAGATATTGTTGCAGCGGATAACCCAAAGGCCAAGGCCAAGGTCATTTCTTTAACCTATGACCATAAGCTGGCAAAGGGCTTGAGTGTTTTTGCCGAAGCCAACTATTTTGACTTTAAAACAGATGATCGCTGGGTACAGGCTCAAGAAAAAGCCCGAACTTCTGGCGCAACTGGTGCTTCCAGTATTTCAGAAGGTGTGGGTAACAATCACGGTCATGTCTTTATGTTAGGAACCAAAGTCCGTTTCTAGACTTATATTTTAATCCAGATACCAGGGCCCCTTCCTTTTAAGATCATAAGGAAGGGGCTTTTTCATTGAAGAAAAATTTCTTCCAAACACCAGACTTTTATTCAATTTCACAACAAATCTTTTCACAATAACTTAAAAAAAGTGTATGAGTTTAAAAGGAAGAATCATGGGAAATAAAAGATTCTCATGAGTTCTGATTATGACCATAAGGATAGACGAATGAACAACAGACTTTTCTGCCTGCTTCTAGGGTTTCTTTTTGCTAGTGGGTGTGCTCATCAGGAACCAACCCAAGATGAAGACGATATTCTGACACGCCGTGAAAAAAGAGACAGGGAAGTTGGAAAGCTGTTTGGAGAAAGTGCCTTGCTGTTTGGGGACACACGAAAGGATACCGCCAACGCAACGGGAATTGGTGTCAACAGCTATTTGTGGAGAGCGACCCTTGATACCCTCTCTTTTATGCCGTTAAGGACCGTTGACCCTTTTGGTGGCGTCATTTTAACTGAATGGCATACTCCCTCTCATACCCCTGGAGAGCGTCTAAAAGTTGATATCAGGATTTTAGATCGTGTTTTACGGGCAGACGGGTTGAAAATATCTGTTTTTCGTCAGAAAATAGAGAGAGGAAAGTGGCAGAATGCCGCGGTTAATCCCGAAACAGTTTTGCGTCTTGAAAATGCAATCTTGACACGCGCACGCCAGCTGAAAATCAGAGATGGTCGATAAAGAATAACTGATAACAAGACTTTGGAAAAAAAATGACCCAGGAAAACCGATATAACTTTCAAGCCATCGAACAAAAATGGCAGAAAATTTGGCAAGAAAAAAAATCTTTTGATACTGACGATAAAAGCACAAAAGAAAAATATTATGTTCTGGAAATGTTTCCTTATCCTTCAGGTCATTTACATATGGGACACGTCCGTAATTACACGATTGGAGATGTTGTCGCCAGATTCAAGCGTGCACAAGGTTTTGAAGTCCTTCATCCCATGGGCTGGGATGCTTTTGGGTCTCCCGCAGAAAATGCCGCTATAAAAAATAAGGTCAACCCTGCCAGCTGGACATTTGATAATATTAACGCAATGCGGGATGAATTAAAATCCCTTGGATTCTCCTATGACTGGAGCCGTGAGCTAGCGACTTGTACTCCTGATTATTATGGCCAGGAACAAAAGTTATTTCTGGCCTTTCTGGAAGCAGGACTTATTTACCGTAAGGAAGGCTTTATCAATTGGGATCCTGTCGACCTCACCGTTCTGTCGAACGAGCAAGTTATTGATGGCCGCGGATGGCGTTCAGGAGCCTTGGTTGAAAAACGTAAGCTTTCTCAATGGTATTTTAAAATTACAGACGCTGCTGAAGAATTGCTTCAAGGACTCGAAAATCTGAAGGACTGGCCTGATAAAGTTGTCACCATGCAACGTAACTGGATTGGTAAATCTGTTGGGGCACATATACACTTCAAAATTCAGGGCCACACTGAAACACTTAAAATTTTCACAACACGCCAGGATACACTTTATGGGGCCTGCTTTTTAGCATTGTCCCCGGACCATCCCTTTACAGAACAACTGGCCACTCAAAATCCCGAAATCAAGACTTTTGTGGAAGAGTGCCGCCAAACAGGCACCAGTGAAGAAACTCTAGAAAAAATGGAAAAAAAGGGCATTGATACAGGACTTGTTGTGCAACATCCTTTAGATCCAGACTGTACTCTGCCTGTTTATATTGCAAATTTTGTTTTGATGGATTATGGCACTGGCGCTGTTTTTGGGGTACCGGCTCATGACCAGCGTGATCTTGATTTTGCACGCAAATATAATTTACCTGTGAAACCCGTTGTACGCCCCCATGATAAAAACTCTGTTGAAATTGAGTCAGAGGCCTTCACTGAAGATGGCATCTTGTATAATTCATGCTCTCTTGACGGACTTACGGTTGCAGAAGGGAAAAAAGCCGCCCTGGATCTTTTGCAAGACTGTGACGCAGGGCAGACTGCTATTTCTTACCGCCTGAGAGATTGGTGCATTTCCCGGCAACGATATTGGGGAAGTCCAATTCCTATTATCCACTGTGATACCTGTGGCCCTGTTCCTGTTCCAGAAAAAGACTTACCGATCCAGCTTCCGGAAAATGTTTCTTTTGATCGACCCGGCAATCCTCTTGAATCTGATAAGGAATGGCAAAAAACCAGCTGTCCCAAGTGTCAGGCACCGGCACTACGTGAAACCGACACTCTGGATACCTTCTTTAACTCGAGCTGGTATTTTGCCCGTTTCCTGTCTCCCAAACATCAGGACCCCGTTGACCCCGCAAAAATAGATCACTGGCTGCCTGTTGATCAATATATTGGCGGCATTGAGCATGCCATTCTTCACTTGCTTTATGCCCGCTTTTTTACAAGAGCCCTTAAAAAAATTGGCCTTACAAAACATGAAGAGCCTTTCAAAGCCTTAATGACCCAGGGCATGGTCTGCCATGAAACCTATAAGTCAGCGAAAGGCGAATGGCTTTCACCCAATGATGTTGAACGCACAGAGGAAGGTACTTTTGTAGCATCCTCTGATGGATCACGAGTTGTTGTAGGACGCTCTGAAAAAATGAGCAAATCCAGGAAAAATGTTGTCGATATCCCCCCTATTCTTGAAGATTACGGTGTTGATACTACTCGTCTGTTTATGATTTCTGATTCTCCACCGGATCGTGATCTGGAATGGACAGATAGCGGTATTCATGGTGTTTGGAAATATTTAAACCGGGTTTGGCGCAATTTATCAAAGATTATTGATCAGGTTTCCTCTTTATCAAAGGATTCAGAAAGTATTTCAAAGGACGACCTGGAACTTCAAAAGTGTGTCCATAAAACAATACGTGACATTACAAAGGATTTAGAAACATTTAACCTGAACAAGTATGTCGCACGCCTTAGAGAGCTTACAAATGTTCTTGTTACAAAACTTGAGGGGAAAACGCCCCTTTCACAAAAAACACTTGTTCAGGCTTCAGAATCGCTTATCCTGATGATGAATCCTGTTGTCCCTCATTTAGCAGAAGAGCTTTGGCACCGTCTGGGACATGATACGCTAATAACACAAGCTGCATGGCCCAGCTTTGACCCGGCTCTGTGTGAAGAGAGCCATGTTACCCTGGCGCTTCAGGTCAATGGTAAAGTCAGAGCAACTCTTGATGCCTCCAAAGATGAAGATCAAGAGATCTTAAAAGAAAAGGCTTTATCACACTCAAAAGTTCTTGATTTTATTCAAGGAAAAACAGTTCGAAAAGTTATCGTTATTCCGGGAAAGGTCATTAACATTGTTGCAAATTAAGGCATTCTTTATACTTACAACGTTTCTTGTTCTTCAGGGGTGCGGATTTCATCCTTTGTATTCACCCCAAACAAGCAAGAATTCTGTATTTGTGGCCCCAATTCAGGATCGTGAAGGACAGATTCTTCGTAATAAGTTACAGCATTTTTTCAGAACGGATACGAAGAAAAACCAGGATTCCTATCGTCTGAATGTTTCATTAAAAACAACCAAAGGAGAGCTTGGTTTTCGACGAGATGAAACGTCACGACGCACACGCCTTACACTTATCGCACAGTATACCTTAACAGATACAAAGACTCAAAAGATCATCCTGAACCAAAAAACATCAGTTCTGACAGGCTATTCGGTGGGATCAAGTTCATCTTTTGCCTCACTTCCCCTCATTGTTTCGGAAAAAGATGCTATTAAACGTGCTTTGGCCCAGCTTGCCCATGACATTCATATCTCGGTTGCAAGCTTTTTAGGGACTGACACCCTTTCAAACAGTAACGATGAAGCTTAAAAACGTTGTTCCTCTTCTGAAAACATCCGAAACATTACCACAAGCGTATGTTTTTTATGGTCATGAAGATTTCGTAACACTAAAATCAACAATGATACGCCTTTTTCTAAACGCCCGTTTTGAAAAACTCCAGTATAGATCTCTTGAAACTCTCGAAGAAAAAACAACTTTATCTCTTTTTGAAGTGTCTTGTTCCAATATTTTCTTAAAAACAGTCAAACAATTGCCCGATGATATTGCCTTTTTAAAAGAAAAAAATGATTTTTACTTTTTCTTGCCAAAACGTTTTAATCAAAAATCGAGTTTTTTCCAAAAATATGCCTCGGATCCTAATATTGCTTTTATTGCCTGCTACGACACTTCTTTTCACGAAATGACCGCCTTGTTATCTGCTATAAAGATAACGCTTGACCAATCATCCCTCTCTTTTCTAGAAGGTCATTTCCAATTGCATCCATCAGCACTATTGGAGGTTATTGAGAAATTACCCTACCTTGATGCCTTTCCCACCAGAGAGACTTTGCATCAGCTTATGCCTCGGGAATCAGCAACTCCTTATCATGATCTTATTGATGCTTTTTTTAGCCCCTTTGAAATTTTTCAAAATCGACTTTCAATCCTGTCGTTTCAAGATACTGACTTCATTCCCTTTTCAAGGGTTTTTCTGGGAGCCTGTCAAAAACTCCATAATCTTTTATTGCAATTAAAGGCAGGAATCCCCCTTCGGACAGCTCTTTTTGCTCTTCGTTTCCCTCTTTTCTTTGATAAAGAACCTTTTTTTACAAAAGCTTTAAACAGGAATAGTCTGAACTCTTTCCCTGGTCTTTATGAGGATTTTTTCATTCTTGAAGAAAACCTTATGCAGGGAAATTTTCAATCCTCTGCCCTTATCAATACTTTGATAACCACCCATCACACTTTTTTCAAAACCTTAAAGTCCTAGAAATTAAGAAAAGATCATTTTCTTACTGTAGAAAACTTTTGCATGGGTCATAGTTCTGGTAAGTCATAGAAAACGACTGAACTAAAAAAGGGGACCAAAAGCCCCCTCAAATCAGGTCAATTAAAAACCAGGGTTAAGAAGTCATAAGACCTACATTCCTCATAGCAGCCTTAAGAGAATCCCAATCTCCAGCACTGTCAGCAAGAAGGTTCCCGTAGTCTTCAAAGGCCTTATTTTGGAGACAGTATTTCACCAAAACCTTCACAGATGTTTTTGCTTCTTCAAAAGATATATCAGAATCCGGGGTTGATGCTGACATGAAAACGGAAGAAAAACCTGACCGATCTTTACTGCTGGTAAAACCTTTTACCACAAGATTAAAACCACTGAGCCGTGCGATAGTCTTTAAAGAATCAGAGTCTTGAGCAATATCAATATTATTCCAGATACTTTGCAAATCTTTCTCTTCTTTTTTATAAAAAAGACTCAACTTTTTAATCGCCTCTTTTACTTCCTGAAAGACTGGAGATGCCGTCATATGCGGTAAGAAACCAACCTCTCTCATAACATTTTCCAGAGTTCTGTGATCGTGAGCTTTCTCAATAGTCTCAACAATCATTTTTCTAGCAGCCCAGAGATAAGAGAATGAGAAAATTTTTGTAGCTTCTTTCACCTCTTCAAAAGATGGAACAGAATCCACTATCAAAGATGGCCTGTCAGAAAGACCGACTACCTCCTCTTCTGGTTTTTCAACAAAATACAAAGAAGGATAGCGTTTTGTCTTTCTAGAGCAATTAATACCCATTGTCTTCTTTACAGCACCCATAAGAGAATCCTTATCTTCAGCCGCATCAATAATCTCAATCGCCGTTTGTCGCAATGGTCGATAACTAATACGAGAACGAGCCATCACTTTTACAGCTCCTTTCACTTCATTAAAAGATGGAGCAATAATCGACAACCTGGAGGCTTTCTGTTCACAATGTTTTGCGACGCCAGAACCTGCAGAAGATGACGACATAGAGCTATCATCCCTGAATGCATCACGAGCTGAAGCATGAATATTGGTTGAGAAAAATGCTGTGGTCAGTAAACTTACCATCACAATAGAATTAAATTTCATTATCTTCTCCTTAGAATATTTTTTTACATACTTTATATGGGACCTATATTGCAAATTGTCAACTTTTTTATTTGGCAAAAACAGAAAATTAAAATAAAACTTTATGCATTCAAAAAAGGAGACAGGAATTTTCTAAATATTTCCCCCTTAAACACAAAGAACTTTTCAGTTTTCTATTAATTTCCTTGCTTCGTCATCTTCAAGCCATGAATGATTTTCCAAAAGATATTTTTTTTGCATCTCGTAAATTACAGAGTCCTGGGGAAGAGGACCTTTCCCGGCTCCTGTGTATAAAATACCTGTGAATTCAATACCTTCCTTTTGGCAATAGTCTGCCAGGTTCTTTAAATGAATTTCCCGATCATCTATCAAAACAAATTTTGTTGCTGAAATATATGGCCGGAAAGCGGCCAAAGTTTCTGCTTTACTCGTTGCCCCTGTCATCATAATCCCCTTATAGAATACAGGCTGATCTTTACAGTCAGGCCTCTCTAAAGCTGGAGAAGAATGTGTTGAAAAAATGAGTCCCAAAGAAGTTAGCTCCTCATAGCGCCATTTTTCCATTGAAGGAATAGACCCTAAAGACCCGGTATTCATCTGTGTTAACCCAAAAACAGGCCCTTTTTTCTGAAGGTCTTTCAAGACAAGCGGCCAGTCAGGATCTGTCAAACGCACCTGACGCTGAGATCGCCATGCACTAATGATCTTCTCATACTCTGGAAAAAGATGTTTGTTTCTTTTAATCTCATCAATCAAATGCTTTGTCGGAGCCGATTGAAATGTTCGTGAAACCGGTGTGATCAACGTATCATCCACGTCTAGTAAAACAGCCGTTTGATCGTAAGAATCCTTAAGATATATTAAAATATCGTGGGCAGAGTGAGCTGACAAAAACATTTAGACTGCTTTCTAAAATAAGAAATATAGACAAGAATATCTTATAGCTTTTTTTAACGTCACAAAAGAAAAAGGGATAAAAAACAAGGGAGGAAATTCCCCCCTTGCAAGATGGGTTTACTCTAGAACAAAGACTTAACAAAACCAACCACTTTACGGGTGATTGTCTCTACTGCAATCCATGTTGAGGACCAAAAAGAGGTCCCTTTACTAGAGGATTTTCCAATATTTTCTTCAATCTCCTGACGTTGCTGAACGGCTGATGTGATGGTATCACCTTCATCATCCGAATCATAATCAACGTCAACATCAGCTTTTCTAACAGCTTGCGGGCTTTGACTGGCAGCTTTAGAAGATACTGATCGAGAGAAATAATCCTCTCCACAAATACTTCCAAACATGTCAGCATCAGCCAAAGCAGGCTGTGCAAAAAGCGTCAAGATTGAGAGCACCATGATTTTTTTAATCATTGGACTCGTTCCTCTTACTCAAGTTAATCCCACTGGCAAACCATTACCAGCACCTAGTCATTCCGGCAAAAGCAGGAACGATTCAGGGCGCGATCTTTAAAGACAGCACACCTAAATTCCATCAAAGAATCTTAATAAATAATCCTGTTTAAAATTCTTTGGTTATGGGCTTTTAACGCTTCAATAACGTCTTTCAAACCATAAAAAACACCCTTCTTGGCCTCAGGGTTCTCATTCATAAGAGACTTAAAAGTCAGAATTTCTTTCTGATAGGTTTTATAAAAATCCCATAACGTCTCATCACCAAGAATCCGTGCCTCTTTGGTTTCATGAATTTTTGCGTGAAGAATTCTTAACTCCTCATCAGAAAGCTTTTCCGGAACATCGCTTAAAAAGCCGGCACTGGCAGAGCTTGCTGCACTTGAAGATTCCGCTTGGCGGATTTCTTTAATAACCTGAATCAAGTTGATCAGGCCCCGTCCGAAAGAACTCCGGTCGTATGATTTAAATTCTTGCAAATCTTCGGCTAGCCTTTGCACCATCAGACTTTCAAGTGCAAGCTCTTCCACCGATTTTCCGGATTCAGAACCTTCATCTGTCAGGACTTTAGAAACCTCTCCCTCGCCTTCTTCCACCCCTTTTCCAGATGGGCTGGAAGACCACCAGCTGTTCAAATTCCAGAAACTACTGCTCTCAACTTTTACATCTGCTGAGGGACTTTCTCCGACAGCTTGATCCAGAGCATCACCTAACAAGTTTTCTTCTTGAGGATCACGAACAACAGAAGGGCTGATTAATTCCCAATCACTGGCATCTTCTCTCATCTCTCCGGAAGAACTTGAACTACCTCCGACGGACAGAGCTGCACTATGCTCACTCATGATCTGGTGTACAATATCCCCCAGAAAAAGACGCCTCTGATCATTAAAGTTCTGGTTAACAGCTTCTTTAAGGTCGGTACTTTCCTCAATTGTCGCCTTAATTGCATTCCTTAAAGCCTGATAAACAGGATCTTGGCTGACAAGCCTTCCAACACGTCCCTGAATAAACCTGAGATCTGGGGTTTGCCCGGTAATCTCTTCTAAAATAGAAGCCTTAACCTTCTCAACAACACCTTTTGTAATCAGGTTATCTTTCAAGATATCTCCAAGTTTACGTCCCTTTTGGAAAGCAACAATGTCCTGATAATATCCCTGGATAATTGTGTGTTCAGTGGCTTCAAGACGTTCAATAGCCGCCCCGTCTACAGAAGACAAAAGAGACGCTTTAACAGACGCATTCTCTGGCAATTGTAAAGCTTTATGAAGGGTCACAAGATCAAGATCACTTGCTCCTTCCCCAAGGGAATGAGTCCTTAATGATTCAATCTCCCCAGAATGCGCTGCACTATATTCTTCCATCTTTTTTTGATTATGACCGGCAATATATTGCTTCACATGTCGTTTGAAAGTGTCGATATCTTCTTCTTTATCAAGATCAAGTTTTGCCCCGGATAACATTTCCTTAAGATCCCAGGTAATACCCCATTCCCTTATTTCAATCAAAAGATCCTGCTCAAAAGGGGTTAATTCTAATAAAACCCTAAAAGCAGCGTCATCTTTACCTGTGCATTCCGCACCAAGTTCCCAGGACAAATACTCCAGAGTCTCGACAGCCCTACGATGGCTGGAAAGGGCCTTTTCAACCTCTAACGCATCGGCTGCTTCAAGAGATTGTATTTGTCGGATCCGTACAGCATACGATGGGTACCTGGTAACATCTTCTTTCAGGGATGTTCCCTCTGCTGCCAAAAGACATCTAAGAGCATTCGTCTGACCTGCCCGTTTCTTGAAATCAGGGCGTCTGATATGCCCCCCAAGCATAGATTCGCGCGTTTCAGTCTCATTAAGGGCCGTTTCAATATCGGCACCCTGGTGCGTTACAAAGTAAGAGAGCAGATTTCTTGCACCCCCATCAAGGACTTTTAAAGCAGCTTGAACGAAAGTTTCCTCTCCCTGGGCAAATTTCTGAATGGCTTCAAGAAAGTAATGCTCGTCCCGTAAACGTCGACGTAACTCATAATCATCCCTGAAAAGAGCAAGCTCAACATCACTTGGATCAGGGTTTAAGCCAAAAAGGGCATGCTCTTCCTGTTGGTAGTCAAAGGCAAGATACGCAACATAATCTGCGAAATTATCAAGGCGCCCCTCCATCGCGCTTTTAAAGCTGTAAGTTGCCGAATCTCCAAAAAAGCCTCCGGCAACATACCCCAAAACAGGAAAATTTGTCTTAATCATTGACCCAGCCCAGGAAAGGGGCAAACCAATATAAGGCACAGAAGGACCTACATATTCCAATCCTGTACCCAGGCCATATGTGACCACCCCTGTGGCGGTACCTGAAAGGGTTATCACCCCGGCACGCATTTTTGAATCTGCGAAATCCAGTGCTTTTTGAGAAGCAGCCTTTACCAGGCTTTTAGTGTAGGATCTTAGTTCATGGACCACATAAGGTCCCAGAGCTTCCCAAATCGGGTACATAGTTTCCCGGTATGATTCGGCAAGATCTGTTTCTGATTCCGCCGTCATAAAGTCATAGCTAACCTTTGGAAGAAGAACTCCTCCGGCAATGCCTCCCACAACTAATTTACCGCCAACCTCTTTCAACGTCATATCAGTACGCACGCGGACGAGATGTTTTAAAATTTTTAAAGAAGCATTAACGATCTGTCCCCGCAAAAAATTGTCCACAACACGGACATTGGTACAAGCCAGAAAAAGATTTCGAAGCGGTAAATCACCCGGCAAAACGCTTTCTGCCAAAAGACGCGTCACTGATTTATTTTGATAGATAGAAACATGCTGGCCTGTCTCCCGAACAACCCCATAAGATGATCCATCTTTTGCGACAAGCTCTCTTAAAAAGTGGTCCGCCAGGGCATCCGCACTTTTTAAGAGAGCCACTTCATTATACTCATCAGATGATTTCCCCAAAAGAAGAACATCTTGTTGCCCTGTAAGGGTTGCCATCAAATAATCAACAGAAAATCCAGCTATAGGGGTTAAATCACCCTGACGAAAATCATTTAAAAGACAAGCCCCATTAACGACTTTATCTCTAATTTTCTGCTCGGAATATGCACGACCCGTTTCAAGCATTTCTCGTAGAAGGGGTTTTGACGGACCAGAAGAAGAGGCTGCACGAATTAAATCGTCCAGGTGTTCGGAAGAACTGGCTAAAACTGGCGTTCCAGTAATAACACTCGATGTCAAAAGGGCTGCTGTAAAAAATCTTATCTTCTTCATTAAATTAAAAAAAACTTATAATCTCCAATCTGGACATATAGTCATTTCAGAATTGCATTGCAAGTTTTTTTCAACAAATTTATATCCAAAAAAGATATATTGAATTTATTTTACTTAAAAAATCGCTTAATTATGACAATTTTTGTTATTTATAATTTTTTAAAGACCATTTTCCTGAATTAATTTTTTTATATCATTTCTTTATCAAATTAGTGGAAACTCTAAAAATGTCACTTTGTCGATAAATAATGCTTATTTTTAAAGTTAAAATTTATTATGAAAATTTCTATGTTGATATAAGTCCAATGACTCTCATCTCGTCAGCACAACAAATAAAAAAACAATTATATTTCAATATTTTAACGACAAAAACCTATGGTTACCTTTAAAAAGTCAACACGACAAATGGGAGATTATTACTTCCGTAATTTACACGGATTTAAAATTGTTATTAAGCCTACTATCTTGTCTATAAGAACAAAAGTTCATCAATTAAAAAACTAAGTCAAACAGGTTACATTATATTTGAAGGTTACTTAATTAGCCGGAGGTTTATTATGGGATTTTTGACAAAAAAATTTATTAATTGAACAGTCTTTAAGCAAATTTGATTTTTCAAGCAGTTTCCTGTGCCAAACAGCTCAGGAAAAAAAGCCAGCACAACCCCAATGTTGGCTTTCCTCCCTTGATAGAACTTGCCCCCTCACTATATGGGGGGGCTTTTTCAGGAGGCTCTTAATCTCTTAAGAATAGGAATATGAACAATGTCTACTATTTCAAATGCTTCTCTTTTAGACGAAGAAGCTCTAGAAAATAACAATTCTTTGAAATTCTTTTTTGGTAATAAGAAGAATGGTCTGGAAAATATAGAAAAAGAATTTGTTCTCCAATCACTTGGTGAATACGGTCTTTTACATTTCAAAGGATTTGATACGTCCCTGGAATCATTTTCATGTTTTATCGAAAAAATCTGCTCACGCGTTACAAATGATCCGGCCCGAAAAGCCTCATCTAAAAATGCTCAGAAAATTGTCGCCGGGGAAGTCTCTATGGGACTACATCTTGAAAACGGGAATGCCCCATTTATACCGGATTTACAGTTTTTTTACTGTAAAAAAGCACCCCAAATAAGCTCTCGCACGACTTATTGTGATGGTGCCAGAATTATTTACAAGTTACCGCATGATATTCGCCAACAGCTTGAAGATCGGCAGATCATGTATACAAGGCGCATCGAAAAAGCTATGTGGAAAAAATATTTTTCTACTGAACTTGGTCGAACTATTTCTTCCGTTCACGAGATCCTGCCCTTTCTTCCTGATCACGTGAAAATCATACCAAAAGACAACGGAGATATTGAATGGAGAGTCCAGAAATATGTTGTCTATACTGATAAACTGTCAAAGAAAAAAGTGCATGCCCATAGCATTCTGGCGCCCTCTGTTAATTATGAAATACCAGTGGTGACCTGGTCTGACGGGAGCCAAATTGACCCCCGAATCATTAGCACAATCACAAGAATTTGCGAGAAAGAGACACATCCTCTCGACCTTGAAGACGGAGATGTTGTTGTTGTGAACAATCATCGCGTCATGCATGGACGAGAGAATATTCTCGATCCTTCACGGCAAATTTATGGTGGACAAGGATATCTATAATGTTTTCAGATCAAATTCTTCATAAGCTGCAGAAAAAAGAAAGTAAACCCTGGATTTTTTCTGATACTGGTACTAAAACACGTGCCAACGTTTTAGAGGATATGGAAAGCCTTAAAACAAAACTTTTGGCAAGCGGTTTACCAACGTTACGACATCTCATTGTCGGGATTGCCATGAAAACTAGCTACGAGTTTGTCGTGGCTGATCTAATGTGCCTGGCAAATCAGTCCGTATCGTTACCTGTTCCTCTTGAATTTGACAATGACCAAATTCACTCTCTTTTAAAGAATGTTGATATTGTTCTGACAAGATCGAACAAGGATAGTGAACGTCTTCAGAAAATTCTGCCCCAAAAACCAGTGATTAATATTAATCAAAAAGAGGCATTTGATTTAACAACAATTAATCCTTCCCAGCACCATTGTATTCCTGATGATATTGTTAAAATTATCCATACGTCAGGAACAACATCTGAGCCCAAGGGGGTTTTGATTCAGGAAAGTGCATTAAGCACATTAATTGATTCCCTGATAGAGGTCTTTCCAAAAAGAAACCTCCAGTATTTATCAATTTGTCCTATGTCTTTACTGGTCGAACAGGTTTTCGCCATTTATTTAACTCTTTTCACAGAGGGCTCTTTAACAATACTTCCCGAGTCTGTGAAAGAATTTGGATCTTTTGAGGAAAATAACCATGTTTATTTAGACCTCATGATAAAGGCTCAGCCAAATTTCATGTACTTGGCACCCAATATTTTGGAAACACTTAATCAGTTACCTTCTTTAGAAGGTATCCCGAAACAAGCATATTTCATCACTGGAGGGGCCAAAGTCAATCACGATACACTAGGCGATCTTCACGATAAAGGGATTCTTGTTTACGAAGGTTATGGGCTTAGTGAAACAACTTCAGTTGTAAGCATCAACACACCTCAAAATTATAAGATTGGCAGCGCGGGTAAAATTCTCCCTCATCTCTCTTATAAAATAGTCAAGGGAGAGCTTCTTCTTAAAGGAAAATCCCTGTGTGCAGGATACTTTAAAACAGATGACAGCAGCTGTGAAATCGATTCACAGGGATATCTCCACACAGGAGATCTCGTTGACGTTGACAAAGACCAGCACCTGATAATCAAAGGGCGAAGGAAGAATCTGATTACCCTGTCAAATGCCCGAAATATCAGCCCAGAATGGGTCGAGTCAAAGCTTAAAAAATATAGTGAAATCAAAGACTCCATTATTCTTGGGGAAGGACAGGATTTCATCACAGCCATTATTCTATCCAAGGGAAAAAATATAGAAAAAATTATTGATAACGTTAATCAGGAGCTCCCCGGTTTTGCCAAAATAAGAGATCTTTTGTGCATCAATAATTCAGATCATTTCTATAAAAAATACTTCACTGTCACAGGCCGTCCGAAAAGGACTTTACTTCATAAGGAGTACATTAAAAATGCATGAAATAAAATCAGCCCCCTTTGACTCTCCCTTTGGAGAAGCAATCAAAATATGCTCTCAACAGATATACGAGGAAGCTTACGGCGCACGTATCAAACCCAGTCCGGATGAATTCATTTATTTACATGAAAACGGCACTTTATTGGCCAGTTTCGGGTTAACGTACCGTCGACAAAAACCTCTTTTTTCCGAGTATTATTTAGAACGACCTCTCAATGAAGAAGTCGACCATCGCGGTGATCTTGTCAGTGTCGAAGTGGGAACCTGTATTTCTCTTAGAAAAGGATTTGGATACAAGCTTTACAAGCTGTTGCCTTATATTCTTAAAGAGAAAAACACACCCTATGCTCTTGTGACAATCACAAACAAGGTGCGATCAATTTTTGATAGCCTGAATTTTTCCAAGCACTACCTGGCAGAAGCCTATGAATCCAGTGTGCCAGCTGGTGATACCTGGGGAACTTTTTATCAGGATAATCCCCAAACCTTTATCTTCGATGCCCTCAAAAGCAGCAGCAGTCTTTCTTTAAAAGAATTTGCTTTCACTCTCGGCATAAAAACCGGGGATATGGGAGAAACATTCAATCAAAACAACATACTTTATTTTCGCAACAAATTGTTAATACCAAAACAAAAGGAGGCTATTTGATTTTTTAATTTAAGACTATTTGATTTTTACATTTTTATAATTATTCAATTAATTTATTAAACATTACGGAGACAATAAAATGAAAATATTCAATATAATATTTTTTGGATTTCTAACATCAATACTAACAAGTACTTCTTCGGAAGCAAGCGCAGCCCGCACATTAATGGAGGAAGGTATGCAACTTACTAAAAAACTTCTTGTGGTTCACTCAAGCCCAAATCCATTAAAAACTTCTTTTTCAAGGAAGCTGGCAAAACATTTTGTCGATGGTCTTCAGGCAAGATTCCCGGGCTACTATGATGTTGAAGAGCTTGACCTGGAACTCAATACTCCCCCGCGGGTCACTGAATCAACGATTGGAAGTGTTTTCACTTGCGACCCAAAAACACCTGAAGAAGAAGCATATGAAGCTGTTTCCTCAAAACTTGTGAGACAACTAAAATCTTCGGATGCGATTGTTATTTCAACACCCATGCAGAACTTCACTGTACCCGTGTCACTTAAGCTTTGGATTGATGCGGTCACGCGTGCTGGCCAAACATTCCAATTTACGGATCACGGTGTCGAAGGCCTGGTCAAAGACCGTCCGGTGATGGTTGTTGCTGCCTGTGGAGGTAACTATTTCGGAACCGAGTATGACCACGTTGTACCTTATTTAAAACCAACTTTGAGTTTTATCGGGGTTGAAAAGTTTTTCTCTGTTGAAGCTTCTGCAACGGCTCTTGCAGGTGCCGAAGACTCAGTAGCTAATGCCCGTGTTGAACTGGACAGGCATCTTGATTCGTTTAAAGAAGCAACCCGTTCATCATCAAACTAAATTTTAAGAATTATTATTTAAAAGAAAAGGATTATTACTTATGTCACAGTCATTTAAAAAAGAAGATTATGTTCGTGCCGTTCCTGAAAAGTACGAATTTATTCCCAAAAATATCATTAAAGTTAGTGATGCTCTTTATGAGTATATGCTTGATATTGGAACTTCAGAACCAGAGCATATGAAAGCTTTACGTCTAGAGACTCAAAAAAACTCTCAATGCGTGATGCAATCCCCCGTTGATCAGGGACAATTCATGTCATTACTTGTGAAACTTTTGGGTGCCAAAAAGATTCTGGAAGTTGGTATTTTCACAGGCTACAGCACTCTTTGGATGGCAGATGCCTTACCTGAAGACGGTAAGATTATCGCCTGTGATCTGAGTGAAGAATGGACAAGCCTTGGCAGGAAGTACTGGGAAAAAGCAAAAGTAGACCATAAAGTTGATCTCCGCATTGCCCCCGCTGAAGTAACTCTGAAAGATCTGAAAGCAACAGGCCATCAGGAAACTTTTGATATTGCATTTATTGATGCCGATAAAAGCAATCAAAGCGTTTATTTTGAACAAGCCCTTGATCTTGTTCGCTCGGGAGGACTGATCATCATCGATAACGTTCTATGGGATTCAAAGGTCATTGATCCAAGCTACCAAGACATTGATACCAACGGTATTCGTGAACTCAACGAATCCCTTAAGCATGATGACAGAGTTGATGTCTGTATTCTTGCTATGGGTGATGGTGTGACCCTTGCCAGAAAGAAATAATAACTCGGGACCTCATAACAATGAGGTCCTTTCTTCCCTACTTTGAAAAGAGCCTAAATCCAAAAAAATGGTGTTTACAATGACTCAAAATGAAAACCTTCTAACTTTTTCTGCCAAAAAGCTCCTGTCAAAGATAAGGAATAAAACCCTTTCTTCGGAAGAAATTGTGAAAACTTTCCTGGACCGAATAAAAGCCGTTAATCCTATCTTGAACGCTGTTGTAGAGCAAAAAGAAGAGCAGGCAATTTTATTGGCACAGGAAGCTGATAAAAAAATAGATTCTGGAGAAACACTTGGTAAGCTTCATGGATTACCAGTCACGATTAAAGATTTTTGCGAAGTCAAGGACTATACTTGCACCTACGGAACAGAGGGATACCGCTCTCGTATTGCCCCTCTTACGGCTCATTGCGCCCAAAAACTGTTTGATGAAGGGGCTATTATGATAGGTTTGACAAATTGTCCCGAATTCGCAGGTGCTTATGAAACATCAAATGTTCTTTATGGTCCAACAAATAATCCCTATGATATTTCACGCAGTCCAGGGGGCAGTTCAGGAGGAGAAGCTGCTATTATTGCCGCAAATGGATCTCCACTAGGACTTGGTTCTGATGGCGGAGGTAGTATCCGTTTACCCGGACATTTTTGTGGCATTACGGGTATTAAACCTACACAAGGACTGCTTAGTGCACATGGAATCGCGTCACCTTTCAAGGGAATTGGGCTTTTACATCGCCACGGAACCTTTGGACCGATGGCACGATATGTAGAAGATCTAGAGCTTTCTCTTCCCATCCTCGCAGGCTATGATCCGCATGATCCAGGCAGTATTCCGGTAAATCTTCCCAATTTTGATAAAAAACAAAAAAAACGTATTGGCATTTTTACTCATAATGGGATTGCAAATACCGACCAGGAAATCATTAACTCTATCAACAAAGTTGCAGATTATCTAAGTCATGAAGGACATTTTGTTGAAGAAGTCTCTCCCCCCTCGATTGAAAGAACTTTTGACCTGTTCTGGAAGTTTTTCTATCGAAAAGGGGATTTTGGAAAAAGCTTTTATGATGCTTTCGAAGAAGTAGGGACAGAAGATATTTCTTCCTTACAAAGAATGGCTCTTAAAGATGCCAGAAAAGTATCCTTTGATATTAATGAATTATACAAAGGTATAGAACAAATTGCAAAATTCCGTTGGGATATGAACGATTTCATGTCTCGTTATGACATCTTATTATGCCCACCCTGTGCGACAACAGCTAAAAAACACAATACCTCTTTTCAGAATATTATGGATTATACTTATACAATGACTTTCAGTTTACTGGGGTGGCCCGCAGGCGTCGTAAGATGCGACTATTCAAGCGAAAGATTACCCATTGGCATCCAGGTTATCTCCAAGCCCTGGCAAGATAACCTCGTGATCGACATCATGAAAGAAATAGAGAGGCAGTTTGGAGGCTTTATTCCCCCTGAAATCATTTGAGTCTTTTTTACCCATTTTTCCACATTAAAAAATTTTTATATGAGAGGTTATCAATGACACACAATTTAGTCCGAAAGGCACCCTTTGAAAGAGCACCCATAACAGGTTGGTTAACACAAAAAGGTTACGGACAGGGGGTCTTCTGGATTCTTCTGGTAACATTAACAAGCAACATGAATGATATCCTTATGCGCCTTGCCGGAACAAGCCTTCCTCCTGAAGAAGTCACTTTTTTCAGGTATTTCTTTGCGGTTTTGAGTCTTTTACCTGTGATGATTTACCAGGGTAGAAAATCCTTTCATACAAAACGGCCGACCCTTCATATTATTCGATCTCTCTTGCTTTTTGGTGCGATGTCTTGCTGGGTAAAAGGTCTCACTATGGCCCCCCTTGCAACTGGGGGTATTCTCGCCCAGACAACCCAGCTTTTTGTTTTGCCGATGGCTTTTCTTTTTTTAAAAGAGCCCGTTGGATGGCAAAGAGTTCTAGCAACTCTGGCGGGTTTTTCAGGGGTTCTTATTGTGGCAATAGGGGAATCCGGCAGCGAGCAATTCATTCAATCCTTCACAACAATGAAAAATGCAACCCTTTTTTTTCTTCTGGCTGCGATAATGTTTGCCCTTAGCGATGTTCTTAATAAACGATTTGTAGAAAAAGAATCAGTGCTTTCCATGTTATTCTATATTGCTCTTGGAACCATGGTCATCTCCCTGTATCCTGCAATGCTTGTCTGGAAAACTCCAAGTCTAAAAGAATTAGCATATCTTTCCGTCCTGGGTATGGGGGGAAATCTGATTCTTTTCTTTTTATTGAGGGCTTTCGAAGCAACGGATGTTTCTGCTCTTGCCCCTTTTCGATATGCTGAAATTTTCTCAGCATGTATCTTTGGATATCTTATTTTTTCGGAAACACCCTCTATTTGGACACTGATAGGAGCAGCAATCATTATTCCAAGTACCTGCGCTATCAGCGCCTATGAAAAACAGAAACAAAATGAACAAGCCTCTTGTTGAAAGGGTTTTTGGCATTTACACCTTGCCAATATGGACATATATGGTAGATTTTAATAAAATTATATATTGACGCATATCTGTTTTTTGATAAAGGAGAACAGAATGATAGAATGGTTGTTAAGTCTTCTTAATACATCGCCAAGTGAATTTGTCCTCTGCCTGGAATTTATTTTTCTATTCCTCTTTCTCTCGCTTTTTTCATACTTCTTTAAAGAGGTCGGAGTATACCTTTTCATTGCTATTACAATGATTGTTGCAAACTTACAGGTTCTTAAGATCGTTGAATTCAGTTTTTATCCAGAACCGATTGCATTAGGTAAGATGGCTATATGCTTTACTTTTTTGGGGTCAGATATTCTGGCAGAATGTTTTGGAAAAAAATCTGCCTTCAAGGGAGTTTATATTGGTTTTACAGCCAATATATTTCTCATATTCCTTATGTTGATTACAATTGGGTATCCCCCTGCTAACGTCAGCAGTCTCAACCTTCATCAGAATCTTAAGACAGTTTTTACACCAACGCTGAGTATTTTTATCGCCGGTGGTGTAACCTTTATTATTAGCCAAATTCTCGACATTACTATTTTTCTGAAAATAAAAGAAAAGTTTACAAAACAAACAGTCTGGATCCGATCATTTATATCAACTTCCATATCCTCCTTAATTGATAATATTTTATTTTATACATTTGCCCTTTATATTTTTAATAGCTTTGTCGACTTTGATACTCTGGTATATTCTTATATTTTAGGAACTCTTATTTTCAGGCTTATTATTATTTTCTTTTCATCATTTATTATTGTCTTTATAAAAAAAATAATAAACTGTCGTCCCTGATTTTTTATTCAACGTTATTGATAATCATTCCTTTTTCCTGATGCTGTTGAAAAACAGCATATAGGTTTTTATTATAAAGCTGCCCACAAAAAGTCGTAATTTTTTCATAATGAAACAAGTCTTTATGTACAGCTTGAACCTTTAGATCATCTACTGATATACAAGGATCTTCTTTTCTGTCAAATGTGACATCGTATGTTTGATCAATATAGTCATCAGTCTCCAAAAAACCGTACTTTGCGGAAAAAATAATAATACGATCCGCATATTCACTAGCCAGACGCACTGAAAATATAAACTCCGGTCCTGTGTAAACATTCGATGCCTTTTGGGGACCTATTGAAGGGAAATAATCCCAGATTTTTCCTTTTGTACAGGGGACAAATACTAAATTATTTTTATGATTCATTTATATATTGCCTTTATTATCTATTTCTCCAAAATGTTATATCAAAAAATTCAGGACATTTTTGCTATAATGAAAATGATCTATCTGAATCAGAAAACATTGTTATAAAAAGTATATCATTCCATTAGATTCTTCTGAAATATACTCGTCTTTATTTTTTTCTTTTTGTATAAAAATTAACCTGGCAGGAAATCTTTCTTTTTGTCATCACGTAATCTTTACGGAGAAGTGGGAAATTTTACGAAAATGCCTCTACTTTCCTGATAAGGATGGGACAGAGTATATTAGAGTAAAATTGAAAAAATCTCAAAAATAACTCTGAAATATTCTCATAAGTAATACACTGTTAACTTTTTGATGTTAACGGTACAATATTGACTTATAGTCTTTCCTGAAGGCATCTAAAATGAGTTGGACTAATAACTCTGCTCTTGATTTCAATCTTGGATTCAGCTCAAAATTAAAAGAGCTTTGTACCCCTCTTTTTTCAGATTATGGAGTCAAGGGTCTTTGTTATTTAAGATTTTTTTTTGACGGCAGAATTCTACGTTTAGGGACAATCAGGGAATGGACTCAACTTTACTTTAAAGATAAATTATATAATTCAAAATTTGGGGATTATAGTCAAATTCTCAAGATGGAAAAAAATAAAGAATTTCTTGTTTTTCAAACGGGTGAACCTCTTGATAAGTACTCACAAATTCTATTTGATCTGGGCATTTGGAATAGTTGCGGGGTTTATAGGAAATTATTTGATTCAGTAGAAGCCCTTTATATTGCCGGAGATAAGTCCAATTTTAATGTCTTTGACCTTTTCCTTAATAAAATGGATTTCATTAATTATATTTTTCTTCTTATTAAAAGCGAATCAAAAGAATTTTATTCAGATGAGAAAAAACTCATCAAAAGTACAGTAACCCTTGAGGATATTTTTCATAAAAATGATTTCAAAAATCATGATAAAACCCTTAAAAAATTTGAGGAATTTTCCAATGCCAAGATGAATACATACCCCATTAACACAAAATCAGGTGATTTGTTTTTAAGTAAAAGAGAATACCAAACACTGCAAATTCTTTCAGAAGGCAAAACAGCTAAACAAATAGGTCAGGCTCTAGGGATTTCACCCAGGACAATAGAAACGTATATCAATACAATCAAAATGAAATTGGGATGTTATTCAAAAACAGACCTGATTCATACTTTTCAGAAAACTGGTATCAAAACAGATTACCTCATTTAAAAAGCCAGGAGCTTTTCCGTAATATTTCCAAAAAATACAGTGCCCTCATTTTTTCAAAAAGGGAAATTTTAAGAAAGCTTATTCTTACCCCTGGCGCTCGACAATTTTTTGCTTGATATTACCGATAGCTTTTGCGGGATTCAGATCCTTGGGACAAGTTTTGGCACAGTTCATAATGGTATGACAACGATATAGTTTAAAGCTATCCTCCAGATTATCAAGGCGTACCCCTGTCATATCGTCACGACTATCTTCAATCCACCTATTGGCTTGTAAAAGAGTTGCCGGCCCCAGATAACGATCCCCGTTCCACCAATAGCTGGGACAACTTGTCGTACAGCAAAAACATAAAATACATTCCCAAAGACCATCCAGTTTTTCTCTTTCCTGGGGACTTTGGAGCCTTTCCTTATCTGGTGAATGGGGTACATCGGATTGAAGCCAGGGTTCAACAGAAGCATACTGAGCGTAGGCATGGGTTAAATCTGGCACAAGGTCCTTAACAACTTCCATATGAGGTAAAGGATAAACAGCAATATCCCCCTTGATTTCATCCATTGGCTTTGTACAAGCCAGCGTATTAGTCCCATCGATATTCATCGCGCAACTCCCACAAACGCCTTCTCGACAGGAACGCCGAAATGTCAGGGTAGGGTCCACTTCATCTTTAATTTTAATAAGAGCATCCAGAACCATTTGTCCCGCTGTATCTGCATCCAGTTCATAAGTATCTAAACGAGGGTTTTCAGGTGTTTCAGGCGACCAACGATAAACTTTCAGTCGTCTGATATTCCTGGTTCCTTCTGGTGCTTTAAAATCTTTTCCCCTGATAACTTTTGAGTTACGAGGCAATGTAAACTCGACCATGAGAATCCCCTATTTTTTCTTTGTTATGAGCAACATCTAATAAACCCTTTTCATCGGAGGAATAACATCCACCTCATCTGTCAGAGTTTTCATATGGACAGGCCGGTAACCAAGGGTTACTTTTGATTTCTCTCCAAGCCAGGCTACGGAGTGAGTCAACCAGTTTTCATCATCCCGATCCGGGAAATCGTCCCGCGCGTGTCCTCCGCGACTTTCTTTTCTGGCTTTGGCTGATGCAAGCGTCACAAGAGATTGTTCAAGAAGATTCTCAAGTTCCAGAGCTTCAACCAGCTCGGTATTAAAAATCAGAGAACGATCGGAAAGTCCTAATTCATTTGTCGCAGCCCGGGCTTTCGTCATTTCAGAAAAACCCTTTTCAAGAATTTCTTCTGTCCTGAAAACGGTACAGTGAGTTTGCATAATTTTTTGGGCACGTTGACGCAATTGACCAACTTTTAAAGATCCAGATGCCGACAATAAACGGTCCAGACGATCTAAAGATTTCTGACCGGCAAAAGCTGGCAAAGGTTTATGCTTTGCACCTGGTGTAATAATTTCTGAAGCCCGGATTGCTGCTGCCCGGCCAAAAACAACCAGGTCCAGAAGAGAATTTGTCCCCAAACGATTAGCCCCATGGACAGAAACACAGGCGGCCTCCCCGATCGCCATAAGACCAGGGACCGTGGCCTCTGGATCCTTCTTTGTCGGATTGACGACCTCCGCGTGGTAATTTGTGGGAATGCCTCCCATGTTATAGTGTACTGTTGGGACAACGGGAATAGGTTCCTTCGTCGTATCAACCCCTGCAAAAATACGTGCCAAATCTGAAATTCCTGGCAAGCGTTTATGAACAATTTCCGGATCAAGGTGCTCAATATGCAAATAAACATGATCTTTTTCAGGACCGACACCACGTCCTTCATTAATCTCGATAGTAATGGCACGACTGACAACATCCCGCGAGGCCAGGTCTTTCGCATTAGGGGCATAGCGCTCCATAAAACGCTCGCCTTCCGAGTTAGTCAGATAACCTCCTTCACCGCGTACCCCCTCTGAAATCAGGGATCCTGCTTTTAAAATGCCTGTTGGATGGAACTGAATAAATTCCATATCCTGTAATGGTAACCCTGCACGCAAGACCATTCCACTACCATCACCGGTACAGGTATGCGCCGACGTACAGGAAGAAAATGCACGTCCATATCCCCCGGTTGCCAACACAACCATCTGGGCTGAAAAACGATGTAAGGTCCCATCCTCAAGACACCAGGCCATTACTCCACGACAAACGCCTTCATCATCCATAATCAGATCAAGAGCAAAATATTCGATAAAAAACTCGGCCTTGTGTTTAAGGGACTGCTGATACAAAGTATGCAAAATGGCATGTCCCGTTTTATCAGCCGCAGCACAAGCCCTGTTCGCCATGGCTTCTCCCTGACGAATCGTGTGTCCTCCAAAGGGTCGCTGGTAAATTTTACCTTCCTTGTTCCGAGAAAAAGGGACACCCATATGTTCCAGTTCCAACACTGCCGGAATAGCGTTGCGACACATATATTCAATGGCATCCTGATCCCCCAGCCAGTCCGACCCCTTGATGGTATCGTACATATGGTACTTCCAGTTATCCCCATCCCCCATGTTATCAAGGGCTGCGCTGATACCGCCCTGTGCCGACACAGTGTGGCTGCGTGTGGGAAAAACTTTTGTCAGACAAGCTGTTGAAAGACCGGCGGCACTCATACCCAGCGTGGCCCGAAGCCCTGCCCCTCCGGCACCGACAACAACAACATCATACTGGTGATCAATAATTTTATACTGAGAGGACATATTTTAAGTGTCTTTTCTGTTTATATGGATGAACCAAGGCCAAGCTTAAGCAATGCAAGCAAAGCTAACCCTCCTGAAATCACATTCAGGAATTTAATGAAAACAAGAAAACCTATCCGCCACCCATGATGAGAGACATAGTCTTCAATAACAATCTGAAGGCCTAAATATCCATGATACAAACCTGTCAGAACAGTCAGGGACATAGCCAAAAGAACAAGAGGCGATCGAAACCAGCTTACGGTATCGACAAGAGGGTACCCCCCTATTTTCAAGAGAACCCATACAAGCCATGAGCCCAAACAAGCCAGGGCAATAGCGCTGACACGCTGTGCAATCCAGTGTCCCGAGCCATTTTTGGAAGATCCCAGTCCCTTTGCGCGGGCTAAAGGAGTCTTGAGTGAAAACACTTTTGTCATGAATAATCCCTTCCTTTTGTTAAAATCCCCAACGCAGAAAAACACATAACCAGACCGCAACAGTTAACGCCCCGGAGGCCCCTAAAACAGCCCATCCACTGCATTCCATTGTTTTTAAGTCATACCCTTTACCCGCATCCCAAAATAAATGACGAACACCATTAAAAAGATGATAGAAAAAAGTCAGGGTCCAGCTGATCAGGCATATTTTACCGAAAAAACTTCCAAAAAAATTATACATTCCCAAGAAAGCCTGAGGATAAAAAGCCAGGAAAAGAAGCCACAAAACCAGAACATAACTTCCCAAAGAAAGATACAGACCTGTTAATCGATGCAAAATTGACAAAAGCGAACTGATTTGCGGTTTATATATTTGAAGATGAGGCGACAAAGGCCTTTGTGATTTTGACACAGTCATATTGCTCCCCGATTTTTTTAGTATTATTCCCTACTTTAAGACCTTCTGCAAGCCGTGTCTATGAAAGACTTTTCAAGAGATCATTAATAACGATTTGACTGTTTTTGTCTAATGACATCTATCTATTTAAAATTAATCATAAATTATTTATTTATTTTATTGTCCAAATTGACAATTTTTTGGTTGCTTTCCTTTTAAAATTGATTAAATTAAAGAGGATTTTTAATGAAATTTATAAGGATACTCCCCATGAAAAAAATTTTTCTCATAGGCATAATGATAAGTGCTTTCTATTCCGTGTCTTGTGTCAAGGCTTCTGATGACGAATTTGAGGATAAGACTACTGCTAAACTTAAAAATGACTCTCCTCTTGGTACCAGCACACCACAAAAGCCCAAAGCTCCAAGCCGTCTCGCTGCTTCAAGCAGGGGAGTAAAACCCCTCTCTTTTGGTGACGATGATGATGGTGAAGAGGATTCACCAGAAGAGGGAGATAGTGCAACTCTTGTAATCTACCGAACAAATGATGCTCTGCTTCGTCAAAGAAATAACAGCTTATTAGGGGCCTACGAACAAAATGAACAACAGTATCGTCACATAACATTAGGGTCTTCTATACTTGTTGGAGGATTCTCTGGCGCCCTGGCTTCTGATGTCATGGATGCCAAATGGAAAGGGGTTTTGGTTTTGGGACCTATTGCCTATGCTTTTGCCATGAAATACTTTTATCCATCCCTGCAGTCTGTTCCGGAAATCACTCTGCAAACAGTCTCTTCATCAAGCTCTCGAGTTGAAGAAGACGAAGAATCAGGAAGTGAAGAATCTCTCCTCAGTTTAAGCGCAGTAAAAGAAACTTCTGCGGCATACCATCACAAAAGTTTCCTACAAAACCTTATGGCTGGACTTGTCGCAATGGGCGTTGTCGGAGGAGGTCTCTACTTTTTTTCTAAAAACGACAGTGCTTCCTAGAAAACTCACATAAAGTCATCAATTGATTGTGTACTCACCCCCTACGGGGTGGGTACATTTTTTTTATAAACCTTCCTTAAAAAATTATTTTACAGCGACCCTGCCTTAAAATATCGTTATACTTTAATCAGATTTAAAACTTTTGAAAAACACAGCTTATGTCTTTTGATATAGTTTCCCTTGCCCGGGATTTAATACGATGCCCCAGCATTACTCCTGTTGATGCAGGAGCTCTTGATGTCCTCACTCACTCGCTGCAACGTCTTGGCTTTACCTGTCACCGTTTAGTATTCAAAGGAGACAATGGACCCGAAACCCAAAACCTTTTCGCCCACATAGGAACAGGATCCCCCCATTTTTGCTTTGCAGGACATACAGACGTTGTGCCGGCAGGAGAAGAAGCCTCCTGGCAGTACCCCCCTTTTGAAGGGTATCTGGATAAAGACGGTTTTTTGTATGGTCGAGGGGCCGTTGATATGAAAGGCGCCATTGCCTCTTTTGTAGGAGCTGTTGATTCTTTTTTAACAACCTTTGATGTGTCTCGGGGAACTCTTAGCCTGATGATTACCGGCGATGAAGAAGGGACCGCGATTAATGGTACCCCAAAAATTTTAAAATGGTTGAAAGACAAGAACATTAACATCGATTTTTGTTTGGTCGGCGAACCCACATCTTGCAAACACTTGGGAGATACTATTAAAATTGGCCGCCGTGGCAGCCTGAATGGTACGCTAAAAACCCGCGGTGTTCAGGGCCATGTGGCCTTTCCGGAACGCTCAAAAAACCCTATTCCCTGTCTGCTTGCTTGCGCCACTGCCCTTAATCAGGGACCCAGGGAAACCGCAAGTCCCTATTTTGAACCCACCAATGTAGAATTAACCTCTGTTGATGTCGGCAATCAAACTGTTAATCTAATTCCCGAAGAAGCAACCGCCCAGTTTAACATCCGGTTCAGTGATCAACAAACGCCGGCTTCTCTTGAAACCTGGCTTGAAACAGTTTGTCAGAAAAACGCCAGCACGTTTTCCCTTGAGACTTCTCTAAGCGGGGAAGCAGAAATGCTCACGCCCGGGCCGGAAACAGATCTGCTGGAAAGATCTTTGGAGAAATCTCTTAATGTTAAAGCAACTCTATCCACCAAAGGAGCAACCTCTGACGCCCGGTTTATCCGTCATTATGCCCCTGTTCTGGAACTGGGACTTGTCGGAGAAACCATGCATCAGGTTAACGAACGCGTTTCTGTGAAAGACTTGTGTGATCTACAAAAGGTTTATCAGGAAATCCTGCACCAGTTTTTCAAGACATTTTCTGGCTCTTCAACCAAAGATATATAGGAATGCCCCCAAGAACAAGAAAAAGCCCAAAATAAACGATATCCTGACCTGATCCAAAAAGCGCCCCAAAAGAATAAACAAGTGCCAAAATAGAAATAAATAACGGGCGCACGTATGAAAGCCCCGGTTTTATTTTTTTATTTTTTAAAAGAAACAAAATCTCTGCCGCACTTGAATAAAGATAGGGCAATAAAACAGCAAAAGCAGTTAAGTTGACAACAAAGCGAAGCTGCTCCGCTAAACCAGCCTCATAATTCATAAGTAATAGAAAAGACACAAAAACACCAGAAACGATAAGGCCTAACACAGGAATTCCCTTTGAGGATGTCTTCATAAAGACTTTAGGAAAAAGACCATCGCGAGCTGCCGCCATTGGAATTTGGCCCTGAAGAAGAATCCATCCATTAAGCCCTCCAAAACTTGAGATAGCTGCTGCAATCGCGATTACCGGAATGGCCCAGTCTCCAAGGGCAATACCACTTGCCGTTGCAAAAGCAGCAGGATCCTCTGCCGTTTTTTCAACCCCTAGAAGACCAACCACAATAGTTGTCACCCAAACATACACAAGAGCTGTTAAAATAGTCCCCAAAATGGTTGCACGAGGAATAGTTCGGGCCGGATTTTTAATGCGCTCTGCCGGAATGGTTGCTGATTCCAATCCCATAAAACCAAAAAGAGTCAGTGCCGCCGCTGCAGAAAGCCCGTCAAACCAGGAAACTTCTCCTAAAATAAAAGGAGAAAAATGATCCCATTTCACATAAAAAATACCAACAACAGATAGGACGATCAAAGGAAGAATTTTAAGAGCTGTTGTCAATACCTGAAGATTCCCCACTGTTCTGACACTCATCGAATTTAACACTGTTAATCCCCAAAAAGTTCCCAAAGCCAAACTCAGCTGTAAAAGAGGAGATCCAGAAAAAGCAGGAATAAATGAAGCGACAAAACCAACAAAAGCAATTGTCACCGCGCTATTACTCACCACAATCGAAAGCCAATAGCTCCAGGCCATTTGAAATCCGATAAAATCTCCAAAAGCCTCCCGGCTATAGGCATAGGGCCCCCCTGTTTGGGGATAACGCTTGCTAAGACTGGCAAAGACAAGTGCCAGACACAAGGCTCCCAAAGCTGTGACACCCCACCCTAAAAGACCAATTGATCCGTAGGCAGCAATCGCGGTGGGCAGAACAAATATGCCAGCCCCCACCATATTTCCAATAACAAGTGAAGTCGCATGACCAAGACCAAGTTCCTTATATGATACTTTAGAGATTGATGCTCTCCTTCAATTAATTCTGTAAAAAATTATAATGGAGGATTCTATCGTTAAAAAGGCCGTTAATCACCTCTTTTTTTATAGAATAAAGGGTTCAGGGTTTATAACGTCCCAATCCAACCTTGCGTTCTTCTAAACAGTAATGTTGATTAGGAGCCAGCGTAAAAACAATGCTTTCTCCCTCATGATTTACTTGAAAGGAAACAGAAAAAGGACTGGTTGCAAGAATTTTAAGGTTTGGCATGGCTTCTGGCGTATAGGCTTTTCCATTAATCCAAATATAAGATAGTGATTCCCCACCATAAACATACCCCGACAAGTGGATCAAACTACTGCCTTTGTTTTTTTGGGAATTTTGTCTCATCTCATGGACTTTTTGAATTTCTTCAGGACGATGAAAAAGAGAGAAAGCACTCACCTCGGGCAGCCACATGCCCCCCCAAACAATCAAAAAAATAATGAATCCTGGATACACTATAAACCCTTTTTTACTATCATGGTGCCGGTACCCTATAGGCATCACAGGTCACCAAATAGAAACTAAATTCACCTTTCAAAAACCCATTTTCCTGACGAAAAAGTGTCACGAGTCGTGGAATCATGACACCGTTTAGCTTTTTTGAAAAAGTTTCTAGAAAATCGAAGAAATCTGTATCCAAAGCAGTTTCAAAAAAAAGAGAGTATCGTTGATATTTTTCATTATCTTTAACCTGTACTGCTTCCGATTTTAAATTTCCTCCCATCAAATTATGTTGGTGAAAAGCTTTTTCGATCAGTTGTCTTGTCGCCTTGAAAGTTCCCATGGACCCCACATAGCGTTCTTGATCCATCTCTCTGGCAAGATGATCAAAGTGCTTTTTTTGTTTTTGGAAAAAAGATGCTTCTCTTATATCGTTCACAACCTGGTTTTGACGACTTTTCAAGACCAAGATATCCTCTTGAAAAATATCATTTATTTTCCAGAAGATCCCATTCAGGGAAAAAGCTGTCAAACAAAACAGAATCCAGAGAAATTGTTTTTTAAGAATATAATTCATCTCTTTTCTTCTTTCACTATTTCAAGTGAGAGACAGCTTCCTGAAGAATCAAATGAGTCAACCGAATCGTCACTATCAAAAGAAGACATTTCCAAATCTGCCTCGCGATCTTCTTCACGTATACCGATTTGATAAGAAAGTTTTTTTAACTTGTGAAGATGTTGTTGTGACCATTCTTCCAGATCTGATATTGTCTTATCAACCTTACAAACCCTGATCTGGAGTCGCTTTTGAAACTGGTTTTTACCCGACTTTTGCCTTTCCCATACCACCCCCGTTATCTGTGTCTGTTTTGTATTCAAGGCAGACAATAGATTAAGATCTTCAAGAGGGTTAGCGCGCAATTGCATGAGTTTCTCGAAAGAGGACAAAGCTTTCTTCGAGACTTTCAAGGGCCATTTAAATAACTTTATTTTTTGATTTTTTGTTTTTTCCAGGGCAAAAATATCATTTTGTAACTCTTCCTTTAAATACCAGTTTTTATAAAGATTAACGCCTTGTGAAACAAGAAAAACTGTTAATAAAATTGACAATATTCTCAGACCACAATGAGAATAATAAGCCACAGGAATTATCCGGGATCTCCTGGACTTCAAATAACAGGAAGGATTTTCCGGACTCGTCAAAGCATGAACTAAATCTTTATAAACCCATGTTTTAATAGAAAGTGTTTCTGGTGACTGATGAAAGGTCCTCTCAATATAACGGAGAGTTTTGTCATAGGCACCAGAATCATTCTTTAAAATGGTTCTTGTAAAATAAAGACTTTTTTTCTTACCATAAAATAACCTTTCATTGCCATCCGGCAAAGACAATCGGATCAAGGTTGGCTGTTCACAAAACAGGGCAAGTTGAAGAGGCAATGACCTGATGCTTTTTATCCGATAAGATCGCTTTTCCAAGTCAGATGAAAGAGTATATTTTTCTGTTACAATTGTTATTGTTTTTTTCAGGCTTCTGATAAAAACAAAATCTGCCTTTTCAAGAAGAAGTGAAATCCTGTGTTTTAAGTATGATTGTTTCTCCATTTTCTTTAAGTCAGGCAATGGCTCTGTAAAAATGGTTTGTTCTCCCCCATCTAGATAAATCTCAACCGCCTCTGATGTTTTATCGACGATTTCCAGGGCCTCCCGGAGGCTTTTAAAAACACAGGGAGATTCTTTACAAGGAAAGAAAAAAATGTTGGTTGGTGTCAAAAGAAGCTGAGACAAAGGCCTTCTAAGAAACTTTTGTAAAAAGGGCATCTTAAAAATCAACCTCATTTAAATGTTCATAAAGGGGCACAAAGAAAGCACTCACAATCCACAATAAAAGACCTCCTACAAGGACCATGGAAGCTGGCTCCAACAAACTTAAAAGACGTGACATTTTTTGATCAATTTCGTCTTTCAACATCGCCGTTAAATCTATCAGTAAAGAGGACATATTTCCCGAGAGTTCCCCTGCCTTTATAAATCGAAGAGAACGACTATCAAGACACTTCCCAAGCGCCAGCGCTTCACTAAAACAGTGACCTTTTATCACATCTTGATACACCTGATTTATAGCGTTTTTAAAATAAGCAGAATTACCCGAACAAGAAAGCTCCATTGCCTCTGGCAAAAGAACGCCCGCCTCAAGAAGAAGATATATGTTTTTTAGAAATAGAAGTTGCTCTCTTTTATGAAGTAAAGATCCTATCAGAGGAATCTTCAGACACTTTTTTCCAATAAAGAGCGCCCCCTTTTCAGAAAAATATGAAACCAGAAAAACAACTGGAAAAAGAAAGAAAACTGCTCCGGAAAATAATTTTATCCAGGAACCTATTTGATTAGAAAAAGAAAGTAGAAGTTGAGATTGCAGAGGAAGCTCTGACCCGCCTGATCTCAAAAAAGTATCTAGTTGGGGGACGACTTCAGTGAGTAAAAAGCTGATTAATAACAAAACCAGAACAAACAAAAACACAGGATATCCCAGCGAGTTCATGATCTTGCTCTTGAGATCATTCTTTTCCTTTAGATACAAGATGATGTGCTCAAACCCCTGTGATAAAATACCCTTTTTTTCTGCAACAGTCATAAAGGAAGAAATAAGCGGATCTTTTAAAGAAAAATGGTTTTGAAAGGCATGTGGAAAAGATTTTCCTTGTTTGATATCCCGTAACAAGGAAAAGATAATAGATTCAAAGGAAGAAGAACCTTCATAAGATTCAAGGGATTCTCCAAGGGAAAAACCCGCTTTTAAAAGCGTTGCCATATGACGTAAAAAATCCTGGAATTCCTTTTCTTTTGGCGTCTTAAATAATTTTTTAAAAAAAGATCGTCGACAGCTAACAAGATAAAGATCCTCTTTTAAAAGATCTCTCGCCAACATCTTTGGTGTTTCTGCTAAACGATACCCGCTAAAACGTTCACCCTGATTTGAAAAAGCTCGATATGAGAAATAGGGCATCAGGATCTTCTTCTCACTCCTAAAACTCTATGAACTTCATCAACGGTTGTTTGGCCTAACTGAACACGCTGCATACCGTGTTGGTAAAGATCAGAAAACCCCTCCTCACAAGCCGCTGTTAAAAGTGCGTGACGCCCTTTTCCCTGTCCAATCAGATCATCGATTTTCTCTGTAATCTCTAGTACTTCTGCAATAGCAATGCGCCCCTTGTATCCTGTTTGATGGCAGACATCACATCCTTTTTCAGAAGTATTTTCACCACAATCCGGACATAAACAACGCACAAGTCTCTGAGCAACAACACTAAGGAGATTACCTTCCATTAAAGAGAGAGAAACCCCCAAGTCATGAAGCCTTTGGAAGGCCCCTACCGCATCTTTTGTATGCAATGTTGATAAAACAAGGTGCCCCGTCATCGCTGCCCGTAAGGCCATAGAGGCTGTTTCCGGATCACGAATTTCTCCAATAAAAATTACATCGGGGTCTTGACGCAACAAGGAACGTATCCCGTCTGCAAATCGAATTCCCCCCAGATCTTTGACAGCACTTTGACGAATGCCTCTTACTTCATATTCAACAGGTTCTTCAAGTGTCATAATATTACGCTCTGTGGCCTGCAAATAACTCAACATGGAATATAATGTTGTGGTTTTCCCTGACCCCGTCGGTCCTGTCAGTAAAATAAGCCCTTCAGGGCTCTGAAGCTGTTTTTTAAAGATATTATACTGACAAGAAGAAAATCCCAGCTTGTCCAGAGGTTTTAAAGAATAAAGTTTATCAAGAACTCGTAAAACAACATTTTCTCCGTGAAGAGTTGGATGCGTTGCAGCACGAAAATCAACTTCTCGGCCATATAGTTTTTTTGTAAATCGGCCACTTTGAGGGACACGTGATTCTGCAATGTTCATGCCGGCCATCACTTTAGTTCCTACACAAATTTCTGACCAGGAGTCTTTATGAAAAGAAAAAGTATGACGTAAAACACCATCAATACGACATCTTACATGAACACAATAATGATCTGGTTCAAGATGAATATCTGAAGCATGATCTCGAACGGCACGTCTCAACAGAGCCTCCAGGAAATGAAGGGCTGGACTCTTTTCCTGATTTCCGACACTCTGAATGCCAGAAGAAGGCGTATCTAAAATACCGTCAAGAGACATTTCAGCTCCATACCCTTCTTCAAGAAAACGAGAAATATCTTCTGGGCGTGCTGCAATCGCTTTTAAATCTTTTATACCCGGGAAATACCGCTTTACCACATCGAGGGCCAGCACATCATGAATATCGCGCATTGCGATAACCAGAATATCATTCTTAAAGTGAAGAGGTAAAACTTTATACCTCCAGGCAATTTCTTTGGGAAGTTGAGCCAAACAAGCAGGATCAATGAAGTGATTTTCAGGATCAAAAAAAGTGACACCCTCTTTTTGACTTAAAAACGTTTCCAGAACACGATGATCTATAAACCCCAAACTAACAACAAGATCTTCAAGAAGTCTGCCAGATTTTAATTTTTCTCTTAAAAGAACTTTTACCTGTGCCTTTGATAAAAAACCGGCTTGGTACAAGGCTCCTGCAAGATCTGGAAAAGAATCAACAGGTTTGAGACAGGCAACGGACACGATTTTCTCCTACTACAAATAATCGTTCAGGTCTGTCTTGCGACGTTTTGGCATTAATTTCAAGCATTAAAAAACTTTAAAAGATTGATTTAAAATAGTTTTCTGTAAATATTATTGCCATTCAGTTAAAATAGACATCTTCAAGACTATCGAAAGATATGAAAACAGACGGTATCATAAGATTACAAAAATAGCCATACTGACAAAATATTTAATCCCTAAAAATTAATTCCTGAAAGAATTCTTCAGTTAGTTCTTTTCATAAAGACTTCCTTCCAGTACTGTCACAATCAAAATGATCAACAATAAGGTAAATTTATGGATCTTTTTCTAGATAGTGCCAACCTTGATGAAATTCGACTTCTCTGTGAAACAGGCTTAATTGACGGGGTCACAACAAATCCTTCTTTAATTGCAAAAAGTGGACGTCCCCTTCAGGAGGTTATTCGTGAAATTTGCACTCTAATTGATGGCCCTGTTAGTGCCGAAGTAACTGCAACAGACGTCGAAGGTATGCTGAAAGAAGGAAGGCACCTT
>DDGG01000003.1:0-5315 GCA_002337525.1 Alphaproteobacteria bacterium UBA1908 | reverse complement strand
GGAAGGCACCTTCGTGATCTTGCGCCTAACGTTGCTGTGAAAGTCCCCTTAACCCGGGAAGGACTCATAGTTTGTCGTCAATTATCCTGTGAGGGCACGATGGTAAACGTTACACTTTGTTTTTCTCCTGCCCAGGCCCTATTAGCAGCCAAAGCTGGTGCAACTTTCATCTCGCCGTTCCTGGGGCGCCTTGATGATCTGGGGCACAGCGGGATTGCTCTTGTCGAGGAGATTCGCGACATCTATGATGCCGGAGATTATGATACAGCAATTTTAGCAGCTTCGATTCGCAGCGTTGCCCATGTTGTTGATTCCGCAAAGGCCGGTGCAGATGTCGCCACACTTCCTGGTAAAGTTTTCCAACAGCTTTATAAGCATCCTTTAACGGATAAAGGCTTACATGATTTTCTTGAAGACTGGAAAAAGACAGGGCACTCTATTTTATAGATAAAAAAACTCTTTTATTCCTGAAAATTTTTTGGAAGGTTTTTAGTAAAATGACATCCGAAAAACATAAAGATCTGGAGTTTTTTTTCGAAGGGTCTCTCAATGCCTGTCTTCTTGAAGATCTGAACCTTTTTCGGGATGAGCTGACTTTCGAACGTCAGCTCTCACCTCATACCCTTAAAAATTACCTGCTTGATTTAAAGTCTTTTTTTATATTTATAAAAGACCATTGTGGAACCGAAACCCTTAAAAAATCAAACTTAAGAGACCTCACCGCTTCTGATTTTCGTGCTTTTTTAGCCCATCGTCTCGCACATGGAACCTCTATACGGACAAATGCCCGAACCTTATCAGCCTTGAAAACGTTCTTTCGTTTTTTACTGGAACGATATGGTCTTGATAATCAGGCTATCAGCCGTCTTAAAAGCCCTCGTCTCAAGAAAACCCTTCCGCGTCCCCTGGATCAAGAAAAAGCTCTTTTGGTGACCCAAACAGCTCCTGTGGAAAATCAGTGTAAGGAAATTGATCTTCGAGACCATCTTCTTTTTACGTTACTATATGCAGGAGGGCTTCGTCTTTCAGAAGCTCTTGCCCTCAATATCGAAGATTTAACGCCGGAAACCCGCTACCTTAGAGTACGTGGTAAAGGCAAGAAAGAACGTCTTATTCCTATACTGCCAATTGTTTTGGATCGCCTTGAAGCTTATTTAAAAACGCATCCCCTAAAATCCCGAACAACAGCTCCACTTTTTCTTGGAATAAGAGGAGGACGCTTGTCACCAACGATTGCACAACTTCAAATGCGTCGCCTCAGAGAACTTTTAGGTCTTTCACAAGATGCAACGCCCCACAGCCTGCGACACAGCTTTGCCACGCACCTTTTAAAGGCAGGAGGAGATCTGAGGACTCTTCAAGACTTATTGGGACATGAGAGCCTTTCCACCACGCAACGATATACTGAAATTGAAACTGATTCCCTATTAGCGTCCTATAAAAAAGCGCATCCTCTTGCAAAAAAATAGATTTTATTAAGTTTTTCAGGTTAATAAGAAGAAAAGTTTATATTAGGTGGTCTTACTATTCGGTTTTTATATTCCTATATTTTTTGTGTCCTGCTGCAAAGCGCTTTTGCTTCAAGTATTTATTGGTCCTGTGAAGAACTCAAAGAAAGCTATCATGCTCTCAAAATTTCTTTTTCGGATGGTCGAACTGTTGAACGTACAGAAGCTGGAACCATCTTGAAAGGCTCTTTTCCTGCGACAAGCCGAATACTGATTATGGGTACATTAACAGATACAAATGAGAGTTTTATTCTTGCTGTCAAATCAGCAGAAACGAACAAAAGTGTTGTCTATAAAGTTGAAATTATGGAGTCTTTAAAACAGCTTAGCTCACTTTTATTATCAAAAGACTAAACCTTAAAAAAATTATCTAACCTCAACTATGGTTAAGGATCTCTCGCTCTGGATGACAGATAGAAGGGGCCTCTTCTAGGTGACGTCAGTATTCTGTCATCCAGAAGGAGTGAAACGACTGAAGAATCCAGGTATCCTTTTTCTGAAAAGCTCCGGCCCTTTGAAGTCTGGATCCCGACGCTCCACAATGTCTCGCTCTGGATGACAACCACCGTCATTCAGAAAGAGCAAAAGCGACTGAAGAATCCAGGTGTTAGAGCAAGATCATGATCCAGGTAATCTGGATCCTTACGGTTGGCGTTGCCAAGCTCTGGATAACAAATCATAAAAACAAGGATTTTCTGCTAGAGAAAAGAATAGGGATCGATGTCAATTTGTACCCTGAGATTGCCTGGTAAGGAGACATTTTGAACCATTTTCCTAAGACAGGGCTGAAGCCGATAGTCTTTGGACGCCTTTACAAGAATCCTCCACCGAAAACGACTGCGAATTTTTCCCAAAGGAGCTGGAGCAGGTCCTAACAAGGTTATATCTGGAAATTTTGATAAATAACGGGCTAAATGCCGTGATCCTTTCTCGACACTGTCTTCCCCAGATCCAGAAATAATAATGCCTGCCAAACGTCCATAGGGTGGCATTTCAAAAAGCTCTCTCGACTGACGTTCAGCTTCCAGAAAGGCATGACGATCGCCGTTAATCAAAGCTTCCAAAACAGGATGATCAGGCATAAAAGTTTGAAGAAAAACATGACCCTGTTGATCAGCACGACCAGCACGACCGGAAACTTGATGCAAAAGCTGATACGTTTTCTCACTAGCACGCAAATCCCCCCCTGATAAACCCAGATCCGCATCCACAACACCAACCAGAGTTAATCCCGGAAAATGATGACCCTTGGCAACCATCTGGGTTCCAATAATAATATCTATTTCCCCTTGCTCGATTTTTTTAAGCTGCTCCTCCCGATCTTTAAAACTCCCCTGATCACTGGCTAAAACAAGAATACGAGATTTGGGAAAAAGACTTTGGACCTCTTCTTCAAGGCGCTCTACCCCGGGTCCGCATGCGACCAGAGAATCCTTACTTTCGCAGGAAGGGCAAATTGCAGGGCGTTGCTTTTCAAAGCCACAGTGATGGCATAAAAGCTTTCCCTTCGATCGATGCTCAACAAGCCATGCAGAACAACCGGGACAAGCAAGACGTTCTCCACAATCACCACACAAGGTTAGCGGAGCATACCCCCGTCTATTTAGATAGAGCAAGGACTGTTCCCGGCGAGACAGATTTTTAGAAAGAGCCTCAATCAAACTTTTGGAAAGCCATCGAACCCCTTTCATTTTTTCTGTTGGTTGACGACGATCTAACAAGATTAGATTCGGCAGGGTAGCGCCTCCATATCTCTCACTCAGAACAACTCTGTCATAACGCCCTTCAAGAGTATTAACATAAGATTCAAGAGAAGGTGTTGCAGAGGCTAAAATCACAGGGATTTTTTCTATATGCCCTCGCACAACCGCCATATCCCGCCCCTGATAAAGAACTGTTTCTTCTTGTTTGTAAGATTGCTCATGTTCTTCATCAACGACAATCAATCCCAGGTTTTTAAACGGCAAGAAAAGGGCCGAACGCGCCCCAATAACAACAGGGGTCGTTCCTTTTAAAACAGACTGCCAGGTAGAGCAGCGATCTTTTTGACTTAAACCTGAATGCCAAAGATGAGGCAGCGCTCCAAAGCGCTTCTCAAAACGACGCAATGTTTGAGGTGTTAACGCTATTTCCGGCAAAAGAATGAGAACTTGCTGATTTTGTTGCAAGGTCCGTGCAACAGCTTCCAGATAGACTTCGGTTTTTCCTGATCCGGTTACACCATCTAAAAGTGTGACTGAAAAATCCTTTGCCTCCACATCCTGACATAGCTTTTTAATTGCCGTCTTCTGTTCTGGAGAGAAATGACCTTCCTTGGATAAATCAAGTTCACAAGGTGTTTCTTCTATTAAAATTTCTTGCTCAATAAGAGCTTTTTCCTCTATCATTTTTCTTAAAACGGACCGGCTGACATCCACCTGCTTTTCAAGATCAGAAAGAATAACGGGGAAAGCGTTCTTCGCCAAAAAATCTCGCACTCTTTTTCGAGCAGACGTCATCATAATATTTGGCCAGGATGAGGCAAGTTGATATCCAATAATTGCCTTTGGGGGCTCTAAGAAACTAGAAGATGAGAGGGCCAATTTCAAAACCAAACCCAGGGGTGAAAGAGTATACCGAGCAACCCACTCGATCATCTGACAAAAAGAGCTTTTAAAGGAAACATCCTGATAAATTTTTAGAATAGGCTTTATCTTTGGGAGAATACTTGCTTCAGGAGGAGACTTTAGAACGTGCCAGATAACACCTGTCATCACTTTTCCGCGAAAGGAAACGTTGACTAACGTCCCAATTAGGGGCATTTCATGATTATCAATGAAATAAGTAAAAGGTCTGTCGAGTTTTAAGGGTAAAAGGATATCGACATAAAACACAAAAAAACCTTTTAATCAGAAATCAATGACCTACCATAATCCCATATACGTCCTAACAAAAGACTTTTTCCTTTCTTGAACTTCTCTTTTGAAAAGTTCGATATAACAGGTCAAAACTTTACTTTAGAGAAGACTCAAAAAGATTTTCCCGACGACCATTTTCAAGGTTCCCCTTGAAAGTCACAGTGTCATTTTTCACACGGACAACACCATTCTTGCCTTCAAAAATAATATCTCCTGTAATACTTGTCGTTCCCTCCAAACTTACAGCCTGGGGTCTGGGATGATCCGGATGGTTTTGTCGCACGGTAAGACTTTGAAGCTGAGCATCCTTTAGAGTAACCTCATCAGCAGCAACAGAAATATCCTGAAAAGTTCCACCATCAACCGTCAAAGGACCATTAACGATAAACTGACCTTGAATGTCAGAAGAATTTAAAGAGACAGGTCCATAGGCTTCAAGAGTTTGGCAGGTAACCCCAACTCCCCGAAAAGGGCCGTGAATATTAATAACACCATAGTGCCCTCCTATAAGGGTTGCACTCCCTTTTAGGGACGTTTTCCCTGTGACAGTCACATTTCGAAGGGTCGCCGGACCAAAAATTGTCAGCATAGGATGCGTCTGATTTTCCAGCGTTGTAGGTCCATAATAACTTGTTTGGAACTGCCCCAGGGTTTCAGCAGAAAACCCGATAAGCCCGATTCCCAGAAAAAGTAGTGTCCAAAAATATTTTCTTATCATGAAAGATTCCCCGTTACTTTATAGAACCATTTTACGCTATAGAACCATATCATCGCAAGAATTGAATTGGATGTTAGTTATCTGGATTTCACAAGAAGAAAACCAGACTCTCTAGTTCAGAGATTGGTGGAGCCGAGGGGGATCGAACCCCTGACCTCTACAATGCCATTGTAGCGCTCTCCCAGCTGAGCT
>DDGG01000013.1 GCA_002337525.1 Alphaproteobacteria bacterium UBA1908 | reverse complement strand
TTGGATTGGATGTCGCTGCAGGAGATGTCTCACTTAACCCATAAGCTTCTATTAAATTACATCCGGTCAGCCTTTCAAAGCTATGCTTCACCTCTAGAGGCAAGGCTGCCCCACCTGACAAACAGGCCTTTAACGATGACAGATCATACTTTTGGACATGAGGATCATTACTAATGAGATTATAAATTGTGGGCACAGCCGGGAAAAATGTAATCTTATGTTTTTCAATAAGCTTCATTGCCATTTTAGTGTCATAACGTGGAAAAATCATGACAATTTCTGCAGCAACTTTCATTGCCAGATTCATCACGGCCGTCATCGCAAAAACATGAAACAGGGGTAACGCCGCCAGAATCCGCTCTTGACCTTTTTCAATGCCCTTAAACCACATTTCCGCCTGACAGGCGTTGCTATAGACATTGGCATGAGTCAACATCGCCCCTTTAGGAACACCTGTCGTGCCACCGGTATACTGTAACAGCGCGACATCCTGATGAATATCAACCTCAACGGCTTTATAGACTCCATCATTTGAAATCAGCTGTTCAAAGGCCACATGACAATCATTCCAGGAAATTTTTGCAACATCCTTTGCCTTGAGCAAAGGAAATAGAAAATTCTTGGGAAAAGGAAGAGCCCCCGCCAAAGGACAGAGTAAAATCTTTTTAAGACGCGTCATCTCCAGCATTGGAAAGATCTTGTCATAAAGTATTTTTAGATCAAGAGTCACCATGAAATCGGTTTCAGAGTCTTCAATTTGCTGGGCAACTTCGCGCTCGGCATAGAGAGGGCTATAATTTACAACAACGCCTCCTGCTTTCATGATCCCAAAGTAAAAAAAGATAAAGTGGGGTGCGTTCGGCATAAAAAGACCAACTTTCATCCCTTTTTTCAGACCAAGGCTTTGTAAGCCTTTCGCAACCCGATTTGATAGGTCCTGAACCTGGGCATATGTATATTTCTTTCCCAGAAAGTCAATGCATGGCGCATTAGGAAAGGCCTCTGCCGAAGTATCCAGAAGATCGTAGATACGTCCTTCAGCGAGAGGAGCATCCCAATCAATCCCCTCGGGATAATTTTTGAGCCAAGGGTAAGTCGATGAATTTTTTACTTTTTCCGCCATATGGTCCCTGCTTTATTAAATGTAATTAAAACTTTATACAAAAAAAGGTCTTTTGTCACAACTCTTGATTGTGTCAAAATTTTCTTATAAGTGCATATTTTAAATTAAGTGAATAAAAAACAAAGGGTTATCCTTTCTTTTTTCTTCTCGCAGTACAACGATATTCACCAAAAACATCTATGAACCTTAAGAATAATCAGACATTTAGGCTACCCGTAAAAAGTTAAAAAAAGGTATCTTTTTAATCAAATCCAACAAAATTCAGGAAAGCATCCTTTAAAGTGTTAGGCCTTTCCAAAGTCTGTTCTGATTAATGAATCATCAGAAGGTTGACCAGGAAATATTTTCAAATAGGAGAATATTTTTAAGAAATTGAGAGAGAAATATTTTTATCCTAGCTTCTCTGTAGAGTAATCAAGTTTTTTATCTGCACGCTGTTGGGCTTACCTTCTGGCAACCGTTGCCTTCTTTTGGCTTTCTTCCTCGCATTTCCTGCGTGCCCTTTCCAAACCCGCCAGAGCTTCCCTGTGATACAGAGACCTTTCCTCCAAGTGAGGATTTTTCAATACAGCCAAATAGCATTTAATAGCACGCACGTAGGAGAGATAAGTTTTACTCCAACTTCCATCCAAAAGCTTTGCGAGAAAAATTTGTCCGTCTAAATCACCTTTTTTCAATAAAGTTATCAAATGATCAATAATTGCATCGTCTTGATTCGCATAAAGTTCTGAAATTCCGTTTCCCATTTTTGAAAGAATTTTATCAACATCCAATTCTGCCTGAAGTTGATAAACGGCTTGATGTTTTATTTGATTAGCAGCTACGGCAGGAACCAAACGATGTTGTTCAGTTACAATACCACCCCTTCGATTTCGAAGCCCTTTCCAATCAATTATCTCTCCTCCTATTTCACAAGAGGCTAAAGAGTTATGAGCTATCATGGATATAAAACCCACAATAAAGACAACAAACTTTTTCATACTTGAATCCCTCTAATAGTTCATCATAATTACTGAACTTTTTTATCACAATTATTATCAAACCCCTCTTCAAGATCACTATCGGGGCTAGTACAAATTGCAAGGTCTAAAGCTTCATCTAAAGCTCTCTCTCCCCTGCTTCCTTTCTTCCTCAGATAAAGACTCTTGTTCCCGAAGGTCTGAATAACGCCTTTCCTGATCACAAGAGTCCCTGTTAGAGGATTTAACGGCTATTCCGCCATCGAAATTGTTGATCGCAGCCACTATGGCATTTGTTTGTCTTTGTCGTCCTGTATCCTGCATCCAGCCAAAACAGCCCTCACAGGAAAATGCCGCCCAGTCCAGACAACGAGTGACCATAATACTGGTAAAAGGAATCGCCACAGAAAGAACAAGACCAACAATAACAGGAGCATTCCAGGAAGATCCCTCTGAACTGGAGTCAAGCGCTTCAGGACCATAAAATCGAGCCCATGTATTTGTATCAGAATCATAGTGGCACAAATACGGCCCCGAGCATAACCTTTGAGCTTCCTCTAATAAAAAGTCGCTGGCAAACGCTGCTGACATATAAAGCTGCAAGGCCAAATAGACAGTACAAACTTTCTTTATCTTTTCCTTTCATGCATCCCTGATAACAATTCCCCAGTTATAAGAATCACAATACATTCCAATAGAAAATGAAAATAAATGACTCTATCATTAAGTATCAAAAAATTATCAAATGGTCAATCAATGAAAACAAAGAGAAGACTTAAGTGACTTGTTTTATTCGAAAAAATATATTCTTTAGGAAGGAGATGAAAAGCCACGAGGTCATCCCCCATGGCTTTTCATTAAGAAAGGTTAATTGTCTAAAAAGCTTCTTAATTTTCGTGAACGGCTTGGGTGCTTGAGTTTACGCAGCGCCTTTGCTTCAATCTGACGGATACGTTCCCGCGTCACAGAAAACTGTTGCCCCACTTCTTCCAAAGTGTGATCCGTGTTCATTCCAATCCCAAAACGCATACGAAGCACTCTCTCCTCGCGGGCTGTTAAACTGGCCAGAACCCGTGTAGTCGTCTCGCGCAAATTCGAATTAACCGCAGCTTCCAGTGGTTGAACGGCATTAGGATCCTCGATAAAATCTCCCAAAGACCCGTCTTCTTCATCGCCTATCGGAGTTTCTAGACTAATGGGTTCTTTGGCAATTTTCATGACCTTGCGCACCTTGTCGATTGGCATCATGAGTTTTTTAGAGAGTTCTTCAGGCGTTGGCTCACGGCCAATTTCGTGAAGCATCTGACGAGATGTTCGTACCAATTTATTAATCGTTTCAATCATGTGAACAGGGATACGAATTGTGCGGGCCTGATCTGCAATTGACCGAGTAATAGCCTGACGAATCCACCAGGTTGCATAGGTTGAAAACTTATAGCCACGACGGTATTCAAATTTATCAACCGCTTTCATAAGACCAATATTGCCTTCCTGAATAAGATCAAGGAACTGCAAACCCCGGTTTGTGTACTTCTTGGCAATTGAAATTACCAGGCGCAGGTTAGCTTCGATCATTTCTTTTTTTGCCCGGGCTGACTTTCGGCCTCCTTTTTGAACCGCAGAGACAATCCGGCGGAATTCCGGAATATTTAAACCCGACTCAACAGAAATTTCACCAATTTTCTCACGAATAGAAATCAGTTCGGCGCCATGCTTTTCAAGCAAAGTATTCCAGCCCTTCCCGGAAAAAGAAGACATACGGTCCATCCATTCAGGGTCCAACTCTGATCCCTGGTATTCTTTCAGGAAGTTTTCACGCTTTATACCAGTATCCAGAGCAAGACGAAGCATTTTACCCTCAAGCCCCATCAGCTTTCGATTATGGTTATAGAGCTCTTCTACTAACTGATCGATACGATAGCTATTCAAACGAACGCTACTCATTAAAGTCACAAGAGACTCCTTAAGAGATTTAAAGATCTTGTTATTTTCTTCAGAAGGAGTTTTTCCTTCCTGAGCGAGATTAAGGCGTTCCACCTGAACTGCATGGTATTTCTCATAAGTTTCTGCAATCAGATCAAATGTTTCAAGAATCTGAGGCTTGAGCTGTTCTTCCAGCATGGCAAGAGACTGAGAACCATCATCTTCATCCTCATCTCTTTCCTCCTCTGAATCTTCACTCTCTGAAGCAGATTCTTTATCATCAGATGACTTGGCATTTTTTATTTCCTGATCCTCTTCGGAAGATTTTTCAGGAAGTTTAGGAGCTTCCGGCATGGGAAGCGCGACACCCTCTTCGCCTTCAATAACCTCCTCGCCCTCTTCATCCATAGCGACGGCGTTCATATCTTCAAGATCGACAACATCTCGCAACAGAAGGCGTTCTTCTAAAATCTGATCTCTCCAATCAACAATGGCACGGATTGTAAGAGGACTTTCGCAAATCGCATCAATCATTGCAAAACGACCTTCTTCAATCCGCTTTGCAATCTTGATTTCACCCTCACGAGAGAGAAGCTCTACACGTCCCATCTCACGCAAATACATACGTACCGGGTCATCTGTGCGTCCACTCGCATCATCATCTTTCAGGTTTCCGGAAGCATCTTCATCATCTCCCTCCAGGGCACCCTCGGTCGCCTCTCCCGTTTCATTGCTTTCCTCTCCCTCTTCATCTGCATCAACAATGTCGATACCCATCTCGCTGATTGCAGACATCGCGTCTTCAATTTGCTCTGAAGAAAGCTGGTTCTCGGGCAAAGCCTTATTAATTTCATCGTAGGTAAGGTGCCCTCGTTCCTTACCCGTCGATATTAATAACTTGAGGGATTCTTTCAAATCTGCCTTTTTGACTGGTTTTTCAAGCTCTGTTTGCTTGGAAGGTTTCTTTACTGTTTCAGACACCCCTTAAATCCTTTCTCACTCTTACTTTTCTTGATCTCTTGCCCTGTTCTCAGCTTCAGACAAGTTTGATGCTATTAACTCTCTTCTATATTTAATTCTGTCCCATTGATCGACAGACATTTTGGTCGCAAAAATTTCTGCCTGATTCTTCATATCATCAAAAGCAGGGCGGTGTGTACAATCTGCTTTTAAATACTCTTCAAAAAGAGGTCGTACCTCTGATAAGTCCTTGTCAGAACGGGCAAAGGAAGCATGAATACAGATATTGCCTCCCTGAAGTTCATCTACAATATTTTTAAACTGTCTTTCGTACAGATGGGCCTTTAAAGTATTTCTGTCAAGGTCTGGATAGTCATTAATCATTTCCAGTAGACAAGCCTTAAGTTTTTGAAGAGAGGCAGAACTGGTTTGAAAATGGGCTATTTCTTCTTCATACTCTTGAATTAAAGCTGGAAAATTGAGAAGTGTATAAAGCAAAATTGCCTCTCTCATATAAGCAGCATTAAGCTCTGGACGCTCAACAGGAAGGGAGTGCACATCAGGAGTTTCAAATTTCCCTTGCCATTTATTTTTCTGCCAGGATGCCTGCTTTGATGTCTCGCTATGATAAGAAAGGCGCCTCTTCAGATAAGATTGGTAAAACTCTTGCAACGCTGCATAATAGGAATCCTTTAAATCAGAATCTTTAATTTGCGAACACAGCGCCGATATTTTCTTCTTTATTTTTGCGCGTTCTTCCGGTGTTTTTGGGGGACTCTCGGGAAGACAGGATTGCCAAAGAACAGACACAGTCGGCTTTCCTTTTGTTTCCAAAAGTTTGTGAAAATGAGAGCGCCCTCCTTTGTTAATAAGGCTTGCCGGATCTTCTCCTTCTGGCAAGGAAAGGAACTGCAGTGTCTTTTCTGCTGTCAGGATCGGCAAAGATGTCTCTGCAGCACGTTGAGCAGCTTTAACACCAGCAATATCTCCATCGAAACAAAGAACTGGCGTTTTTGACAAACGCCATAAAAGAGATATTTGAGTCGATGTAATAGCTGTCCCCAAAGGAGCAACAACACGCTCATAGCCGGCTTGATAAAGGCTCATCACATCTGTATACCCCTCGCAAACAATAACAGGCTTCCCCCGGTCTTTTGACTTCGCAGCAAGATGCAGACCATAAAGCTCCGCCCCCTTATGAAAAAGTCTTGTTTCAGGAGAATTCAAATATTTGGGTCCCTTATCTGATCCCAATCGACGCCCTCCAAAACCTATGATTTGAGATTTTTTATTCATAATTGGAAAAATAATGCGATCCCTAAAACGATCGTAAGGTTCAGCCCTTTCTTCATTGCTGGCAACCAGTCCTACCTCTTCAAGATCCTTAAGAGGCACCCCCCGTGTGCGGTGAAACTCCCGAATCAAAATATTCCCCGGTGGAGCGTAACCAATTCTGAATTTCACCAGGGTAGCAACGTCAAAAGAGCGATCTTCCAAATATTGAAGCGCTCCCTTTCCTCTAGCATGACGCAATTGCCCTTCAAACCACTTTGTGACCTCTTCCATTAAATGAAAAAGAGACTCTCTTCGAGAAAGTTCTTTTTCACTTTCTGGCGTTTTTTTCTCAACTTCAGGTAAAGCAAGGCCGTACTCTTTAGCAAGGTAGGAAATACTGTCGTGAAAGGAAAAATTTTCCTGTGTCATCAAGTATTGAATCACATCACCATGCGCGCCACAACCAAAGCAATGATAGTGTCCATCCCCATCATAAAGATAACACGAAGGCGTCTTTTCATGATGAAAAGGACAACAGATTTTCAGTGACTTTCCAGAACGCACTATTTTATGACGACGACCTATAATATCCGAGAGAACTACTCTGGATTTAACATCATCAATAAAATGATCCGGAAAGCGCATGCGTATTCCACTGAGAGTTACGACTTCAAAAAGTGAGCCAAAAAGAGCATAAAACTATCTTCAGCCGACCATACTCAAGTCTTTTGCAAAACCTAGGCTTTCTTTTTAGCAGCCTCTTCACAACATGAGCAAGGCTTTTTATCTTTCCTCACAGGAACTGCCAAATCAAGCGTTTGACCCATTTTAAATGTTAACGTGACTGGAACAGTCTCAGAGCCTTCTGACGATAGGTCTTTATGAAGACCTATCAACATAATATGAAATCCTCCTGGCATAAGCAAAACGTCATGACCTTTAGGTAAGTCAATGGCTTCAACTTCACGCATTTTCTGAACAGGCGTCCCCTCAATAACTTCTTCAAAGGTTGAATGCACCTGCACTTCACGACAAAGAGGAGAAGAAGCTTTGACCAAAGCATTTGCCTCGACATAACTTTTCAATGTCATATACACAGCTGTGTTCTGTCCTTTTTTACCAGGGCGCGCCCAATAGCGTTCCACCAGCACAGTATTATCTGCTGATTCCTGTTTTAAAGACTTGGGAAATTCATCCCCTTTCTTCCCGGAAACAGAATGAGCCTGAACACCGTAAAGAGACGCACAAAGTGTTGATACACCAATAAAAAAAGATAAAAACCTCATAAAAACTCCAGGTTTAAAAAAAAGACAGCCTTATCCTACAAGAAAAATATTCTAGCGAAAAGGTCTTAATCAGCAAAACACACAAAATTAAACCCGGTTTATAACTCTTCTCTTCTCAAGATACACTTGAATATCCCGATATTTACCTCTTTGTATCGGAAATTCCCGGTGCGTTTCATAGAAGTATTCTTCTGGTGATTACGTACGTCATGACTCCCTTAACTCGGTTGTTTAGGTAGAGTACGAAATACACATTGTTTATTTTTAAACTGGATAAAAAGAGTTTCACCCCGCTTTTTTTGAAAGGCTTTTTGTATGAAACGACTTTAAAAAATGACGCGCTTTTTCAAGACGCTGAGCCCGGGATGCAAGACCTTTCAACGTTTCTTTTGCCTTAGGCATAAGAGGCGTTAATGTTTTCACAAGTCCCTGAGCAGCAGCTTGTGAATAGCTCTCGGCCCGTGTCAGATCGTCTTCTAAGCGCTGAGCATCTTTTTGAGTCTTGGCCTTCTTTAAAGATTTTTCCAAATTATTCAAACTAATATTAGCCGCTAATTCCTTTTTTCTTAACTCGGTTAAAGCTTCCGTTAACGTTTTTATTCGCATCTCAGATGCTTCCATTGATACCTTGGCTTCTTTTAAGGCGTTTTGAAACTTTTTCTTAAGTTCTAATGCTTGTTTTGCCTGATCCTGAAAAGATTTTAGCTTCGCCTGAAGTTGCTGTTCTGCCGCCGTCTTATCTGCCACAGCCTGATCCCGTTG